>CAYZPA010000044.1:0-39978 GCA_964479855.1 uncultured Pirellulaceae bacterium
TTTAGGATCTAGTTCCTTTATTGGAGTGCAGATTCGATCGCGGCAAAAGAGAAAGCTTGGCAGCCCCATGACTGCGAGTGAACTTCGTAATCGCTTCCGTACCACGTTGAGAGGCAATTCGTGGGAAGTTCTCCATGGCTGGCATGTGTTGCGTCATTTTGTTTTGCAGCAACTGTGCCGCAGCCGTTGTCGAGCAGCGGCTAATCAACGACTGAGTTTGCCTTTAAACCCCAGAAATGGTCCGCCGCTACCGGCATCTCTTCCCAATAAGCAACAGCAAGCGATCCAACAAGTTTTCGCGACCTGAGCTCTCAGTGCAGGGAAAAGTTTCCGTAAGAAAAGTTATCACTCTGGATTTGGCCTCGCGCTTCTGTACGCCGGCCTGTCGGACCCGCGTTAATGTACTCAGGTCTACTGCTGATGCATTAATTGGAATAAATCGGTAAAATTTCGGCGGCGAGACCGGACGTGTCAAATGCTCGACCGAAAGTCAACAAACACGATTTTCCATCTTATCTAAATCTCAAAACTTCCATGGCGGGGTTAAGCAATTCACTGGCGCGTCAGCTAGGTCTGACCAAGAACAGTGGACGGCAAGTTGTTCGTTCAATCGACGAACTAATTGGCGTGCCTAACGGGCATGCTCTGCGCCGAGCTTGGGAGCGAATTGGACTTTCGGCGATCCTGTTCGTCGACGGACGGCCAACAACATTTTTCAAAGAGCTTCAACAACTGCGAAGTTTCGACATTCGGCGATATCAGCGTTTCGTTTGGAATCAGGGAATAGCCACTCTACTAGTCGTAACGACTCCAACAGAAGTGTTCGTTTTTTCTGGCCAAGCGCCGCCCGCTAATGAAGAAGCAGATGTTGCATCAGAAAATCGGCTCGTAGAAAAACTGGATCGCGTCAATGATGCGTTGGAGGTTGAGCGGTTAGTTTACCGCATCGAAACGGGAAGGATTTACGAGCAGCATCCTGAAAGTTTCGATCAAGAGCAGGCGGTCGACCAGTATTTGCTCCGAAACCTTGGTGAAGTCGCGAACCAATTGCATCAAGCAAACCGGAAACTCTCGCTTGCTCGAATTCACAGTTTGCTGGGCCGAGCAATTTTCGTCTGCTATTTGGTAGACCGTGAAATTATCGGAGCTGATTTTTTCGCAGACGCCGGCGCAAAAAAATCATCCAGCTTGGCTGAAATGTTCAACCGCATGTCCAGTGAAGATGCGATTGATTCCCTTTACAAGCTGTTTGCAGCCTTGCAAGCTAAATTCAACGGAAGCCTTTTCGACGAAGACCTTTCAGACGAGAAGGACAAGTTTTCTTCCAAGCACATAGAGATACTCACGCGATTCCTTAATGGCGATGAACTTAAGTCCGGGCAAAAATCACTGGGCTTCTGGGCTTATGATTTTAATTTCATTCCCATCGAGACGATCAGTGCCATCTACGAAGAGTTCCTTGGAGTTGAACAGCAGGCAGGCCAAGTTGCTTCAAAAACCTTTCAAAGAAAATCCGGCGCCTACTATACTCCCAAACATCTTGCTGAATTGGTAATCGACACAGCGACGGATGGTGCTAACGGAATTCTTGGGAAAAAGTCGCTTGACCCTGCGTGCGGCTCAGGGATTTTTCTGGTTTCATTGTTCAATCGCATGGCAGAAGAGTGGCGAGCAAAAAATCCCAACCGCAAAAGTAACACAAGGTGGCGCGAGCTAGTCAGCATCCTTCAAAACGACTTGTTTGGAATCGACAAGAACGAAACAGCGTGTCGTATAACTTGCTTTAGTTTGTATCTGGCTTTGTTGGATCAGTTTGCTCCATTTGACATCACGGAATTATCAAAAGATGGAAAGCTTCTGCCCGCATTGATGCTCAAAGCTGGCGAACAACCAACAGAATCAAGCCCTCGAACGATCTTGTGTCGGAATTTCTTTGAAGCAGACTTGCCGCCTGAGTTTGCCGACTTTGATTTGATCATTGGCAACCCACCTTGGATTGGCAGGAATCAACCGGGCGACCCAATCGCTGACGCTTGGTACAAAAAAGAAGTCAAACAAACACTTCCCAGTCGCCAAATCGCTCACGCGTTCATGTGGAAATGCCCTCAGCACCTCGATTGCAACGGACGTGTTTCTCTGGTGTTGCCCTCAAAGGTTTTTCTGAATCGTACAGACGATTTTCAAATCAAATGGTTTGACCACCATCACGTTGAAGAGGTTCTTCAGCTTGCGGATTTGAGGTTTGTCTTGTTTGAGAACGCGATCTGCCCGAGCGTGGTCGTCCGCTTCGGAATTGCGGACGCCACAGAGCAAGAATACGCAATCAACTACATCAGCCCACAAGCAAACCGAAGTGATCCGCGCCGTGGAGTTGTCGTCATCACGCCAAATGACAGCCAGTATGTGCGATCAACTGCGATTAAGAGTTTTGCCGAACAGAAAATGGCTCCAAGCCTATGGAAAAGGCAACTCCGAGGAACACCACGGGACATTCGTTTGCTTGACCGTTTGATGAGCTATCCACAACTCAGTGGGGAGGTAGGAGAAGCACGGTCGAATAAGCGGTGGAAAAGCAGCCAAGGTTTTCAACCAGACAGCAAAGGGAAAACGCTTCAGTCAAATAGCCGATACAAACCACAGTATCCTTGGTGGCCGGAAGAACATTTGTTTATCAATGCGAAAAAGCAAATCAGCTTTTTTCTTTCTGAGTCTGAATGCGAGCCGATTGGTAAGCCCTGCGAACAGTACTACTTCGTAAAAGATGAACGCATTTTCAAAGGCCCGATGGTTCTAATCTCGCAAGGCTTCACGAAAATCGCCTTTTGCGAATTCGATGTTCTATTCCAAGACTCGTTGCAGTCGATCGCCGGTCTCGAAGAAGATCGCGACTTGCTAGTTTTCCTTTCGGCCTTCCTCAGATCTCGGCTCGCCAACTATTTTCTGTTTCACACGTCAGCGAATTGGGGCACTGAGCGGGATAAGGTTCAAAAATACGAATTACTGCAACTTCCTTTCGTACTGCCAGATCACGAATTTGCCGTCGCAAATGCGTCAAAGATCGTGAAAAAGGTCTGCGCCATCTTTGACAAAGCTGTAGCCAAACTGGACTCGGAAGGGCTTGTCGATCACGGCAAGATCATTCGGCAGGCTGACAAAGCAATTGAACCTCTAATCTTTGAGTATTTTGATTGTGATGAGTACGAACAGGCATTGATTCATGACACTTGCGAGATAGTCGAGCCAAGTGCTACACCAACGTCGCTCGACATTGACATCCCGACCCTTCGTCTCCCTTCACCAGCGCAAAGAGAAAACTACGGAAACACGATTTCCAATGTGCTAAATAGCTGGGGGCAGCGCAGCCCAATCTCGATTTCAGCTCGTACGATTGCCTCTCCCGCTACTGGACTTGGGATTGTTGTTCTCAGTCAGAATGCGAAACGAGACAATGGAGCAGTTGCCACGGATGAAATTGCGGATGATAAAGTTATCGAGCAGTTAAATCGCTTACGAGATCAGATGCGGCGCGAAAACGGAATGCGAACTTACATGCGTGGGGTGACGCTCTTCGACGGGAAAACCGCCTACATCATCAAACCGCTTTCATTACGATTTTGGACGAAAACTGCGGCACTCAACGACGCTGACTCGATTGCGGCTGCGATTTTGAACTCAAAAAGGATTGCGAGTTCATGAATGTTGTCGGAAGCTCAGATGAATTCGCGCCGCTTTTTCCCAACGACTTTCTCGACGACATCATTGGTCAAGTATTCGTTGCATGGGACAGAATCCCCAAACCAATCACCGAGACTCTTGAAACAAGAATTACAAAACTGCTTCGACACCAATACGCCTATGACCCAATCATCAAGCAGTTGCCGTTTCAAGTCCGACGTGAATTGACGGTTGATGACCCCGAGTCGGGTGATGAACTGGGTCGGATTGATCTTTGCTTGCTACACGGCAACGATGAAGACGTCTACTTCGCGTTTGAATGCAAGCGACTCAACGTCACGTTCGATAGCGGATTCAAGACCTTGGCTCCCGCATACGTCGGCGAAGATGGAATCGGCTGTTTCGTTTCTCAGAAGTATTCGGTTGGCCAAACGTGCGGTGGCATGATCGGATATGTATTCGATGGAAACATGGAAGTCGCAATGGAGTCGGTTGAAGAAAGAATTAAGGATAAAGCAACCGAAATCGCCTTGAAGTCGTCAGGTTTGAACAGCACCACTCTAAATGTGGCAAACGACAATCTTCGTGAAACACGGCATGGCACGGCCAACGGCGAAATCGCAATTTTTCACTTGTTCGTATCAATGGCTTGAGATTGCAAGATGCGCCGGAGGAGATCTGTAGTTGAAAGGACTGGTAAAGTCCCCTTAGCGGAACCGTTCAAAGAGGCCCTCAATGACAGCCCACCAATCATCGTCGAACGTATCGCCAAAGAAATTGACGAAATCGTGGGTGTCGTTCGCTTTCCCGATCGGCAGAACACTTCTGCCGGTGAGCGCGATGTGAAAAGGCACCGAGTGATCTAAACCGGAATTGATCACGACGACAGGCGTCTGGTTTGATGTTTGAGGCGATTCTGCTGGAATGGCGTCAGTTTTTGCAGATTCACCAATTCACTTTGTGGGTGAACTGCCGAAACCACAAACTTGGAACAATGCCCCAATGAAACAAGCCTTCTCAATTTTGATGCCCGCGCATCGTGAATATCCGGGCTTAACTGTCGCCGAGTCCGTTGGACCGGACATCGAGGTGTTTCGTACGCAATGGAGATCAGTTTTTCGCCGTGCCGGCATCGAAAGCACGGCTCTCGAAGATGTTGACCTCTTTGCGATTCGCCAGAAAGTTGTTCTTGTCGATCTGGTACAACTTCTGCCCCGTTGGCGTCGGGTAGTCGGCGTTCAGGCACGCCTGACATAGTCCGTCCGCAGGAATTCCGATCGCTCGAGAAATGGATTCGATCGGCAAGAATCGAAGTGAATCACAACCCAGCGATCTCGCCATTTCGTCCTGCATTTCATCGGTAACGGTTTCACCCGGTGGGCAAAACTTCGGCGCGAACAACTGCCGGATCGTTGACATGTCGATGCCGTAGTAGCAAGGAGCCATAATCGGCGGGCAAGCGACTCGCACATGAACTTCTCGTGCTCCTCCCTCGTCCCGAACGCGTTCCAGCAACGCCTTCATCGTGGTCGAGCGTACGATCGAATCTTCGACAAGAACAACGATTTTGTCTTCAAGGACCTCTCGCAGCGGCGTGTACTTGATTTTCGCTTTTTGAGCTCGGCTTTCCTGAGACGATTCGATAAACGTACGACCACTGTAGCGATTTCGAATCAGGCCTTCCCGCGACGGAATCTTCAGGTGAAAAGCCATCGAGTCTGCGGCAGCTTTCGAAGTATCAGGTACCGGAACAACGATTGTGTCTTCACCGATGTCGAACAGGCCCCATTTGTCACGTTCGAGGTCAGCGAGCTCGCGGCCCAGTTCAGTCCGCGTCAAGTAAACGCCACGATCATCAAGCCGACTGGCGACGTTCGCGAAATAGATCCATTCGAAAAAGCAGTGAGCCTGGCCGGGGTTGTCAACGAATTGAGTGATCTCAATTTTTCCGTCAACGATGGTGATCGCATGACCCGGTTTTAACGATTCAATCTCGCTTCGATCGAAGCCGAGATTCAAAAGAGCAACGCTTTCGCTGGCGGCGGCAAACAGAGGCCCTTTTACGGCGTAGCACATGGGCTTGATACCCAGCGGATCACGAGCGATCAACATTTCGCCTTTTGCATTCAGGTAGGCCAGCGACCATGCACCGTCGAGCCGTTTGGCAATGTTCTTGATCATGTCGACCAGCGAAATTTGCGGGTCGGCCATCAGCTGTTGTGAAAACTCGTGCATCAGGACTTCAGTGTCCGAATTTCGCACGAGGTGATTGTCGGCTTCGCTCAACAGTTCATTGGCGAGGTCGTTGTAGTTTGAAAGCTGGCCATTGAACGCAAACGAAAACCAGCGACTGCGGTTGAAGTCATGATTTTCAAAAGGTTGGGCGTAGCTTTTGTCGTCCGCGCCGCAGGTAGCGTATCGCACATGCCCGATCGCAACCGGCCCGGCGTATTTTTCCATCAGCCGTTTGGCTTTGACTCTGTGCGATAGTCGAAAGACTTCCTGAACGCTGCCGATGTTGCGGTAGGTGTCGATCAGTTGGTTGTTTTCTGCGGTCAAACTGAATCGCGACAGACCGGCCGAGAGCTGACCCCGGTTTTGCATGTCCAGCAGCATGCGAGTGATCAGCCCTGATGCCTCATCTTGGTTGCCACCTGTGCAAAGTTCGCTGACAGAATCGCTTGGCAGATGATAAACCGCCGCAACACCACATTCGTGGAAAAGTTCGCTCATTGACTTTTTTGGGTCAGGTAGAGGATCGAAAAGTGAGGCCTGATGACCAGCTAACTCTTGTGGGTACGCATCCTACGTCGGCATCGATCGACCCTCAACCGGCAGAATCCGTGACCTTCCCGGATAAATCAAATTCGCGTCCGAATTGTGGGTTTCCGCATCGTAAGCGAGCCACTTTCGGCAACCGTCTTTTGTGTTAAAGTCGGACGATTGGTTTTTCTATCGCACCGACTATTTGTATCGATGGCAGTGGCTCCATGAGTGAATTTGATAACTGGATTGCAGACCGGACTCGCAACTTTGATTCCAGCGGAATACGCCGCATGTTTGACCTTGCCGCCAAACTCGAAGATCCGATCAATCTTTCCATCGGACAGCCGGACTTCGATGTGCCGCCGCCGATCAAAGAGGAAATGATCAAAGCGATTCAGGACGGTAAAAACGGTTACACCTTGACTCAGGGCATTCCGCCACTGCGTGATAAAATTCAAGGCTTGGTTGACGACGAACATGGACATGCCGACCGTCAGGCATTTGTGTGTTCGGGCACGAGCGGCGGTTTGCTTTTGTCGATTCTTGCAACCGTCAATCCGGGCGATGAAGTCATCTATTTTGATCCGTACTTCGTCATGTACCCCGCGATCATTGAATTGGCTCAGGGCAAGTCCGTCCCGATCGACATCCATCCTGATTTCAAAATTGAGATCGATAAAGTCCGCGAGGCGATTACCGATCGGACCAAGCTGATCATTCTCAACAGTCCCTCCAATCCGACCGGCGTCTGTTTTTCCGAAGCCGACATCAAAGCCGTCGCCGAGCTTGCCGCTGAAAAAGGAATCTGTCTGGTTTCGGACGAGATCTACAGCAAGTTTGTCTACGACGAGCCCTACGTTTCAGCAGCGAAGTACAATCCGGACGCGATTGTCATAGATGGGTTTTCCAAAACCTACGCCATGACCGGTTTGCGATTGGGGTTTGTGCACGGCCCAAAAAAACTGGTCGAAACGATGCTGAAGATCCAGCAGTACACTTTCGTTTGCGCGCCCGCACCGGCTCAATGGGCTGGCGTGACGGCGCTCGACTTCGATATGACGCCTTACGTCGATGCTTACCGAGTCAAACGTGATCGACTGATCGAAGGAATCAGCTCAAACTACGAAATCGTGAAACCGGGCGGCGCCTTTTACGTTTATCCAAAACTGCCGTGGGGCAACGGGCAGACTTTTGTGGAAAAAGCGATTGAGAACAACTTGATGGTGATCCCAGGCAATATCTTCAGCGGACAGGATACTCACTTTCGTATTTCGTACGCCGCCAGTGAAGAGAAGCTTGAACAGGGGATCGAAGTGCTGAATCGGCTCGCATCGATGGGCGAAAATTAAGGCTTGCTCGAGAGAGCGTCAAACAGCGTTACAGCAACAAAAAAGCCCGCTGTACCGAAACGGTGCAGCGGGCTTTCCCAATCAACAGAGGTTTCTCTGATTCAACCGAAACTATTCACGACGACAGGACGCGCAGTGCTACGATCGAAGTTCGCTGCTTGCGGCGGCTGATGCGGGAAATTTCCTGAGACAATTCGCCTTTATTCAGCGTGGGCGGGTTTTCCGCTAAGTTGCGAAAGAAGTTGCAGGACACCGTTCAAATGAGCTAAACGCGGGCCGTAACGGTCAACAAATTCGTTCATGACGAATTCGCCGTCGAGCATGTTTTCGTAGTTGTCGCTGACCTCGAAAGTCAGGTTGTGAAGGAATTCGGTTTGCACTTGAGAGAGTGCTTCCGCAGCCGCACGACATCGCCGCGCCAGCACAGGATTGGCTTCCTTCCAGTTGTTCAGCTCGTTGGCTCGATGGCGCTGGTTGGAGCCCATTTGCTCGACAATTTCCTCGAGTAATTCGTTTTGACGGTCCTGACCGACAACCAGTTGCTCAAGCAAAGCCGTCATCGCCGCTGCTTGCGGATCCTTGGCACTTTCGATATTTGGCTCGCTAGCACTTTGGCTGACGTCGATTCGGAAGATGGGAGAAATATCTTGAGAATCGTTTGGCATGAGGTCATCTCCGGCAAATAAAATACAATCGCGAATAAGTTCAGAGCTTTATTATAAACGCCGCCACGACAAGTGTCGAGCAATTGTCTTTTCGGGAGTCGTATTCGAACATTTGAAAAAAGATTTGAGTGCTCAATACTTCTGACCAGTAAACCTTCACATGCGACGCGGAGGATGATCTATCTGTTCCGTTCGTGACGATTGAGCGAGGAAGTTGCGGGCAGGGCCGGTGTTTCAAGCGGCTCTCGTTTGTCACCGATGTACCCGGCATGGGTCTGGAGAAAAAGGATTTTCGCCTGCCGTCAATTTATGCATTGACACGCCCTGTGCTCGAATTCTCAAAAGCTGTTTCTAGCTTCCGAAGAATCATTGAGCCGCTTTAGGTTACTTTGTGCGCGATCGCGTTACGATTGGTTAGAAGCATGGATGCATCGATCAATTACGGTTTCTTGAAAATCGTGGAAGATGAAACGCTCGGTTTCACTGGTGGTCTGCTGACCGTCAATCAGGATGGTAAACCGACTGAGTTTCACTGCACCGCTCCCGTTGCAGAAAACAAGACGCAGAAAATCCTCTACGGCCAAACGTGGAAAAGCCACGTCTACTGTGACCTGATTGCGAAAGCGTTGGTCCAAAAAGCATCCAAATCGCCAGAGCTGGTTTTCGTTGACCAAGCCGAACTGGCTAATCTTTCGGGAAAGGTCGCCGCTCCGATCCTGCTCGTTAGCGAGTCAAGCGATAAGGCGAAAAGTCAGCTTTCCGAAGAGATTCAGTATCCAGAATTTCAGCTGGATCATTTAAACGTTTCCATCCTGTCAACGGATCTGGTGCAAGTCGAATTCGTGAAAGAAGCTTGCGAACGATTTACATCCTCGCTGACGCTTGACGAACCGTTTGAGCGAATTTGTCAGGCGCTCAATGAAGCACGGCAGGTAGCGAGACGTTCAGATGCAGCCTGATCCTACTTTGCAGCATGCTTCTGCAGTACCGTTCCGGGATGACTTGCGCTGGGATGAAGCGATCGCTCCGGCATTGGTTCTGTTTGCAGAAGCGCCTCAAGTTGAAGCGATTCCAACGAACGTTGTCTCGGCTCGATTCGGAGCCCGTTCACCTCGGGTCTCAAGCTTCTTCTTTGAACCTCAATTGTCCGTTCCTGTGGATGACTCCGACAAGGTTGCCACCGGTGACGCTGATTCAGCGAACGCGAATGCGAATGCCGATTCAGAATCTGGCAATGAGCGATCTGGGACCGCAGAAGAATGCGGTGAAAAGTCACGCACTCGATTGAAACCGCCGAAGGACGTGATCAAGCTCGAAGATCGTCTTTTCTTCATGCTTCAGCCGCCGCTGGAATCGATTCTGTCCAGCCGGACGATGCGATTTCCGTTCAAGCCGTTCGACTTTCAATACGAAGGCATCGCGTTTCTGTTTACGCGTTACAGTGCGATCCTTGCCGACGAAATGGGGCTGGGGAAAACGATGCAGGCGATCACGGCAATTCGCCTTCTCCTGCGAACCGGCAACGCCAGCCGCGTTTTACTGATCTGCCCCAAGCCACTGGTTGCGAACTGGTTGCGCGAATTCAAAACATGGGCACCGGAGATTACCGTCGGAGCCGTTTCCGGGAACCAGGCGAATCGCGATTGGCACTGGAAACAGGATCGGGCGATGGTAAAAATCGCGAACTACGAATTGATGATTCGCGATGAAGGCACCGTGACCAATCTGGAATCAGATTTCGATCTGGTGATCCTTGATGAAGCTCAGCGAGTCAAGAACAAATCAAATTCGACTTCGCAAGTGATTCAGCGAATCGAACGAAAGCGAAGCTGGGCCCTGACGGGAACTCCGATCGAAAATAGCCTTGAGGACCTGGTCGGAATTTGCGAATTCGTTTCGCCGGGAACCGTCACGTCACACATGAATCCCCGGCAGGTTCGGGCGCGAGTCCAGGACATGATCATTCGACGCACCAAAGATCTGGTGATGAAAGATATGCCTCCTCGATTGATGAAGGATGCGGAACTTGCCCTTTCGCCAGAACAGCAGGCGACCTACGACGCAGCGGAAAAGAAAGGCGTGCTTCGGCTCAATGAGATGGGCGACGAAGCAACGATCAAACACGTTTTCGAACTGGTTTTGCGGCTCAAACAAATTTGTAACTTCGACCCGGTCACCAAGGCCAGCAGCAAAGTCGAACGACTTCAGGCTGACATGGAAGAGATTGCCGCCAGTGGTCAGAAAGCGATTGTCTTCAGCCAATGGGTCGATTCCATCAAGGATATCACCGGGCAGATTCAGCAATTCAATCCGCTGGAATTTCACGGTCGGATCCCATCGAAACAGCGAGAACCGATCCTGAAGGAATTCAAAGAGAATCCGGACCGTCACATTTTGCTGATGAGCTACGGTGCCGGTAGTGTCGGATTAAATCTGCAGTTTTGCCGATACGTGTTTCTTTACGATCGCTGGTGGAATCCGGCGATTGAAGATCAGGCCATCAATCGAGCCCATCGGATTGGGGCGGCCGGGAGCGTCACGATCACTCGTATGATTATGGCGGGCACGATTGAGCAACGGATTCACGAGATTTTGGAAGAGAAACGGGAGTTGTTTCGCGAGATTCTTTCTGATGACGAGCAACCGCAACGCCGTGGTTTGTCTCGCGACGAGATCTTTGGGCTGTTTAAGCTTACGACGCCAGACGGTAAGATTTTCGGCGACGCTGCATAAGCCCGGATTATTCACGATGCGTGGGCGTCGACATGAAGAAAGCTTGTTTCATTGGGGTATTGTTCCCGGTTTGTGGTTTCGTCGAGTCACCCACGACGTGAAATTGACGAATTTGCAAAACTTGCCTCCGCGTCCGGAGAATGCCTTCAAAGGAAAAACCAGACGCCTGTCGTCGTGAATAATTCCGGATAAGCACTTCGAACTTGCTTTGCAATTTTTTGAGTGTGAGCGTTCCTAGAACCGCGCCATGCTTTTTCAATATGTCAAAATCGTCCGAAAAAAAGACTCCTCGAAACTGGTACCCGCCATGGGCGCCACGTTTTTGGAACGGCATGAAGTTCGGCGACTACCTTTCGTTGCTGCGAGAGAATCGATTTCAGATTCATCCGGCGCGATATCCGATGACGGCTCTGGTCGGAGCGAGCGCCGCCTGCAATTCGGCGGCTGCAGCAGTCCAGCGATTGCTGATGCACAAAAAGATTGCCAACACGGAAATCGAGCAGCCACCGATTTTTGTGATTGGACACTGGCGATCCGGGACGACGCTCATGCACGAGCTCCTCTCGATGGACGATCGATTCGCATTTCCAAATACGCTGGACACGTTCACACCGAACCATTTTTTGGTGACGCGTTATGTGCTGGGCCCGATGCTGTCGTTGCTGTTACCCAATCGGCGGCCGATGGATGACATGACGGTCAGGATCAATTCGCCTCAGGAAGATGATTTTGCGTTGTGTGCCTACGGAGCGCCGACTCCCTATCGTCGTGTCGCATTTCCGAATCGTAAAGGCCGCGATCACGTGCAGCTGAACCTTTCGCTGGCTGAACCTGCCCAGAGACTGGAACTTCAGAAGGCGCTTGAGCATTTTCTCAAGTCGCTAACCATTCGCTATGGAGGTAAACGACTGGTACTGAAATCGCCTCCGCATACCGGGCGAATCAAACAGTTGGCTCAATGGTTCCCGCAAGCGAAATTTATTCATCTGTCGCGGCATCCGCACAAAGTCGTTTCGTCCACGATGAGGCTTTGGAAGTTGCTGGACGAAATTCAGGGCTTTCAACTGCCGAAGTACGATGACAACTGGCTGCGAAATTATGTTTTCGAATGCAAGGACCTGATGTACCAGGCTTATTTTTCGCAACGCGACTTGTTGCCATCAAATCAGCTGGTCGAAGTCCGATTCGAATCGTTGCTGGAAGATCCGACGGTCATCATGCGAGGCGTCTACGAGCAGTTGGAGCTCGAAGGCTTCGATCAATTCGCACCGAAAGTCGATTCCTATTTCGATTCTCGCAAGAGCCACAAAATGAAGACGACCGATGTCGATGCGGAATTCGCCGAAGACATCGATCATCACTGGAGCGAGTACATGGAAGCGTTCGGCTACGGCGTGCCTGCGTAGTTTCCATCCTGGTTTGGATCAGCCAAATTCTTTCATGCGGGTTCGAATTGCATTAAACTGGTCGGCATGAACAGCACCTCTGAAAGCTTGCTCCTGCGATTGAAGTCTTCCAGGGATCAGCAAGCGTGGTCGACCTTCGTTGAGCTTTACACTCCTCTGATTTTTTATTGGGCTCGGCGGATTGGTTTGCGGACCAACGATGCCGCCGATCTGACGCAGGATGTGCTGACACTGGTTTTTCAAAAACTGCCCGGTTTCGATTACCGGCCTGACCAGAGTTTCCGGTCGTGGCTGCGAACGGTGACCTTGAACCGGTATCGCCAGAGCCTTCGAAAGAAATCCATCGGGGCCCAGAATGCAACGGACAGTGTCCTGGCCAATATTTCAAATCCATCGGATGCCGAATCGACTTGGGACCTTGGCTATCAACAATCCCTGGTGGCTCGAGCGATGGAATTGGTGCGAAGTGAGTTTCAGCCAAAAACGTGGGCGGCGCTGAATCTTTATGTGATAGAGGGGCGAAGTGCGACCGAATCAGCCAATGAGATCGGCATCAGCGTTTGGACCGTTTATGCCGCGAAATCAAAGCTCATGTCGCGACTGCGAGAGCAACTGGAGGGGTTGCTGTAGAAAGTTTGGAAATTTCTTTGATCGGCGATACAAATCGGCAGACCAAAGCGCATACCCTCCTGTAGGACGTTGTCACAGGAATCAAATAGGTCAAACGATGCCGAATTCAAACTCGCTACACTGCCCCGAACCCGAAAAGTTGGCTGAATATCTACTTGGAAAGCTGGATGCTCAGTCGTCCAGCGCCACCGAGCAACATCTGTCGCAGTGCGAACCCTGTGTCGAAACCATCAATGGACTGAACGTTTCCGATACGTTCGAAGGCGTGCTTTTGGGTTCCATCTCGCAATTGGGCTCCGTCTCGCAATTGCCGACTGATGCGGAATTTCATGAAACAAATGAAGCGGATCAAAGTGTTGTGGAAAACCTGATGCACCGGATGACTCGATTGAGCGCTCCAGAAACATCTGCCCAGCAGCGCAATCTGATTTCAGCCGATGTGCTGCGACTGTTGGAGCCTGCCGAGTCCGATGACGAGCTGGGGCGAATTGACCATTACGTCATCAAGGAAACTCTTGGAGCTGGAAGTACCGCTGTCGTTTTTCGAGCGATTGACATCAATCTCGATCGAACGGTAGCGATCAAGACCTTGCGTCCAGCGCTTGGCGAGGCGGCTCGCGAACGGTTCATTGCGGAAGCTCGAGCGACTGCCAACCTCAACGACCCGAATATCGTCACGATCTTTCATGTCGGCGAGAATGACGATCTGGCCTTCATCGTCATGCAGTGGCTACCGGGTGAAACGCTCGAACACCGTTTGCAACGCGAATCAGTGCTTTCCAGCGAACTGACGCGAAATTTCGGAAAGCAAATTGCTTCGGGGCTCGCCGCCGCTCACGCGAAAGGCCTCGTCCATCGCGACATCAAGCCGGCGAACTTGTGGATTACCGAAAACGACGAAGTCAAGATTTTGGACTTCGGGTTGGTGCGGATCATGGACGAAGATCCACAGCTTACGTGCACTGGAATGATCGCCGGAACGCCATGTTTTATGTCGCCTGAACAGTCGCGCGGCGATGAACTTGATGCTCGCAGCGATCTTTTCAGTTTGGGCTGCGTGATGTACCAGTGCCTTACTGGAAAGCTTCCGTTTTCGTCCAGCAACGCTTTGGCAACATTGCAGTCCATTCAACGAGACATTCCAGTTCGACCGCAAGAGCTTGATGACAGTGTTCCAGAAAACGATTCTGACTTGGTGATGATGCTGTTGGAAAAATCGCCTTGGCGTCGACCGCCATCGGCGACTGCGGTGTGTGAAGCGCTGTCGACTGATCGATCCAGTTGGGATTTTGATTGCGGTCACTATGCGAATGAAAGCCGCCATTGCGTATCAAAGCCGAAGGCGCTTAAGAGCTCTGCCGACAGAGGCTCGGCGAACGGAAATCGGATTCGCTCTCGTATGTTTTGGCCGATTGCTACGGCGTTTTGTTGTTTGTTGGCTTGGGGTGGAATTGTCTTTGGGCCTCAAATCATTCGTGTCGCGACGGATCAGGGCTTGATCGAAATTCAATCCGATGATCCGGACGTTCAAGTCGAAGTCACCGATGGTGGTGGCCGGATTGAAGTCGTTGACTTGAAAACGAAACAGAGTTTGCAGATCAAATCGGGAACCTATCAGATTCGTGCGTTAGGTGAAGAAAACTCGGTCTCGATCGACAAGGAAAAGCTGACTTTGTCACGGGGGGAGAAAGTTATTGTGACGGTGACAAAAGAGGTTGAGACGGTCGCGGAATCAAGTGTCAGGGCAGACAATGAAGTCAAACCGAATTTAGATTTGCTGCTTCCTTCGCTTAGTCTGGAGCAGCTCGATACCAATGTGGCTTTGCGAGCCGCCCGGGTCGAGGAGTTGCGAGAGAGCGTGGGCATTGGTCATCCCGAATTTCGAGCCGCTGCGCTAGAGGTCGCCATGCTTACCAATGCGTTGAATCAGCGAAAGAAAGAGCAAGCCTCGCTGGACGCTTCTTCTCGAGAGTTCACCGCGTTCTCGGTACCGAAATCATTCGATCCGAACCACAAGCTGCAGCCCGGCGATGTGCTTTCAATATTCATCGAAAACGTTTTGGGTGAGTTTGGAAATGCTTCCTCTATTCAGGTGCCTGATAAAAAAATGTTGGATCATGACGTTGGTTTTCCTGTTCCTGTGCAAGCGGATGGAACAATCCGGGTGCCGTTGATTTCGCCTGTCAATGTTGAGGGGAAAACCGTTTCTGATGTCGAGTCTCAGCTTGTAAGGATCTACGTTCAGGAGAAGAACCTTGATTCAAAGACAAGGATCACTGTTGCTTTAAAGGAAAAGCGTAATGAGGCAGTGGCGGTGTTATCTGAGCCCGTCTATGACGGAATGACTTTCGAACAGTGCTTGGCACTTGTGAAATACGAACGGGACGGGGCTAAGTTGATTAAGCCACTGAAGGGTTTGATGGTGTTGGCACCAGAAGATGAAAAAGATGAGTTGAGTTATCTGATTTGGGACGCCATCAAACGGGTTCGAACGGTCAACATTGACTCGTACATCGAGCAGCAGTTTTTCAAATGGTGTGATGACGAGTTGCTACAGCGTTACTATCTGGAGCTTGCCAGCTCGGACGACTCGCGGTCCTGGCGATTGATTTCAACGACGCTTGAGGATTCTTTGGAAAGGCTTACGCCCATACATGACAGGCTGTGTCTGCTGGCAACGAAATCAACAGGAAAGGATAGGTTGCCTGCTGCCCCTGTGTTAGCAATGTTGATTAAATCAGCGAAGCTATCTCCTGATATCAGGAAAGATGCCATCGCTGTTCTGATTGGTAAGGCAAGTGTTATCAGTGAAAATCAGTCGTACTTTCTGAGGTTGTTGGCGGAAACTGCACCAGATACAGCCGGGCTGGGAAAGTTGGTTGGACAGTGGATCCTCGAATCCAATGTTTCCAGATCCGTCCCAAAACAGTTAATACTTCTGAGCCCTGAAAATCAAAAAGAAGCACTTCCGTTCGTTACAAAAGCGGCCTTTAACTTTGGCGCAAACAGCGCCTTTGTCCCCTATCTTGTCGATGTTCCAGATAAGATCTTTGAAGAAGTGCAACTGGTATATGAGGAGCAGGCAAACAGTTTTGGATCGACGAGGCCTCAAAGGACTGCTGCAAGTGTGCTCGCGCTGCGTCAGGAACGAAAGAGGGACAAGAAAGCCCTGGAAAAAAGTGATCTCTAATGTTTGGTACAATAAGGTCGTCAGCCTAAGTTCAAACTTTACCGAGTATTCAGCCATGAAACGTCACTTCGTTCTGTTTCTGTCGACTGTCTTCTTCGCATCGTCGATCCATGCACAGGAAACTCAAACTGAGATCGCCTCTGAGATCGCCAAGACCGCCCGATTTGAAACCGTCTATGAGACGACGTTTGATTCAATCGGCGACTGGCAGTTCGCGGACGATGGTTGGGAGCAGAAGGAAGTCAAAGACGGTAGCGTTCTGAGTTTGTCGAAAAAGAAATCGAACTACAAGCCAGCCGTACGAAGTCCACTTCATCTTGCGTTGTTGAAAGACAAATCGGTATCGAACTTTCGGCTTGATGTGCGGGTTCTGAGCACGCACAAAGATTATGGGCATCGGGATGTATGCCTTTTCTTCGGCTACAAAAGCCCAACCGAATTCTACTACGTGCATTTGGGTAAGGTGACGGATGATTACTGCAATCAGATTTTCATCGTCAACAATGCCGCCCGAAGAAAGATCTCGACCACGACGACTGAGGGCACGAATTGGGACGGGGATTGGCATGATGTCCGTATCGAACGTGATGCTGATGCCGGGACGATTCAAGTCTATTTTGACGACATGGCGAAGCCTGTTATGACGGCAACGGATAAAACGTTTCTCGAAGGCCGAATCGGATTGGGCAGCTTCGACGACACCGCTGATTTTGATAGTTTGAAATTGACGGCTCCCTCGGTCGAAGACTCAAGCGCCAAATAAAATTCCAAAGACGGAAAATAGTTTCCAACGTTTGTGGATACCAACCGGGACACAATGTCCACACGCTGCTTTTGCATGCCGTTAACCGGAATTATTCACGACGACAGGCGTCTGGTTTGTCCTTTGAAGCGATTCTCCGGACGCGGAGGCAAGTTTTGCAAATTCGTTAATTTCACGTCGTGGGTGACCTTCGAAATCACAAACTTGGAGCACTATCCCAATGAAAAACCAAGCTTTCTCCATGTCGACGCCCACGCATCGTGAATAATCCGGGGTTAAAGCCGGGGACAAGCTCTATTGGCTCAGCGAGCAAGGCGACACGTACGTGTTGAAAACGGGTGAAGAGTATGAGCTGTTGCACTCCAATCCGCTCGGAGAATTCTGCTCGGAGAATTCTGCTTGGCGACTCCCGCAATGGTCGGCGACCGTTAAATTTTGCGGACAGAGTCAAAACTGTATTCGATTCGTGAAGTGTCGAGTTGAAGTCAGCGCCTTGCCGATCACATTGATAAACATTGCCGAGTGCGAATCACCGGAGTTAATGCATGACGCATATTGACGCTTTTTTACGAGCCAAAATTCAAATTTTACATTTCTCAATCAAGGTTATTTGCAACTTCCGGCACTAGTCTTCCATTTCGCTTCGGCCCGAAAGTGATCGCATTTGCAAGTGTCGGACTCTGGCAATCTGCGGATCGCCAGATTGGCCTCGTAGTTCATCTCGCATCTCCTGATCCGTCATGCGTAACCGTCGCCGCATGCTGAACCACTTAACGGCGTAGTCGAATAGCGAGCAAATCAAAAGCGTTCCCGCAACGCAGGCTGAGACCAGGGCGACTTGTTGCAGTAGCGCGGATGCGAACAGATTTGTTGGCATGCCACCGAGTGCAAAGAATGTTTCCTGTTGAGTCCAGACAACGGCAGCACCGGCAATCAGGGCCAAAGCAACTTTTGGTGTCGAGAGAATAATCTGACCGAAGGTGGAAAACGAGAACAGGTTCTTCAAGTATTGCTGCCCGGTGATCGGCGAAATTGAAAGTCTTGGGGCGCGAATCAGAAAGCGAGTCTGTACGAGGTTCGCCATCGTCCCAATCACGAAAACGGTAATCAGAAACGGGAGTACCAGTCGTGTTGTCGTCCAGACCAGCGACTGGGCTTGCGGAACGATTGCTTCGGTTTCAATACTGATGCCAGAATTCGCCCAGAGTTCCTGCGTGGTTGTTCGCAATCCGTTTCCGATGGCTGAAACGCAAAACCATAAAGTAATGACGCCGGAAATCATTTGAATGGAAGTCGCCAGCTCAGAGCTGTGCGTGACGTCGCCTTCCTGGCGAGCACGTTTAAGTCGAGCCGCCGTTGGCAGGTGATTTCGTTCTTCGCCAAAAATGCTCACCGTTGGCCTCGTGGTGCCGAGCTACTCTCGGTCAGATAACTCTGAATCATTTGAAGTGACGGGCCAAGGTCATCGACAAACAGCCAGATGCATCCACCAAGCGTCAGAAAGATCGCAAGGAACATGACAACCACGTTGGAGCCCATCGCCAATGAGGTCAAATTCATCTGCGGGTAAGATCGGCACACGAATCCGAACGCAATGCTCGTCGCCAGCATCGCAGCAATTCCGGGCCCGACACCACTTACAGCCAGAATGAAACTTTGCTGCAACAATTCAGGAAGCAGTTCCAGCAGATTGGCAGAACGAATCGACGAACCCAAAGGTAGTTGTTGAAAAGTTTGCAGAACCGATCCGATTACCAGATCCGGGCCATTCATCAACGCAAACGCAGCCAATGAAGTTAGCCCAAATAGCTGGCCGATTGGTGATGTGTTACCACCGGTGGATGGGTCCAGTTGGTCAAAAAACTGTAGCCCAGCCAACTGCCCCAGAATATTCCCTGCCATCTGAGCGGCAGAAAAGATGATTAGCGTTCCGAGGCCGAGTGAAACGCCGATTGAAATCTCGGAAAGTATCGGCGTCACTAAATCCAGATCAACTTCCGTGCGTGCGACGTCGGTTTGTGGAAATGCGGAAAAGCTGACCGCCGCAAGAACCAGAGAAATCAGGACCCGATGTTTCACGCAGACAGCTTTACTGCCAAGAATCGGCGCCGTGAAAACCATGGCGGCAATTCGAGTGAACATTAACAGGAACGCAGCGACCATCTTGCCCTGCCCTACCCTTCCAGATTGCTGTCGTCGCTGCGAGAGAAGCGAAAGCTTGGAAGGGAAAATGGATTCGGAGAAGTCGTCTTCGCAGGGCCTGTTGATGGAAGGTTGAACTGCGGCTTTTTGTTGACTCGGGTAGTAGAAGCCGAACTGGCATCGCTGTTCGGTGCTACTGTATTTCTTGCTTGCCGATCAAACGAAGCAGGTTTGAATGGTGAATTTCCAGCCGTCGCCGTCGCTAATGAAGAAGTGCTTAATGGCGCTGCGTTTAGGGTCGGGAAAACACTTTTCTGGCCGGCATTCGTTCTTGCTGATTCTGGTGTCGATGCTGTGCGTGCTTCCAGGCGTGTTTGGGGCGACTGAGAGCCGATACCGTCGCTCAAAAATGGGTTACCAAATTGTTCTTTCGAAAAATCGGCAAGTGTTTCTGACATCCATGGCAGCGCGAACCCGACCGCGACAAAGATTGCCAACAGCTTGGGAACGGTGGCGATGGCCTGGTCCTGAATATGAGACATCGCCTGTGCCAAACCCATCAACAATCCGACGATCAAACAGATTGCCAGAATGGGTCCTCCGACCATGATGCAGACTTTGATCGCTTCGCGGCTGGTTTCGATTGCAGTTTCGGGATTCATGGTTTCAATGCGGCTGTGAGAAAGTGGCTGCAATTAGTGATGTGTCAAATAGTTTGTTGTAAATAGCCTCGAATGGATGGCCTGGCGATGGATGGTTTGGCGATGGATCACATGAACGGCCCAAAGCTCTGCATCAACATGCCCAGCACCAGATTCCATCCGTCGACCATGACAAACAAAATTAGCTTTAATGGAAAGCTGACCATCGTCGGTGGAAGCATCACCATCCCCATCGATACGGTGACCGATGACACGACCAAATCCAGAATCAGAAACGGTAAGTAAATCTGGAAACCTAGCAGAAAGGCGACCTTGAGCTCACTGATCAGGAAGGCGGGTAAAACAATGTTGACGGGCACTTCTTCCATGGTTTCTGGCAACACGTTCACGCTGCCGGCCGACTCCTGTGGCATGCTGCGATAGATCACCGCGATGGAGTCTTCGTTTTTCGCGATGCGGATTTGCTTCAGCATAAAACGCTTTACTGGAACCACGCCTCTGGTCCATGCTTCTTCCCATTCGATCGGGTTTTCTGCTCGAGTGTACGGATCGATCGCCTCGGTTTTCACTTCCTGCCAAACAGGGGTCATTACCAGTAGTGTCACGAAGAGCGAGAGCGCTGTCAGGACTTGCGTGGGAGGCATTTGTTGGACGCCAAAGGCCTGCCTAAGTAGCGTTAGCACTACGATGATGCGAACGTAACAGGTCGTCATCAGTAAAATCGCTGGCGCTAGTGACAGGACTCCGAGTACGACCGCCAGCTTGATCGATGAAGGCAGTGATTCGGGCCTGGTCAAATCCGCAGCTTGATCAGCAAACAGGTCAGACAGTTCGTCGGACTGTGGCGTTGTGTCGCTGCTGGCGGTGTCACCCTTTGTGGGCATCGTCGGCATCGGAGCCAGCAAACCACCCGTGGGCTGCGAGTCGGTCGGCTCTGTGGCGAACGTTTTGTTTGAAACGATCGGAGCTTCGTTGAGGCCTTGAGGCACATTCGATGCGGGAGCAACTTGAGCCTCGCAAACGCCATCGGAACACAACGAGAGCGCCGAAAGGATTAGAGCAACGAAAATTGTTTTGCGAGCTGGAAACATGTTTCGCTAGTTAGGCCTCATAAACGGTTGATGCGTTGGGAGTCCCGTTGGTTCCCTGCAGCGCCTGCAATGCCTGCACCAGTTGGGAAGCAGAAACGGTCGCTTCACCGGACGAATTTGCGTTCGTTGGATGGACCACGCGATTTCGATTGGGCTGAGATTGAGACTGAGACGCCGTCGATGATCGACCTGATTCGCCAAGTCGTTTGACTGCTGAAAGGATCGATGTGGTTGCTTTGGTGCGTTTGCCTTTGCACAGCGAAATCAGGTATTCGACTTCGTCGCTATCGGTGATTTCACCGACCGGATGAGTGCCCTCTGGACCGTTCATCAGTAGAAGCAACTTGCTGCCCAGGCGAACCAGTTGCAGATTTTTTCGTGGCCCGAACGGAGCATGTCCGATAACTTCGATGACTTCGGTCGGAATGCCTTGGTTCCCGGAAAACTTGAATTTGCGCATCACCCAAACGAACGCGAAGTACCCACCAAGGACAACGGCCAAGCTTCCGAAAATCTTTTTGGACTGTCCGTCACCCGGTCCGATAAAGCTGCCAATTTTTTCGCCCCAGCCACCTTTTTTCTGGAAGCCATCAAACGATTCTTTGCCGCTGGTTTGCAGCCATGACCAGATGCGTGACAGTCCGGCCTTCGTTTCGGAGTCGGGATTGCCATCGGCAGGCCACTGCATTGGTTGGGTGTTGGTGTCTTTGGGTGGCGGCATCAAGCCGTCCACAATTGGCTGAAACGCGGATTCAGGCGGAGCCGCTTCGATGTTCGCAACGGCAGCGATAGGGCTGCCCGAAGTGTTGAAGTCACCAAAGGAATTTTCTTGTGAGCTCGGCTGGCTGAATGACTTTAGTGGTTTCAGCGGGCGTGCGTGAATTGGATCGGGAGCACGCATCGCTGGTTGCGGCTGCAACATCCCGCGTTGGGCAGCGGGAGGAGCTTTGAACGAATTCAAGTTTCCGCTGTTTTGAATTCCGGTGTCCGAGCTTGTCGGAGGGAACAGGTTGCGGAACTCTTTTGGGCTGATCGAGCTCGATGGAGCTGTTATTGTTGCTGGAGCCGCGTCGTCTAACCGCGAGGTTGCGGGGGGATTCCAGGTTCCGTAGAAGCTGGCTTGATTGTTCTGCGGTGGTGCATTTTGCGCGTGCAGTATTCGCGAGTTGGAATTCAGCGACAGTTGGCATGCGAGCGCAATGAAAGCGGCGGCGAGAAGTCGTGGCAAATTTTGCTTCATCTTCAACGCCTTCCTTGACGATCATGATGATGAGATATCTTTTAAAGGGAGCGCGGAATATCCTTTCCCGCAGCCGCCGTTTTCTTTTTCGCCAATTTGAAGAAATTGGGCAAGGTCAGTTGTGCCAGCACGCGGGCACCTGCTTCGATGGCGGACCGTTTTGATGCCGGATTATTCACGATGCGTGGGCGTCGACATGGAGAAAGCTTGTTTCATTGGGCCATTGTTCCAAGTTTGTGGTTTCAACAGGTCATCCACGACGTGAAATTGACGAATTTGAAAAACTTGCCTCCGCCTCCGGAGAATGCCTTCAAAGAAAAAACCAGACGCCTAAGGAAAAACCAGACGCCTGTCGTCATGAATAATTCCGGTTGATGCATCCCAAGTGCTTTGCTACTGCTGGCAGCCGCGTTTTGGTTGATTTTCAGATGTCCACGGAAGGAGAGGTCAATCTCTGCCGGTTCCCGTTATCCCGCGTCGCGTATCCATGACTCGATCACACGGGCTGCTGAGTCTGGATCCCGCTCTACGATGCGACCGAGTTTTTCTTCGGCTTCACGTCGCGCGTAGTCTTCCGGTTGAGCCAATGCGACTTCAGGAAAATGATTTTCTGGTGCCTCAGTCGCGGTGCTGTTGCGAACCGAATCGATCGAAAGAATATCTTCATTGGATTCGATTTCCACGTCTTCAGGAACTTCGTTATTGCGGCTCACCATTGTCAGTAGCATTAGCCCGATGATCAAAACCGCGGCTGACGGCCAGTGACGTTCGACGACCGATTTAAGCCTGTCCTGCCACGTGACGACAACAGGAGCCGCCGTTGGAACGAATTTAATGGCGATGGGAAACGAAGCGTTTTTATCAAAAGATGCCGGTGGAAGAATTGGGCGAATCGTGTCGACCAATTGACGCCCCATGCGGTCGATCGCCTGCTGCTTGATGCTTGCCTGCGGCTGCGACGGTGCGGATGAGGTTGCGAATTGCAAAGCGGCTTTTTCCGGAACGTCCAGCAGGACATTGACACGGCTGGTAAATTTTGGCTCGGCGGGCAGCATTGCAGTAGCTTGTACGACCGGTTTGGCTTGCACGACTTCCGGCTGATCGTAGATGGAAGCAGTTCCGTTGGTGCCGATGACCGCGTTTGATGTTTCTTGTGTATTTGTTTTTGCGGGCGCTTGAGGCGGCTGTGCAGCTATGTTCTGAGCGTAAGCGGCCGTTTGGACCTGCGGAACTTCCACGAGATCGACCCGGACCTGAACGTCGATGTCGCCATATGGAGCAACCGCCTGTTGAATTCGCTTTCGGTAAAAGTTTTCCTGTTCGAATTTTGGACGCTGGCTGATCGAAAACGACTCCGGAACGTTTGCCGATTGTCCGCAGCGGTGAGCGTAACCGGCATCAATGTCGATGACGACGATGTCCTCTGTTGAAATATTGGCGACGGCACCGGCAACCATTTCGCGAAGCGTGGCGACTTGCTGAGACCCCAAAACGTTGTTGTCTTGAGGCTCAACCGAGATGACGGCTGTTCGGCGAGCTGGAGCAAATGCGTTCCCGGAAGATGACGTATCCATCTCAAACCACGCGTTTTTCACGAATGGCAAACGTGCAATCATTTCGCGGATATGCTTTTTCTTTTCAGCGTCAGCAATTTGTTTTCGCTGTGAACGGGAAAGAAAAGGGTTGATCGATGTTTTTTCTTTTGTTTCAGATCGTAAAAACTGAGGCAACGCGTTGTGCTCGGCAACTGCTGTCAGACACGCCTGCAATCGATGCTCTGGCACCATGAGCTGACCGTTTTCGACAACGCATCCACTGATTCCTGCTTTGCTGATGGCGATTTGCATGCGTTCGACATCCCCATCGTTGAGCTGCGATTGGCTGATCAGCGGCACCAACGGTTGGGAGTTCTGCGCGTGGATCACTTGCAGCACTGCGACGATCGCCAGCAGCACCACACCGACGATCACGGTTCGCGAATGTCGATGGGAAAGGGTGGTTTGGATTTGAGCCGGAAGATTCATCCTTGAGACTCCGAACATTGTTTTGAAGGTTTTGATTGGCAGTCAGTACGAAATTTCAGGCGACTTTGCGTTGATGAGTGTCTTGGCGATGTTGAACATCCTGGCGATGCGAGCTTTTGGGAACGACCAGCACGTGAGCGGTTCCTCCCAGCGGACAATTCCATGTTTGAACGGTGGCGTTAAGCAGAATGCTGATGTTGTTCAGGCGTCTGAGATGTTGATTCGCCTGAAAAGGAGCAACATGAAACAGATCGGAATCAGCGACTTCGCTTGATGGTTGAGTCTGTGAATCGGTGTTCGACGGAACCGAAGATTGACTGCCACTATCGGCGATTTCGAGCTCCCATTGCCCGTTACCATCAATCAGGGTGGCTTCGAGTTCTCCGCCGTTGGGCATCGAATCGATGGCGTTTTCGATCATCGCGATGATGGCGCTGTGGGTCGTTTTTTTATCGTAAGCGGTTGAAACTTCATCAATGTCGAGCTCAAGCGTGATGTTTCGACTTTGGCAAAGGTTTTTGTAACCGGATGCAATTTGACGAACAAAATCCGAGAGTGAATTGTTGGAAATTTGAACCATGAGCATCTCTGCAAACATAAACGTTGAGCTAACTTTGAGCTGGCTTGTACCGAAATCAGAAAGCTCACGCAATGTTGGTTGCGATCGGGACAGGCCACGTGAAAAGAGGTAGACTGACGCGAGGGGGTTAGTGATAGCAGCTTGGAACCAGCGACGATCGCGGTCGATTTGGCGAGTTTTAGCGTCATCGTTCAAGAGCTTCGGCTCGGAATCATCCGTGTAAGTTTTTGCAGATTGATGATGTCAACGTAAAAGCCAGCGGCAAGTTAGCTACCAAACTTATAGAAAGGCGTCAAAAGTTTTGAAAGAAGACATCTACGAACGCAGCACCATTGTCCACCAGCAATTGCGAGGCAAAATTTCTTTGGTCAACAAGTTGCCCATTGATTCCCATGACGATCTCGCATTGGCTTACACGCCAGGGGTAGCTCGACCTTGCGAATTGATCGCATCAGATGTCTCTCTGGCGCGAGACCTTACGATCAAGAACAACACGGTGGCCGTCGTTAGTGACGGTTCGGCAGTGCTTGGTTTGGGAAACATTGGTGCTCACGCGGCCATCCCGGTGATGGAAGGCAAAGCAATGCTGTTTCGTGAGTTCGCGAATATCGATGCGTTTCCGATTTGTCTTGACACTCAGGACACGGACGAGATCGTGGAAACCGTTCGTCGTATCGCTCCCGTTTTCGGTGGCGTCAACCTCGAAGACTTTTCCGCTCCTCGATGTTTCGAGATCGAACAACGATTGCAGGATTTGGAGATTCCGGTTTTTCATGATGATCAACACGGGACAGCGATCGTCTTGCTGGCGGCGTTGCTGAACGCCGCCAAGGTCACGAATCGCGAACCGCACACGCTGAAAGTTGTCATCAATGGAGCCGGAGCAGCGGGCACCGCGATTGCGAAACTGTTGCGGTGCGTTGGACACGATCCGAATATCTGTGTTCCGGTCAGGGACGTTATCGTTTGCGATTCCAAAGGCGCGATCCATCAAGGTCGTACCGATCTGAATGATGAAAAGAAAGCACTTCTGCAGTTCACTAACCATCAAAACGTGTCGGGTTCTTTGCAGGATGTTTTAGAGGGGCAGGATGTGTTCATTGGGGTGAGCAAAGGAAATTTGCTTTCGCAGGAAGATGTTTCTTCGATGGCAGATGAAGCGATTGTGTTAGCGATGGCGAATCCAATTCCTGAGATCATGCCGGATTTGGCCAAAGCAGGCGGCGCTGCGGTTGTGGGGACGGGAAGAAGTGATTTTCCAAATCAGGTCAATAATTTGCTGGCCTTTCCCGGGATCTTTCGAGGAGCGCTCAACGCGAGGGCGACTCGAATTACCGAGCCGATGAAGATCGCGGCCGTTCACGCGTTGGCGGATCATGTTGTGTCCCCGACGGCGGAGATGATTTTGCCGGATCCGTTAGATCGCAGTGTTGCACATCGTGTCGCCGAAGCCGTTGCTGGTGCTTGGGATGCGGAAATCGGCGGCTAAAGTCAATGATGTTGGTGGCTCGCTTTTGCAGCAAGACGTTCGGTGAGCCGAGTCGTTGCCGCGCCCCGTGGCTGGGCTCACCAGAGTTTGTCGATTTATTGAGCCGTTTGGGCGATAGCCCCGGTTGAAGTGTCGTTAACCGAGGCTAACGCCTAAACGGCTGGCATAAAAATTTCGATTTGGATTAAAACGACAAGCTCACCAGAGTTCAGGGTTTGTCACGTCTCCCCGAAGTCTGGCGACATCGGCTACGGCGACAAGAAGCAATCGGACTGTTCTGATCAGAGTTCGCCCGAGTTCAGGAGGCAACGCACCCGAGGCCTTACGGTCAACGGCTCACTTGTGTGTGAGCCGAGTCGCGTATGGTCTGCTTCCGTTTTCTCGGACGCCAACATTGGCATTGCACTCTAACATTGCACTCAGAATTCTTCGGAAAAACCTCGGCGTAACTTTGGCACGCTATTCGCTTCGTGGGGGGTGAACATTGATTCGCCTGACAGAAATGCACGTTTCGAACCACAATGGGGTTGTGGCATGCTTCTTGAAGGTGCGGAATCCATTCGAATTCCCTGAATCGAACCCACACTTGGAGTAGGCCGCGATGAACTTAATCGTAAAACGCTTCTTTGTTTTGGCGCTTCCACTGTTGATGACAGGTTCGCTTATTGAGGACGGCTACAGCATTCGTGTTGAAAACGAATCAGGTATCGAGCTCGAGAACGTTTCGATCAACAACCAGTCAGATGAGTTTACTTTCGGCGCTTTGACCGAAGGAGAAACAACGGCTCTGGGGCATGCAGATTTGCAGTTCGGAAACGAAGCGCCGCGAACGCTTGAGATTGCTTTCATGCCAAAAAACGGCAAGGAGGCAATCAATAGAACCATCGAAATTCCCTGGCTTGGCGAAGGGAAATCCGTGAAACTGTCAATCAATTCGTATCTCGATCTGGTCGATGCGTCGAAACCGATTGAGTCATGAATTTAATGGCAATGCTGAGTGAAACGATCTGCTTTAACGACAAGCCAGCCGGTGGGTAGAAACTGTAAAAGCGTCGGTGGCTAAAGCTCACTGTCACTCGACTGGCACCGGCAAAGACACGGTCAGCCGAGTTACTCAATCTTGCAACGACTTGTTTCGGTCGTGCTTCTGCGCGATCGAGACGTCCAGTCAATGAACGATCAATGAGAGACTGAAACTGGTGGGAACGTTGAAACTGGTGGGAACGTTGAAACTCGTTCCACCCCATCAAAAGCGTGCAGCAACGCTTAACCTGGACTCAGATTTTTGCACTATTGATTGATGAACTCAATCTGCACCGGCGGCAGGTGGCTTGGAGCGATCACGTTGTCGCGCGGACCAGCACCGGGACCCACCATGCCAAAATCGTTTTCGTAGATCGCGTCATCGCCGATCGTGTGAGTGGAAACAAACTGAATGTGACCATCAGCAAAAAAGCAGTTTTGCCCTTTGCCAGCATGATTGTTGCTGCCGCGACCGGGAAGATCTACTGACGGCATGTCCGCAAGAATGACTCGATGAGCAGAACCATCATTCCGAGGAGCACTGTAGCGATCACCCTCAACGAATCCCAATCCGTAGCCAAAATGACCACCCATGCGCCGCCGCAACGTTTCCTGTTGCTCGCCTTCGGCAGAAGCCAACTGGTTGATCGTGGGAATGCTGACCGGATTCAATGTCGCGACGCCAGCACAAGAAAACGTGGCGTCATCTTTGATGAATCCGGTGGTCTTCAAAACCGGAGCGAACAAGCCGCTGGAGAAACTGGTTTTCTGCAATCCACTTGCGAACGAAGTTTCTGTGAGTGAACTGTCAAAATTGGGAACGTTAATGTATCTGCCGCTGTGTAGGTCGCTGTAAGTCAGCATCGCGGTGCCGACCTGAGCCAAATTATGTTGGCAAGCCATTACCCGGCTGTTGAATCGAGACTGTGCGATCGCAGGAAGCAAAATGCCGCTGAGGATTGCAATGAACGCAACCGCCGCCAGCATGTCGACTCGCGACCACGAAAGCGGATGGCTCAAACGATCGGTGAAGCGACTGAAGGCAAAGTTTGAAGCAGGTTCGACAAGACGCGTGGACTCTTCGTTCGATGGTGGCTCAACGAATAGATTGTTGATCGGAGGCGAAGTTTCTAACTCATTTTGCTGCTGGCCATGCTGAAGTCCGGCGACGAGCTCGCAGGTTCGACGCGCAAGTCCGGGCCGATGCCCAGTGGCTTCTGCTTCAAGGCTGTCCAGCGGCGACATTGCGTTTCGGATTTCGAGCAATTGCTCTTCGGTTTCCGGGTTCGCGTCGATGTATTGTTGCAGGTCACGCTGTTCCGGAGCGTCCAATGCTCCTAGAACAAAACCCAGCAAATCTTCTTGCTTCGGCTGTTTCACGGGTAGATCTCAAAGGTTTTGGTCGATCGATTCACTCATTGAATCGCACGCGACTTTCACTAACGATGGCGTCGAAAGTGGACTTTCGCGGTTATTCGACTGTTGATGTCTTGTTCCAAACGTCGGTCAATCTTGCAATTGCTGCGTGCAGACGGCTTTTTACCGTTCCAACCGGAACATCAAGTACTTCGGCGGCTTCCCGATATTTCATTCCTTGGTAGTACACCAGTTGAATGACAACATTCATTGATTCAGGAAGTTGATTCAGTGCTTTTCGCACAAGACGTCCTCGTTCGGCAGCCAAAGCTGTGTTCGATGGATCCGGATCACTGCTTTCGAGCAGATTGATCAAGCGTCCCACATCTTCGCTGTCCTGTTGACGAGGCGTGTCAAGGCTGACGTTCTGATGTCTTTTGTTTCGACGTTTTGCGTCGATCGCTGCATTGGTAGCAATTGTGTAAAGCCACGGTCGAAAACGACGTCCAGCATCAAACAGATGGCTCTTGAGGTGAACTTGCAGGAAGGTCGTCTGAAAGACGTCTTCTGCCATTTCCGCATTGCCAAGGTAGCGACGCAAGTAGCTGAAGAGTTCACGTTCATACCGGTACACCAGACTCGCGTAAAGTTCGCGGTCTCCAGAGTCCCGGTAATCAAGTAGTAATTGCTCGTCAGTCACTGAATCGGATTTGGCTCTGAGTTGACGGTCTGTATTGAAGTAGATGTCGTTGATCGTAGCTTCCATGATTATTACGCGTTCGATGGAGCTAAGTTCGTGGAAAACCTTTGATTCCACTAACTTTCACCCTGATGACGCGTCTCCTTTCCTTGAACTTACTTGTAGTCCCGTTTTTTTGCGGGTAAATCTGGCCGTTTCTTGCCGCCGCATTTTCAGTATCGATTGTCCGAGTGACTCGTTAGGTCGGTTTGACAGCCCTTTTTTCCCGATTTACATTCGGGACGCTTTTGCTGGCACCGCTAGGCCCAACGATCAGTAAAATCAGCGTTTCAGTAACAATCCGCAGTATTGCAACCGCGCAAGCCAGTTAAGCAACCGCCGTGCCAAGCAAGGAATTGAAGTGACAAAATCGAGATACGAGTGGGCGAAAACCGGCGATATCAACGCTTTTTTCGGGCTAATGCTCGACAACATCGCCGGATTGGTTCTGCTAGTAAGTCTGCTGGCAGAGTTCGGCTTCCCTGTAACTTTTGCACTTTCTTACATGGTTCCCGGTACCGCGATCGGCGTGCTGGTGGGAGATTTGCTGTTCTTTGCCCTCGCGTTTTGGTACGCGAAGAAAACCGGGAAGACAGAAGTGACAGCGATGCCGTTGGGGTTGGATACTCCCAGCACCTTTGGGATGGCACTATTTATCCTGGGGCCAGCCTACGTCGCGGCAACGACAACCGGTGGCATGTCACCTGACGAAGCCGCGATGCATACTTGGCATATAGGGATGTGCGCCATTTTTATTACGGGCGCGATCAAGGCAGTGCTTTCCTTTTTCTCTGGCTGGGTCCACCGAATGGTTCCGCGGGCCGGTTTGTTGGGTTCGCTTGCCGCGATCGCGTTGGTGCTGATTGCGTTTAGTCCCCTTGCTGAAATGGCGACGATGCCGGCAGTTGGATTCGCGTCTTTGGCGTTGGTGCTGGTGACTCTGATTGGTCGGCAGCGATTGCCGGCCGGAATTCCAGGTGCCTTGGCGGCGGTAGTGATTGGAACCGGAATTTATTATTTGCTCTACGGCGTTGGGTATGTTACCGATGTGGAGTTGGTCGAAAAAGCCAGCCAAGAATTTAAGCCCGCGTTCATGCCGCAGGGCTGGCTGGAAGCTTTTAAATTTGAGTGGATCGATAAATTTGGAGCCACCCTGCCCTATTTGGGCTTCATCGTTCCGTTTGCGGTGGTGACCGTCGTTGGCGGTATTGACTGTGCCGAGAGCGCGGCGTCTGTCGGTGACGAGTATCACACGGGAACTGTGATCGGCGTGGAAGCGTTCGCGACTCTTTTGGCAAGCATCTGTGGAGGCGTGATTCAGACGACGCCTTACATCGGCCATCCGGCTTACAAAGCGATGGGCGGGCGAGCGGCTTACACGTTGGCGACGGCCCTGTTCGTTGGCGGAGCGGGTTTGCTTGGCTATTTTGGGTTTCTGTTTCTCTTCATTCCGAAAGCCGCGATTTTTCCGATTCTGATTTTCATCGGCATCGAGATCACGGCTCAGAGTTTTCACGTCACGCCCAAACGACATTACGCGGCGATTGCGGTGGCTTGTCTGCCAGCGATCGCAAAATTGGTCGTGCTGAATATCACTCCGTACGTCGTTGCCTTGGGGTTCACTTTCGAAGACCCGAAGCTTGCCACGTCATGGCTGTACGCCAATGTTTTGGCGGGCGGTTTCATTTTCACCAGCGTGATCTGGGCTTCCGCGACGGCCAAGATGATCGATCGTCGCTATTTTACCGCTGGACTGTACCTTGCTCTCGGCGGCGTTTTTACACTGTTCGGGATCATGCACTCGCCTTTGGCGGGCGACCAAATGTTTTTGCCAACCAGCTTGATGGATGAGAAATTATTTGATGCGGCAAAGCTGGCGGCGGTGCGGGACTTTGCCATCACCTACTTTGTGATGGCCGGAATCATGTTCGGCCTTGGCGCGTTGCTGAAAGACGAACCGGTTATCGACACCGACGAACAGTATGATGCGTTGGGGCATTGATCGTGCAACGGCATTGATCGCGCCACGGCAATGATCGCGCCACGGCAATGATCGCGCTTCGAGCCACGTTAATTCATGCGAACATAGCGAACCGAATCAGGATAGCAGGACCGAATATGCTGCAACGAACACTTGAACCGGAAGTCATGGACTCCGAAGAAGACGCTCGCGAGTACAACCGAATGGATCACTCCGAGGTCAATGCTCGTTTCGTGGATCAGTTGTTGGACTTCATGAGTGCCAACGGAAAGCGGATGCGAACCGATGACGATCCTTTGGTAGAAGACAATGACGATCCTGATGTTGTGGCGGGCGTGTTGGATGTCGGAACTGGTACGGCGTTGATTCCGATCGAGCTTTGTAAGCGTAGCGATTCAATTCGCGTGATGGCCATCGACTTGGCGGTCAGCATGTTGGAGCTGGCCATTCGCAATATCGATATTGCGGGAATGCGAAATCAGATTCAGCTGGACCAAGTCGATGCCAAAGATTCTGGTTTCGAAGACGGAATGTTTGACGCTGTGATTTCCAACAGCATCATCCACCATATTCCTAAACCCCATCTGACCGTTGGCGAGATGATTCGAACGACTCGCAAGGGCGGCGTCATTTTTGTGCGAGACCTTATGCGTCCAGAGTCAGCCGAAATCGTGGACTCCCTCGTTGAAACCTACGCGGGTCATGAATCCGATTATTCGAAACGGCTCTTTGGAGAATCGCTGCACGCATCGCTTTCCCTGCAGGAAATGATGGAGCTGGTCGCCAGTTTTGATTGCGATCCTGAATCGGTCACGGCAACTTCGGATCGACATTGGACTTGGGCGATGATCCGATAGACGAGCGATGCGATCAATGTGACCGATGGTGGGCATGCTTGTCCGCAGCGAGGAGACCGGTTTTACTGGCTGTGCGGGCTACGATTTGTCGCGGATCGCGTAACGAAACCGTGCAAATGTTTCGTCCTTCGGCTAAAATCGGAATGAAATATCAATCACACCACTCCAGGCACGGTCAATTCGCCATGGCTCACCGATTTAATTCGTTGTTTTGTTTGTTCGCTCTAGCGGCGGTTTCTTGCGCTGCCCCTACGCTCGTCGGAGGGCAAGAGGTCGATTTCGTTACCCAGATCAAGCCAATTTTTGAAGAGCACTGTATTGCTTGCCATGGCCCGTCGGATGAACAGGCGTTTCGAATCGATGATCGTGATGCAACGCTGGGCTACGTCGAAGCGGAATATCCCGAAGACAGCGACCTGTATCTGGTTTTGATTAGCGAAGAGGAGGAAGAGAAGATGCCTCCTGCGGTTGGCAAGCCGATGACCGAAAGCCAAATCACGCTTGTCAAAACGTGGATCAGTGAAGGTGCGAATTGGCCAGAGGATCTTTCCGCTGAGGACTTTAAGGATGTTCCTCTGCCAGACAAAGAAGCTGAAACCGTTTTTAGAGCCGCTGGTTCGTTGCATCCGGCTGCTGTTCATTTGCCGATCGGTTTGCTTTTGGCTTCCGGCTTGTTCGCGTTTTTGAGCTTGCGAGGAAACTTCGTGATGAGCGACTGTGCGTATTACTGTTTGTGGCTGGGAACGCTGGGAGCCATCGTTTCGTGTGCGACTGGCTGGTACTTTGCGTGGATGCAGGGCTATGCACCGGTTGGTGAAGTCGGAGATCTTCTCAAGCAGGAAGATCCAATGTTCATGCATCGCATCACGGGAATTGGAGCAACCGTTTTTGCTCTGATTTTGGCTTTGTTCGCAGCGAACGCTCGAAACAAGGATCCCGATGATGGCATGATGTGGAAGCTCGGAGCGATTCTTTTGGCTTGTGCGATCGGGTTCGTCGGGCACGAAGGCGGTGAGCTTACTTACGGTGCTGATCACTACAAAGATGTAGAAAAGCTATTTCAGTCTTTCTTCCCGGAGGACGAGAAAGAGGATGGCGACCGAACGATTGATGATGATGATGAGTCGAGTCGTTCCGAGGGGACCACAGCTGAATCCGATGCTGATTCGGGTTCGGATGGCGACGCGGAAGAAGAGGACTCGTCGCCTGCTGATGCTTAGTGCGAATAGTCTGAGTCGAGCATTGCCGACTTTCTGAACGCAGAGTCTGAATTCCGAGTTGAACATTCCAGCAGCCTGCCAATTGCGCTTTTGTGCACTATTGGCAGGCTGTTTTTGTGCGCGGGCACCTTATTCGCGAGGCCCCCGATCTGTTGGCCCGGCGATCATGCGGGACAGTTGGGTGATTATTGGCTTTTTGAGATATTCTTCAGCAGGCTTTTGCAGATTTTGAGGCCTTCAATTACCTTAGAGAACGGCTTCCTGCTTAGGGAGAGTTATCCCATTCCACTGATTTTGCCCGCGATTTTTTTGGGAACGGTGGTTGGGTGTGTTTTCATCCATGAAATTATTGAGATACCAATTTGACTTTGTTATCCGGCACAGCCGGTGATCGACATCGCATTTTGGTATCGAAACGACCGTCCAAGGAATCACGAATGAGTTCCAAACGCCTCTCACTTCCCCTTCCACGATTTACAAAATCTGATCTGCAAAAAGTCCTGAGCTCCAAATCAAAGCGACGTTCAGCTGCGGCTTCCAACGCCCAGCAGTACGAAAGTCTTGAGGCTCGTCAGCTTTTGACCGCTGATATTCTCAACAGTTTTCCGACCGTAAACGACAGCAGCGGTTTCAACAGCGCGGCGAATCCTCCTAACATTACCGCAGCGGTTGGTGAAAATCATATCGTGCAGTTCGTTAACGATGGTTATGCGATCTACAACAAAGCCGACGGTTCTTTGATCACGCCTCAGGCGGGAGGTCCGGCTGCGACGGGAACTCTGGAATCATTTTTCACCTTTGCTTCGCGAGGCGTGGGTATTGCTCAGGATCCGGTCGGTCAGATTGGCAACGTGACTCCAGATGACCAGCTCGCTCTACGTCAGCCCAAGCTTGTTTACGATACCGGTTTCGATCGATGGTACGTGACAGCTCTATCAAACGAAGACTTCAATGGTGGGATACCGGGTCTGCAAGCGAGCCGAGTTTATCTCGCAGCGTCGCTGACACCGGACCCAACTGGACCCTGGAAGTCGGCACGGCTTCAATTGACTTCGCCAACTTTGGTTACAGGTGATTTGGACCGAAATATTTCCAACGTGAACCTGACGGTCGATGAAGTTGGGCTTACCATTTCCGCGCGGCAGCCGCATCCCGGTGAATTCGTCACGATAGAGGTTCCGGATGCGGAAAACGGTGGAACCGTTGAGACGGACGTTTTGCTTGGCTTTGGAAACAATGCGAATCCTCGGCTTGCTTTCAGTCCGGCACAGGTCGTTGCTTCGATTCCGCAAGTCGCGTTGTTCGGCGGCGATATTGAGGCCAATCGTTTCGAAATTATCGAAGGTGTGCGGCAGGATCCTGACGATGATTTCGATATCGATCCGAGCCAGCTTGACGCGTCGCAGCTGCCCCTTCCGGTTCCATTCAATCTCTATCCTGTCGATGGCGAAGCGGATGGCGTCGGTGCTGGCTATGACGTTCAGTTCGGACTTGACTCGACAATTGACCCTCAGACTTTCCCGGTAACGTCACGAGCGTCATTGTGGTCGCTGGCGATTAACTCCGATCCGGATGGCTCCGGCAACGCTGCACCAGACAATAGCAGCGAAGGAACTCAGATTGTCCTGACTGAATTTACCCGCCCAGGTTTGGATGGGAATTCAGCGAATGTCATCCTTGATCTTGAACAAGGCGAGTCGACTCGAATTGAGGTTCCGTTTTTCCGTCAACCGGATGTGGTTCGACAGCCTGGTGATATTCTCCGCGACCGAAGCCAAACACTGTTCAACGCCAGCGTGGTTCAGGAAGGCAACTTTCTGTATGCAGTGCATTCTGTTCGCGGTGGTACCAATAGTCGGGCCGCAAACTCGGCGCTTCGCTGGTACAAAGTGGACATTGAAACAAGGTCGCTGGTTGATTCTGGCCAGATCGAAGGTGACGTCGATACGGACTATATCAACCCTTCGATCGATGTTAGCCCTAACGGGACGGTCGCGATCGGCTACACCGCAACGGGCTTGAATTTGAACCCCAGTTCTTTCGTAAGCATCGGAGTACCAGCCTCGCAAATTGATTCCCGTTTGGTTTTCAACGATCCAACAGAACTTAAGGCTGGCGGTTCTACTTTCTTTGATCGTGTGCCCGGTTTTCAGAACCACTTTTGGGGACGCTATACGACGACCGTCGTTGACCCATCAGATCCGAACAGTTTCTGGACTTTCCAGCAATACACTGATGCCGATAACAATTGGGCGGTGCAAGCGACACAGGTCGGCCCCAGCAATACGACTCCGACGATTGATGCCTTGCCTGCTGATCTTGATAACATCATTGAGATCAATCAGGTCGGCGACAACATCGAAGTTGTCATCGATGGCGACGTCGTTGGGGTGTTTGACTCAGACGGAATTGGCACTCTAACGGTTAACGGTAATGGCGGATTCGACCAGTTCATCGTCAACGTTCCCGACTTGAATTCGGATGCAATCAGCGGCTCCTATATTCTCAACGGAGACGGGAACGACACGCTGCGTTCTAACGCGACAAGCGATACTTTCTGGTCTTTTGATGGCGGCAACGGAGTTACGGTCAGCACAGGGTCGGCGAACCGAATTCTGGCCAGCGGCATGGTTGAGTTTTATTCAGGGGCTGGAAACGATCGCTTCGAATTTCCAACCTCGAACTATGACTTCCCTGTTTTTGGGGGAGAAGGAAACGATACTTTCGTTGTTGGTCAGGACCTGACTGGCGACTTGCAATTGTTTGGTGAAGCTGGTGATGACGACTATCGGGTTCCAGCGTCTTCTTTCGCCGGAATTAGCATCTCGGATTCGGTCGGTTCTGAAAATGACCAGTTGACGACATCTGGAACGGACGGGCAGGACGTTATCGACGTTGGACCGATCGATGTGACCGTCAATGGGATTCGAGTCCCCTTCGACGATGCCTTGAATTTGTGGGGTGTCGAGAGTTTCGGCGTTGATGCGCTTGCGGATGACGATACCTTCAATATCACGTCAACCACCAGTGGCGTGATTCTGTTTGGTCAACGTGGAGACGATACCTTTAATATCGTCGAAACCTCCGCGATGACCGGTGCGTCGGAGGTTGATATTGTTGGCGGTGACGGAGCAAACGTCCTTAATGTCTTCCAGAACGACGCGATCCCAGCGTCGACAGTTTCTGTGCGGGATCAATTGATTGTTGGAATGTCCAGCGCGGACATTCAGTTCGGTGCCACGGGAACCTTTAGCGTTAATCTCAATGGTAGTGAAAATCGCAGCGACGTTTTTGAGATTGTCGGAGTTGAGGCAGGCAATGATTTAAAGGTTCTTGGACGGGCCTTTGATGACCAGTTCATTTTCCAGAATGCGATTGATGGAACGGCTGAACTTCTTGGTGGCGAAGGTAACGATCGCTACGAGACGAATGTGACTTCGATCTTTGATGTTGTCATCACTGATTCCGATGCTGAAGAAAGTGATGTGCTGTATGTCGAAATGACCGCTGGGGACGACGTTGTTAACGTCAGCGAGTTGGGTTACGAGTTCAATGGAGTCGCTTATCCGACGCTGGACGCGGGCTTTAGTGGCATCGAAGACTTCCAAATCGATGGCGTGGATGGAAACGATGTGTTCAACATCTCCAGCACGACAACGCCGGCCAGTTATCTGGGCTCAGGAGGCGATGATCAATTCTTCGTCTCAGACGCCTCCGTAACGATGGGATCGATGAGCATGTCGATCGATGGTGGAACGGGCAGTAACGAGTTGTTCGTCAGTCGCTCTGCGATTCTCGGTGGCGCTGTTGCGGGTACTGAGATCCAAATCGAGGACAATATGATTGTCGGGATGACAATCGCAGCGATCAATTACGTCGCGACCGATGGCATTTTCTCACGGATCGATCTCCAGGGAAGTAACGGTGTCGATGGTGATGTGCTGGACGACGTTTTCCGCGTCAACACACTGGCTGATTCGACGTTACTGACGATTGACGGTTTGGGCGGAAACGACCTGATCCATGTGCGTGCCGTTGCTGAAGGTGATGTTCAAGCGACCGGCAGTGCTGGAGATGATAGTTACATCGTCGCTCTTGGCGGTCCGGTCGATCGAATCGTCGAGATCACGGACGCTGGAGACAATGGAGACGATCGTCTTGACGTTTTCTTCAGCGATGCCGATGAAGTGATTAACGTTTTGAACAACAATCCGGGAGGTCTGTTGAGCTACAGCGTTGGAACCAGTGCTGTCAATTTCGAGCCTGCAATTGAGACTTTGGCTTTGCACGCTCTGGGCGGTAACGATCGCTACGTTGTAACGGATCCTCAAAGCGACAACCTGATCATGGCGGGTGGTGAAGGAGACGACACCTACGACATTGATAACGTTTTCGGGTCGACGATGGTAACCATTATCGATAGCGTCGACGCTGAAAACGATCGCCTGACCGTGAGTGGAACAGCGGGAGACGATGTCTTTGATATCAACGAGAACAGTTTCTTGATCAATGGAAACGTCTTCATTGCTGACTCAACCGATCAAAACATCGTCGGAATCGAATCGATCGAAATTAATGCTCTCGACGGTGACGATACGTTCAACGTTAATTCTGCGACTCGTGGTTTCCGCCTTCTTGGTGGCAGTGGGGCGGATCGCTTTGTTGTCAACGATACGGCTGCCGACGCAGGATTTGATGTGTTGGAAATTGATGGCGGCGAGGGCACCAACCTGCTTGAAATTCAACGAATCGAAGGCACGGAAACGTTTGCTGTTATCAACGAAACGACCATCGATAACGTGGCCAAGGCAAGAATCAACTACACCGCGACAGGTGGTACATTTGATGGCGGCAACGGCGGTATCTCGATCTTCGGATTGGATTCTTCAGAGTCGTTCCTCGTGTTTGGAATGCTTCCACTGAATTCGTTGCAACTGCACGGGCTCGGCGGAAACGATTACCATCGCGTCGAGACATCGGTTCAAGGGGACGTCTGGATGGACGGTGGCGAGGGAGTTGATCGTTACGTGATGTTCATGGATGAGACAAAGTCTCGTTCGCTGCGAGTGGCTGATTCGGGTGCTGGAACTGAAACGGACCGAATCAACTTTTTCCTGACAGAGAACAGCGATGAAGTTGTGCTTAGCGGGCCGTCGGTGAGCGTCATGGGTGACACTGCTTCATTCGCTCCAACGATTGAGACGATTGAAATTCTTGCCGGTGACGGAGACGATGACATCGATTTGCAACAATTCGATGGCGTCAGGTTCCTGAGAATCAAAGGTCAAAACGGAAACGATAAAATTACGGTTGACCGTGCTGAAGGAGTTGAGAACATCTTCCTGATCGGTGACGCAGGTAACGATACGCTTGAATTGACCGCTGCTTCGCAAAACGGTTACCTTTCGGCGTCCGGAAACGATGGCAATGACGTGATTCGGGTTTCGGAAGACTTCTATCGAAACTCGTTAATTAATGGAGGTGCCGGAGACGATCGCTACGATGTTTCCTTCGCCGATCGCGGTCGTCGAAGACTTCGAATGATCGACACCGGCGAAGGCGGCAACGATACTGCGGTCGTTCGTGGAACATCAGTTGCAAACCAGCTGACGTTAAGAGCGTCTGGAATTACAACTCCATTCCAGTTGATTGCGACGACGCGTCAGCTGGAATCGCTTGAAGTGATTGGAACTTCCGGTCGCGATTTGGTCACCATGTTCGCTGCTCCTGTGGCCAACATGACCGTCAATACATTGACCGGTTCGGATATCCTTGAACTCAACAGCAACAATGGTGCTGAAAATTTGGTATTCGATTTGGGAGCTGAAAGGGATGTTGCCAACATCCGGGCAACGACTCCGGGTTCCACGACCACGATCAATCTTGGGCGTGATGACGACCAGATCAATGTCGGATCAACATTTGCAGAGGACAATGGGAACCTTGATGCGATTCAGGGTGCTCTGACCATTGATCTTGGGCAAGGCAGTGACCGATTGTATCTCAATGATGCAAGCTCAATGGGGCTTAACGGTTACACCGTGACAGATTCAATTGTTGAGAATCGCGATTCGGTTCGGTTGCGACCTAACTTCGCAGGTATCAGCTATTCAGGAGCCGAATTCCTGAACTTGAAAGGCAACGTTCAGCAAAACACGTTTGTTGTGACGCCAAGCCAAACCGTTCGATTCCTGTTTGATGGAAATGCACCGAACACAAATGAGCTGACCGTTACAGGGTCCGATGATGGTCGTGAGCTGTTTGAAACGGGTGAGTTCTCCGGTATCTGGTTGTTCGACAGTTTCCGCGAAATTCAGTTCGAAAAGATGGTTAACGTTTAATTTGAAACGCGTTCAAGGCCGTCGTTTTCGCGACGGCCTTGTTTCGTAGGCATGTC
>CAYZPA010000044.1:40078-44450 GCA_964479855.1 uncultured Pirellulaceae bacterium
TTGAAACGCGTTCAAGGCCGTCGTTTTCGCGACGGCCTTGTTTCGTAGGCATGTCGTATGATCCGGAATGATTCACGACGACAGGTGTCCGGTTTGGCTTTGAGGCGATTCTCCTGAACTTTGCGGATTCGTCAGTTTGACGTCGCTGGTGAACTGTCGAAACCACAAACTTGAAACAATACTCGAGGGAAATAAGCCTTTTCTATTTCGACACCCACGCCTCGTGAATGATCCGGGCTGACAACGATTTTGCTTTTCTGAAGCCCTACGGAAGGTTCTCTTCAACGATATTGCATTTTGGAAGTGAATTCACGAACACCCTTCCGTAAGGTTTGGTTCGGATTCGCGGATCCAAAACAACGACGATGCCAGAGTCCTTCTTGCTACGAATGAGCCTGCCGAACCCCTGTTTGAACTTGATGACCGCTTCCGGGAGTTGGTACTCATTGAACGGGTTGCCACCGGCTGCCCTGATGGCATCCAGACGGGCCTGAAGCAGCGGTTGGTCGGGAACGCTGAACGGAAGTTTCGTGATGATGACGTTCTGCAGTGCATCGCCCTGAACATCGACGCCTTGCCAAAAGCTTGCGGTTCCGAAAAGGATACTGCGAGGCGATTCTTTGAACTGTTCCAGCAATTGACCGCGCGGCGTTCCCGAAGCCTGGCTGAAGATGCCAAAATCCTGCTCAATCATCCATGGGCGTAACTCACGTTCGGCGCGACTCAAAAATTCGTAACTGGTGAAAAGCACAAACGCGTGACCGTCTGTTCGTTGCACGTAGTGGCGAATGGCGTCGATGCATTGCCGTTCGTGGACGTCCCGGTGCGTGGAAGGATTCGCCATGTCCTTTACCACGATCAGTTGAGCCTGCTCTTCGTAGTTGAAAGGACTGCCCAATTGCAGGCTGTCGCTTTTCGTTAGTCCAACCCGGTTGCGATAGAAGTCAAACGACGCGTCCCCGACCGCGATCGTCGCACTGGCCATAATGACGGAGTCCACTTTGTCGAACAGGTTTTCACGAATCAGTGGTCCGACATCCAGCGGAGCCGCCATCAGGCCAATGTGTTGTTTTCCACTGCTGCGGAAAGAACTTTCAACCCAGTAAACGGATTCTTCAGCATCTTGTTTTCGCCACTGTTCAATGGTGGATGCCATTGCTGTCAAGCGATCCGAAGCTGAGATTAAGTTCTGGCGATCCGCAGCAGTCTTCACCTCTTCCGCGGCCGCAGCGATCATTTTTGAGAGCTCTTCCATTGCGGGAGAAAGGTCATTTTTTACGATTCCCGGTTTGCGTACACGAGTCGAACCGTTGCGGCGGTTCGAGGTTCCAGTCGCGCTCCGCTCAACCCAACCCAAAATATCCTGAAAGAATTCTTCGGCGTTCTGTTGGCAGCGAAGCACCTGTTTCTGAGCGTTCGCCAGGCCATGCACAACCAGCAAGCCCTTGTTTCGCGTGTTGTTGTACAGCTTTCGCAAAGCGAAATCGACTTGGCCCATCGTGACGCCGATCCCAAGGTGATCGCTTGCCACATCGGGAACGGTGTGAGCTTCATCAAGGATAACGCATTGATAGTCGGGCAAAATGTTTACGCCAAGCCGCCGTAGCGCAAGGTCGGTGAAAAACAGAGCGTGATTTACGACAAGGATATCTGCATTTTGCAGCCGCTGTCTGGCTTTGAAGTAGTGGCAGTCGGAATGGCGAGGACATTTTCGGCCAAGGCAGTTGCTACTGTCGCTACGAACCTCGTCCCAGACTTGCGGCAAGATCCGAATCGGCAGGTCGCTGCGTGAGCCATCGACGCTCTCCTGCCCCCATTTTTGCAGCGGAGGAAGCTGGCTGATTTCTTGCTCGGACCCAAACAGAACCGACGCATTTCGTGCTGCATCCCCAAGTCGACGCAGGCTAACGTAGTTGCCCCGCCCTTTCGCCAACACCGCAGAGAACTCAAGCGGAATGACGCTGTTGAGCAACGGAATGTCCTTGGTCATCAGTTGCTCTTGTAGACTAATGGTGTGCGTCGAGATAACGATCCGTCGCTTGGTTTCGTCCTTTGCGTTTTGATTGTCGTTCAGACTTAGGATCGCGGGCACGAGGTAGCCAAGGCTTTTGCCGACTCCGGTTCCGGCTTCAACGACCAGATGGCGTTTGGCGGCAATGGCCTTGCTAACGGCCTCGCTCATTTCCAACTGCTCATTCCGTTGCTCGTAATTTTTGAGTCGTCGGGCAACGGCTTTGCCATCAGCGAGAATGTCGTGAACCGTCAGCATGCAATATTTTCCTGCGGTCCAACAACCGAAAAAAGAAAGTGAAATCTTGAAGCGTGGAAGTTAGCCTGTGACCCGACGCGGAGTAAAAATGGTTCTGACGTCGAAGCAATCCATGCCCGCGCGCCGCGCCGCTTCGACTCCCAAGTCCGCGTCTTCGTAAACACGACAACAACCTGCGGGTACTTCCAAACGACGAGCCACTTCGAGGAAAACATCTGGCTCCGGTTTGTGGCGGTCTGTGTCTTCCGATCCTACCACACAATCGAAAATCGATTCGAGCGAAAGGTGCTGCAAGATTTGTTTGACAACTTCTCGCTGTCCCCCTGAACCGACACCCATCGGTAGCTTGCCGTGAAATTCGTGAGCGATCGCAACGATCGGCTCGATCGGTTTGACGTCGCCCAGCATCTCCAGAAACGCAGCTTCCTTTTCTTCGGTGACCTGCATTACATCGACTTCGATTTGTTGAGCCGTAGACAGGTCCTGAACAATTCGATCGGTTGGCTGACCGCCGAGCGAGTAAAACAGGTCTTCATCGAAACTGAAACCGTAGCCGGTCAGGACGTTTTGCCATGCCATGAAGTGGAGCGGCATCGTATCGGCGAGCGTTCCGTCGCAGTCAAAAATCAGGCCGCAAATTTCTTTCGTGTCAGTCATCAATTCAGTGCTTTGGATTGGTTTGAGTTATCGGTTAGGTTGACGAGGTGATATTCTTTTCGACGTGAGCGATAACGCTTGACCCACGAAATACCGGATTCTATCGCATTTGTTGGAAAAGAATGACTGGTCCGCTCGCGGAAATGGAATGCGGGTCGTCGTCAAAAACTTCGTCTTCATGAGCCGTCGATTTCGCGGCGAATACTTGTTGCCTTGTCAAGGGTGGCCTATCATGAATCTTGGATAGGCATGATGGTTTTCGTTCAACGGGATCCATTCGTGAATTGCAGCTCGCTTGAGGTTATTCCCAAATAGAAAGTTGAAGTTACGTTGCCTTGCCATTTGTTACGGTGTCTCTCATTTTACGCTCGAACCATGAGACACCTTGAGATTTAGCTTCGAGTGATTTTGGGGATTTTTTCTATGCCGCAAGGTACTATCAAGAAACTGGCCGAAAAGGGATTTGGATTTATTCAGGGAGCGGAAAAGGACATCTTCTTTCATTTCTCAGCTCTCGAAGGAGTCTCATTTGAGGAACTTCGAGAAGGTCAAAAAGTAGAGTACCAGGAAGGTACGGGCCCGAAAGGCCCTCGCGCCGAAAACGTCACGCCTATCGAAGACTGATGCCAAACGATGATCGTGATTCGAAAGAAGATCGGTTGTTGTGAGCTTGCTTCGAGTGTCGACAACACATTAAACCTCTCGGTCGTTTGATCGGGAGGTTTTTTCGTCAGTGCGGCCATTGGCTGCATTTCAGTGTTCACGCGATGTCATTGCGACGGCGATGCCAGTGTAGCCGCGATACGATGAAGTGAAGCTTACTCACCACGTTTCAGCTTCTTGTCCAGCTGCTCGTTTTTCTTCTCCCAGAACTCCCAAGGTGGAATCGGGTTCGGTTGCGACCAGATGCCCAACTTCTTTTCTCTGGCTTGGCCTTCAAGTTCTCGGTAGCGTTCCGCGTTGGAGCCGTCATTTGAACTGGACCATGCAAGTCCTTCCTTCAACAGGGTTGTCGCCAGATCGATATCGCCCTGTTGTGACAGGATTCGCAATTCGCAAACTTCGCGTTTCCATTGATCGCGTTTCAGAACTGATATTTCGACTTGATGGTTCGAGGTAAGCTCTTTCAATCGTTCGAACGCGAGTTGATGTCCGAATTGTCCGTAAGCTGGCGTGCTGATGCCTGCGATCCACGCGAAGTGGACTTTGTTGTCCGCGATCACTTCGAAATTGTCGCCACCCCACGCTCTGCCGATCTTTCCGCGATAAGAAAACGGAGGTTCCGGCAAGATGGAGACTGGCAGCACTGAAGCTCCCGGTTCATCGCCGCCGTTGCATCCACCGGCAGCCAAAATCAGTGTTGCGGCGACCACAATCATGAATCGTTGAACTGATCCGGAATTATTCACGACGACAGGCGTCTGGTTTGCCCTTTGAAGCGATTCT
>CAYZPA010000045.1:0-44035 GCA_964479855.1 uncultured Pirellulaceae bacterium
TGGATTTTAAGACGCTCGGCGATGGCTTGACGACCTCGCCGTAACGCACCAACATGGCAGCGTCAATCGCATCGGTTTTGGCGTCGCACCCAATTCCTCGGGCAAAGTCTCGCACTCGGCGAGGGTTGACGATGGCAACGGCGATTCCCCGTTGATGCAGACACTGAACAAGGATTCGTTCGTAACCTCCAGTGGCCTCCACGATGAACAGGGGCGGGCCAGCAGCATCGAATTGTTTGATCCAACCGTCGATCGCGGAAAGCTCATTGTCGATTGTTTCGACAGATGATTGCCCGCTTTGAGCGATATCCAGTTTTCCTTTCGAGACATCTACGCCAATGAAGTGTTGTGCATCTACAAGTGTGTTCATTTGATTCCCAGTCTAGTAAAATGCGAGCTAACCTGAGGCTGCTCTAGCGACGGTTCGGGTTAAAAAATGACGGCGTGCGATCGGGCTCAAATTCGGTATCAAGTACCAGGTGTTTGTCGATCTACACACCGCTGCCGGTCCTTGATGGCCATCGAGGATCGGCTTTTTGAGAATAACGGATCGAAAGATTTCCGTCCGCAATCTCAGTTGAAGCTACATACTAGCGTTTGACTTCGCGGGTGCGGCGGAGGCAGGTTGGTCGGGGTGAGAATTCTCTTTGAGTGTTGGCGTGCGGTTGCTCTTTGACGCCCGCCGGAGCTCAAACACTTTGTTCAAGAAGCCCGTTTTGGCTCTCACGCGTTCCACTTGCTGCCGTTTTGCGTTTTGATTTTGTCCACCGCGCAACATGAAGACTCTTTGTCGCTGAACGCTTCAAAGATTTTTATCGAGTCAGTGGGGTTTCATCGCGCAGGCGTGGACGTTCACAAGCTTGGACATTCACAAACGCGAACATTCACACGCGCGGACATTCAGAGCCGGGAACTATCCGGAATCGAGATAGCTTTTGGAATGCTCAGGCAACGCTCGCCAGATCACTCGGCCTTCGCAGTCGGTGATCATCGTCACACGCATGGTGCCGACCTTGCACTTGGGACAAGGTCGCGGCGGCTTGGCGATGTCGATGACCTCGGCTTGCTTCATTTGCCAACACCAGCCCAGATAAAACCACACCAACATCTGCACGTACTGGAACTTCAGTTTGCAGTTAGGCGACTGCCAACCGTAGTAACGGATGCGTTGGAAATTCGATGGCAACGCGTGTTGCAGAAAGCCGCGAACGAACTCGTTTCTGGTCACCGTGCGAGTGACGCTTCGCTGCGATCCGCTGGGTGTGAAGCGATACGTCACGCTCGTGTCGTCAACCGATTCGATGCGGTTGTTGCTGATCGCGACCCGGTTCACGTACGGAGCCAGATACTTCAGCACCGCTTCGCCGTTTCCGACGCAGCGCACGTCCACGTTCCACGGCGCATGCCATGCCTCGGCATCGGCTTCTTCGAAAGCCTGCTCCAAACCCGCGTCACGCATCGCGTCACGATACTTGCCCGCGTAGACTTTACTGGCGGCGCGAACCGGCAGCAGAAAGTTCTGCGGAGCATGACCGAGAAGCCGAGCTGGTCGAGGGTGATGGATTCAAGTCACCGTCCTCGCTGGTATCAACGTCACTGACGGAACATCCGGCCTTCAGGTTGCCACGAAATTCTGGCAACCGCTTCTGAAATCGATTACGATTGAGCGTGACCAAGTCGCTTCGAGCGACAAAGTTCAACGCACGATCTATCCGTGCGCCTAACCAAAACCCAAATTGCGGACGTGTCCTCATGGCACACGGATAGATCGCAATTCGTTATCCAGATCTTCGTCGGTTTTGCAAATTTCCATCGAATGGCTATGATACCCGGCTTAGGAGACACTTATGAATATTCCAATCGACCAAATGACGGTTAACGAGAAACTTGAAGCCATATCGCTTATCTGGGACAGTCTTGGCGAAACTCCAGACCAGATACCTGTTCCTGATTGGCAGCGATCAGAATTAGAGCGACGCAGCAATCGTCTCAATTCTGGCGAGTCAACTGTTTCTGATTGGGACGATGCCGAAAAACGCTTCGACCAACTCGGAAAATGAAGGTACAGATCTCAGACGAGGCTGAACTGGATTTAGTGGATGGATTCTGGTTCTACGAAAATCAAGTTCAGGGCCTTGGATCCACGTTTCGTACTTCCATGAAACGCGATATTCGTTCGCTGGAGATTCATGGTGGTTCGCATTCAATGAAATACGGCTACCATCGAGTGGTTTGCAGAAAATTTCCCTTTTGCTTGTTTTATCGGCTCGAATCTGCAGCAGTCCTTACTGTGATCGCAATTTTTCATCAGCGTCGCGGTGAGAAATGGATAACTGAACGGCTAGGAAAAGAATCTGGATAGCAGATATGTGTTCGACTTCGCGGGTGCGACAGAGGCCGGTTGATCGGCAAGTGAATTCACTTTGAATGTTGACGTGCGGTTGCTCTTTGGGTTCCGCCGGAGCTCAAACACTTTGTTCAAGAAGCCCGATTTGGATCTGACGCGATCCACTTGCTGCCGTTTTGTGTTTTGATTTTGACCACCACTCGGCATGAAGGCTCTTTGCTGCTCGACCTGAGTCCTTGGGTACCCTCTGTCACGATTGCTAATCTGCCCCGACGCCCACCCGGTCGCTCACGCGACTCGGCTGACAATAAAGTGAGCCGCTGGCCGTAAGGCCTCGGGTTCGTCGCGTCTCCATAGCCGATGTCGCTAGACTTCGTTCGGCGTCTTCTAACACGCCTGAACTCTGGCGAGCTTGTCGTTTAATTCCAAATCGAGATTTTTATGCCAGCCGTTTAAGCGTCAGCCTCGGCTAACGACACTTCAACCGGGGCTAACGCCCAAACGGCTCAATAATCGACAAGCTCTGGCGAGTTCAGCTACGACAGAACTCACCCGGTCGCCAACGCGAATCGGCTCACCGCGAGGCTCGATTCACGCGGCTTCGCCCGCGCAAAAAGTGAGCCGATGGACGCTGCAAAGATCTCTGTCAAGTCAGTGGGTTTTCAACGCGCATGGGCGATGGCGATTCGGCTGAACGTCTTTGCAACGTCTGCGGATGTTCATCGATTCCGCACAGCATGACCAAAAAGCCCACTGGTCGAAGGTGATGGATTCAAGTCACCGCCCTCGCTGGCATCAAAGTCACCGACGGAACATCCGGCCTTCAGGTTGCCACGAAATTCTGGCAACCGCTTTTTAAATCGATTACGATTGAGCACAATCAAGTCGCTTCGAGCGACAAAGTTCAACGCACGATCTTTCCGTGGGCGAACAAAAACCAAAATTGCGAACGTGCCCTCGTGGCACACGGATAGATCGAAATTCATTATCCCGCTTGAGATGAATCAGAACCCATACACCTCGCCGCGAAATGCGACACCGGACACGCAGGATCCCAATGCGTGGAAATGGGTGCTTACTGCATCTGCTGTTCTCGGAGTCGCGGTGTCATGCGTTTGCCTTTACCTTGCGTTGACGTACCCAGTGGTACGCCCGCCCGACTGGGAAGGTGGCTTTAGGTTTCACCTGCTGGTCGCGATTGGCAAATGGGGATCATGTGCCACGATATTGTTTGGTGGCATTGCGTTTGTGAAACTTCCAAAATCGTGGCTGAACAGGATACTGTTGACATCTGCCTTCGCTCCCGCAATTATGGTGATTGGACTGTACGCCGTTTGGCTAGTGCTGTTCGCCTAATTTCAGGATTGAACTTCCAAAAGGTGGTAATGCGGCATGCTAAACCGGTTTCCAGAACCGCCGGATAACATCTGAGTGTTTGACTTCGCGGGTGCGGGGGAGACAGGTTGGTCGGGGTGAGAATTCTCTTTGAATGTTGGCGTGCGGTTGCTCTTTGACGCCCGCCGGAGCTCAAACACTTTGTTCAAGAAGCCCGTTTTGGCTCTCAAGCGTTCCACTTGCTGCCGTTTTGCGTTTTGATTTTGTCCACCGCGCGGCATGAAGGCTCTTTGCCGCTGGACGCCTCAATGACTTCAATCGAGTCAGTGGATTTTTATCGCGCATGGGCGAGGTACTTCAGCTGAACGCTTTTGCAAAGTCTGCGGCTGTTCATTGATTCCGCAAAGCATGACCAAAAAGCCGAGCTGGTCGAGGGCGATGGATTCAAGTCACCGTCCTCGGTGGTATCAACGTCACTGACGGAACATGCGGCTTTCAGGTTGCCACGAAAATCTGGCAACCGCTTCTGAAATCGTTTACGATTGAGCGTCGCCGAGTCGCTTCGAGCGACAAAGTTCAACGCACGATCTATCCGTGCGCCAAACCAAAACCCAAAATTGCGAATGTGTCCTCGTGGCACACGGATAGATCGCAATTCGTTATCCAGCTAAATCAATGAAATTCACTCTGACAAACCTGATTCTGCTGATCACAATTTTTGCAGTTCTGATCGTCTCGCTGCTCGACAAGAATCGGCTCAAGGCTGAACTGGCAGAGAAAGACGCAACGAGGTGTATTGCATTTCGCCAGCTCTTTGAAACTGGATCGCAACCGCTCTATCTCATCCATCATGCGGAAGAAAGAGAGCTTTCTCGCGTCCTCAATCGGGAAAATTTTGGCAGGATGCACCATCGACCGACTGATGCTGCATTTGAAATTCTTGAGGTGTGCAAGTCATATAATCAATTCAAAGACAAGGAACTTCCCGACGCATTCATCCGGCTTGCGATGGACGACAATCACTGGCAAACAATGGAAGACCTTCAAGAATGGCTGAGAAAGCGTAACAGGCTTGCTGAGGAAGTCGACACCGATCGGGCGGCGGCATTGATTGATAGCGCTATTCGCTCACGGTAGTCGAACCAATTGCAGCCGCTTGTGTCGCGCGCGACTTCGATAGGCCGGCTTGCTACCATATGGAAAACGTAGTGGCCAGTTATCAGGATGAATCGGATAAGGGCCTCCGTTTTCGGAAGCCCTCCCCACACCACCTAGCATGCGGTTCGCTACTCAAGCGGTTCCTCGAAGAGAAGCTCGCTGGAACTATAAGTCAGCCAGTGAACGGAACGCGCTGCTCTTGCAGCCACTTATTGGGTATCGCGTAACACATTGCCGGTGTGTGACACGTTCACCGATGGCTATTTCCCTATGTAAGCTGGACGTTTTCTTTACATTCTCGCCCCTTGCACTTTGGACAGGATTGAACGGAGCTCGTTCGCGGGCCATGCTTGCGGACCATGCTTGCGGACCAACTTGGTTTTTGACGTAGAACGGATCATGCTCACGCGACGTCAAAAGGGTGCAGTCCTCGATCCCGTAAGTATACGGTTCTCCGGCGTTGCCCCTTCCCGTCAGCGTGAAGCATGGCACCCACGAACGGAAAAACGCACTCAGGAGCTCCAAACCATACAGCACGGAGAATCAAAGCGTGCGAAAACCACATCGATACGTAAGCCAATTGATTCCCGACGATCATACGATGAATTTAAATCTTGAGCACTTCCTTGCGGCTTGCGCATAGCCCTCCAACGCAGCGAACAAATCACGCTCACGCCTTTTCGATCAATCCAACTTATCTGGCTTACTCCACAATTTGCCAGTTGTTGTTGATGCATTTGAGCCTTGCCCAATAAGGATGCATTCGATCGCCACGAATTCGAGCGTCTTCAAGAATCGTTTTTACCGACGGCTTCACGATGGCCTTGAATTCTTTTCCAGGACCACTGCGGATCCAAATCGGCTGTGTAAAGTCGACAAATTCATCGGATAGCCAGAGCGTCGTCGAGCCACTATTTCGAGAAGGCTTGAGCAGAAAGGTGTTCGGCGATTCGTCCTGAGCTTTCAATTCGCCAGCAATCACGAGCGGTCGGTTTTCGTTTCGCTCCTTCCACAACTGGGGCCAAATGACGTTCTCTAAAGGGAAATCATCCAATTGCATGAACCAGTAGTAGTTCGCCCAAGGTCGCATGGCTTTGACCGAAAAATCGAACCCCAGCCGGTCGGGTAAGCGCCGTCTTTGATACTGCATCCATGCGAACATATTCGGAACGTCATCTGGGAATGTTTCATGAAAGCGACCTTTGTAAGTGACTCCTACGAAATCCAGATGCCGGTCAGAGCTCAACCAGCGATCAAACACCTCTGTGTTTGGAATGTTCACGCTGGTGTCTTTTTCTCCCATCACGGCGTAAACGGCCAATGGAATACCGGTGTCGCGTGAGTGGATTTTGGCGTACTTTTCAACGAGACCGCTTACCGGAATCAAGCCGGCGAAATGTTCCGGATGAGCCAACCCGATGTCGTAGACTACGTTGGCTCCGGCATCGTTTCCATGAAGAAACACTCTGTCGGTATCAATCGAAAACCTTCGAAAACAGGCTCGCATCGCCGTCAAAACTGCGGCATGCTCGCGAGCCGTGTACTCGCCGCCTCCCGGGCCAGGCTGACGCCATTCCACCGCCATCACAATCGTTCCGCTTCGAGAAGCTCGCCCCAGTCTCGCGTTCGCCCCGGTGAAGGTCTGCAGCTGGGCTTCCAGCGGCCCCTGTCCTGGCAGCGTAATCAACAACGGGTACTTTCGGTATGGATCGTACTCACCCGGCAAGTGCACCAAGCATCGGACTTGCGAAACTTGAGGACGAGCAGCGGTTCCAGGAATGGCAACTGAAAACTCGATCGGAGCTTTTTCGATGTCGTATCCGGCAGTGGCTTCCTCATGCAGAGGCGGCTTCATTTGAGCCAGCATGCGGACCACGATTTCTGGCATCCCCTGCCTACCCGATTCAAACTTCTCCAGCATCGCTACGATGGCGGATCGTTCGTTAGCGTCGCCGCTCAACAGGTAACGCTTGATCAATTCCCGCACTTTAAAAAGGGATTGAGCCACCGCAAAATTGGCAGTCGCATTGTTACTGCCGACGGTCCAGCCGCTGATCGCCAACGCAACCTTTTGCTGATCCTGTTGAGCGTCATCGTCGGCCTGGACCATGTAGCTGTCCAAACGAGATACGGTTGACGGTCGAAGTTCCGCTTGCAGTTCCGCCAAAAACTGATCCAACATCGGTGCGGATTCACCTTGCGGCTTGCCCGTCATGTCGGTCTTAAACTTTTCAATTAACGACGCAATTTTTTCTCGGGCTTCGTTCACACGACGTTCGGTGGTCTCAATGTCTTCGATCACCTGTTGAAGTTCTGCGACCGCTTGCGGAGCGACTCCATCGAGCTTCATCAAGCCCGCCATGCCTTTCGCCAATTCAGGTTGCCCATTGCGTTTTCGAAGCCCAATTTCGGTCAAAATCTGTCGAGCTTCATCCTGGCGAATTTTGATCTGGATGTTTTCGAGGTCGTCCGATTCTTCCGGAAACTTTTGGCGCATGAATCGAAGTGTTTCGATGGCTTCGCCGAACTGCTGGGCTTGCAGATAGAAACTGATCAGTTCGCGGTATTCAAGTGAACTGTTGCCGTTCTTGATTTGGTTCCTCAACAGATTTCGCACAACTTCGGGCGGAACCTGATTTAGCCCAAGGTACATCGTCAACACTTTCTTGGTTGCATCGCCGCCCTTGAGAGCTTTGAGTTCGACGTAACGAGGGTTGATCTTCGTGATGCCTTGCGTGTAACGAGCGGGTCGCGGTTTGTCGCTGATGGTCAGGACACGGTGGCCGTTTTTATCGAAAGCAGTCGCTGACAACGGAATGACAAAGCTGGGGTTGCCGCTAACCGCATTTTGCCAGATTGGAATTGTCGATTCGATTCGTGTGGAAGGAGTGTTATTTTGGATTCGTCGACGACTGACAAAAACCCGTCGATGCCCTTCGTCGATCGCCCACACTGCCGTTCCTGTTGGCATCATTTTGGATCCAAACCCTTCAACGGGAATCAGATCACCTTCGAAGCTAACGTTTGACTTCATCGTCACGACGACGGGCAAGCCATTTTGCGCTGTCGCGTTTTGCGAATCTCCAAGACAAACCACGGCCACAGCAATCAGCATTACAAACGCATTGGACAAAGTTCTTACGTACGCAATGGATGCGGTCCCTGCCAAAGCCCTGATTCGTGAGGCTCCTTGCACGCGAGCAACAAAACGGGAAGGGCTTGTACTGATTTCCATTGTGTCCACTTCTCTTTTATATACGGAGCTTTTCTTGAACCGGAATTGTGCACGACGACATTCGTCTGGTTTGCTCTTTAAGGCGACAAGTTTTGCAAATTCATAAATTTCACTTCGTGGGTGAACTGTCGAAACCACAAACTTGGAACAATGCCCCAATGAAACAAGCTTTCTGCATGTCGACGCCCACGCATCGTGAATAATCCGGGTTCAATTCGAACAGAATCCAGCATTGGAACCTGACGCGATACAACTTCTCCATTGTTCGCTATCTGCCTTTGGATCCAAAGTTCATTATAGTGGTATCGGATCAATCCGGGAGCAAAACCATCGAAATCGACCATTCATCAACGACCGAAGATTCGGACAATTCCGAATCGGAATCTGATTCCAGTCTGCAGTTTCGCGAGACGCACATTTGGGTTTCCCGAAAGTTGGTTTACGCACAAGCGGCACTCTTGGGAGTCAGCGCTGTCACTTTTTTTCTGCTCGGGTTGATGGTTGGAAATGTAACTGCTCCGGCTGGCGATGGCTCCGGCGGCAATCCCGCTTCCAACGATTTTCTTGCTGACTGTCGCGTCTCGGGACAGGTTACGTTTGCTACCAACGGCGGCAAGGTCGCGGATCCCGGCGCCGTCGTCTTCCTGCTTCCAACGCAAACGAAGCCGGAAAAACGAGGGGCTCCCGGACTGGTGATGCCAGACACGTTTGAGCCATTGGACAACCCGACGATCGATACAATTCACAGGGCTGGCGGTGCCGTTGTGCGAGCCGATTCTGAAGGTCGGTTCGAAATCCTGGTAGATCAGAACAGGAATTACCGACTGCTAGTGGTTTCCAAAAGTCGCACGTCGCGTCGCAGGGAATTGACACCAAAACAACGAAAAGCATTGGAAACATTTTTTGCTCCGCCTGAAAAGTTGATTCGTGATCAGGATTTTCAATGGCGGGAATTCAGAGGCGATTCTGAGTCGGTCGATGTGGGCGTGATCGAGTTCTGACGCGGTCGATTTTAGCTGGCAGAAGCGAGCCTCAGCACCGCGTCGTATTCGCTTTTGGCAAAGTCTTCATCCAGATAGGGAATGGCAATAGTATGGTTCGCCGGACCAGACGCAGCCGTGTCGATCGCGAACGTTCCCATGCCCCATCTCCGATCGAAGGGCGACTGCGAAAAACTCGCGGCCTGAATTTTCTCAAAAAACGTGACACTCGTTTTGCGAGTCAATACTCCGCTTCGAAAAACGACGCCTTCCCCAATGCGAACGTATCGAGTGCTGCGACTCCGCTTGAGCTCGTACCAGATAATTATTGGTGCGAGGGCAACTCCCGGAAGCCAGCCCCATGGTCGGGATGCAGCCAAACCGACCAGAACCAAAAATAGCGAAACAAGAATTCCAATCCGCAACATGCGACTCGCCGCCCGATGGGACAGAGGTTTCCAGTCGAACGCTTTTTCGTCCCAATCCAATTCCGGACGAATGATTCCCATCAGCTCATTGACTCGCGTCTCTGGCAGCACCGGAATAAACCAACGTTTGGAAACCGTCTTCGTCGCGTCTTCCTGCCCGCTCGCAGATCCGCCAGCCGTTTCAATGCGAATCGAAGCCAGTCCCAGCAATCGCATCGTCCATGATCGATGGACGCTGATCAGCTGAATACGACGTATCGGAACCGTCGCGCTAACTTTGGTAAACAAGCCGCAAGAAATTTTGAAATCACTGCCACTTCGCGTTAATCGATAGCCAAAGAACCGAAGGATGAACCAGCCGACTCCCAAAAGACGAACCAACAACAAACCGACAACCGCGGCCACTCCCATCGTGAGCCAGAACTGCAAATCAGATTCCGCACTGGGCAAGTAACCGTAGAGGTCGCGAAATTGTTGCTCCAACCCTTCTTCGGGCCGGTTCTGAAAATAGAGCCCCACCAAAAATCCGATCAACACCATGCCGCGATTGCTCGCCAAGCCAGCCTTAATCAATTGAGGAGTCGAAATTTTCAGAAGAGTTTCCGCATTCGATTCCGTTGCTTCAAAGCCAGCGTCGCCAACTATTCCATCGCCGATCGCTGCATCGCCGAAGGATGATGCCCCTTGCACGACTTGCGATGACGCGACTTTGTTCCGAAGCTGTTCCACCTGCGACAGCGAAAGGACTCGCAAAGTTGCCTCTGGCTCGGTACCGCTGGCCGTTTCGACACGAACTTCGGCGACTTTCATCAATCGGTGCAAGACGTTTTGGACCAGGTCGATATTCTGGATCTGCGAAGTTGGAACTTTTCGCAACCGCCGAAAAAGAAGGCCCGACTGCACATTCAGTTCGCCATTTTGGATGCTGTACCGCAGCGTAAAATATCGAAACGCCGAGAAAACGATCGACAGAACAAAAATGACGCCGGCGATCCCGAGGAAGACGTAGCTACCTTTCGCCGCCCCAAAAATTCCGATCACGGCCGGAATCACGTTCTGACGAAGCTGAGCGATCAGAGAGAAAACCATCGAGCTCGGATGCAGGTAGCTGACTTCCAGTTGCACTGACTGTTGCGGCTGGCGATCGGTCGATTGAGGAGCCAAAGCAGAAGGCTCGTCTTCGTCCAGCAATTCCGGATTCGTCAAATGCAGAAAGTCATCCGAATCCGATAGGTTCTGCGATTCTCGGTTCCGCGATCCTCGGCTCTGATTCCGATCTTGATCCTGATCCGGCTCAAACGACATCGCTGGACTTTCTTTGCCGGATCACTTCATCTCTTAGTTGGACAGCCGTTTCATGAGCCAGTCCTTCAAGGTTAACCGACGAATCTTTGGTGCCCGCCGTGTGAACCGTCAACGTTCCGATCCCGTACATCCGCTGCAGCGGCCCCTGCGAAACATCCGCGTGCTGAACACGAGCCCACGGAATCGCCTGTTGATGTTTCCACCACACACCGTGCCTGAATTCGAGTCCAACGTCGGTCAATCGCCACGCTCGATTTCGATGCTCAATCGCCGGCCAAAACGCGGCAAGGTAAAGCAGAATCAGCGCGATCACGATCGCGCCCGCTAACACGCTGCAAAACAAAACGCCAAGCCCAACGGCAAAGAACAAGAAGCACAACCCAACGGTCGCCCCCGAGATCAAAACCGCCGACACGATGAAGCCCACGATTCGGTCGACAGGCACGCTCCGCAGATCGAAACTTTGAAAGTCAGCAAGTTCCGCGGCTTCATCAGATTCCGAGTTGCTCAAGTGAAATCCTCCGTCGAAGCTGGTTTCCATGCCACCATCGGGCCTGGACTCCAACCTGCCATCAGGAATTGCAAAACCTTCGCCCCCTTCGCTGTGCTGCGGAAGCGAAATTTCGCTTTCGACTTGAAACCTTTCCGTATCGACGGGCGCTTGCTCCGACAAGTTCCCATTTGGAATCATCGGGTTAGGACCGTTAACGTTTTCCATAAATTGAGCTCAGCCAAATATTTCAGTCGTGCAAAGTCGCGCGAACGCCAAATTGTATCACTTCGAGTTCTTTCGGTCTCGGTTATTTGGTACCGCAAAAGTTGCCAAACGTGTTCTGGCGGTTGAAAGCGAATCGAACGAAAACTTATTTTCATCCAACGCGAATCCAGCGGACGGTTCGGCACCGACATGGCAATCGAGACATCTGGTGGCAACGAGCGAATTATTACTCTCTGACAGCGTCTCGGTCGGAGTGCGATTTACGGTTCGTGCAAAATTGAATTCCGCAGTTCCACAGTTCCGATGGCGGAGAAAAAAATCGGCCTGCAGTCGCTTTTTGGTCACTCTTTCGTGGCCCTCGTAAGGTCATCGTTCAAGAAGTTTCTCCGCTTAAAATTCAACGCGATCGCCAAAACAGGGCCGCAGAGAACTTTGGGTTTTCGCCTTTACCGCGTCACAGAATGGTACCGGTTTCTCAGTTCGAGACAAACTTCTGCCAAATGTCCTTTTGAATCGCCTCAAAAAAAAATTCCTTAAAAATTAGTTTGCACCACGATTTCCAAGGAACAATTCCTTTATTCCTACAGTAGCGGCGAAGAAAACAGCCATTCTGGTACGTTGGTCTCCAATTTGCTTTCTAATCTCGACGATAGCGTTAGGGCAGCGTGCATTGGCTATCGTTAGCGGGACACTAAACTCCACTAACCAACAACGACGATTTTGGCTCCCCGAATGAGCATTTAAGGGTGGATTGAGAAGCTAAAAAACATGTTTGTAACGGAGAATTGAAAATGGGGCTTCCCGCGAGGCCAACTGCTGGTTAACATTCACTGAGTTCCATGTTTCGAAAGTTTTCATAAATCCGGAAATAAAAGATGAAGTTTCTGCAAATTTGCTTTCTTTTGGTAGCGGCAATTTCAATCGTTGGATGCCAGCCAGAAGTTAAAAAACGTGCTGAGGGTGAGAAACCTGAGGTCAGCCAAGAGACCGAACAAACCGCTAGGCCAGACTTTGGCAGCGAAAAACCGTAAGTCTATAGATTTTTATTCGATTCTTTTTTGAAAGTACTTCACTATGAAAAAAACCAAAGGTTTTACACTGGTTGAGCTTCTGGTGGTCATCGCGATCATCGGTATCTTGATCGGAATGTTGCTGCCGGCTGTTCAGCAGGTTCGCGAAGCAGCTCGTCGTACTCAATGTATGAACAACATCCGTCAAATCGGATTGTCGGCGCACAACTACGAAAGCGCACACATGGAGCTTCCTTCTTGGAACGGTCCATGGGCAACTGATTCGGCCACACTTCCCGCCCAAATGGGCGACGTTACTCACGGTAGCACACTTCTTGCTCTTCTTCCTTTCATTGAGCAAAACAACGTTTTCCGCATCACTGACCGCTTCGCGTTCAACAGCACCAAAGACGATACACAAACTCTTGGCGCTGTCTGGGGTGGTGGTATTGGAGCTTGGTTGTTCGCTGGCGTAAGCGCTTCTGCTCCTGGACTTTCGAACATCATCGAAGGCGTTCAGATCCCGGCTTTTAACTGCCCATCAGACACTGGTTTCGATCAAACTCGCGCAATGTGGGCTGGTGCGACTTTCGATACCGCTTCTGCATGGACAAACGGTGCATGGGGCCTGTCAGCTGGTAACGGCTACAGTACTTCAAACTACTGCGTTAACGCTGGTGGATTGATGGTTTCACGGACTCCTTCTCAAGGCCTGATCGACAACGGTTGGGTTGGTTTCCACGGTCCTATCCAGTCACGTGACTCAGACACAATTGAGCGTATCCGTGACGGTTCTTCGAACGTTCCAATGTTTGGTGAAAGTCTTGGAGACATCTCTCAGAGTGCGGGTAACAACCGTCGTTGGAGCTACACCGGTACTGCTTTGATCATCGCTCGTGCAGACCGATACGGTCTTGTCGACGACGAAGGTAACCCAAACCAAATATTTGGTAACAACGTTAACTCTTGGGGTTTCCAGTACGGCTCAAGCCACCCTGGTACTGTCAGCGTTGTTCGTTGTGACGGTTCAACGTTCTCTGTAAGCACAGACGTTGGTGGTCGTGAATTCCACCGCTTCTGCGGTTCAGCTGACGGTAACGTTAACGCCGATGGATTCTAGTCAACCGCGGTTCGCCGCAAGCTGACTAAAAAACATAGCCGCTTCAGGAACTTCCTGAAGCGGCTTTTTTCGTGGCTTAATTTATTTCAGTGTTCTCGAACAGGAAAACAATCTGCCAAACTTTTCCCGCGCGCTCTTGCCAAGCGTCTACCGAGCGTTCTTACCGGGTACAGCGCTCGGTCGGTTGCTCCATTCAAAACTCCAAGTCGTCGCACAAGATGCACCGACGCACGATGCTCACCTATTACCCGGATGAATCTCGCTGGCGAAATGAGTTGGTAGATCAATTGGATCGCAGGTGCACAATAGGGGCAGTCGGGACAGCCGCAGGCCCGCAGGCTGTATCGAGCTGCGGGTTAATCAAGCTGCGGCGGACAGAGCCTCGGATCAGAATCGTGACGCGCCGGTAAGGGGCGGCGACCTCGAACACGGTCTCGCCAGACTGGAAGGCAACGGTCTATCCTGCCGTTGGTTGGTTCCAAAAGACTGGCTCAGAGCCTTTTGTGGCTCAAAACAGAACGCCACAAAACAGAACGCCACAAAACAGAACGGCTCTGCAAAACCGGGCGTCAGACGATCGAGACGTCAGACAATCTAAGGCTGCGTATGCGGGACATGAAGCCCCGCGAAAAAAAGCAAATGACGCAGACTTATCTTTATTCAACTAATTAGCCGCCAGGAGACTGCATCGAAGCTTTGCCGGCTGGCTTGGGCTTGTTCGGGTCAATTTCTGTTGGTTTTTCAACTTTCGCTCGCTCTTCGCCCTCCATATACATTCGCATGACTTCTTTGCCACCGAAGTATCCACCTAAACCCAGCACCAAAACGATGACCAGCAATCGAATGAGCATTGCGGGCAGACCACTTTTGGGTGCGGCTTCTTTCGCGGGAGGCGCCATGGCGCCGTCGTCAACCTGTTCGTTCATGACACTCTCCTAACAAATATGAATGGTGAAAACGAAGACTATAACCGTGACGCAATGGTTCAGCAAATGGAACGTGAAGCAACGAACCCTCTAAGTCACCAATCCAAAAATGGTCTATAATTGAGTTCGATTCCCCGGCCGACAATGGAACTTCCATGCGTTTTACTCTGGCAACCCTGCTCCTGCTTTTTTACATCGTCGGATGTGGAAAGCCTCAATCAAAAACCGTTTCGGAACAACCCGCCCCCAAACAAGTCTTTAACTCTAAGCTACCTCGCCCGAACCCTTCGATGAGCGGCGCGGAAGCTCAAATTTTCAAGACAAATGTGGCCGAAGATCTGGTCCTAAAGTTGACGCCCAAATTCTCCCAGTTGTCAGCGTTTCTGAGCGACAATCCATCCAATTTGGACGTCCTGTTCAAAACTCAATTTCAATATCAGGGGCCTGAAGCTTTCGATAAGGAAAATTCAAGTAACGATTCAGAATCCGGTGCAAATTCGCTGATCTCCCACACGGCATGGCCGATCGAAGCATCAAGCAAACTTGTGAGCTCCGAAGAATTTTGGAAACCGATCGCCAGTAACTACAGCGTCAACGAGGCGAAGGTGGGCGTGCTGAGCGTCAAAGTCCACGAAGATGCGGACATTGTCGAAATGCACACATCGCTCGAGGGCAAATTCATTGATACTGAATCCCGCGTTTATGGTTTGAAAGCGAAACAGATTCTGCAGTGGCAACCGTCGGCTGATGACTGGAAGATCTCTGACTGGAAACAACAGTCGATTAATATCATTTCGTCACCGAAAGTTCTGTTTGAGGACGTCACCCGGACAGCCATTAAAGATTCACAGGCGATCGCCAGCATCGAAACATCGGCTCACCGACAAATCCTGAACAACGTCATGGAGCAAGGGATGAATGTCATCAATGACACGCCCTACGCTTTGCTCCCTGATTGGGAAGCCTCGATCCAGTTTACGACCGTCAGTGTTTTCGACTTGGACAATGATTCTTTCGATGACCTGCTGGTTCTGGATCGCCATGCCGAACCCTTGCTACTTCGCAACAATCAAAATGGCGGATTCGAGAACGTCACCGAAGACGCTGGCCTTTTGGGGATTGGATTGACAGGCAACAGTTCGTTACTGTTTGACTACGACAACGATGGCGACGCGGACTTACTGGTTGGGAAATCTCTTTCAGGATCACAGTTCTTTGTCAACGAAGGCGGAAAGTTTGTCGCCGACGAAGCGACCAATGAACTGATGAAGGACTATCGTTTTGTTCTTTCTGGTTCCGTGGTTGACGTGAATCGGGACGGCTTGCTTGACGTTTACCTTTGCACCTATGCAGCGAACAGCATCGACATTAAAGTCAAAACGGATTCGGTGACGCAGTCAAAACTTTCTTCGCTAACGGCCTTGCTGAACCACAGTCATCCTTTCACCGATCGCGCCGGTTTTCCAAACATATTGCTGATCAACAAAGGCGGAAAATTCGAAGAAGCAAAACTCGACGAAGCGGCGGAGCAATGGCGGCACTCCTACCAATCGACCTGGGCAGACTACGACCGTGATGGAGATTGTGACCTCTACGTCAGCAACGATTTTGCTCCCGATTGCCTGCTAAGGAATGACACGGCGAAGGGTTCAAGCCGACCAAAATTTACAGATGTTACTGCGGAAGTGATGCCTGGCGTGATGGGCTTTGGAATGGGTTCCAGCTTCGGAGACTACAACTCGGACGGCCAACTGGATCTCTACGTTTCCAACATGTACTCAAAGGCCGGCAACCGGATTTTTGATCAACTGGGAGGCGACTTTGATCCTCGAATTCGCGTCGCCGCCAACGGCAGCTTCCTTTATGAAAATCAGGGTGGAACTTTCAAACAGGTTGCGGGGCTGGGCGAGCAGGACAAACGCGTCTCGAAAGTCGGCTGGTCGTTCGGTGGACAGATGATCGACTTGAACAACGATTCGAAGCTGGACATTTACGTGCCCAGTGGCTACTACACCGCTCCGGAAACATCGGACACGAAACTCGATTTGTGAAGTTGCTTCTGGCGCACGGTCGTGCGATTGGACGAAACCAAAAGTCGCAGTTTCAAGGAATCACGTCAGTGGGAATCGCTGCGTGATCAATTCAAAGTCTTCGTCCCGAAAGATGAAAATTCTCCCAAAGGAAAACAGACAAGCAATTCGTTCAGTGGGCATGAGCGGAATCGGATGTTTTTTCAAACGGATGACAATTTCGACGACGTTTCGCTAATTTCCGGGACCGACCTTATCGAAGACAGTCGCGGTTTTGTGTGGCTTGATTTTGACAACGATGGATGGGTAGATTTGGCGGTGACGTCTCCGATGCAGCCTCGTTTTCGACTTTTCCGCAACGCGATGGGTGATGAAGTGGATGCTTCGCGGTCAATTTCAATTTCACTGGTCGGCGGTAATGAAACCGGTTCTCCCAGCGAAGAATTTAGCAATCGGGACGCGGTCGGAGCGATCCTTTTGGTCAAGACGGGTGAGACGGAACGCATTTTTCAGGTCGGACGCGGCGAAGGTCTTGCGTCTCAAAATAGTAAATGGGTTCACATCGGGGTGGGCTCTGCGGAGCAAATTGATGAACTGAAAGTCGTTTGGCCCAGCGGGAAAATCACTGAAGCCGCTGACATTGAATCGGGAGTCCGTGTTACCTTGTTCGAAAACGGTGACAATCCAAAGTTCCAAACAGCACCTTGATTTCCCAATAGCCCGAAAATCAAATGTCGAACGACTTCACGGAACAACAATCTGACGACGGCCTTCGCAAGGCAAGGCAGTTGAGCGTTGAGCCGACCAGACCGCCGGCAAGGATCGAAGGCTACACCATTCAAAGCTTCATCGGTCGTGGTTCCTACGGAGAAGTGTGGTCCGCGATCGATCAAAAGACCGGCAAACGGGTCGCGATCAAATTTTACGCTCAGCGATCAAGCGTCGACGTAAAGCAGCTCGCCCAGGAAGTCGAAAAGCTGGTTTTGCTGGCCGCAGACCGATATGTCGTTCAGCTTTTGGATGTGGGTTGGTCCGCGTCGCCGCCGTACTACGTGATGGACTACATCGAGTACGGCTCTCTGGAAGATTTGCTCAATTCAGACCAGTCGATTCAGGTTTCGCGGGCGGTGAAGATTTTCGAAGACGTCGCAATCGGTCTGATGCATCTTCATGGCAAAGGGATTTTGCACTGCGATCTGAAGCCGGGAAATGTGCTTCTCGATCAGGACGGCAACCCTCGCCTTGCCGATTTTGGTCAGTCGAGACTCCAAACCGACAGCTCATCGGCGTTGGGGACGCTGTTCTTCATGGCTCCGGAACAAGCGGATCTTCGATCCATGCCCGACGCCAAATGGGATGTCTACGGATTGGGAGCCATCCTGTACACGATGCTGACCGGCAAACCGCCGTACTATTCGGAGGAGCTCAAGAAAAAAATTGAGTCCGCAGAATCGTTGCACGATCGTCTCAAGCTGTACCGAAATTCGCTAAACTCCGCTGCAAAGCCTCGAAAACATCGACGCATTCCCGGAGTCGACCGTGGACTGGCGGATGTGATTGATCGTTGCGTGGCCGCCAACCCGTCGGAACGATTTGCCAGTGCGCAAAGCGTCATCGAAGCGCTGCGGATGCGAAATCTGAAACGCGTCAATCAACCGCTAAAACTGCTGGGAGTGATGGGCCCGGTCTTATTGCTGACGCTGATCAGTGTGTTTGGATTGTGGGCCTTCCGTCAGGCGAAAAGCGACGCTAACGAAGCGATCATCGCAAAGTCAGAAGAAAGCAACCAGTTCGCTGCTCAACTGGCTGCAAGAAGTGCCTCCGAACAGCTGGATGAATACTTTCGCGTGGTAAAGCAGCTTGCCCGAAACGAAGAATTTCGAAAGCGATTTGAATTAGCTGACGAAAGACTTGCAGAGATGCGCCAGCAACTGGCAGACCCCAACAAAAATGACGATTCATTTAACGCTCAAGTGAGGCAGAATTTTCGAAGTCACCCGGCGCGGCAGGCATTGCAACCATTGCTGCAGAAACGACTGGACGATCCAGATGACGAATTCCCGGAAGCTGCAAGTTGGTTCGCCACGGATCGATTTGGTAACCAAATGGCCGGAGCATTCGACAGCAAAAAGTTCGACACGATTGGTAAAAATTACTCTTACCGCTCGTATTTCACGGGTGAAAATTGGGATACAGAAAATGACGCCGGAGTAATTCCAAAATATCCGGTCGCCACCGACCCAGCGATGCGGACGATCATTGACAAACCGCATTTGTCCGCCAGTTTTCTGAGCCAAGCGTCTGGCCTGCAGAAGGTTGCTTTTTCTGCACCGATCCGCAGCATAAAGACGGACGAAATCATCGGCATCGTGGCCATCACGGTAAACCTTGGGAGCCTCGTCGATTTCAAAAATTCGTTAAACCACTACGTCATGTTGGTCGACGATCGACCTCGGAAAGAGGACGGAAAACCACGAGGAATCGTTCTGGAACATCCTCTTTTCCTTTCAGTTCGATCTTCTCCCCAGATTTCAAAATTGCCGGAAGAACTGATTAACATTACGATCGACACTTCGGAACTCGTTCCGCAAAAACCTTGCCTCGATCCGATGGGCAAAACGAGTTTGGGCCCTCGGTACAATCGTCGTTTTATCGTCAGCAAATCGCCCGTAAAGCAAACGGGCGCAGCTTTGACCAAATCGAAGCTCGAGTTACGGTCTCAGCCTGATCAACTGGAAACTGATTCGACTGAGACTGAGACTGCCGAAGTTGCTTCGCCCGAAGTAGGTTCTTCCGAAGCTGGCTTCCCTGAAATAGAGCCAACTTTAGACCATAGCGGCCTTTTGATTCTGGCGTTCGACGATTACGAATCCGTCATTGAGCCTGCAGAGAAATTAAGCCGGAGACTTGGTCGATTGGCTTTGTTGGCACTTTCAATTCTCGTTGCGGTGGCAGTCGGAATGTGGTTCCTTGTGTCGAGGCTCTTTCGCGAATCGGGCCTCCAGTTATTCGGGACGGGCGATGGTGACACGGCGACGGGTTCGCTGATTGGAGGATCATCAACGGCGACGGGCTTGCCGTCTTCGAAATCGACCGCCAAGGGTTCAACGAAAACCGGCTCCACCACACCGGGGTCTCAGTAGCAGACTTGTTGCGGAACGGATCGGTTACGGATCGGATTGGTCTGGAGGCAATTTTGCCTCATTGAAAAACAGTGTTTTCCAAAAACAACCTGTTTGTTTCAAAACGGCAACATCCGTTTGTCGGGCGAAACGCGAAAGCCGCTGATTTTCGAGCCAAAAAACGATTCCGAACGGTTTGGCATTTCTTTTGCAAAGTTGTTTTTCCACTGGCCTCCGACGGCACCTTCTCATGATTTTGCGAACGAAGATTCAAAGATGAAACACTATCAAACACTACAGTCAGAAAAACTTTTTACTTCCAACCTGGTATCGGACCGGAAACTCGCACTCAGACAGGCGAGAAAATCAATCGGGGAAGCTTTTGTCAACTGTTTGCTGGCCATCTCGGTCGGCGTCAGCATGTACATTGCGATTTCACTGATGCCGCACTGGCTGCCTGCCGTCCAGACGTGGTTCCACGAAATGACCAACTATCGATATTTCTAGTGCCAGCTCGCGCTGGTTCAGATTCGTAGATTTTAATCGACGTTTGAAGCCGCGGATAAGCAGACGCAGTTAAATGAACCGAGTCGCGTAAGCGGCCGGGTTCGTTCAGACGCAGCTGGACTCACCAGAGCTTGCCGATTTATTGAGCCGTTTGGGCGTTAGCCCCGGTTGAAGTGTCGTTAACCGAGGCTAACGCCTAAACGGCTGGCATAAAAATCTAGATTTGCAATAAAACGACAAGCTCACCAGAGTTCAGGCGTGTTAGAAGACGTCGTCCGAAGTCTGGCGATATCGGCTACGGAGACGCGACGATCCCGAGGCCATACGTCGCGGCGAAGCATCATGCACCTGCGGCCTCACGGCCAACGGCTCACTTTGATCGGACAACGCACCCGAGGCCTCACGGCCAGCGGCTCACCAGTCGCAGCAACTCACTTTGGCGGGTTCCGAATTCCAACCACACGTTGCATGCCCGCTCGCGAAGCAATCGTCCCCGCTAGTAAGACGCTCCGGTTTCAGAAATCTTCTCAATTGGATGCCACGTCGTTTTCACTTCACAGAAATCGTGGATCAACCAAGGGCCTTGCGACGACTCTTCCGACCAATCGCAATCGTAGTTCCGTACTCGTTTGACGTTTCCGACCGCCAGCTGCTGAATCTGCTTCAATGCAACCTCATCGCGGCGGTTGAACGCCACATGATTCACATCCAGATGCTTGGCAAAATGCTCCAGCAGTTCGTTCAAATTTCCTGTCAGAATGTTCACGACACCGCCGGGCAAATCCGAGGTCTGCAACACTTCGCCAAAAGTGATCGCCGATACCGGTTTACTCTCGCTGGCCAACACGACGCAGGTATTGCCCGACGCGATGATGGGAGCCAACAGCGAAACCAGCCCCAACAACGGACTCTCCTCGTTAGCGACCACAAAAACGACGCCGCCGGGCTCAAGCACCGAAAAGTTAAAATGCGACGACGCGACAGGATTCACCGAGCTAAATACTTGTTGGAATTTGTCGCACCAACCGGCGTAGTAGATGAGCCGATCAATGGAACGATCGACTTCCGCACGAGCATCCGCGACGTTCATTCCCACCAGCTGTAGCTCAGAAATGAACTGATCGCGTCGCCCTTCCAGCATTTCCCCGATTCGGTAGAGGATTTGAGTGCGGTTGTAAGCCGTTCGGCCGGCCCATGCTGGTTGAGCAGTTCGCGCCGCCACGATCGCGTTGCGAGCATCTTTTCGAGAGGCAAGGCACATGTTAGCGATCGCTTTCTCGCCGACGACCGGTGAATACGATCGGCCGGACTCCGTGCGTGGAAATCCTCCACCGATAAAAAGCTTGTAAGTCTTCAGGATTCCGAGCCTCCCGTTTTTTGAAGTCGACGCTCCAGATTTTTCTTTTGCCATGATGGTTCGTTTTTCTGTTGGTTAACTTCTGACGTAAGCCGACAATCCGTGCATTCCGCCTTCGCGTCCAAATCCGCTTTCTCGATAGCCACCAAACGGGCTGGACGGATCAAACTTGTTGAAGGTATTCGCCCAGACGACTCCCGCTCGCAACTGCGATGTCATGTTGAAAATTTTGGACCCTTTGTCGGTCCAAACTCCTGCCGACAAACCGTAAGGCGTGTTGTTGGCTTTCTGAATGACTTCCGCGACGGTACGAAACGTCTGGACAGCCAACACCGGGCCGAAGATTTCTTCCTGGGCGATTCGATTCGATTGAGCCACTTCTGTAAAAAGGGTTGGAGCACACCAGAAACCTTTCGCAGGAAGTTCACTGGTCGACTCGTAGAACGTGGCTCCTTCCTCTTTTCCGATTTCGATATAGTCACGAATGGTGCCGAGTTGTTTCGCCGAATTGATCGCTCCCACGTCGGTATTTTTGTCCAGCGGATCGCCTACGATCAGCGACTTCATGCGATGCTTGAGCTTTCGCATAACGATATTGCTGACGGATTCCTGAACAAACAAACGACTGCCGGCACAACAAACGTGCCCCTGATTGAAGTAGATCGCGTTGATGACGCCTTCGATGGCTTGGTCAAGCGAAGCGTCCTCGAAAATAATGTTCGCCGCCTTGCCGCCCAGTTCCAGCGTGCACCCCTTCCCGCTGCCAGCGATGGATTCCTGAATCATCTTGCCGACTCGCGTCGAACCCGTGAAGGCAACTTTGTCGACGCCTTTGTGGTTGATGACCGACGAACCGACTGCTCCGTGACCGGTAACGATATTGACCACGCCCGGCGGAAGGTCCGCTTGCTGAAAAATTTCCGCCAGCTTCAGCAGCGTCAATGAAGTCGTCTCGGCAGGTTTGATGACGACACAATTTCCAGTCGCGAGCGCGGGTGCAATTTTCCAAGCCGCCATCAGCAGCGGAAAGTTCCACGGAATGACTTGTCCCGCGACTCCCCATGGTTCAATTTTGCGACCTGGAAAAGCGTATTGCAGCTTGTCAGCCCAACCGGCGTAGTAGAAAAAGTGTGCTGCCGCGAGCGGGATATCCACGTCCCGGGATTCTCGAATCGGCTTGCCGCCATCGAGCGATTCAAGGACCGCAAGTTCGCGGGCTCGTTCCTGAATCAGACGGGCGATTCGAAAAAGGTATTTGCCTCGTTCGGCGCCCGAAATCTTAGACCATGACTTGGCGTAAGCGCCCCGAGCAGCTTTAACCGCTTTGTCGACATCCGCTTCGGTCGCCTCGGTTATTTCTGAGAGCTGCTCTTCCGTCGCCGGGTTAATGGTGGCAAATTTTTCGGTTCCGGATGACTCGACGAACTTTCCATTGATGAAAAGTCCGTAGGAGTCATCGATGGAAACGTGATCGGTACTTTCGGGAGCGGGAGCGAGATCCCACGCGGGAGTGGCTTGATTCATGAGGTCTTCTGTTTCGTTTTTTCGCAATCAGTTTGAGGATTCGCCTCAGCCGATCACAACTTTTTAGTCGATTGAAAAATAGTCTTTCGACTGATAGGCACCTGTCTGCTGTTTTACAATCTGCATCAGAACATCGTTCGCAAGGCTACTGGCTCCAAATCGGAACCATTGGTTGTTGAGCCATTCTTCGCCAAGCGTTTCCTTGACCATGATCAGATAGTGTAACGCCAATTTGGCTTTCGAAATCCCACCCGCCGGCTTCATGCCAACCATTTCACCCGTTTCAAAGTAATGATCCCGAATTGCTTCAAGCATGACGAGCGTGACCGGCATGGTTGCCGCAGGCTTGATCTTGCCCGTGGAAGTCTTGATGAAATCGGCTCCGGCGGCAATCGCAATGTCGCTGGCCTTTCGAACGTTGTCCAAAGTTCCAAGTTCGCCAGTTTCCAAAATCGTTTTCAGTCTTGCGAGCCCGCACGCTTCCTTCACTGCCGCAATTTCGTCGAAAACGTATTGGTAATCGCCGGCATGGAATTTACCGCGAGAAATTACCATATCGATTTCGTCAGCTCCCTGATCGACGGCCATTCGAACGTCGGAGAGTTTGATTTCCAGCGATGAATTTCCGCTGGGAAAAGCCGTCGCGACGGAGGCGACTTTGATCGTTGAACCCGCCAGTTGCTTTCGAGCCAAACCGACATAATTTGGGTACACGCAAACGGCGGCAACCGTGGGCAAGCCTTCGACCTGGTCGTGCAAGTGCCGAGCTTTATAACAGAGCTGTTTGACTTTCCCTTCGGTGTCGCTGCCTTCCAAAGTCGTCAAATCGATCATGCTGAGCGCCATTTTCAGGCCTTGCATCTTCGCTTCTTTTTTGATGCTTCGAGTCGCAAATCGGCTTGCCCGTTCGACGACTCCGACCTGATCGATCGAGGGCGAAGAAAGCTTCAAAGGTCCTGTTTTTATGTTCATAAAATGATTCGCAGTATTCGTTTTCGGTGGCCAATCTATTGTCGCACAAGGACGAAGAAGCTTCCAGTCGCTCGATCGCCGACATGTGCTAAGATAGTCGCTGTTTTGACAACATGGACTTTCTCAATCGATCAGGCATCTCGTGAAGGCACTGGTAACCGGCGCAAACGGTTTTTTAGGATCATACATCGTCCGCGAGCTTGTGGACCGCGGCTACCAAGTCACCGCGATGACTCGTCGTCGAGACGACAATCCGGCTGGCCAATCCATTCGACCGGCCTACGGGGACGTTCGCAATTTCGAATCGGTTGAAAAAGCCTGCGAAGACCAGGACATTGTTTTCCACGCAGCGGCAATCTCAGGCATCTGGGGGCCGTGGAAAATGTATCACAGCACCAACACCGTTGGGACTCGAAACGTCGTCGAAGCGTGTTTGAAAACGGGAGTCAAAAAACTGGTTTACACCAGCAGCCCCAGCGTTACTTTCGATGGCCATCATCAGCTCAACGAGTCCGAATCGGCTCCGTACCCTCGTCAATGGCTGGCCCATTACCCGCACTCCAAAGCACTGGCCGAACAATGCGTTTTGGATGCCAACGATGATCGCCAGTTGATGACCTGTGCGCTTCGGCCGCATTTGATTTGGGGGCCGGGCGATCGTCACCTCGTGCCTCGCCTGATCGATCGCGCTCGCAAGCGGCAACTTCGGCGAGTCGGCGATGGGACCAATCGCGTCGACAACATCTACGTCGAAAACGCAGCGATGGCTCACGTACAGGCTGCCGAAGCCATGGAAGTCGGATCGCCGGTTTGCGGAAGCGCTTACTTTATCTCGCAAGACGACCCGGTGAACCTCTGGGGATGGATCAATGAGATTTTGGAGATAGCGGGAGTCCCGAAAGTGAGACAATCGATTTCTTACTACTGGGCTTCCAAGCTGGGTCATGCTCTCGAAGCATGGCATTCGATCCGCAACCTCGAATCGGAGCCGCGTATGACTCGTTTTCTGGCGGCGCAATTAGCCAAGAGCCACTTTTTCGATATCAGTCGAGCCAAACAGGATTTTGGATTTTATCCACGGGTTTCCATGAGCGAAGGTATGCGGCGGTTGGGGGAAACGCTTGGCGCCGGCGGTGCGGAACAGGAAGTCGGATCGGTCTAAAGGTACCATTCGCTGCACTATTTTTTTGTTGCCGCTCAACGTCGCGCCGGTTCCGCTCAATCAGAAACAACCCGCAAAGAAGGTTCCCGGCCTCAGACGAAACTTGTTAGGATGGCGGCATCGTTGCGATACTTGAGAACAGATCTTCCACCAACCCAAACAGGAGCCAGCACCATGTCGACCGTCGAAACCGAGCAAGTAATGGTTGTTCCCACCTCGCTTTTTCACGAGTGCGGGCACTTTCAGGGGTTCAGCGCGGACATGGAACGCTATCTGACGAAGCTGCTGGCGAACGAGAACACGCAATACCTTCCTCGCGGTGACATGGAAGCCGACCCGACCTACAAGCAGCTGATTCCTTATTGCATTTTTCGTCACACGGACAGCAACGGCGTCGCGTCACTGTTTCAGTACACCCGTGGAAAAGGGCAGGGCGAATCGCGTTTGCATAGCAAGCGAAGCATCGGAATCGGCGGCCACATTTCGACGCTCGACGCCGACGAAGCCTCCCCTTACGAACAGGGAATGCAGCGAGAGTTGGACGAAGAAGTCAACATCGCAGCAGCGTTCACACAGAAATGCGTTGGCCTGATCAACGACGATGAAAACGAAGTAGGCAAAGTCCATCTGGGCGTCGTGCACATTTTTGACGTCGAATCTCCCGAGGTAACCGCTAACGAAGAGGACATTATCGAAAGCGGTTTCGTTCCGGTCGCGCAGTTGAAAGAAGAGGCGGAGCAGTTTGAAACATGGTCTCAAATCTGCCTTGAGTCAGGACTGTTTTAGGTCAGGATTGTTTTAGGTCAGGACTGTTTTTGGAAAAGGCAACCAAATAATGCTGCCTCATGTCTCAGCGCAGCGCGGTCATTTGGTAATTTGGTCACTTTAAAGTGAAAACTCACTCGCCAGCCGCGACTCGACTGGGCGTGCTGAGTGAGCGTTCCCTTCATGCTTGCTTTATGTTCGACGCCACTACGCCGGATCGACCGCGCGATAGGCCGCGATCAGAGCCGCTTCGCCTTCTTTGCCCTTGATCGAATTCCCGTGTTCCATCCCGATCACGAAATCCTTGCCTTCTTTCGTCGCACGGTCGTGAATGTGTTTGAAAACGTTGGCGTAATTGATTTCACCGGTGCCGGGCTCTTTGCGGCCAGGGTTGTCTCCTGCCTGAAAATAAGCAATTTCGCTCCAGGCCTGATCGATGTTTGGAATCAGATTCCCTTCGCTAATTTGCTGATGATAGATATCGAAAAGGATCTTGCAGGACGGACTGTTGACCGCCCGGCAGATAGCGTAGGCCTGGTCTGAATATTGCAAAAACGTACCGCCATGATTGGCATACCAATTCAGGGGCTCCAAAACCATCACCATCTCATGCGGTTCAAGGACTTCAGCACAACGGCGCAGCATATCAATCACGTTGGCCAACTGGAAACCCTCAGCCAACCTCGCTCCGCCGTACCGTTTGGCACCAACGGCAGGCTGGTCAATCGAGCCCGGAACGACCGTCATCCATTTAGCGCGGCATCTTTTGGCGACTTCGACAGCCTTTTTCATCGAATCGACGATTTCAGCTTCTTTATCGCTTCGACGGGCAAAAGTCGGCTCTACAAAATTCGCGTAGGCTACAAAAACGCCCATGGTCATGCCCAATGACTCCAGCGTGTCGCCGATTTTTTGCTGCATTTCAACGGGCTGTTTCGGCATTCCGTTAAATTCGATCGCCGTGAAGCCCTGATCGTGGCAATACTTGATTTCATCGATAATGTTGCCGCCAGAATTGGCTCGAAACGAACCTGGATGCGGAGCAAACTTCATTTTGAACTTCTTGGGAGCAGCACCATCCTGAGCCAGCGCCGCTTCAGAAACAGCATTGGCGCCGACGACTCCGCCCACTGCCGCCGTTGCCGCAACAGTAGAAATGAACCCTCGGCGATCAACCGAATCTGAGTCATTGTTGGCAGAATCATTGCGGGCGATATTTTTTGGGTCGGTCATGGTAGATTGAGTTCCTGATTGAAGCAGAAATGTAACGGTCACTGTCCGACGTCAAGTATACAGCATCCTTCATTCAGGTTTATGGCCGATTCACCCACCAATTCTGCACTTGAGCCAAAAGACTTTGAACAAGCAGAATTGTTCAAAGCTCGATTGAAAAAGCGTGCTCGCCACCTTCGTCGCTGGCCCACCAAGCGAGACATTCATTGCTATCGCATTTACGAAAGGGACATTCCAGAAATCCCGATGGTCGTCGATCGATACGGAACCCACCTTCACATCACCGAATATGAACGGCCGCACGACCGCAACCCGTGGCGTCACGCGGCGTGGCTGGAACTAATGCGATCGGCGGCGGCGGAAGCGCTCGAAACCGACCTTGAAAACGCGCACCTTAAAGTCCGCCAAAAAGTTCGGCACGGAAGCCAGTATGAAAAAGTCGACTCGCAAGCGAACGTGATCGAAGTCACTGAAGGCGGCCTGAGTTTCCTTGTCAATTTGACGGACTACGTGGACACGGGACTTTTTCTGGATCATCGAAACACACGCGCGATGGTTCGCAAGGAAGCTTTGGGAAAGCGATTTCTGAACCTGTTCGCCTACACGGGTTCATTTACCGTGTTTGCCGTCGCGGGAGGAGCCTCTTCTTCGATGACGGTCGACCTGTCCAGGAATTACGTTAGTTGGGCCAACGACAATTTGGAAAATAATGGGCTCGCCGGACCCGAGCACGAATTCCTTGCCGAGGACACCATTGATTATTTGCGGCATGCAAAACTACACGGGAGACGATTCGATTTGTGCGTCGTCGACCCGCCGACTTTTTCCAACAGCAAACGCACCGAAGAAGATTGGGATGTTCAGACTCGACACGTCGAAATGCTCAACCTGATCGCAGAAGTCATGGCTCCGAACGGGGTCGTCTGGTTTTCCACCAATTTTCGCCGTTTCAAATTCGAAGAACAGGATTTGATCGGATACACGGAGATCCGCGAAGTCACCAAGCAGACTCTGCCCGAAGAGTATCGAAACCGCCGGATTCATCGCTGCTGGAGAATGGTGGTGGGTGCTTCAACCTGAAGCTTTTCCTTTAACCTGAGTTTTTTCTTTTGCCTGAGTCCATTCCATTCTGTTTTGCAGATTGCTCAATGAATCAAGCGATTCATGTCACTCGTCTTCGTCATCAATTTCAGCTTCGGCGCGATACTGTTCTTCCAACTTCAACGCTTTCTCAACCACTACGTCCCATGGCTCGACATATTCGATCGGGTCCTCGCGTCCAAACCGGTGAAAAGCAAGGATTCGTTCCACGTCGGAACCCGTGAGACCGTGTGACTTTCCGGAAGCATCAGGCTGGTAGCTGGTACAAGTGTTACGAAAAACAGTGTCGAAATCGAGCCCCAGTTTTTCGATCGTCGTACTGGCTTCCTGCAAAATCGTGAGCTTGTCGCCGGCAATGTACGGCACATGCAAGTGAACTTTTTCGCTGTCCCAGTTTCCGATCGTGAACGCGTGAAAAATTGATTGGTAAAACTCAGGACGGCAATCGGGATAGATCGCGTGATCGCCAGCATGGACTCCAAGACAAAAATCAACATGAGCGTCCTGTTGAATTGCAATCGAGAGCGCGTAGCCGTAGGCAATTGACGCAAAGATCGCGTTACGGTTAGGCACCACGGTTTGCCGCATATTTTCCTGTTCGTAATGCCCTTTGGGGATCTGCCAGTTCGAATCGGTCAACGCGGAATGAAACAGATCGCCGAGCTTCGGAATTTCGATCGTCTCGATGCTCATTTCGATATCGTTTTCGCGCAGATAGTCGATATTCTTTCGCAGACGTTGGAGCTCGATACGATGTTTCTGGCCGTAGTCGAAACAAATACCAAATACTTTTCGACGCTCCGAAAGAAGCCGCATCAGGAGTGCTGTCGAGTCCATTCCGCCGCTCAAGCAGATGACGGCATGTCGTGGTTTAGGCATCGGATATCCGTTGCAAGGTGCTCAATGATGGTTGGGACGGTGGCTTTGAGCAGGAACGTCCCGGCCCTTTGCCGGCACTGCTCGTTCCCAAAGCCCAATGCAGCCGTTAGGCTATCCGAAGTGATGCCTTTTTTCCAATACAGATTGCCATGGCAAGAAATGAACAACTGATCCGGCAGCATAAGATCATGCAAATTCTCGAGCGTGTCCGGTTCGGCAAAACGATCGCTGAGCTTAACGAGGACGTGACGGAGGAGCTCGGACTGCCTTCGCTGCACAATCGCACTCTTAAACGTGACCTTGAAGCGTTGCAAGCGGCCGGATTTGATGTCGACCAACACGATTCGCCTCGAGGAAAAATCTGGAAGCTGGGGCCACTGGCCAAAACGACGACTCATATCAGTTTTTCTTCGACGGAGCTGATCGCGCTGGCGTTGGGCCGTGAACTGATGCATCCGCTTTCAGGCACCCAATTCGGCAGCGGCATTGAGACTTTCTGGAACAAAGTCAAGGAAGAAGTTCCGGCCACCGTTCTGAGCCACTATGAAAAGTACCGGAAGACTTTTCGAGTCCAGGGGTTACCGATCAAGTCCTACGAAAACAAGCAGGGCATCATCAAGACCATCAACCGTGGCATCCTCGAACATCGAATTCTGGAAGTCGTCTACAAGAGTGAAAGTAGCGAATCGAAGACTCGAAAGATCGAACCGCTGGAGGTCATTTTGTGGCGATCGAGCCTGTACACGATTGCGGCGGCTCACGAAGACGAAAATGAAAAGTCTCGAGTCCGTGTTTGGAAGCTGGATCGATTCGAGAAAGCGACGCTTCTGGATGAATGGTTCAAACCGCCAGAAGACCTGGACATGGATTCCTTTTTTGGAAGTAGCCTGACCATTTTCCGCTCGGGCGAAGATCAGGTCGACTACAAGATCAAACTTTCTAGCCGAGCGACGGTTTGGGTTTCCGAGGACCCATGGCACCCAGATCAGAAAATTGAAGAGCAGTCAGAAACCCATTCGCTGTTAACGGTTCCGGTTTTCAATCCGCGCGATATCATCCCGAAAATCCTCAGTCTCGGTCCCGACGCGGAACTAATGTCGCCCGATGAGGCGCGTTTGGAACTTCAGGAAATGATTCTGGAGATGCAAAAGCAGTATAAAGACTGACTCGATAAAGACTGGTTTAACAAAGGCCGAAGTTCAAACAGGACCGTTAACCCCGGATTATTCACGATGCGTGGGCGTCGACACGGCGAAAGCTTGTTTCATTGGGGTATTGTTTCAGGTTTGTGGTTCGACAGGTCACCTACGACGTGAAGCTGACGAATTTGCTAAACTTGCCTCCGCGTCCGGAGAATCTCTTCAAAGGAAAAACCAGACGCCTGTCGTCGTGAATAATTCCGGTTAACCGATGCCTCCTTCTTGATCGTCGCAGGCTTGGCGGTCAGTGCGTCAATAGATCGAACCCAAACACCAAATTCACGTAGGGATTAAGTGCCTGACGGCCTCCTGTCTCCAGCTTCGACTGCCGATTCCAGGGTGCTCAACACCACAAACGGGGCTCGAATCCGAATCGGACTCGTTGTCGCGATGCGGCGGAAGACTAGAATTAGGCTTACCGCCGCGGATTTCAGACCAAAGAGAAACGCTGCTTTCAGAATCCTCACTTTCGGTTTCCAACACCTCGGTTTCCAACATGGAACTTCGAAAATCTCGCGACTCAGTTTTCCTGATTATGTTTCTGCTGACTGGAGGCCTGACGTTTTCGTTGGCCGGCTGCGGATCCAAGGTCACGAAAACGATTGAAGGCAAAACGGAGCTTGGGAAGGCAGAATCGGTTCTGACCGAAATTCCTTCTTCGCCGTTCGTCGCTGAACCCGTCTCGCCCGAAGCCGGTGAACGAATCAAGCAAATCCTCGAGTCCGAAAAAAATGTTCTTGAGCTTGGCCCCTACATTGCCGACATCGGCAAGCTCTTTTCGGGCAAAGGGAAACCGCGATCGGAAGTCGCCGACATTTTTGCCGATTCGGTCCAATACACTCCCCTGAAACAGTTAACCGTCGCGGAAATTCTGGACTCTGAAGAATCAGATCACTCCGCTCATGGTCACAAAGGACACCCGCTGGTTCAGCATCGCAGCTGGCCGATCGAGTCGCCGGTCGAAATTTCCGATGTGTTGACGGAGCTATGGAAACCGATCACTGCTGACCACGAATTCGTCGAATGCCAATTTGGTACTGAATCGGGAAGATTGGACGAATCAAAGAATCGTTTCGAATCGACGATGGTGTTCGAAGGAAAGTTCAAGCACGAAGAGAAAACCGTCGGCGTGAAGGCGAAACAGATTGTCGAGTGGGCTCGAATCAACAGCATCTGGCATGTCATTCGTTGGGAGCAAAAGTCGTTCGACCTCGTTACTGCTTCTCAGGACCTTTTCGTGGATGTTACTGCCGAAGCGATCCCTGACCCTGCCACGCAAACTGCGGTCAAGGTTTCCTCTCACGAAGAAATGACGCTGAAAAAGATCAAGTCGAACGCGATCATGGAACCCTTGATTCCCACTTTCAAAAAATTCAATGACTGGGAATCCTCGTACCAGTTCCCTTCCGTTAGCGTTGTCGACTACGACCAGGACGGCTGGGACGACGTCTTTTTGCTCGACCGGTGGAGCAAAGGAATGTTGCTGCGGAATCAAGGTGATGGCACTTTCAAAGACACCACCAAGGAGGCCGGTCTGGAAGTCAATCGATTCTCCAACTGTGCTTTGTTCGCTGATTTCGACAACGATGGAGACCAGGATCTTTTGCTTGGCCGGTCGGTTCAGGACAGCATGTACTACACGAACAATAACGGCGTGTTCGAACATGACAAATCCATGGACAAGGAATTAAAGCTGGTTCGCATGGTTGTTTCCGGTTCGATCGTCGACATCAACGGCGATGGTCTGCTGGACGTTTATCTGGCGACTTACGCACCGTCAGTTCAAACGGATGACTGGCGCGGACTTGTTTCAGAAGAAGACGCGTTTCGGTTGCGGATGAATGAAAGAAGACATCCGTATCTTGATCGCAGCGGCCCATCCAATTTTGTTCTGATGAACGACAACGGAAAACTCAAAAAGGCCAACATTGGCGATGAACTTCGGCAGTGGCGAAACACTTACCAGAGCGTTTGGACGGACTGGGACGACGACGGCGATCAGGACCTGTACGTTTGCAATGACTTTTCACCGGATGTGTTTCTGAGAAACGACACGATCCGCGGCCAGAAAAACCCATTGTTCACCGACGTGAGCGATACCATTTTGCTCGATGGTGAAATGGGTTTTGGAATGGGTGCGAATTTCGGAGACTTTGATTCCGATGGCGATCTGGATCTTTATGTGTCGAACATGTACTCCAAAGCCGGGAAACGAATCATCAAGCAGGCAGGAGAAGTCGACCCGCGGATCAACGCTTCAGCCCGAGGTAACTTTCTGTATCAAAAATCGCCAGAAGGCTTCACTCAGGTCGCCGGACTCGAAGACGGCAAACAGCATGTTTCAAAAGTCGGCTGGTCGTTCGGCGGTCAGTTCGCAGACTTTGATAATGACGGCGCCTTGGACCTGTACGTGCCCAGTGGGTTCTATACCGCTCCTGAGGAAATCCGTTCCGATGCGGATTTGTGATCGTGCCTGTGGCGCACGGTCGTGCAACTTGACCCTACAAAAGAAAAAGACTACCGACAGGACCTTCAGTGGAATTTCCTCGACAACACGATTTCTGTTTATCAGAAGAGCATCGAAGAAGAGGACTACGGCAAAATCACCGGCTACTCGTTCAGCGGCGGCGAACGAAATCGTCTGTTTTTGCAGAGCGGCGGAAACTTTGACGAGGCGTCTCTTGTGTCGGGCATTGATTTCCGAAACGACGGACGAGGGTTTGTGATCTTTGATTACGATCACGACGGATTTGTCGATCTGGGTATCATCACCAGTCAGAGCCCTCGTTTTCGTATTGCCAAAAACAACTTCAAATCGGACCAGCGGGGAGATATCGCGGAAAATGGCTCTGCGTTCATTTCACTGGTCGGTGGAAACACGAAAGCCAAATCGACCGAACAGTGGAGCCCCCGGAACCCGTTTGGAGCTCGCATGATTGCCACGATTGGCGACAAGAAACGCATGTTCCAACTTTCCTGCGGCGAGGGACTGGCAAGCCAAAATTCTGGTTCGGTTCACGTTGGTTTGGGAGACGCACCGCAGATCGACAAATTGGAAATCATCTGGCCCAGCGGGAAACGGACGACCGAAGAGAATGTAAAGGCGGGCGAACGGCGGACTTTTTACGAGAATCCGAAGATGCAACCGCGATAGCCGCCCTGTGGCACGTTCCGCAAACTCCTGAGCCAGGTTAAAATCACGCCTCCGGAACGGTTGCTCGTTCGGGAACGGTAAGCCTCAAAAAGGGTTGCTCTCGATGAGCGAATGCCCTTCGGGGGCCTTCGGAGGCGATTGCCCTTCCGAACCGCTCGCGAACGAACAGTTTGAAAACTTACGCTACATCAATTCAGCACTGCTGCTACAGGAATATACACATGGGAGACGTCGCCAAACTCAGTTGCGAAGGACATGATCTGGAACTTCCGATGGTCGTCGGAACTGAGAACGAAAAGGCCATCGATATTGGTGCTCTCCGCAAAGAAACCGGAATCGTCACGATCGACGAGGGCTTCGTGAACACCGGTTCTGTTCAGAGTGCGATCACGTTCCTCAACGGTGAAGAAGGCGTGCTTCGCTACCGAGGCTACCCGATCGAAGATCTCGCCTCGAAGTGCGATTTCGTCGAAGTCGCTTACCTGCTGATTTATGGCGAACTCCCGTCGAAAGACGAACTTTCTGAATTCTGCGGTCGAATTCGCCGCCACACAATGTTGCACGAGGATTTGAAATCGTTTTACGACGGGTTCCCACGCGACGCCCACCCGATGGCGATTCTTTCCAGCGTCGTCAGTGCCCTGTCCACGTTTTATCAGGATTCGCTCGATCCGCACGACCCAGAGCAGGTCGAAGTCAGCATCCATCGCCTGTTGGCAAAGCTTCCAACGATCGCGGCGTACTCACATAAAAAATCGCTCGGCCAGCCATTCAATTATCCAAACAATGACGCCAGCTACTGCGAAAACTTTTTGCAGATGATGTTCTCTGTTCCTTGTGAGGAATACAAAGTCGATGAGACATTCGTCGAAGCTTTGAACATGTTACTGATCGTCCATGCCGACCACGAGCAAAACTGTAGCACTTCAACAGTTCGTATGGTTGGCTCGGCTGATTCGAACCTGTTCGCCAGTATCGCTGCCGGGATTTGTGCTTTGTGGGGTCCATTGCATGGTGGAGCCAATGAGGCCGTCGTCAACATGCTGCAGCAAATTCAGGAAGACGGCGGTGACGTGGATAAATACGTCGCCATGGCCAAGGACAAAGAAAACGGGTTCCGACTGATGGGATTCGGCCATCGCGTTTACAAGAACTTCGATCCACGTGCGACGCTGATCAAGACGTCCTGCGACAAACTGTTGGCAAAACTGGACATTGACGATCCGCTTTTCGAGATCGCTCAAAAGCTTGAAAAGGTTGCGTTGGAGGACGAGTACTTCGTCAAGCGTAAACTTTACCCGAACGTCGATTTCTATTCGGGCGTTATCTACCGTGCGATGGGAATTCCAGTCGAGATGTTTACGGTTCTGTTCGCGATCGGTCGTTTGCCAGGTTGGATCGCTCATTGGCGCGAGATGCAGTTGTCTCCAACAAGCCGAATTTGTCGTCCTCGACAGATTTACGACGGAGAAACCAAACGCGAATTCGTTCCTATCGACAAACGGTAGGTGAGCGGCAACGTTATGCCAGTGGGCCATTGTGCCAGTGAGCAGCAGCACTGCTCGCCGGCGCGTTCCAAGTTTCCGCACCGGCCGTTTACGCGTCTGGGCCGAAAAACGATTCGATTCAGCACGAACGAGCCACCAGATCCCGGCAGTTCAATCGAATTGAGATTTCGAACGCAAGATATGATGGTAGTGCTGAGCGAAGCGATGCGCCTCGTCCCTGACGTACTGCAGTAGCCGTAACGAAAACGCGTGACGGCTAAGCCGGATTGGCTCGGACGATCCCGGCCGGAAAATCTCTTCATTCTTCTTGGCAAGTGAGATCAGCACCGGAGGTTTGATTTCCAACGCTTCGAACGCCGCCACGGCGCTGCTCAGCTGCCCCTTGCCGCCATCGATCAACAGGATATCCGGAAACATATCGTTTTCATCCGAAAGACGTTTGAACCTTCTGGAAACGACTTCGTGAATACTGCGAAAGTCGTCGACTCCATCCACGCCATTGATTTTAAATCGTCGATATCCGGGCTTAAACGGAATCCCGTCGATAAACTGGACAAGGCTGGCCACCGTTTCATCACCGCCCAGGTGAGCGATATCGACTCCTTCGATAGATCGTGGCGTTTCAGAAAGTTTCAGCACCTGACGGAGTCCAGCGAGCCCCTTCTTCGGATCAATGTGAAAGACTTCGGGCTGTACATGCGTATCCAATTCGCCACGACGATCGAGCGATTCGAGCATTTCGATTTCGTCTCGCAGACGAGCCGCTTTTTCGAACTGAAGCTCTTTCGACGCGTCCAGCATTTCGGCTTTCATTTCGCGAATCAGCTTGGTTTTGTTCCCATCAAGAAAATGCTGCAACCTGCGAATGTCTTTTCGATAATCTTCTTTTGAAATGCGCAAATTGCAGGGTGCGGAACACTGCTTGATGCTCGCCAGCAGGCAAGGGCGATACCACTTCCAACGCTGGTCTTCTTCTTCGATGTCCAGCGGGCAGGTACGGAACTTGAAAATACGCTGCAAGACCTGAACGGCTCCTCGCAACGAACCCGCACTGGGAAACGGCCCATACAGTTTGACGCCCGACGAAGCCGGTTCACGAGTCACTTCGACTCGCGGAAAATCCTCGTAGGTTGTGATCTGCAGATACGGAAAAGTCTTGTCGTCTTTCAGAATCTTGTTGTGTTGAGGTTGGATATCCTTGATCAAACGCGACTCGACCAACAACGCGTCCACTTCGCTATCGCAGGCAATGAAATCGGCGTCGGCGATCAAAGGCACCCAATCCGCCGTCCTCGATTCTTCGGAAGCCGCTTTCAGGAAATAGCTTCCCGCTCGAGAGCGTAGATTCGTCGCTTTGCCAACATAGATGACCACTCCGGCCGAGTCTTTCATCAGATACACGCCGGGCGTTTGCGGAAACTTTCGAACCTTGTCGGCGGTGACCTCAAACGGTGTCAACGATTTCGTAGCATCAACAATCTCGACCGGATCAGGCACGTAGTCATCGGTCTGGTAAATGCCCGGTGTCTCCGCGACCAATTCAGGCGACGATTTTTTCGCGGAGGACTGGCGAGGAGCTTGCTTTTTGTTGACAGCTTTTTTGGAATCTGATTTCTCGGAAACCGGCTTTTTGGAAACTGGCTTTTTGGAAGAAGTTGCTTTCCTAGACGAAGAAGGATTCGAGGGCGACTCTTTCTTCTTGACGCTTTTTTTCGCGGAACGCTTTTCCGGCGCGGCGTCTGATTTTCCTTTACGCTTCGCCATCAAGTTCCACTTTCAAATTCCAACGCTCAACACAAACAGACTATCCGGGCTTGAGATTGCTCTTGGATTTTTCAACCGAGCGGACGATCTCATTCTTTTCATTCACCAAAACGATTTGTGCCGAATGATTTTCGACCTCTTCCTCATTGCATTCGCCGTAGCAACAAATGATGACGATATCGTCCACATTCACCAATCGAGCAGCCGCGCCATTGATGCAAATTTTTCCGGACCCGGCTACACCGGGAATCACGTAGGTTGTTAACCGATTGCCGTTGCTAACGTTCAGCACGTCGACAACCTCAAACGGCACCATTCTCGCTTCATCAAGCAGATTTTGATCGATCGTGATGCTGCCTTCGTAATTCAGGTCAGCTTGAGTCACGTGGGCACGATGAATTTTGGAGCGGAGGAGTCGTCTGAGCATTGCGGATACTTATTCAGGTGGTTTTCAATAGCGAAACAATATTGTCAGGATTTTTGGCGGCTCAGAAAGGGGAGAAGGCCATCGCACGCCGATTTCATCGCACCTTCATCGCCATTTTACAGGACGATCATGAAGGAGAATCGCTCAGCCCTTTCACTGCCCAAATTTCGCAATGAACCGATTGGCGACACCTGGGATAATTCGGTCCAACCAAACCAAAACCCGACCGCCGAACGTCAAAATGATTTCGTGCCGACGTTTTCGAATGGCTCGTATCGTCCGCGAGGCCACGATTTCCGGAGCCATTGAGCCACCCTTTTTCCAGTCCTTTTTCGTTTCGTCTTCGATCGCAGAATCGAAAAATTCGCTGTCGGTGGTGCTGGGGCTGACAAGCAACAGGTCGATGCCGTCTTTTGTAAGTTCCGCCCTGATCGAATCGCTGAAACCATGAATCGCAAACTTGCTGGCACAGTACTCGCTTTTGAGCGGCACGGCGCGATGCCCAAGGACACTGCTAAGGTTCACGATGACCGGATCGTCTCCCGATTTCAACATCGGTAAAGACTCGCGAATCAGGTCAGCAACGGCAAAGAAATTGACTTCAAAGACCTGCCGCAATCGATCCACGCCGCCTTCGTCGAAACGCCCCATCGCCCCGACGCCCGCGTTGTTGACAAGGATATCCAACCCACCAAAGTTATCTGCGGCCGATTGCAGGATGCGATCACGAGTCTCCTTTTGCGTGACGTCGCCAACGACCGAAACGCAACTGGTGCCCGCTTCTGTAAGTCTCTGACAGATCGAATCCAGGCGATCTTTTCGCCGAGCGTTCAAAACAAGCCGACATCCCTCGGCCGCCAATTGCTCGGCCAACGCCAACCCGATGCCGCTCGACGCTCCCGTAATCACGACTCGCTTATTTTTAAGTTCCCGCTTCAATCCCGAGGTGCCTCAACAGGCTGGTCTACCGGATTTTGCCATGACTGATCGGTAGCTTCCTCGCCGGAATCAGCCATGCCGCGGAGGTCGGCGGAAGAATTACCCTCGCCACTGTCGATAACATCTGTTTCTGAATTGGATACCTCATCCGCGACCGTTTCAGAACCGTTTTCAGTTGAGATCCAGCCCTTTGCGTTATGCGGCGTAACGATTGCGTCGTCATAGTCGATCCGCCCAAGATACTTTTGCGGGATGCGACAGTGCACCAGAACCACATCTTCGCGATATTGCGTCGAAACAATCTCACCTTTCGCAGCAAGATAGGCCAACAGTTTTCCGTTGCCGATCGACATCTCGATATCGACATCCTGAAAGGACCGGCTGAGCGCGTCACCGACGACGCGGTGAAGGCGTTTGAATCCGTCTTTTGATTTCGCGCTTACCGCGACCGCGTTCGGATAACGATTCAACAAGCTGTTGTAGTGCGGAAGATCCTTTGCCGCATCGGTCTTGTTCAACACCAGCAGCGTATCTTTTTCCTCAATGCCGATCTCTTTGAGAACATCAATCACCGAAAGGATCTGATCGACCGCCTTAGGATTGCTCGCGTCCGCCACATGTAACAGCAAATCGGCCTGACGGGTTTCCTCCAGCGTCGCTTTGAAACTGGCGATCAACCCGTGAGGCAGGTCGCGAATAAAACCAACGGTATCGCTCAGCAGAATTGGCCCCCATTGAGGCAGATGCCAGCGACGAGTTCGAGTGTCGAGTGTCGCGAAGAGTTTGTCCTCCGCCAACACATCCGCGTCGGTCAACGCATTCATCAAAGTGCTCTTGCCCGCATTGGTATAGCCGACCAGCGAAACGGTCATCGTGCCGCGACGCGATTCGACCTGACGCTCTTTTCGCTTTTCAGCCTTCTTCAATTCAGCCTTCAGATCATGGATACGTTTTTCGACAAGTCGACGATCCGTTTCCAATTGTTTCTCACCGGGACCTCGCATACCGACTCCCATTTTCAGCCGCGAGAGGTGAGTCCACATTCGTTTCAGGCGAGGCAAAGCGTATTCCAGCTGAGCCAACTCGACCGCCAATCGGGCTTCATAGGTGCTGGCGTGAGTTGCAAAGATATCAAGGATCAGCTCGGTCCGATCGAGCACCTTCACTTTGAGCTCGTTCTCAAGATTTCGATTCTGAGCAGGCGAAAGTGGGTTGTCGAACAGAACGACATCGGCGGCATGGAAGTCAACCAGCTCCCGAAGTTCCGCGACTTTTCCCTTACCCAGAAATGTTGTCGGATCTGGCCTTTCTCGTCGCTGCGTCACCCCCGCCATGACCAGAGCGCCAGCCGTTTCGGCCAACCCCTGAATCTCATCCAACGGATCCAGTTCAACCGCATCGTCTGGAAACTGAACTCTGACAACAATCGCAATCTCTTCGTTGACTTGTTCCTTTTTCTTGCGATCTTGCACGTTGTTTTTATTTCCTGTTGGGGAAGAAGCGACAGACTTGTATGCCGCGTTGACATTGGGCCCGGATTATTCACGATGCGTGGGCGTCGACATGGACAAAGCTTGTTTCATTGAGGTATTGCTCAAACTTTGTGGTTTCGACAGGTCACCCACGACGTGAAATTGACAATTTGCAAAACTTGCCTCCGCCTTCGGAGAATGCCTTCAAAGGAAAAACAAGACGCCTGTCGTCGTGAATAATTCCGGTTGAGCAAACACAAAGGTTCGCTCTTGTCTCAATATTTTAACACGGTCAGCGAATTAAGCGACGACGTCAGCCACACGACGGGAAACATTTTGCCTCCGCGACTCTACAGATCGATGACAAGCCACAGCTCAAACAGGCACGGTTATCGCGACCTTGCAAACACAGCCTGCAGCTGGTGAAAATTCTGGGTCCACCATTGGACACTGCACAAACCTGCAAGACACTTATTTTTTCGGCTCGTTTGTCCTCTCGTTTTTCGACTGCGACTTACCTTCTTGCTTGTCTGTTGCTTGGGGTTTCTTCCCGTCGTCGGTGTGACCGTTGGCAGAAATCACCAGATAAACTTTCGTGTTCACTTCTGGAATGTTTTCTGTCAAAGCGGAAAACATCAATCCTTTTTCAGCTTCCATGCTACTTTCAATCGCCACGTCGATCATGGCGTAAGGAGAATTGGCGACATTAATCATTTCGCCTGAATCGGCGTAGTAAGTTTGTACCTTCGTTTCGGGATCGACATAAATTTCACTGCCTCCAAAAACGAATTTGGCTTCTGTCGCCTTTCCAGTGTTATTTTCTTTTAACATTTCCTGCATGCGGCGTTTTTGAATTTTCCCGTCTTCATTCCACCAGACCTCGATTTCCATAATCGGCCCGGTAGCAGGCTGATAAACCTCACGCCAATCCATCGGTTTGCCGTTATCAATTCCCAACGCCAGCAGCGACGCATGAATCTCGCTGGACTTTGCGTGCACCGAAACAATCGACTCATGCTCTTTCGTTCCGCGCGGACACGCAAACATCTCCAACATGCCTTCTCGCAAACAGACAATCCCTCGCACGATGACCTGTTTGTTTTTCTTGTCGGCCCAAATGTGACTGTCTTTTCCAAGACGAGTCCATGATTCCGGAATTTCAATGGACTGCTTGTTGAATTCTTCTTTCTCTTTTCTCAGCTGGGTTGCCAGATCGACGTCCTCGACTGCAGGCGCAGCTTCACCGATCGGACTTGGCAACGTGTCAGCCGACGCATCCGCTTTGTCGGAACCGCTCCCCTTCAAATCTTTCTCAGGTGAAGTGTTCCCACCGGAGTTTCCTTTTTGCAAATCATCTGCTTGATCGGAAATCGTCGCCGGTATTTCATCGGACTCTTGCACTTGATCCGCGTTCGTGCACCCATTGACGAACAGTAACATCGCGACTGCAAAAATGGAAACTGAGCTGAGCAATCCAAGACGAGACATGTTTCTTCCGCAGAGTAAAAATGAAGTTTTAACGAGAATAAAGGCAATCCATTGCCAAGATAAGACGGTAACGTCGATCCGACTCGATTTGCATCCCCCAGCCTACGTATCTGCATGAAAAACAGGGTTTCAATCAGCAAAATTCAGATGAGTTTCTGCGCGTCGGTGATATCATTGGACCTGATCTACATTTTGAGCGTCATCGATGATTACACAACCGACCCCTTCTTCCTCGTCCAACGGTTCCAGCGAAAGCCAGTCTTCTAAAGAACCAAAAGCTGGCGACAATCAAGAGTCTGTCGCGAAAGCCATTCGCCCCAAAAAAAGCAATTCGTGGAAAACGGACGCTCCGATTTGGATGGATTCGATCGTTGACGATTGGCAAAAGATCGTCAACAAAGTCCAAAACGCGTCTGAAATTTCAAGCAACCCGAAAAAGTCAGCAGCACGCTTGCGGTTCGGACTTCCCAGTTCTCTTTTGGAACGCGTCGAACCGCTGCTGAAGCATGCTCTTGGCCACACGTCAGGTTCTGAATCGATCGAGCAACTGACGGAACTTTCGGAATCGGCGACGATCACATTTTTGAATCTACACGGCGATTGGACTGCCAAAGATGACGAAACTCTTGCCCACGACGACCCACTGCCTGATGCTCGCCTGTTAGCGTCTTTCACCGCCATCATCGTAGCGCATCAATTGCGACGCACGATTCGGCATGGCACCGATTTGCAATTCGAACGGTTGATTCGTTCCATCGACAAACTTCAGCAGGTCGAATTTGACAGCAATGATCCGAACTGCGTTTTGATGCATCAATGGCTGACCGTTGAATTGCCATTAATCGTCGCGTCTCAACTGCCAGAAATCAAACATCTCAAAAAAAATGGACAGCGAGCCGCAAAACGGTTTGCAGAGGTATCGCGTGAGCTGATGGATTCCGATGCGTGGCCCGCACCAAATTGCCTGCCCGGTTTTGCATCCCTGATTGCGTCGTGGGCGAGATCGTTCAAGCTGATTCAAAAATGCAAATTCAAAATTGACAGAAGCTTTCAGGCTCAATTGGACTGGGCGGCAATCCAGTTTTTCCGACTGCATGCCACGGGAAAAAAGCTCGCTTTTGCAAGTACCGAACATGTTCCAATTGGCGATGGCTTCGCAAAACTTGTTCTTGGCCTATCCGATGATCCGCAAGCAAAAAAAATTGCATCAGCGAACGGTCTAATCCCGTCGCGAAAAAAGTGGAAGCTTGACGAAGCACTCGTAAAGCTGCCCGACCCTTCTTGCGTTTCTGAATGGTCCGAATCGGCGATGCTGCGAAGCTCGTGGTTGCCCAAACAGCCTCACGCTGCAATCGAGTTCGCTTCCCCGTCGTCATTTATCGAAATCGGCGCGAAGAAAACCTTGCTCAAAGGCGTCACCACGCTTTCGGTTTGCGACGATGGCCAATCGGTGCCGCTTGCAGACTATTGTGTGGATGTGGTTTGCGAGTTGCACGATTCGGATGTGAGCTATTTGGAACTGGAAATCCAAACAGAACACCTTAAATTCTTTCGTCAATTTCTGTTGTCTCGTAACGAGCGTTTTTTATATTTCGCAGACTCGATTCACAAGGAAGGAGCGGGCAAGATTGACTATCGACTTGATTTGCCACTTGCCGAAGGAATCGACGGAATTCCGGAGAATGGAACTCGCGAACTCTACTTACATGACCGTATCAAAAAGGGAATCCAGTCCCTTGTCTTGCCTTTGGCGTTGCCGGAATGGAATTCTCAACGCTGCGACGGCAAGATTTCGGTTGGCTTAAACGAAGCCGGCCAAAAGGCACTCTCGTTTCAACATTCAGTTGAACTGCGAGAGCGAGGTGGAGCGTTATATTTCCCGGTGTTTATGGATCTTGACCCAAAACGCAGCCGACTGAAACGAACATGGCGTTCGCTGACCGTTGCGGAATCTCTCAAGGTCGTAACGCCTGATGTTGCGGCGGCTTTTCGAGTCCAAGTCGACGAACAGCAGTGGATTTTTTATCGGGCGTTGCGGGACATTGGCAACCGCACGTTTATCGGACAAAATTTCGCCGGAGACTTTTACGCCGGACGGTTCAAACCCAACGGCACGGTCGAAGATCTGATTCAGGTTCAGTAAATTCATGGAAGAAAAATTCAGAAACAATCTGGCCGAGGTTCGTCAACGGATCGCCGAAGCGGCGACGCGAAGCGGACGCTCTGCTGACGACGTCCAATTGGTCGCAGTCACAAAATACGTTGACGCCGCGACGACTCGCGAGTTAATCAACGCCGGAGCAGATGTCCTTGGCGAGAATCGGCCTCAACTGCTCGAAGAGAAAGCTATTGCGCTTGCTGATTGTGATGTCCAGTGGCACATGATTGGGAACTTGCAGCGAAACAAAGTTAAACGGACGCTCGCCCACGCATCCCTGATTCATGCGCTCGACCGTATCTCTTTGATCGATGCGGTCGCTCGTTTGGCAGCAGAACAGAATCAGGTCGCACGCTGTCTTCTGGAGGTCAACGTTTCCGGCGAAGAATCGAAACATGGGTTCGCAACGTCCGAAATAGAGGCTGCGATTGAGCATATCATTACTCTGTCGTCGATCCGTTTGGAAGGTTTCATGTGCATGGCGGGCCTCAACGGTGACATCGATGATGCGAGACGCGAATTCGCATTGCTGCGGTCAACTCGCGAGCAACACGATTCTGTTAAGACCGACAACGTGGATCTGCGCGAGCTTTCGATGGGGATGAGCGGCGACTACGAAGTTGCGATTGAAGAGGGAGCCACCATTGTTCGTGTTGGATCGGCTCTTTACCGGTAAGTGGTCCGTTTTTTTCTTATATAATCTGGTTTCCAA
>CAYZPA010000046.1:0-10499 GCA_964479855.1 uncultured Pirellulaceae bacterium
GTTCAGATTATTGCTCCAGATTGATTTCGCACCGTCACTCGTTGAATCAAAGACCAGACACGATAACTGCTGAAGTACGGGTTCGAATCCCGTTCCCCGCTCTCGTTTGAGAGCCCAATTTTTAGCGGGGATAGCTTAATGGAAGAGCGCTCAGGCTTAGACTGATGTCTGGTTTAAACGGAAAGAGTCAACGAATCGCCTTAGCGCCAGTGCAAACCGCCCTCGACTTTCGGGTATGAAGTCGAGGGTTCTTTTTTGCAATGTTGTTACCATCGAAGCGAGATTGCGTTTTCACGTTTTCGACAAGTCACCGTGCTAGATGCAGCAAGTAAGTTTCAAAAGGTATCTGCATTAATGAAAAAGACAGAACGTGGGGCATTGAAGGGCACGGTGTCGATCCGGACATTGAAGTCATCGATGACCCGGCGAAGATGACTGGAAGCAACGATCCGCAATTGAACGTTGCGATCAAGCAGATGCTGACTGAGATCAAGGAAAACGGCTACAAGAAACCGGATCGCCCAAGCTACCCTGACCGCAGCAAGGGCGTCGAGATCGCTGACGACGACAAGTAGTTCCCGCGAAGTAGCCTTGGCACAAAGTAGCCCCGGCACAATGTAGGCCCCGCAATCAAAACTGTTCCTTGCTTCCTTTGCAATGGGAAACGAAGCGAACTCGCATCGGTGTGAGTTCGCTTTTTTCGTGGACGTTTGAAAATGTTCGCGTGGCGTCAACCGGAATTATTCACGACGACAGGTGTCTGGTTTGTCCTTTGAACGATTCTCCGGACGCCCACACATCGTGAATAATCCGGGGTCAAATGGCAAACTTCAACGATGCTGTCGACTGATCCGAATGCGAAGGGAGGCGGTCAAGTAAGAATTTCATGGTTCCAGCTTTAGCCTAAAAAATAAAATTCTTGACGTTTCGTCTGTAACGTTTGTGCAAAGTGAACCTCTCAATTTGTGAAAACTTCCAGCAGCTTGTTCCTGCATACGGCAAATAAAAAGGTACGTTTTTTCAGTCCCGTAATGCCCGCAAAAAAATGCGCGGGCGGTTCATGAATTGAAAAACGCTCCCCCGGTCTTGTTATGAGTAATGCAGCATCTACCGTCTCGGAATACGATCAACTCAAGCAGAGGATTCATCAGAAGCTGATTGGAAAGCTGGACCTCAGCAAAGTCAACGATCTTGATGGCGAAGTCTTCAAACGCGAAATTCGCGGCATCATCGAACGACTGTGCGATGGCGAGCAAAATTTGCTTAACCGCAACGAGCGTGATCGACTTGTCGAAGAAGTTCTCGACGAGACATTCGGATTGGGACCGCTGGAGATTCTGCTGAAGGATCCCAAGATCAGCGATATTCTGATCAACGGCCCCAAGAACATCTACTGCGAACGCGGTGGAAAAATGGAAAAGACGAATGTCGAATTCCGTGATAACGCTCACCTGTTGCAGATCATCGACCGGATCGTTTCCAAGGTCGGTCGTCGTGTTGACGAAACATGTCCGATGGTGGATGCCCGTCTGACGGATGGCTCCCGTGTGAACGCGATCATTCCTCCGCTGGCGCTGGACGGTGCCGCGATGTCGATTCGTCGTTTCGGGTCCAATCCGCTCAAACTGGAAGACCTGTTGAACTTCAAAGCTTTCACGCCAGAGATGGTTATGTTGCTTGAAGGAGCCATGAAAGCTCGGCTGAACATCGTGATCTCCGGTGGTACCGGTTCTGGTAAGACGACGCTGCTGAATACGCTTTCCAGCTTCATCTCCAACGAAGATCGTATCGTCACGATTGAAGATGCTGCCGAAATTCAATTACAGCAGGATCACGTGGTGCGTTTGGAAACTCGCCCGCCGAACATCGAAGGCAAAGGGCAGGTTACCGCAACCGACCTTGTTAGAAACTGTCTTCGTATGCGTCCGGAACGGATCATCATTGGTGAGTGTCGTGGACCGGAAACGCTGGACATGCTTCAGGCGATGAACACGGGTCACGAAGGGTCGCTCACAACGACTCACGCGAACACGCCTCGTGACTGTATCGCTCGTATGGAAACGATGATCATGATGGCCGGCTTCGACTTGCCAATCAAAGCGATGCGTACACAGATCTCCAGCGCTGTTGACTTGATTGTTCAGGCGAACCGATTGCAGGGTGGTCCCAGAAAGATTACCGCGATCACGGAAGTCTGCGGGATGGAGAACGACACCATCATCATGCAGGACATCTTCAAATTCGTGAAAAACGGCGTCGATGAAAATGGCCGAGCCAAAGGGCAGTTCGTTTGTACCGGCGTTCGTCCGAAGTGTATGGACAAACTGGAGGCGATGGGAATCAAGCTTCCCGCGAGTATTTTCCGCGAACGCATCATGATGGAAGACTAAATCAAGTCCGCACTGGCGACCGCTTGATCAAAGAAGAGACTCAACACCTGGTATTTGCAGGGAACTGAAATGGGAATTTACATAATCATCGGACTCGTAGCGTTGGGGATTGCAGGTGCAGTCTTTGCCGTTTCGCTGATCTTCGTCGGAGACGACGATAAAGTCGCCGATCGCCTCGCTTCGCTGACTCAGAATGGAGGCCGGGGAACTGCGTCGCTGGACGATCAGGGTCCGTCTTCGTTGCTAAGAACTCCCTTCGAGGATTCTCCTGATCAGGTAGAAAAGCAATTTAAGTCCGTCATTCAGTTTTTCGATTTGCGCAAATTTATTGAGCAATCGGGGTTGAAAATCAGCGTTTCAAATTTCATGCTGATGACGCTTGGATTTGGAGGCGTTGCGGGTGTTCTTGGATTTCTGTTTACGCCCTACATGTGGATTTCGATTCTCGCCGCATTGATCGCCGCTCCGCTGCCGTACCTGTGGGTGATGTTTAGTCGGAAACGACGTTTGGGCAAGTTCTCTGCACAGTTGCCGGGTGCACTGGACCTGATGTCACAAGCCCTTCGTGCCGGGCAAAGTTTGCCAGCTGGAATTCAATTGGTCGGCCAGCAGCTTCCAGAACCGCTGGGGCCAGAGTTCGCTCTCGCCTACGAGCAACAGAATCTCGGTTCGACCGTGACGGACAGTCTCGAACAAATGTGCGAACGCGTTCCTGACCTTGACCTTCGCTTTTTCACGACAGCGGTTGTCCTGCAGCGGCAAACCGGTGGTGACCTTGCGGAGATTCTTGACAAAATTTCACACCTGATTCGAGAGCGATTCCAGATTCGCGGAATGATTCAGGCTTTGACGGGTGAAGGTCGAATTTCGGGAGTCGTCCTGCTGGGGCTGCCTCCGGTTTTGATGGGCGTGATGCTGAAAATCAATTACGAATATGTGATGAAACTGTTCTCGGAACCGCTGGGAAATCAGATGGTGGTATTTGCAGTCGTCATGCAGGTCTTCGGCGCGATTTGGATTAAAAAAATCATTGATATCAAGGTATAAATCATGAACACAATCATTCTTGCTCTCGATATCAGCACCCTTACACCGTTTGCAGTATTCATCGCGATTGCGGTCGTCATCTGGTTGGTCATCGACTCCCTGTTCAACGGCCCGACCAAAAGCGAGTCTCGACTCGATCAAATGCGGCGTGCTGCCAATGGTGATTTGGACGGCGGTGATGGTCGACAATCCACTCGGGAAGGGCTTGGCAAGCTGATGGCGAAAGCCAGCCCCAAGCTTTCAAGTGCGATTCAACCGAAAAGTGAAAAAGACGTCAACGCGATGCGTACGAAACTGGATTCCGCAGGATTCAGAAGCGACAACGCCGTTGAAATTTTGCTTGCGGTTCAAGTTCTAAGCGGAATGTTCGGGCTTTTTGTGGGAGGTATCGGATCGATCCTGCTCAAAGGTTTCACGGTAACCTCGCTGATCTATGCCTTGGGCGTCACATTTGTCTTTTTCCTTGCCCCGTCACTGGTTCTTAGTTTCATCGCGTCGAAGCGAAAAGAGAAAATCTTCCTTAGCCTTCCGGACGCACTTGACCTGATGGTGGTCTGCGTTGAAGCCGGTCTTGGTCAGGATCAAGCGTTGCGTCGCGTTTCAGAAGAGCTCGAGAAAGCTCACCCTGTCATCGCGTCAGAATTCCAGCAATGTAATCACCAGCTGCAGATGGGTAAGACTCGTGAGCACGTTCTTTCTGACTTGGGTCGGCGAAATGATGTCGAAGACCTGAAAACGTTGGCCAGCGTTCTGATTCAAGTGGATCGATTCGGAACCAGCGTCGGTCAGGCACTTCGAACGCAGAGTGAAGCGATGCGTGTTCGACGTCGTCAGATTGCTGAAGAGAAAGCATCGAAGACGGCGGTTCAGTTGATCTTCCCGCTGGTTCTGTGCATCTTCCCCGGTATCTTTGTGGTTCTGGTAGGTCCGGCCGCGATCACTGTTGTCAATGAGATGCTCCCGATCATGGCTGGCAATAAATAGTTCGTTGCGAAGCACCAACTGCTTTCGGATTTTCACCGGAATTATTCACGACGACCGGCGTCTGGCTTGATGTTTTAAGGCGATTCTCCAGAAGTGACGACAGGTTTTGCAAATTCGTTAATCTCGCATCGTGGGTGAGCTGTCGAAACTAAAAACTTGGAACAATGCCCCACGAAACAAGCCTTCTCAATCTTGACGCTCGCGCATCGTGAATAATCCGGGATTCGAACACAAATCCGATATGCAAACAGAAAAGCGTGGTCCGTCTGGATCACGCTTTTTTTGTTTGGCAACGAAATGGTGGAGTTGCTTGACAAAACTGCACCGCACAGCGAAATTTTGGTTACCAATTTGACCATTTTCGGAGTCGATGCACATGCTGGGACCAATTGATTGGGCCATCGTCGTAGTCTATTTTCTGATCCTTGTTCTGATCGTTTGGTTGACATCGCGAAAGCAGGATTCGACAAAAGAGTATTTCCTTGCCGGTCGGAACGTTGGCTGGTTCGTGATCGGCTGTTCCTTGTTCGCGTCCAACGTCGGATCAGAGCACATCGTCGGCTTGGCCGGTTCGGGTGCCACGCAGGGAATGGGAATGGCTCACTGGGAGCTTCATGCCTACGTGTTGATTATGTTGGGCTGGATCTTCGTTCCGTTCTATTACACGTCGGGCGTCTCTACGATGCCGGAGTTTCTTGAAAAGCGATTCGGCGCGGGGACTCGATGGGTTCTGTCCGTTGTTTCGCTGGCGGCATACGTTTTGACAAAAGTCTCCGTCAATGTTTACGCCGGTGCGATCGTGTTTGAGACCTTGCTACCGGGTTCTTTCGCGAGCCTTGGAGGACCGTTCTGGGTTGGCGCTATCACCACGGTTGTGTTGACCGGGGTTTACACGATCTTCGGAGGATTTCGCGCGGTGCTGTTCACCGACACGGCGCAGGCTTTTATCCTGATCATCGGATCAGTCCTGATCACATGGTTTGGGCTGCAAACGCTTGGTGAATCCGGAGAGCTGAGCGGCTGGGGCGAATTGCAGGCCTTCGCTAAAACCGATGTGGCCGCCTACGCGCTCTGGCGTCCGATGAATGATCCCAACTTCCCTTGGCTGGGAATTCTAATGGCGTCCCCGATCGTCGGGATTTGGTACTGGTGTACCGACCAGTACATCGTGCAACGGACTTTGGCGGCAAAGAACCTGACGGTTGCTCGACAGGGCACGATTTGGGGAGCGTTTTTAAAAGTCTGGCCGGTCATGATTTTCCTTGTGCCGGGATTGATCGCTGCCGCATTGGATTCAAAGGGGCTCATCGAGTTGCCGCTGACTTCCAAGGGCACCATCGATGGTGACAAAGTCTTCGCCACGATGGTGGTCGAAATGCTTCCTGTCGGTTTGAGAGGTCTGGTCATCGGGGGATTGCTGGCGGCTCTGATGAGTAGCCTTTCGTCGTTGTTTAATTCCTGTGCGACGCTATTTACGATCGACATCTACAAGAAACTTTATCCGAAAACTGCCGAAGTGGATTTGGTCAAAGTAGGCAGGATTGCGACAGCCATCGTTGTTGGGTTGGGTATCGCGTGGATTCCGATCTTGCGTAGCATGTCCGAAGATTCCGGCTTGTACAAATACTTGCAGGATGTCCAAGGCTATTTGGCACCCTCGATCACGGCTGTTTTCCTGTTGGGATTGTTCTATCGAGGGACAACTTCTACCGCTGCAATGTTTGGGTTGGTGTCGGGTTTTCTGATAGGCATTACGAAGCTAACGATTCAATTGTTCTATTCGACCGAGGATAATTTTGAGGGTCAAAAAAGCGTTCTTCAATCCATCGCAGATTTCAATTTCCTGTACGCGTCCGGAGTCCTTTTTGCGATCACGGTTGTGTCGGTGATTGGGGTTTCTGCGGTCACAAAGTCTCCTGATGAAAAGCAAATTGAAGGTCTGACGTGGCATTCGATCGACAAAAAGATGCTGCGTGAAAGCTGGTCAGCCTTCGATGTCATTGCGACCGTTATCGTGATGGCACTGGTCGTCGGGATTTATACCTATTTCAGTTTCTGGATTTAACGCTCACGGTTCACGAGGCTTGCGAGTCCAACGGACAATCCACTTGTTACCGTCGTAGTCGGATCGCAAATCTGCAGATTCAGAGCCCGGATTATTCACGATGCGAGGGCGTCAAAATGGAGAAGGCTTGTTTCATTGGGGCATTGTTCCAAGTTTGTGGTTTCGACAACTCACCCACGATGTGAACTGGTGAATCCGCAAAAACTGTCGCCACTTCAGGAGATCGCCTCAAACTTCAAACCAGACGCCTGTCGTCGTGAATCATTCCGGCAGAGGTTTGAAGGTTCGATCGCTTGAATGATTACGGTTTGGTCATTCGAGATTGTTGCGTGAAACTTGTGGTTAATTCTGGTGTATGTTATGAGTCAACTGAACCGCAATGATTCATGACGATATTCGTCTGGTTTGCTCTTCGAAGCGATTCTCTTGAAAGGCCGACAAGTTTTGCAAATTTGTCAACTTCGACGCCCACGCCTCGTGAATAATTCGGGCTAAGCGGACGGTTGAGCCGACATCAAACTTTTCAAACTTCTAATCCAACATCGAACTATCTGAGAAACTGTGACTGATGGAAATTGAGCTGCAGAACGTTCGCAAGACCTATGGCCGCGGCGCGAATCTGAAAGTTGCCGTCGACAACGTCTCGTGGAAATCCGGAGGCGGCGAGATTTTTGGCTTGCTAGGTCCTAACGGCGCCGGCAAAACGACCATGATCCGCATGATGCTGGACATCATTCGCCCTGATTCGGGACAGATCCTGCTAAACGGAGACCCGACTGCGAACCGAACGTTGGACTTCAAACGAAGCATTGGTTACCTGCCAGAGGAGCGCGGGCTGTACCAAAAACGCAAAGTGATGGAGGTACTGTTGTACTTCGCGGCCCTGAAGGGGTTTGACCGCGATTCGGCGAAGCGAAAGGCGCACGAACTGTTGGAGCGATTCGAACTATCAGATTGCGCGAACAAAAAGATCCATGACCTTTCGAAAGGGATGGGGCAAAAGATTCAGATTGCTTCCTGCGTTTTGCACGACCCTGACCTGGTTGTTCTGGACGAACCTTTTTCGGGACTCGATCCGGTAAACACTCGATTGATTCGCGACACGATTCTGGACCTTCGAAAAGACGGCAAACTGGTCTTCCTTTCGACGCACATGATGGCGGAGGTCGAAGCGCTGTGTGACCGCATCTTCATGATCAACAACGGACAACAGGTGCTTTACGGACCACTGGATGACATCAGACGTTCCTATACCAAGTACGAAGTGCTGATGGATCCGGAAGCGGAAACTGATGGCCTGCCTTCGATCGAAAAAATCACTCGCACCGCAAAAGGACAATGCGTCTACCTGAAGGAAACGGCGACGGTTCACGATTTGCTTGCGGACCTTGCGGACGGCAAACGAAAATTCACACGTTTGGAAGAGGCTCGAATGCCGATCGAAGACATCTTTGTTGAAGTCGTGGGCAAGCCCGTTGACTCAGTCGTCGAAACAGGAGCCGCATCATGATTCGAACCATCGCATGGCATGAGTTCTGGTTTACAGTCAAGAAAAAGTCATATTATCTGGTCACGCTGGGGATGCCTTTACTGGTGTTGGGCTACCTGGGCATCATCGCGTTGATCGTGCTGGCGACCGTTCCCAGCGAGCTTAGTCGTATGGGGCGACCGACCGGAATTGTTGATCGCTCGGGAATTCTGACGGCGAAAGGGGCTCCATTGGAAGGAGCCAAATTCGGGGAAGAGTTCGAAGTCGTCATTCAAAAAAGTAAGAACGAAGCGGTCAAAAAGATTGAAAAGGTAGCTGGGAATCTAAACGCTGATGTCGAGGTCCAAGATTCGGAAAACGAAACCAAAAAAGTGATCCTTTTTGAATACGTGGAAGACGCGAAAGAACTGTTGGCGGACGAAACACTGAAAGGAATCGCTGTCATTCCTGCTGACTACATTTCGAAGGGCGAATTCGAAGTCTACTCGCAACGCACAGAGTTGATTGGTTCATCGATGAGCGTTGGTTGGATATCGGGTTTGATTCGAAAGCAGATTTTGAAAAAGACACAGTTATCGGATGACGAAGTTGCTCGCATTCGTAAGTCAGCTGGAACGATCGACTATGAAGTTAACTCGCGAGGTGAATTCGAAGAAGTCAATTGGTTGTCAAAAGGCCTGTCGCTCGGATTGCCACTGGGAGTCGCGGGCTTGCTGGTTTTGGCGTTGATGATGAACGCCAGCCTGCTGCTTGCATCCATCGCAGAAGAAAAAGAGAACAAGGTCATGGAGGTCATTGTGTCGTCGGTGAGCGCGAATGATCTGCTGTTCGGGAAGGTACTTGGCATTGTGATGGCGGGACTTTTGCAGATCGCCATCTGGATGGCCATGATTTCTGTTATCCCTGTCATTCTGATGACGGCGTTTGGAGAAGTGGTCGACTACGAGATTAATTTGGTTCAGCTGTTGCTGGCGGGTGTGTTCATGGTCATGGGCTTTCTGTTTTACGGAAGCCTTTTGGCTGGCATGGGATCTTTGGGATCGACTTACAAAGAATGTCAGCAGCTTTCGGCGGTCGTAATTCTTTGTGCTTGTGTCCCGATGATGATGCCTACCATTTTTCTGTCCGATCCAAATTCGATCGTGCCACGATTGCTTTCGATGATTCCGTTCTTCTCTCCGATCGGCATGACGCTGAGGCTGGGGTCGGGACAGATCGCAATGTGGGAAGTGGGAATCTCGTTCCTGATTTTAGTCGTCAGCACCTGGTTCGCGATCAAGGTCGCGGCGAAGCTGTTTCGAGCCGGAACGTTGATGCGAGGCAAACCGCCGGGGGTTCGAGAAATCTGGAAAGTGCTGATGGAGCCTCAGTAACAAAAGTCGCTTTTTCGCTTTTCTAACCGTCGTGTTGCGTTTTAAGCCGTCGCGTTCCGCTTAAGCGTGAATTCGGCTCGACGGGTTTGTATCTCAAAAGCGGAACTCCAACTCGCACCATAAGTCAGGCTCGCACTTGCAACGGTACGTTGGTTACAATTCGAGTTCTAAACAAAGAATCGAATCGCTGAGTCTCGTCAAAACGGTTGGACAACAGCCATATCACCAACAGGCGTATAACCAATGGGCACAGAACCTTTGCTTGAACCGGGCTTGATTGGCATCAAGCTGGGCAATTATGGAGTCGGAGCGGCGACTGCGATCAAGGACCCTTCGATCCTTCCAAAAGTTCAAAACTATAAACGCCAAATCGCGTCGCGAATGTATCCTCTTGGACGATCCGACATCGAAAGAAAGGTTGCCGACGCGGATTATTTCGTGAGTCGGAAAATCGATGGCGAGTTCACGGTTTGTGTCTATCGCGACGACCAACTGTTCAGCGTTAATCCCGGCGGCACCGTGCGAACTGGCATGCCATGGCAACTCGAAGCTCTTGAACTGCTGAATTCCTCGAACGTTAAAACGGCGCTCATTGCGGGAGAACTGCACAAGGAAATCGCGGACGATCGTCGCTGCCGGATTCATGACGTGGTTAGTTCGGCCAGACAACCGAAATCCGAAGAAGAGTTGGCATCGCTTGCGTTTGCGGTCTTCGATGTGATCGAGATCGATGACGAAGCTTTCGACAAAACCTACGGTGAAACTTGGGATCTGATTGAAAGCCTGTTTTCGGATGGCGAGAAGATTCGACCTGTTGAAACGGTGAAAGTTAAAGGCCGCAAGCAAGTCGAAAGTAAATTTGACGATTGGGTCGAAGCTGAAAAAGCGGAAGGCATCGTTGCCAGGAGCGACGTAGCTGGAAACTTCAAGATCAAACCGCTCCACACGATCGATGCGGTGGTTCTTGGGTTCACAGAATCAACGGACGATCGAGCCGGCATGATGCACGATCTTCTTCTTGGAATTGCCAGAGACGACGGAGCCCTGCACGTGCTTTGTCGAGTTGGCGGAGGTTTTTCCGAAGAACAGCGACGCGAAATGTTGAGCGACCTGAAGGACATGGTCGTTGATAGCGAATACGCAGAAGTGAA
>CAYZPA010000046.1:10599-13370 GCA_964479855.1 uncultured Pirellulaceae bacterium
GTTCCGGTTGAAAAATCCGGTGTCAACGCGACCGAACTGCAGCTTGCCAAATCTTCGATTTTGAAACGTGAAGTGTACACGAAGACGCTTAAAGGAAAACTGATGGTGCGAAAGTTCCTGATGTGGAAGACGAATAAGGAAGCTGAAGGAAGCGAATTTCCCGCTTACGTTATTCACTACACGGACTACAGCCCGGGACGCAAAGTCCCAATGGACCGCGAGGTCCGCATTTCAAACTCGGAAGAACAAATCAACGAACTTTTCGAAGAGCTCAAGAAAGCGAACATCAAGAAAGGCTGGACGGAGTACTCGGCCAACGATTGAGCTTTGGTGGAATCACGAACGACGCAACGGCGGTTGTAGCGAACGCAACTCACCGAACGACGCAACGATCTAAATTTTAAAGCTGAGTTCAATAATCCGGGCTAAAACTCGAAACGAAGTCCCATGAACATATTGTGAGCGTTGTAGATTCGCCCATCGTTCTGAATTTCTCCATCGAGTTTCAGCTCCAAGTCCAAAGTCGAAAAATATCGATACTCGACGAAGAAATTGGATCGAGGCGTCAGCTTTATGTTAACGCCACCGATCGGCTGCCACGCAAAGGTTGATGAATTCGAAAGAACCAAGCCGCTTTCCCGATTGAAGTCCGCGTTGACGTGAGCGTAGCCAATTCCGACGCCAAGGTAAGGCATGATGTTGGAGTTGGGAGTATGCACGTCGATGACAAGGTTTTTCATGATCGACATGACTTCTGTTTGTCCAGATTGAACATTCGGAAGGTTGGCGATCATTGAATCGCCTTGTGTCACGTCGTTGCTTCGATAGGTGAACTCAAATTCGCTTCGAAGAAATTCGCTGTGACGACGACCATACGCGAAACCGACAGCAAAATCGTCATCGTAGACGTTGCCACCATCGGGAGTTTCGGCTGCGAATCCGGCGATTCGATTCCAGCCTCCAAACACGGTCGCTGTCAGTTCAAAATCTGCCGCGAACAATCCACCGAGCAAACGATTCGAGTTGTACTCGTAATTCGCCGCGCGGTTGAAACGGCCATTCTCATCGAAAGCCGGAATGACATCACGAACGCGTTTCGCCACCCGCCGAACAGGAGCTCGTTTGACCGCCGAACGAATCGCTCCATCGCCAAGCGAATACGTGACTTGTGCTTCTACCAAACTTCCGCAGCACAAAATACAACCGGCAAGGAAGCAAACGAGGGTTTTTGAAATCATGGCGAAAAGTCAACCAAAACGGAGCAGAAAGCAGTTCTCATACATCCGGTATCATCGGCGGATCCGTTAGCAGGATCTTGTATGCCTCTTGAAACCTGATTCGGCGCTGCAGATTCGCAGGACTCCGTTTCGGGCAAAGGGAACGCAACCGTCAAAGTTTCACAAATACAATCCCCAATCGCAAGCGCGGATAGGTCCTAAGATTTCCCGGTCCCTCGCTCGCGCGTCGGGCTGGTATTTAGATGCTTTCGCAAAAGGGGCAGCTCTCAAAACCGCTGGCACCATCGTTCGGCCAGATCGACAAAAGGTAGCTCGTGCGTTTCGAAGTTGCCTTCGCATCGTCTTTTTGAGAAGTTGGTAACCCGACGCGTTAGAGCTTGTCGTTTTATTCCAAATCGAGATTTTTATGCCAGCCGTTTAGGCGTTAGCCTCGGTTAACGACACTTCAACCGGGGCTAACGCCGGCTAACGCCCAAACGGCTCAATAAATCGACAAGCTCGTTAGCGAGGCGGGAGATCGAGCCCATTTTTCCGCGCTAACGCTTTTTTTAAGTTTCACAAATACAAGCCCGAAGCGCAAGCGAGCGGATAGCTCTGAGGAATTCCCGATCCCTCGCTCGCGTGTCGGGCTGGTATCGGCGAAACTTCAAGACTCGCACTTCGTGCTGGTATTAGTGCAACTTCAAAACGCGTAAGTGTTGCGCACGATTATTTTTGTCAATTCTTGCCGGCACGTCGCGAAACCGAAAGTTTACGGACTTTCGGCGGTGATGCTTACCTCGGCATCGCGTTCGATTGCTTTGACGCACGAGCAATCAGGGGCGACATTCGGACTCGCCACCAGTAGAATGCCGATTCCGTCATTCCCCACTCGCCAGAAGCTAAAATGAAGCGGCTGAGGTTCTGGTCGCAAACAACGATCGGGTTGAGAAGATTCGATTCACAGTCAACAAAGCGAAAACTGGGGATGAAAAGCCAGTCCATTGATGCTTCGCCGATCGGCAAAACTTAAATGATCCGCATATTCGAACAAATTCGTGAAACCAACATATCCGGATGAGCTCATTCGGGTTAGAAGCTCATTTCGTCAATGTTGCCGACGAATAGAGCACGTTTTCAGCCGTGAGTTTATCCTGGTATTTTGCTTCCAGCTTACCAACCAATTCCCCTTGCCCGCCAGCTTGCCAACGTAACTTGAACACTGAAGCCGACCAATCAGACACCGGGCAAGGACTCTTTCGCAAGGTGATTCAAAAACTGCCGATGACCGTCTTTTGGGCGCTTGCGGCACAGGCGATCATCAGCATAACGCGTCTTCTGACGACCATGACCGTAGGAGGTCGTTTCGCGCCGCAGAATGTCCCCGAAGGCGCGATGCTGGGATCCGAAAGCCAGTTGGGATACTACTCTTCGGCGTTTGGCGTCCTGATGATCATCATGGCGTTGCACGAAGGGCTGGTCACCACGCCGATGACCGTTTTCATGCCGAAACAGGATCGCGATAATGAAAAGTCATTCTCTGGCAGCATGCTT
>CAYZPA010000046.1:13470-42228 GCA_964479855.1 uncultured Pirellulaceae bacterium
TGGGTCGCGGGCGAGAATTTATGCTCCGTCGTGACGATGTATTTTTGCAACTGGTTTTTGCTGGTGCGAATCAATGAATCAGCGGCCGGAGTCTTCTTTGCGTGCTTCAGCGTGATGTTGTTGGCGAACCCATTTCTGTTGGGTGTTTGCAGTTTGTTGGGGGCACGTACGGCTCAGGAGTACACTAAAGGCGGATGGTCGGCGTTGCTGAAAACGTTGTCGCAATACGGAGCGTTTGTCGTCACCATTCTGATTGGCTTTTCGATCGGGCTCTGGTTGCTGGGTCCGGAACTAACGAACCTGTTTTTTGGACAGAATTTTCAGGCTTACTTTGATGCTAATTTTGGTGGCATCAACTGGATCACGTCGGTGTTGGGGCTTGCGGTTCCGTTCCTTGGGATCAGTTTCGTCCTGACGACTGCTTTGCTTGCCGTTGGAAGGCCTCGTGACAGCTTTGTTTCGGCGATCGTCGGAATGGTCGTTCTGGTTGGCGTCAATTTTTGTTTCGCCGAGCCCACGCTTTTGACGGCTGCTTACAGTTTCGTCGCGGCAACGTTGGCCAACACCGCGTTTCGTGCTGCCTGCCTTTGGCTTGCATGGCTTGGACGCGAAAAAGTGCAATTTTCTGGCTGACTCCTCAGGGCAAAACGAGGTTGTCGATCGCTGAGCCGACGTAGCTGGGATCTTTTTAAACCCGGATTATTCACGAGCGTAGGCGTCGTATTGGAGGATGCCTGTTTCATTGGATATTGTTCCGGGTTTGTAGTTTCGATAGGTAACCCACCACGAGAAATTGACGAATCTGCAATAAATGACGCCATGCCATGACATTCGCCTCAAAGGGCAATCCAGACGCCTGTCGTCATGCATCATTCCGGTTGAACCACCACGCGGAAACCCGAACTTGCCGAACTTGAATTGGAGGTTCGTGTCTTTTCTCCGTCGGCTCAAGGGAATAGACTGTGCCGTTGAAAACTGCCCCGCCGACATCCGCGAACTTACCCCGCTATGGATACTCAATGAGCCAATTTCAGGACCTGTGCGATGAGCACTACATCAATCTGAACCTGACGACTGAAACTCAAATTCCACACCAACGTGAAACGGTGTTGCACTTTTTCGAACAGCTTCGAAAACGCTATCCGGAGATGAAGAATTTTTACAGCCGCGAACCCGGCGACTATGTGCTGGAAGAAGACAAAGCCAGCGGCAGCTATCGATGGGTCACACTGGATTCCAAACGGCTGTCCAGCGGATTCATGAAACCTGACTCATTCGAGTCCGCTTGTGAGCCGCACCTGACGATCCTCGATGCGATCCCTCATCAACTGTCGGTCAGCCCGCTTGATTGCGAAACGTTAAACCTGACTTACGGATTCGAGTTCGCTTACAGCGGTAACCAATACAAGCTGTTGTCCAACGCCTTGGGGATGGGTGCTGCGTTTGAAAAAGCCTGCGAGATTCCCGGCGCGCAAATGGTCTCACTGGATCCAATGATTCAGTTGGCGCTTGAGCCTGAGTGTCGTATTCAATGTCGACTTAGTTTTGAACCGCGAACGACTGCTTATCAAGTCCGAACCAACGAATACCCTGAAGAAAATCTGTCCGTGTTTTTTACGATGCGAAAGTATGGCAGCATTGAAAGCGGAGAAACTTTCGTCAGCACGTTTCAGGACCTGATGGCACGAGGCCAAAAGTTGGTGGACGACTACCTAATGGAGAACGTTTTACTTCCGCTGCAAACTGCAATTCTGATCAACTAATGTTCCGAATCCTTGTGAAACTGATTTTGATGATTTGGACGTCGCCCAATTCACTGATCGGTTTAACGATCGGGTTTGTTGGATTGCTTACAGGTGGACGCGTTCAGGTCAAAGAAGGTTGCCTCGAATTCTATGGAGGCATTGTGGAAAAGGGGCTGGAACGTTTGAATGTGTGCGGCATGACCATTGGGCATACGATTCTTGGTCAAACCAGCAACGGACTGAGGATCGTCCGTACCCACGAACAAGTTCACGTTCGCCAGTACGAACGATGGGGCCCCTTTTTCTTACCAGCCTATTTCCTGTCGTCAGCCTGGTTGTGGTTTCAAAAAGATAAAGATCCTTACCGAGACAATCCTTTCGAAGTTGAAGCTTTCAGGATCGATGATCCTTCCACTCGCCGCAAAGAAGAAGCAGATTGAAACGAACCACGGATTTCCTTATCGGTGCCGGCATCGCATCCGCGTTAGGCTACGTCGCCTTTCTTGGACCTGACTTCCTGCTGGAAGATCCAAAATCAAGACCCGTTCTGGCAATGATCAGTGCGTTCGGCGTGGCGAGCATTTTGTACCTGATCGCCTGTTGGCGGTGGGTGCTCTCCAGTCAATCGGTCGGCAGGAAATCAAGTCTTGGTTGTATTGTTGGATTCGCGATCCTGTTCAGGTTGATACTTCTGTTCACGAATCCGATCCTTGAAATCGATCTTTATCGCTACATCTGGGACGGCAACGTCGCGGCGACGACCGGTGATCCATACGAGTACGCGCCTGTCGAGTTCATCCAATGGCAGTACGCGCCCGAGTACCGAATCCCGTTCACGCGATCGGAAGAGGAAGCTCAATGGATCAGGTCTTTTTCAGAAGAGCAGGGTCCGGGAATTCAAAAAGCTCTGCGGACGATTCACTATGGTCAATACACTTCGCCCTACCCTCCAGTCAGCCAGTTCTTCTTCGCGTTGTCGCAATCCGTCTGTCCGAAAGAATGCTCGGTCCAAGTCCGCGTGATCGCGATCAAGGGGATGCTGATTCTGTTTGATTTGGCGGTGGGAGTTTTGCTGATTTTGATACTGCGGCGAATGAACTTGCCTGGCAACTATTCAGTTGCGTGGTTTTGGAGTCCGTTGGTTTTGAAAGAGTTCGCCAACAGCGGTCACCTGGATACTATCGCTATTTTCTTTGCCATGCTGTCTGTCTTGTTCATGGTTCGGCAGATGCAGGCGGTCAGTTTGCGGAAGGGGATCATCGAAGCGTGCTGCGTCGCAGCGTTTTTGGCTCTGGGAATCGGTGCCAAGGTGTTCCCGATCGTTTTGGTTCCTCTGTGGACGATCATGACGTTGCGAAAGATCGGATTCGCGGCCGTGATTCCGGGCTTGGTCGTTGTCTTGCTGACGTCCGCGATTATGGCACCGATGATGTTGCGAGTCCGTCATTACCAGCAGGCAGATCGGTCTACGGTCATGCCTGAGCCGGGCATCCTCGCGTTCACAAAGTCGTGGGAAATCAACGACATGATTTTCATGTTTGTGTTCGAGAACATTCGGCCATTGAACGAAGCCCAATCGCCATGGTTTGCGTTTACGTCAAAAGGAACGCGAGCAGCAATTGTGAGCTCGTTTCAATCCCGCCAGGCGGAAGAAAAAACAGATCTGGCACGGGCGAATCAACTTAACGAAGCGAATTCATTGGCGTTTCGCGTCAGCCGCTTGATAACAACGGCCCTGTTTGCCCTGCTGCTGATCGGCTTGGCAGTCCGATGGTGGCGAACCGATCCCGAGCAGCAAACGACAAAACTGCTGAACGGACTGTTCCTTTCGTTGGCGTGGTTTTGGCTCCTGTCACCGACTCAGAACCCGTGGTACTGGTGCTGGGCGATTCCACTGCTTCCTTTTGCAAAAGCCAAAACGTGGTATCTGGTAGCGGCGCTGACACTGCTTTACTACACCAGATTCCATTTTGAGAATCATGGTCTACCGATGGAACGATTTCACTTTTATGTGCCGTTCGTTGAATTCGTGCCAGTGTTGGTTTTGCTGACAGCGGAATCGTTGCTCAATCGGTTCCGCGACGGCCAGAAAAACATTGCGTGAAACCAATGACATCGGTCGGCTCCAAAACACAATGTCTGGGCACAAAGTCAGGCGATGTTCCGTTGCGGATTCAGCAATTCCTCATCAACCAAACAACAAGCCCTTTCTGAGCGTGTAATCGATTGTTGGCTTGTTGAACGATGGCGCTTCGATCAGAATCGATTACTTCGGTAGCGACCTCTTCACCGCGGCGAGCTGGAAGGCAATGCAGAAATTTTGCATTGTCGGCAGCTTGCTCCATTACCTTTTCGTTGACCTGAAAGTCAGCCAGATCTTTTAACCGCTGTTTGGATTCAGCTTCCTGTCCCATGCTGGTCCAGACGTCCGTGTAGACAAAATTCGCTCCGTCCACCGCAGCCAAAATATCGTCCGTCTGCGTGATCAGCCCTGCCCCGTTCTCTTCATTCAATCCAGCAATAAAATCGTCGCCAAACTGATAACCAATGGGGGCTCCGATGCTAAACCGGATCCCAAGTTTGCTGCAGATCAATGCAAGGCTGTAGGTCACATTGTTGGCATCACCAACGTAAGCCAGATGAGAATCCTTGAATGAATCACCAGCGATTTCCTGCATCGTCAAAATATCTGCGAACGCCTGACAGGGATGACACATGTCGGTCAGCCCATTGATCACGGGACACTGACTGAATGCGACCGCTTCTTCGACCATCGCATGGCTTTTGGCACGGATAACGAGAATATCTAAATAGCTAGTCAGAATCGGCATGAAATCGCAGAGCGGTTCACGCTTGCCAAAACCAACGTCTTCGCCAAGAAACAGACTATTGCCCCCAAGCTGAGTTGTCAGGGTTTCGAAACTGACCCGCGTCCGCAGCGAGGGCTTTTCAAACAACAGTCCGACCGTATGCCCGGCCAGCAACGCTGGCCGATCATTGTTGGATAAAAGGCCTGACTTAAACTGTGTGGCGACGTCAAGGACTTCTTCGATTTCCGGCGAAGTCATCTCGTTTAGCGAAAGGATATGTCTCATTTCAATCGGCCGTAATTACGGTCCCAATCCCGTTGGAAGTGTAAATCTCGAGCAGCAAGCTGTGGCGAAGACTGCCGTCAATGATGTGAACTTTCTTGACACCGCGTTTCACCGTTTCGATGCAAGCTTCAATCTTTGGAATCATTCCGCCAGTGATGACACCGTCCCGGATCAACTGTTCAGCCTTGTCGATCGTAAGATGCGAAATCGACGAACTGTGATCCTGTGGGTCACGTAGCACGCCCGGAACGTCGCTGATGAAAATTAGTTTGTCGGCGTTCAATTGCTGAGCCAGCACCGTCGCAGCGGTATCGGCATTCACGTTCAGTTTTTGGCCATCCTCGGTTTCGCACATCGACGGAATGAACGGTGTTTGCCCCGCGTAGCACAGATTGTCAATCACAAGCCGATCCACTTTGGTAACTTCGCCGACAAATCCAAGGTCGACCTCATCACCGCTGTCGTCGGCAAGCTTTAGAACCTGTCCGTATAACACCGGAGATCCTTCGAAGTTCAACGTCATGGCTCGACCACCAATTTTTTCGAATCGATCGGCAAGCTCATGGTTCGTCTCAACAGCCAGGACTCGTTCAACAATCTCAAGCGTCGCCGCATCGGTGTAGCGTCGCCCGCTGACAAACCGTGGTTCAATCCCGGCTTTTTCCATGGCTTCGCTGATTCGGGATCCGGCACCGTGAACGATCACCGGCCGCATGCCAACGGTTTCCATGAAGTGAATGTCAAGAAGCAGATGATCGAGAGCTTCCTGGTTCGACATAAGCGAACCGCCGACCTTGATGACCGTCGTCTTGTCACGAAACTGGCGAATCCACCCGAGAGCTTCGATGAGCGTGTCCGCTTTTTCAATCGCAGATTTCAATGGACCGTTTCCAAAAACATCAAAAAGTAATGTGCAAAAAAGACTGACTCGAAAATGACGCAGCCGCCGAATCAACATCCTGACCAGATCCGTAAGCCCGAGCGTTTGGTCGTGTTAGCCATTCCATGTCGCCATCAAAACCGACCGACCCAAAAATCAATCAACTTGGCAAGCATGCCGGTCTATCGACGAATTACGACGGACTGAGCCAAAGGTCAGAATAACGTCGAATCCTTATGCCGCCGAAGAACCACAAGATCCTCACAGCCCAACGGCAGGTTCGGCTCGGCCCACTCACAGCAGTCGATCGACAGCAGTCGATCGCGATCGTTTTGCTGTCACACGTCTTCAGAACGGCGACTCATGAAAGCGACCGCTGCCATGAAAGCAATCGCTGCTTATTCGACAACGACGATCTTTTCAATTTTGTCTCCACCTTCGATTGCATCGATCACATCAAGGCCTTCAACCACTTTACCGAAGCAAGTGTGCTTGCCATCGAGATGGGCTGTATTGTTGCGACTGTGGCAAACAAAGAACTGTGAACCGCCGGTGTTCAGACCTGCGTGAGCCATCGAAAGCACACCGCGATCGTGATACTGATTTCCACCGCTTGTTTCGCAGTCGATGTGATAGCCAGGACCGCCCGTTCCTGTTCCTTCCGGGCAACCGCCCTGAATCACGAAATCAGGAATGACTCGATGGAAGCTAAGCCCGTCGTAAAAACCTTTTTTGGCCAAATCAGTGAAGTTCTCGACCGTTTTGGGAGCATCTTCAGCAAAGAACTCGACTTTCATCAATCCCTTTGCGGTGTGGATTTCTGCGTGCATTTTTTAGTTTGAGAAAAGTGTTCGAAGTAATCTCAGATTGTCACATAAGGTGCTCGATCCTGCAATGAGCGTGTCAGACGTGACGTTCGAGCCATCAATTGCCGCTGTTCTCTCCATTTCAATCCAAAAGGCGAATCCTCGCGAATGGATGAATTTTCGATCCGGCATTCAAGATCGAAACAAGATCAAAAACGAAGGCTCACCGAAAAACGGAAAGCCACACTCAACGGCTTGATGCAGATTTAATTCAAAAATGCGAATCGCTTCCTCTCAACCGTTCACGCCGTCGATGCAAGTTGGCAAATTGAAGCGGAAATTTTTGCAAGCGGTTTGGCTCAACTTGCAGTTATTGCGTTCGATTTTGTGAAGTGAGTTAAAACAAGCAACGTAGCCAACGCGAAATCCTGAAATTTGAGAACTCTTTCGGTTTTTTCTGAACCAGCCTTGACCCAAAAATTGCATTTCCCTAATCTGCGTTTGTCGTTGATCGGAACGGTCAACAACACATGTGTTTGCAATGTCTCACGGCACGGAAGTCAAGGACGCAAACACTGGGATGAAGAGTCGGCGCATGGATGCAAAGACTCTGCAACCGACCAATCGCTCTCGGATAGCTGAGGTGTTCTTGCCCCCCTGGAACCCCAAAGTTACCGAGGGTGTTTTTTTATGCGCGGACAGAAGTGCAAAAGGATGTTGGACTTTGGCCGATCGTTTTTTTCGGCGGGAGACCTCGGGACAACCGCTTGAAGTCGTAGCCGATGTCGCCAGACTTCGGGCGACTCCTTGAGCTCACACCGAAAGCTGGGGCACCTGAACTCTGGCGAGTCCAGCTACGGCAAGGACTACAAAGTGAGCCGTTGGCCGTGAGGTCTCGGGTGCGTCGCGTCTGAACTCTGGCGAGTCCAGCTACGTCATGGTCCAGATAGGTCTTGGCGACCGAACACCGACTCAAAGTCTTCGCTTTCAATCTCTCCGCTCTCGGCTCACCAGCGCCACCAGATGGCTGCAGACGACCTCGACTGCCTTTGAATTGTCTCCGCCGTTTGGAATCAACAAATCAGCATACGCTTTGGAGGGCGCGACATACTCATGAAACATGGGCTCCACCGTTTTCGCGAACTGCTGTCGAACGGATTCAACCGTTCGACCTCGCTCCCGCACATCACGCTCGATCCGCCGATCACGGCAAACGCTTAACTCAACATCCACGAACAACGACAGATCAAACAACGGTCGAAGATGTTCGCGGCTCAGAAGCAGGATCCCCTCCACAATCACGACGTCGCACGGACCAACCGCCATCGTTTGGTCTGCACGGTTGTGCGTCTGATAGTCGTAAATCGGCACGTCGACACCGCCGCCTTTTTTCAACGCCAGCAGTTGATCGTGAAGCAATTCCTGATCGATCGCATCGGGATGGTCGTAGTTCGTTTCGTGACGTTGAGAAATCGAAAGATGATCCTGCCGGCGATAGTAAGCATCTTCTGACAGGATGGCGACTGATAGCCCGCCGTCAGAAAGTTGATCGAACAACGACTTCACGTTGCCTGCAAAACTTGATTTCCCGGAGCCCGAGGGGCCTGCGACTGCCAAAATAATGGTCGAAAACTGATTCAATCGTGTTTGCTCTTTCCGCCAACTCGCTGAGGCTGTGATTTTTTTCAAAACAATTTCCAGTAACGCAAGCCGTTTAATTGAAACGCAAGCCGTTTAATATTGAAACGCAAGCCATTTAATCGAAAGCCCAAGTGGCTGACGCTTCACCGGGGCGTAATTCGTAATTCCTAATTCGTAATTCGTAATTCAGGAGTCATCACGACCGCGATCCGTCGCTCCCAACTGAGCTTCCATCGCAGGCTCGGAACCGAACTTTAACAGTCGCTGCGACTCCTCGAGCAGAAACTCGTGATCCATGAAAGGTTCGAAGCTCACATCTTGCCAGCGAATTCGCCCCTTCCCATCGATCAAAAAAGTTCCGTGCAACGGTTGATTCTCGAAATCGTCATGAGCACGAAACGCTTTGAAGATGTCCAGCTTCGAATTCGAAGCCAGTCGCATCGGCATTTTCCCCGAATAATTATCCAGCGACTTCGTCAGCCCCGCATTGTCGTCACTGCTGATCGCAACCATCCTGACACCGGCGTCTTCGAAATCTTCGACTCTTGGTCCGAAAGCCTGCAATTGCTCGGCACAATGAAGACATCCGTGACCAAGGTAGAAAATCAGTAAATAGTTTTCACCGACATAGCTGTCATTCGATACCGTTTTGTTGTCCGAATCAATCGCCTCCCACTCAGGAGCCATCGGCGGTTGCCAGTGAACGGGCCCAAGTGAATCCAGCGACGGACGAAAAAGTGCCTGTTCGTAGGGTTCCGCTTTTTTGATCGCCCAGTCGGAATCGAAGCCTGCGGACTTGGCGACCGGAGCCAGCCTTTGAAAGATCTCCACCGACAGGTCCGCACCAATCGCACATTCGCGAAGCTTCACGAACTCTTCCGCAGCCTCGTCGACGTCTCCGTTTTGAAACAGACACCAAACCAATCGAGCCAGCGGGATCGATTCGCATTTTCGTTTATCCACTTGTTTGCGAATTTGGTTCAGCCCGTCCTGCGTTTTGCCACTTAAGAACAGAAGTTCTCCGATCCATGATTCGTCTTCTTTACCGGCCTTCTTGATGAGAGCTACGCCAGTTTCGTAGTCATGCTCCGCGACCTCTGCGTAACCTTTGATGGCATCGATTGCTTTTTCGATGGCGTCTTTACGAGCAATTCGTTTGTCCTTCTTCTTGTTGAATTCGGCGATCTGTTTGCCGTTTTCTTTGCGATCGATTTTGGGCAGCGCCGTTTTGGACCCTGCTTCTGCTGGCGATTTTTCACGATTCTTATCCGCAATCCACTTCAGCGTTTCGATCCGCTCTTTCGCTTCGGCCAACTCACGTTCGCAAGTTTTCTTTAGATCTTCGAGTTCGCGCAAACGTTCTTCGACCGCAGCATCGGCATTTTCAAGAGCCGCGAAACATCCGATCAAACGAACGGCTGCGATATGTTCGTCGACATCAAGGTGATCAAAGTAGCCTTTGGCCATCAGCTCTCGCATCGAGCCCAACAACTGAAACTCACGCAAAACCTGAAGCAAGCGACTCTGTCCGTAGACCGCGCTCCCACGTCGATCACCGTCGAAGGCATTGAATTTAGGATGTCGAGGAAGTTCTACAAGATTTTTCGCTAACGCTAACGCATCGTTGGCTCGACCAAGAAACACAAAGTTTCGAGTCAGCCATTCGTTATTGTGAGCGTAGTTGTGGATTTCGTCGGGAATCACGAAATCACGAATCATGTGGTTGTGGTCGACGCGTGCAGATGCTTCCTGATAGTAAACCGCTTCGTCGTATCGGTTTAGCCTTGAAAAAATGTGGCCGGGCATGTGCCACATGTGAGCGATTCCCGGCGCGGACAATCCACACATCCCTGCGGATTCGATCGCCATCTCGGGCTTGCGTCGATCCCAGAGGTGAATTCGATAGTGATGGGCTGGATGCAGCGGGTTGACGTCGAAGATTTCTTTCAGCAACGCCTCCGCAGCAAGGTGGCTTCCAACCGGAATTCCGGCTCGGCTGTTGTACCAAATTCGATGCGCGATCAGCGCTTTGGCCTCGATGTCGTCCGGGTAGTCCAATGCGATGTCTTCAAGGTCTTTCAGATACCGGGCGGCTCGTTGTTTCCGGTTCTTTTTGTTGACGAGATTCTTTTTGCGAAACTCGGCTGATTTTTCGCTGGCTTTCGGGTCCGGCTGAATTTCAGAATCAGGTTCGTCGGACTGCGAAGCCGAATCGGGCTCATCGGCTTTCTCAGAATTCGATGCTTTTTTCGATCCGTCCGCTTTCGATTTCTTTTCGTTCGATTCCTTTTTACGATCGCCGTGAAAATACCGATCAAGCGATTCAATGTACTGCCGTTCCCGATCCGACACGCCGTCGATCCGCTGGACCGCGTTGTCAATGAATTCGCTGGCTCGTTCGGGTTTTTCGAACGTCGCGAGAGCGGCTCCCCAGTAAGCGATCGCGCAATCGGGATCCAGAACCGCAGCTTGGCGGAAAGAACGTTCCGCTTCTAGGTCCCAGAAACCGTGCAGTTGACCGACGCCTTGCACAATAAACCGCTTCGCTGGTTCGGATTCCGTCGTTACGGGAAATTCGACCTTTCCAGTGCCTCCAAGAACACGTGCCGCTTGCCGAGCCCCTTCGTTGAACGCGTTTCCGTGATACGAATGACCAGCAAGGACTTCAGCGAGCGGATCCATCTGCACCGACGGCTGGGAATCGTCGAAACCTGCATTTTCGGAGTCCGCTTTTTCAGACTTGTCCTGAGCCTGCACATTTGCGCTTCCGAAAACAAGGCAAGCGACCACGATTAAGAACGAAACAAGGCCCCAGCGAATCTGGCTGTGTCCTGACTTCATTTGAGACATCCCTTTTCCCCGTTTGTTGCGGCATTGTTAGGTAACGACCGATGTTCTCTTTCAAAAAAAGTGCATCCACATTCTAATCTCTGATCGTCCTGTCCGTTAGCACCGAAATTCACAGACTCCAACAGCTTTTAACTCGATGGCAACTATCAATCATTGGACCCCCGGATCGTGGCAACAAAAAGTCGTTTTGCAACAGCCGACTTATCCAGATGCGGACCAACTACAAGACGCCCTACAGAGACTCGCCAAGTTGCCGCCGCTGGTAACCAGCTGGGAAATCGAATCTCTAAAAAGCCAATTGGCTGAAGCGTCCGAAGGTCGAGCGTTTTTGCTGCAGGCTGGCGATTGCTCTGAAAGCCTGGATGATTGTGACAACGATTCGATTGTGCGGAACTTGAAGGTTCTGATGCAAATGAGCTTTGTGCTGATCTACGGCGGCATGCAGAAAGTCATTCGTGTCGGTCGCGTTGCGGGACAGTACGCCAAGCCTCGATCCAACGACACAGAAACGCGCGACGGGGTAACGCTGGAAGTCTACCGAGGCGATATCGTGAATCGTTCCGGGTTCACGGAATCTGAACGCAAGCCAGATCCTGACCTGTTGCTTCGCGGATACGAACGAGCAGCATTGACACTGAATTTTATTCGAGCACTTTGCGGAGGCGGTTTTGCGGATTTGCATCATCCCGAAAACTGGGCTCTTGATTTCGGCAGCGATACGGCCCAATCGGCCAAGTACAGCCAAATGGTTTCTTCGATCACCGACGCGTTGAAGTTCATGGAAGCCGTGCAAGGTTCGGAATTGAAAACCAGCGACTCCGTTGATGTTTTCACTTCGCATGAAGGTCTGCACTTGAACTACGAACAGGCGCAGACTCGCCGCGTGCCACGTCGCGACGGCTGGTACAACATGAGCACTCATTTTCCGTGGATTGGGTATCGCACGCGAGACCTTAAAGGCGCGCACGTCGAGTACTTTCGTGGCATCTCGAATCCGGTCGGAATCAAAGTCGGCCCCAAATTCGAGGCCGACGAATTGGTCGGCCTGATCAAAGCTCTCAACCCTAACGAAGAACGTGGCAGAATCACGCTGATTCATCGCTACGGTGTTGACGAAGTCGCCAATCGTTTGCCGGTCATCCTTGATGCGATCACCGAAGCCGGGCTCAAAGTGCTTCACACCTGTGACCCAATGCACGGGAACACGTTTTCGACCAAGTCTGGCATCAAAACGCGAAGCTTCGATCAGATCGTTGATGAGGTCCAACAGCAGTTTAAAATTCATCGCAACCATGGAACGATCCTCGGTGGCGTGCACCTTGAAATGACGGGCGATAACGTCACCGAGTGCATTGGCGGTCAGTCCCAGATTGGCGAACCCGATTTGGTGAAGGCTTATAAAAGCGCCGTCGACCCTCGGCTAAATTATGATCAGGCGATGGAGCTCGCTTTTCTGATTGCGGATCAGCTCAAGTCCAATCAAAATGGCGGCTGATCCGGAGTTTCTGCAAGCCTTTGAATTGTGTCCAAGGCGCAGTTTTTACCCCGGATTATTCACGATGCGCGGGCGTCTACATTGAGAAAGCTTGTTTCATTAGAATATTGCTCCACGTTTGTGGTTTCGACAGGTCATCCACGACGTGAAATTGACGAATTTGCAAAACTTGCTCCACGTCCGGAGAATCGCTTCAAAGGACAAACCAGACGCCTGTTGTCTTGAATAATTCCGCTTTACAAGCCCCATTCAGTTTTCTCATGAAATCGACATCCAACCAAAAGGATCCCCACCCAACGGATCCGCACGGCGCTCTTGTCGAAGAATGCGAAGACATTCTGAATTACTATTTCCAGAACAAGAATCTGTTGCTGGAGGCGATCACGCACGCCTCGTTCACTGACAATCGAGTCAACTCGTATGAGCGACTGGAGTTTCTGGGCGATTCGATTTTGGGATTTGCGGTCTGCGACTATCTGTTTCACCGATTTCCAAATTGGCTCGAGGGCGAATTGACGAAAGTCAAATCAAACGTCGTCAGCCGCCAAACCTGCGCCAAGATTGGCTTCGCGATGGGCATCGATCGGATTTTGGTTGTCGGAAAAGGAGTCGGGTCGCTCGGAAAAGTCCCCTCTTCACTGGTCGCGAATGCCTTCGAATCGATCGTTGGAGCCATCTATTTGGATGGCGGGATCGAGGCAGTCAGGCATTTTCTGCTTCCACTGATTGAGGACCATGTTGCCGCGGCAGTGGCCGGCCGGCTGGACACAAATTACAAATCCGAACTGCAACAGTATTCGCAAAAACGATTTAACGTCCCGCCAAATTATCGGGTCGTTGATTCTCGCGGCCCAGATCACGAAAAAGAGTTCCTCGTTTCCGCAATCGTTCACAAGCAAACTTTCGAACCGGCTTGGGGTTCCAACAAAAAAGAAGCAGAACAGCGCGCCGCAGCCAACGCGCTCGCCGAACTCGATGGACAGGAACCTCCTTACAATATCAGCAGCGATTGATCGCCGGCGTTTCACGAATTGTCGCTGAACCTCCATTTTTTTTCGCATGGGCTATCGGCGAAAGCATCTGCGTCTAATCGGAATCAACCTTCATCGCTGCAGTCCCGATGACAAAATGCTGCGAATGGCCACGGACTCTTTGTCTCGCCATCGTGCCGCAATCGCCTGCGTTTCGGCTATCATGTAACCTTGTTGGTGAAAACAAGCGAATCTGAATCACAGCTGTGCCATGAAAAAACCCGTTGTTCTGAATCATCCACTGGTCGACTGCCATCTGACAGTTTTGCGAAATCGTGACACGCGTTGTGCCGAGTTTCGTCAATCGATCGGCCGTCTTTCGACTTTGCTGGCCTTGTCGGCTACGTCACAATTGAAAACGACCGAACTTCCGATCAAAACACCAATCCAACCCATGGTCGGAAAAACGTTGCTCAATCGAATCGGGCTGGTTCCGATTTTGCGAGCTGGAATTGGTATGGTTGAACCGATGCTGGACCTGATTCCGAGCTCCGAAGTCTGGCACTTGGGCCTGTATCGCGATGAAGAAACAGCCAAACCGGTTTCGTACTACAGCAAACTTCCTGAAAGCTCACCCGTCGATGTCGCTTTCGTGCTCGATCCGATGTTGGCAACCGGTGGCTCTGCTGCACTGGCCTGCGAGACGCTAATGGAATGGGGCGTAAAGAGCATCAAAATGCTGTCGATCATTGCGGCCCCGGAAGGTGTTGAAAAAATGAATCATGACTTTCCAGATATCGAAATTCATACCTGCGTCATTGACGAACGTCTCAATGAGGACGCTTACATCGTGCCGGGACTCGGTGACGCCGGAGATCGAATTTTCAATACCATGACTTCCTGATCGAGCAATTTCGATGGCGCAAGTTTTTGGCTGTCCTCAGTGTCAGCAAAAATTCCAGGTCCCGGATGATGCAGCAGGCATGTCGTTTCAATGCCCAGCTTGCAAATTCGCCGTCGAGATACCGGTGGAGAACCAAGTCGTCGAGCCTACGGCCGAAACTGATCAATTGCCGCAGATTTTTGGTTGCCCACATTGTCACGGGCAGTTTGGGATCACGCAAAACATGATCGGCAATGAACTTGAATGCCCACACTGCGAGGAAACGGTTGCCGTTAGTGCCGAAACGGTTCCCGACTTTGAAGAAACGGATGTGGACGAAACGGACGCTGCAAAAGATGAAGACGATGCCAAGGCCGCATTTCTTAAGCGTCCCCGTTTGAAATCTCACACCGGCAAAGTTGCGGAAAAGCCAAAGATGGAATCCGCAGATAATTCCAATCCCGCGCCGCAAAAATGGAGAACGGATGAAACGGTTCCGGACGCCCACGTCGACAGCGTCCCGGAAACAGTTTCCGAATTCAAACCATCTTCGGTTGACCATCTGCTGCCGCCAAAGTTTGATGTTCTCGATCCAGCGCGATTTCCCAGCAGCCTAAAATCAGGGCGAGTCCTCTTGCCGGATGGCTCGGGTGGGTTTCAATCGGCGGACGCCAACACGGTGACGATCACTCATAACGGGCAAGTCTACCATTTGAAACGACTCGATCCACAACAGCGACAACGCCGGCAAATGATTCACAGCACGATAGCGATCGCGATTGCTGTGCTACTGATCTATTTGACGCTGAAGACGCTTGGCGTGAGTTTGTTTTAATCAATTTTGCGATAGGTTCGCGACCTCCAATCTTTCGGGGCGGCAAAGTTCGGAGTTACTAAGACAACATAAATTTAGCCACAGTTACGACACGTCTGTCCGCCATATACGAACCTGAACTCTTTCGAATCCAGCGACGATTTTGTTAAACCCAGATTCACGGTTTCATGCCTCGCATCGTCTATTCCCGACAGTACAACATTGGCTTTTACGGCCTTGAGTGTTTGCATCCTTTTGACTCTCGAAAGTATGGCCGAGCATGGAAATTGATCAGGCGCCATTTCGGATCCGCAACGACTCAACTTCACGTTCGTCCGCTTCGACCTGCGAATCAACAGGAAGTCAAATTGATTCACTCGGAAGACTATCTGAAAAAGTTACGGGATCCCAAATATGTCGCTGGTGCCATCGAAGTTCCGCCAATCAGGCATTTGCCAAGCTGGGCCATTGACTGGCATGTTCTTCGTCCGATGCGTTGGGCAACGCGAGGAACGATCCTTGCCGCGACCCATGCTCTCGAACACGGCTTCGCAGTCAACCTCAGCGGCGGATACCATCACGCCAAACCGGATCATGGCGAGGGCTTTTCAATTTACGCGGATGTTGGCATCGCGGTTTCTCAACTGCGACAACAAAATTTGATCAAGGATGACTCCCGTGTCGCCTACATCGACACCGATGCTCATCAGGGCAACGGAGTTTGCCACTCGTTCATGTCGGACAATCGAGTTTTCATTTTTGACATTTTTAACGCTCACATCTATCCGATTTTCGACGTCAAAGCCCGTCGAAGGATCGACTGCGAAGTTGGAATCACCCATAAGGTAACGGATGCCCAATACATGATGCAGTTACGCGATCAGCTTCCGGGCTTTCTGGATTCGATCAGTCGCTCGCCGGTTGAAATCGCGTTCTACAATGCCGGTACGGACGTCATTGAGGGCGATCCACTGGGTGGGCTCAGAATCTCCGATTCCACAATTCGTGAACGTGATCTGTTTGTCGTTGGAGAGCTTCGCAAACGAGGCATCCCGACCGTTATGGTGCTGAGCGGCGGCTACACAAAACAAAGCTACACACTTATTGCGGATTCTGTTGTCGGATTGATCGAAATGGAATTGGCACGCGGCGACCAAGACGCCTAAGCAAGCCCAATCACGCGTCGCAGAACCCGTTAGTGACCTCTTCGGCTGTGCTGCGGTGTGCTAATATTGCCGGTAGACGAAGAACGCAAACCAGAAGCACTAACATGGCCAAAAAGAAGAACAAAAGAAAGTCCTTTCCTCCAGCGACTCCTCCCCCGCCGCCCGCGCCCACGCGGCATCAGAATAGCGACATTCTGGCCACAGGAAAACGCTGGGATTTGATCATCCTGTTCTTCGTGATTGCGGTCGGGGGAACCTATCTGGCCGTTTGGATGAAACCGCGGAATGCCATCCCGACCTACACTTACAAAGTCGTCGCTGAATACAAACACGATGCCGACGCGTTCACGCAAGGACTTCTGTTTCACGATGGCTATTTGTTCGAAAGCACGGGACTCGAGGGCAAATCCAGCATTCGCAAAGTCGATCCGGAATCTGGAAAAGTGCTGGTTCAGAAAGATCTCGAAGAAGAACTTTTCGGAGAAGGTTTGGCGTGGATCGATGGTCAATTTGTGCAGCTAACCTGGAAGAATAAAACCGGCATCGTCTACGAATTCAAGGACGAAGAATTCGTTGAAGTCAAACGGTTTCCATATGACTTTCAGGGCTGGGGAATCACCTCGGACGGCAATAGTTTGATCGTCAGCGATGGAACCGCGAATCTTCGATTTCTTGATCCGGAAACGTTTGAAGAACGAAAACGGCTCTACATTCGCCGCCGCGATCGTCGCGTGCTCGGGCAACTGAACGAACTGGAATACTTCGGCACCAAAATCTACGCCAACATCTACAACTCAGACAAAATCTATCGGATTGACTCCGAAACCGGTGACGTGGAAGCCATCATTGACCTTTCGGGTTTGTGGCCCGTCAGCCAGCGACCCGATACCGGAGCGGTCCTTAACGGAATCGCGATCAAGCCGGATTCCAAGGGACGCATGTGGGTCACGGGAAAGCTCTGCCCAAAAATGTTTGAGGTCGAGATCGTTCCCGAATGATTCCTCCGGATCGCTATTTGTTTCGGTGAGAGAATTGCAACGTTGAAATCTGCTTTCCTTCCACATGCTCCAGCCGGCCTTTCTCACGGGCTGCAACGATGCTCATGCGAATCCGATTGTTTGGATTTTCAACCAAGCGAATCAGTTTGATTTCTTTAAAGCCCAACCAGGTCAATAGCGCTTGCATGCATTCGACGCCGTTTGGAAACCAGGCCAATTCGTAGGTTCCTGACATTGGCGGCGCGATGCCTTCCCGAGCCATCGACATCCCGGTTGGATTGCTGGGATCTGATTTACCGGCCGTGCTGACAAAAATAACGTCGTCAGTGAGGTCCGCCGCGATTTTCAGCCCGGTGATCGGGTCGGGCAGGTGATAAAAAATTCCACTGAAGTAAGTGAAGTCGAATTTGGGAAGATTTTTCCCGGGCAAATCATAGAGATCCAAAATATCGAAATCGATATTATCCACCGGCGCAAACGTTCGATGTTGCTGAACAAATTTGGCTTGATTGATCCAGTGTTCTCGAATGTCAAAACCAACAACCTTGGACGCGCCATATTCCCGTGCGAGGAAACAATACGCTCCGCCGTTGCATGCGCAATCGAGAAACGTTTTTCCTTGCATCGAATCCGGATACAACCCCTTCAGCAGCGTTGTAAATACATTGCGTGGCGAGATTAGCGTCACGTCCTGATTTTCCTGTTTCGGCAGGCGACCATCAGGAGAAAACACTTTGCCCGTCGACACTTCGCTGTTGATTTCGATGTCGTGATGCCACGGACCCATCTCACGAATTTTTTCTACCAGAGTTTGATTGTCCAACGGAAGCCTTTCAAAACGTGCGTACTATCATGAACCGCAGTTTAATTATCCGCGCTGGTTTACGCTGCGCTGATGTGGACTAAAATCCGATTTCCACAGCCACCGGAGGCTTCCTACAATGACTGACGTACAAGCGGATGCTCAACCTGTTCCATCACTTGCCAAACGCCTATTATCGCGATTTGTAAAGCTTGTGAAACGCGTACTGATGGTTTGCGTTTTTGCCTACCTGTTCGTTTTGGTTTGCCTTATTTCGATGGAAACGCAGTTAGTCTATCCGGGTTCAAAGTATCCACGTGGAAACTGGCAGCCGGAATTTGAATTCGAGGATGTCAATTTTCAATCGCAGGACGGAACCAAACTGCACGGTTGGTTTTTGCCAAACGATTCCTCGGAAGGACGCTACTTTCTTCTCTGCCACGGCAATGGCGAAAACGTCGCTCAATCGTCGTCTTATGTCGGACTGGCACTGCGAGATCAATTAAACGGAGCGGTTTTCGTTTTCGACTATCGAGGATTTGGGAAAAGCGAGGGCAAGCCGTTCGAGCTTGGCGTGAAACAGGATGCAGAAAAAGCACTCGACGTAATGTGCGGACGATACGGAATTTCGCCAAAAGAAATCGTCATCGTCGGGCATTCTATCGGCGGAGGAATCGCAACTCATTTGGCCGCAACGAAGGGCTGCAAGGCACTGATCCTGCAGCGGACTTTCAATTCGCTTTCGTCTGCGGCGCAGGAAAAATACCTTTGGGCGCCGGTCAAATTCCTGATGCGGAATCAATTCGATTCCATCGCAGCGATCAGGACTTTCGAAGGGCCCGTTTACCAATCGCACGGAGAAGCGGATCAAATTATTTCGATGGAACTCGCGAAGGAGCTATTTGAAAATGTGCCCAACAAGGAATTAAGTCGTTTTCGATCACTACCAAACGTGGGTCACAACGACGGATTTCCAACCGGCTATTGGAGTGAAATCGACCAGTGGCTGACAGTCGTTGAACAACGGACTCAATGACGCTAAAAGTCGAAACTAGCTTTTTTGACGCGAAATATGGAAACGTGATTCTCGCTCGAGAAACAACGTTAAACCTCAACTTCGGCTATTTGAACCCGGATTATTCACGATGCGTGGGCGTCGACCTGGAGAAAGCTTGTTTCATTGGGGTATCGTTCCGGGTTTGTGGTTTCGACAGTTCACCCACGACGTGAAATTTACGAATTTTGCAATACTTGCCTCCGCGTCCGTAGAATCGCTTCAAAGGGAAAACCAGACGCCTGTCGTCGTGAATAATTCCGGTTGAACTAATCCGTTTCGTAGCCGTTTGGGTTCTGCGACTGCCAACGCCAGCCGTCGGCACACATTTCTTCAATTCCATTTTCCGCGACCCAACCAAGCTCCGTTTTCGCTTTTGCAGGATCTGCATAGCATGCCGCAATATCGCCCGGCCGTCGTGGCACGACTTTATATGGGATCGGGTTGCCCGCCGCTTTCCCAAACGCGTCCACGATCTGAAGCACGCTGTAACCGTTGCCCGTACCAAGATTGTAGACCACGACTCCGGGATCTGAGTCGAGTCGATCGAGGGCTTTCAGATGCCCTTTTGCCAAATCAACGACGTGAATGTAATCGCGGACTCCTGTTCCATCGTCCGTTTCATAGTCGTCGCCGTACACGTTAAGTTCTGCCAACTTACCAACCGCGACTTGTGAAACGTACGGCAAAAGATTGTTGGGAATGCCGTTTGGATCCTCTCCGATTTGCCCCGAACTGTGAGCACCGACAGGATTGAAGTATCGCAGTAGCGCAACGTTGACGTTTGTATTCGCTGCCTGCCAATCGCGAAGCACGTACTCCATCATCAGCTTGCTTCGACCATAAGGATTGGTGACTTCTTCGATCGGAGTCGCCGCATCTTCGGTCAACGGCAACGACTTTGGGATGCCATAAACCGTCGCACTGGAGCTGAACACAAAGTTCCGCACCTTCGACGATTCAATCGCCTCCAGCAGGTTGACGGTGCCAGAGATGTTGTTTCGATAGTACAACAGAGGTTTGGCGACACTTTCGCCGACGGCTTTCAGGGCCGCAAAATGAATCACGGAATCAAATGGCTTGGACGCCAACACTTTGGCCAATCCATCCTGATCCAATAAATCGACTTGGTGAAAATCTAGCGATCGACCGGCGAGTTCCTGCACCCGGCGAAGTGATTCTTCAGAGCTATTTGCAAGATTATCGATTGCGGTCACGCCGTACCCGGCGTTGAGCAATTCGAGACAGGTATGGCTACCGATGTAACCAGCGCCGCCAGTGACAAGAACATTTTTCATAGTGCATTCCGCAAACGTAAACTGGCGTAATCGCCGAAAAATTGCTTACAAGCGGAAGTCTACACCATGGGTACGAGAAGGCGTGCGTGACTCAATAATTTTGACCGTCGGCAAGAATGGAGAATCCAGATTTGCAGGTCACTCGGGTGGCAATGACGGACAAAGGCAAAACGGATTCCGTTTGGGATCGGGAAGATCCGATCCGCCACGCAAAGAAGCGTCAATATGAAGAATTCTTCGAACCGATTCTTCGAACCAATTCTTCGCTTCGTTAGGCTGCTTCCACGTCGGCGACGACACAACCCAAAACACGAGCTCCGGAAGACTTCATTTGCGCCACCGCAGAAACGGCGATATCTTCATTGCTGCCTCGAAGGCTGACCAGTAGAAACGTTCCGTCTGAAAGGTCCGCCCAAGTACTGGCCGCGTGACCGTGAGCTTCACCGACACTGACGCAAACGTAACCGTACCCGGCTTTCATTGCAGCGAGCGCGTTCCTTAGTTGCTCTTTGGGGTTCCATCGATCATGAGGACAATTGCCGGCCGGAACGAAATCCAGCTTCGACGATCCGCTGCTTAAAACCGCACGCTCCCATGGAAAAGCGATATTCATCACTTCGCTCAATCCGGCATGGCTGTTCATGCCGCTGGCCGAGGTAAGCCTTCGAGATTCAAAATCCGAATCTACCAACAGAACTTTCCCCAGATCGCGACTGGCCAGTTCGGCAGCGACGCGAGCACAGGTTTCATCGGTGTGCATTTTTGCTTCCGAGCCAACGAACATGATGATCGCAGCAGCCGGCGGCGGATACTTGGCGACAATTTCATCCGCAATCTTGACCACGGATTCGCTCAACGCTGGAGTCTGATTCGACCGCGAGGCCGCAACGGCATCGTCCATCCGAACGGTGCTGGCGTCAGTTTCAGTGGCTTCGGTGGTTTCAACAATAGAGACGTTAGCAGATTGAGCTGTTATCGGCAGTTCTGGTTGTGGTGCAGTTGAGACCTTTTCAACTGGCGACGATTCCGGTTTTGCGGGGACTGCGTCGGGAACGATCGCGTCAGCTTTTTCGTCAGCAACGTTTGGAATTGAGACAACGACGCTTTCGTGGACCGCACTTTTGGATGAAGTCGTCGATTGGAATGGAAGACGATCACCGCCATCAATCCGCGACGTCTTGAAACCTCCGTCTGCCGCTAGTCCGTGGGCTCCACTTGGTCCGTTTTGTGACTGCTCATTCGCAACACGAGACTCCTTCAACCAATACCGCCCGTTGCGGCTACTGAGTTTTCGAAGATGATCGGTAAGTTCTTGTGACATCGGAGTCTCTGCTAGTTTAAGATTCCACTGGAATTGCTCGGCCTGTTTTTGCCTAATTCACCCTACTGGTTGCGGTTAACATTCCGCAACTGATCGAATAATTTCTGGTAGTCAACGCGGGCCGCTTCGCCGGTTGACGGTTGCTGCTGGGAGTACGACGGCAGTTGATCCTCAGGCTTTGGTTCTTGATCCTTAACAGGGAGAACTTGGCTGCTCATGTTTAGAATATCGCTGTCGTCAGAGTGGGTTGGTTGTGGTGCTGAATCGCTGAACAAAGCGCTTTGCTGAAGAACTTCATCTAACACTTGCTGCTCAGGCTCAGTCGCATCCGAGTTTTGCATTGCCATCGAATCGGATTCGACTTCGGGGCCGGGAGCTTGCGAAAATTCCGGGACATCCTGAAAACTGCGCCGACCAAGAATCGCAGGAGGCTCTTGATGAGCTTCTGCATTCGTTTCCTGAGGTTGAGCAGCAATTTCAGCAGCTTCAACGGAAGGGGACAAAGCAGATTGGTCGGGCATCGAATACAGGTCCGCACGAGCGTCGATTTTGTGCGACTCTGCTTCGACGTTCTGTGAAGAATCACTGCCCGGCATGACAATCTGAGGCGTGTCGGCAGGTTCCGTCCTTTGCGTAGCGATTTGATTGACAGATTGTTGGATCACATTTTCGATCGCTGCGGTTTCCTGCTGCGGACTAAGCTCGCCAACCGTTTCATGTGAAACTGATGTGTCATCCGCTTGGCCCGTTCCACCGTACTCGTTGGTGACCGCCTCGTTTAAGGAACGAATAATCTCTTCTGCCTGGCGACGAATCTCTGGATCTTCAGGAGCACCCGCTTGTTCGTGGTAGCCCGTCCCGTCTTTAATTTTTGGTTCACTCGCCGCTGCAATGACTCGTTCCTGCAGTGGCGTCATCATGATCGATTCGTTGGCTGGATTCATGCTTGAAGCTTCAGCCTCGGCTTCGGTCCAATCATCATTTGGGTCCAGCGGAACAACCGTTGAAGCAGGAGCATACTCGACCGGCACGCTGTTTACTTCAAGATCGCTCGAAGTAGCACTAGCACCCGAGTCATGAATTTGAAATTCGTCCGTCAAAGAGGAAATTGGAAGATCTTCGGCATCCTGCTCGTATCTTGTCTCGACGGTTTCACGCTCAACCGGTTCCGGCTTGACCGGCTCGCGCACAACTTCCGGTTTCAGTGCCGATTCGAAAGTTGGAAATACTTCTTCGTTTTCCGTTCCGGGTGACGAAGTTTCGCCCACAGATTCAGGCGGTTCCACGCTAACAGGTGCCTGCGGTTCGTGAACAGGAATTGGATCCGGGTCGACCGGTTGCTGACTGGAAACCGGCAAATCGATGGACGCTTCGGGCACTGCATCCTTCGGAGCAAGTTGCAGTAGATTCTCAGAAGTTACGTTGAGCGATTTCTGATTTTGCGACGCGATGAACGGAGAGTATGTGTTGGCCAAGACCTCTTCGTCTTCGAAGAAGTCGTTTCCGAAAGGATCTTCTGCGACAGGTTCTTCGACGGGTTCTGCTGAAGCAGGAGCATTCACATTCGAACCGTCTTCGTTCGAAGCCTCTTCGTGTGGAACATTTGCGTGTGGACCTTCTGCGATGGCAGCTTCAACAATTGGCTGCATCGATGGGATAGAGTTCGCTTCGATAGCCTGCTCAGCTCCCCCAGCAACATCAACGAATCCGCTGTGCTGATCGGTATGATTTGCAGTGCTTTCTGATTGTTCAAGCCGCTCAGAGGCGGCATCGGACGATTCAATCATCTCGGGTTCGCCGCCAGATTCTACAATTGGATCGACGATTTGAGTGCCACCGAAGTTTTGCATTGCGGCCGCCAGAATCGCAGCTCCACCTTCCACGGTCGGGACTTCAGCAGCGCCCTCCGGCTGCTGTTCCGGTTGTTGTTCCGATTGTGATTCGTACGGAAATTCCTCTGAACCATTCGCAGCAACGTCTCTCTGCTGAGCAACATCGGGCTCATCGACGAATCCGACAGCTGAATATTCTGGCTCTGGCTGAGTCGCATCAGCTGCCTCAGTCGCATCAGCTGGCTGGTCTTCTGCTTCCAACCCAAGCCCGGCGACAATGGCTCGCAGCTCACCGAGCGTCTCGCTCTCCGAGGTGGAGATTTCATCCGGGACCGGCATTTCATTCGACCGCGAAAGATCGTCCGTTTGAGTTCCTTCCGCGTCTTCGGCAAACGAACTCGACATCGCTTCGCCAAAACCAGTTGAAACAAATTGCTCAACCGAATCCAGTTCGCTGTCCATTGCAATTGCCGGAGCAGCGTTTGACTCCGTCAATTCGCCTGACTCCGTCAATTCGCCTAACTCGGACTCCATTTGAACCGACTGATCATCACATTCTTCGGCCGCCCCTTCACCGTCTAGCTGACCGAACTCAAGGACCGTCCATCCTTCTGCTTCTTCAATCTTGACAGCGTCGCTTGTGATTTGGCCGGGTTGTTCAGCAACATTTGTTTCCGCAGGAGCAACGTACCCGCACGGCAGCTGCTGAACGTCCATCCATGCTTCGCGAACCAAAGAATCGGTGATTGGCGTCACGCCGCGCGTCGCCGCGAAAATCATCGCGTGGTCGCAAACCTGATTGATATAGCGGGGCCGACCTTCAGTACACTCTCGAATTGCACGAAATGCCTCGACGTCGAACAACTCGTCGGGATTACCACCAGCTCGTTCAATATGAGCACGAACGTAGGCTTCGGTTTCTTCGCCCGTCAGGCAACCAAGATAACAACGACCCGAAATCCGCTGATTAAATGATTCCAGTTTCGGATCCATCAAACGTTCCTCGACCGCGCTACTTCCAGCTAGGACGAGTCGAACGCGAGGCTGTCCATCGCGGATAAAGTTTGTTAACAGCTGCAGCTCTTCAACCGTTTCACGCGATAGCTTTTGCCCATCGTCAACCAACAGCAAAAGACCGCTGCCACACGCGTCAGACGTTTTGACATACTCGATCAGTGAAAGTCGCATTTCACTTTCACTCATACCCCGATAGGCCTGTTGGATTTCAAACAGAATACTCTGCAGCAGTTCCGCTCTCGTTTCAAGATGCGAAACAGACAGATTGACGACTCGAAACTGGGAATGAAACTCTTCTGCCAATATCGCCAGCAACAAAGTCTTGCCAGTGCCGTGGGCACCAACAACGACCACCGGACCGGATCCTCGAGACACCGACATTCGACAGGTGTCAAGAGTCTGTTGAATTCGAGACGCCGCGAAGTAGTGCTTCACATACGGGGCTGATGTGAAGGGACGATTGTTGAGGTTAAATACCTGTTCGTACATGACGACTTCCTGTCGCATTTCTATTTAAAGTAGTAGTTCCGTGTTGATTCGACATCCTGTCGAAGCATTAAGTCGATGCTGTGCAAACGACCCAAGTTTTTGGTTTACTCTTCTGGCACTTTTTTAGCACCAAAAATTAGTTCTCAACCTTTACCGACAAAAGGTCATTCGCAAAATCTTGGACTATCCCATGCCTCTCAATGTCCAAACAATTCTCGCAAAGCCGTAAAAGGGATTTTCAAGGAATGCAATCCGGATGTTCGTGTTGGCAAGGCAAAACCCAATGATCAGCATTGCTCCACAAAAAAGAACCCACTGACAAGCTTTCACAATCTGGTTAGCTCCCGGGACCTCTTCTTCTACTGTTTCCGTTTCGATTCCGGGGCCCGTCGCTTCTTCGTATCGATGGCTGTTGTCCAGAGTCGCAATGACCGGGATTCCAAGTCGGTTTTCAACGTTTTCAACACTTTCAAATCCGCGTTCCGCGAAAGGCTTGTAAGCCAATGAGACCATACCGGCGATCAAAGTTGACGCCAACACCAGAAGCAATGACTCGCGTTTGCCAGGCACGCCATTGACCGGAGCCGGCACTCTGCCTCGGACTCCCATGATTGAAAACGCCGGCCCAAAACCGCTTGCTTTTGCTGTCGTTGTCGCTTCCGCCGCAATCTCCGCCAATTGACCAATCGATTCACGTAGCGAGATGGTGTCTGATTCCAAACGTCCCGACACATCATTGTTAAGCGTGAAACCAGCTGTCATGAAAGGACTGCGTTTACTGTCGCCCAAATTGCCCGCGGTCAATTTTGCAAGTTCGTTTCGCTTATCGCTGATCTGGGCGTCCAAGGCTGACACGGTTAATGACCCGTCTCCAGTTCGAGCGATCTCCTGACTTCTTCGTGTGATCAAATCGCGTAACTCCGCATCAACGGCATCCAGCTGCATCGACGCAAAAGAAGCTTCGAATTCGTCCGACTGTCCGTCAACAGTGCCAGCAACTTGGCTTGCCGCCTGTTTCAAGTTCCCTTCGATCTGAGCCAACAACGCATCTGCTTTTGAGTAGATCTCTTGTCGCCGCTGTTCCAGATTCAGAATCTCGTCTTTATCCGCTGCAGACGAAGGAACAATCGCGGCAAGCGGCGAAACCATAAAGTCGCGAGCCAGCGTCGTCGCCATCGCATTGACCAGATAGTTCTCGCGTGGTGTGGCTCGGCCCTCTAACGCAACGCGAACTTTTAACGCGTCGGTTTCAGCTTGCCCGCGATCAAGCGAAATCGTCAGCCGATCTCTGACTCTACCGGCAAGTTCGTCCGCAGACATTTGCATTTCCGCGTTGAGCCCGTTTTGCTGGATCAACGACGCGATAGAAGCCGGCGAAGTGTGGCGAGCAACAACAGATTTCAGCAACGATTCGAAGTCGTCCGCCGCGTTCGGACGGTTCGCCAGAGAAAATTCGATCTCGCTTCGGCTACTGTAGGCTTTCGTGGAAACCGGCCACAGCAGGCTCATCAGCACAAAAGCGGTGCACCCAACCGTTAAAAAGGCGATCAAACGCCGCCGCATTGCGACTCGCGACAGAAGCGACGACTGAGGAAGCTTACTCATTTGAATATCACACTCGGCAGTTGAAATTTAAGCGCATCTGAGCCCATACAAAGACACCCTCGGTCGTATCGGCCATTACAGATTATCGACTTGAGCCAACTTTGACGGTTATCCTGATAATCTGGACGGTCGGGCAACGCGATTGTCTCTGACCGAAAGGATCAATCGCGATCCTGATTTGACGGACCGCCGGAAGAGTAACTGCCGTTTGAATTGTTCGCACCGGACACATCTGTGAAACGCGGTTTCTTCACCGCATGGCGAAGCGCGACCAGCGTCTCAAAATGACCTTGCTGAACTACCAGTTCCGACTGGTTCAGTAGCTTGCGTTCCCACACGATTTTCCCGGACTTCCGGCCGCATGGCGTTTTGCTAATGCAGATCGTTTCAACAAAAACCGTGTCACCAAAAAAGAGCGGTCGACAAAACTCCCAATCGCGTACAGCTGTAAACGCAATCGTGTTGACGCAAGGAAAGTTGCTGCCAAGCCCGGCAACCCAACTGAGCCCCAAGAGGCCGTGTGCGACCGGTTGGCGGTAGGCACTTTTCGCGGCGTAATCGTAATCAACGTGCAGCGGGTTGAAATCACCCGTCATCGTTGCAAAGTTGACAACGTCGGCTTCGGTGACCGTTCGGCGCGGACTGATCCACGATTGCCCTTCGGCGATCTCTTCGTAATAGAGCGGCGAGTCCATCCTATTGTTCTTCCAACTTACATCCGTGAGCGGAATGAACGGTCGGCTCAAGCCGCGTAATGAAAGAAAGTCGGGGTGAAAGGATTCGAACCTTCGACCCCCTGGTCCCAAACCAGGTGCGCTAGCCAGACTGCGCTACACCCCGAACTTTTAAGCTGGCGTCTCTGCCAGTCGCCAAATGATAGTGTGACTGCCATTCTTCTGCAAGACGTTTATTACCACTAAAAACGCCCTGTTTCTGAGAGAATTTTGGCTCCCTCTAATGAGCCTTCCCGACGAGCAAAAGTTCGCGAAGTCTTTCAAATTCTTGCTGACTTGAGAACGAAATGACGATCTGGCCGCGATCCTTGGCCCCTTTTTTGATTTTGACTTTGGCTCCCAAAGCCATTTTCATCTCTTGCTGAAGGGCTTCGACTTGATGATCTCGAGCCTGACGCCCGCGATCCGCGTTTCGACGCCCGTAAGTATCCTCATCCGCTAGACGATCGCTGACCAAGCCTTCGGTCGCCCGAACGCTCAGCCCTTCCCTTTCAATCTGTTCACAAAAGGATTGCTGCAGCCCCGCGTCCCCCAATGGCAGCAAAGCCCGAGCGTGTCCCGCTGAAATGACACCGTCCTGAACCGATTTTTGAATTCGAGAAGGAAGCTCCAAAAGCCGCATCAAATTGGCAATCGTGGAACGATCAATTTTCAAACGTTTCGCCAAATCTTCCTGAGTACAACGATGCTCATCGATGTAACGTCGAAACGAAAGCGCCTTTTCGATCGCGTTAAGATCCTTTCGCTGCAGGTTTTCAACGATCGCCAGTTCCGACACCAACCGGTCATCCGCTTTTCGAATCCTCGCTGGAATCGTCTGCCAGTTCGCCTTGATCGCAGCTCGCAATCTTCGCTCGCCACTGATCAGCTGGTAACGATTGTCGACAACCCTCACAAGGATCGGCTGAAGAATGTCGTGCTCCTTCAGGCTCTCGGCAAGCGACACAATTTCAGGTTCGCTGAAAACACGTCGTGGTTGAAACGGATTGTCTTCAATATCAAAGACGCTCAAGTGAACCACATCTGATGTCGCATCGCGATCGGCACCGTTTCCCGAATCCGATCGCTGCAATTCCGGTTGGGCACCGTCTGGAATTCCATCGTGGTTGCGATCAATGAAGTTAACAGACGTGACCCCAGACTGCGGCTCCATCACAGCAACGGTCGCTTCATGATCAGGTTCGGTGGTATTGAGCAACGCTTCAAGTCCGCGTCCAAGTCGTTTCTTTCTAGTCACGTTCCAGCACCTCCATGCACAGTTC
>CAYZPA010000047.1:0-41781 GCA_964479855.1 uncultured Pirellulaceae bacterium
ACTTCACACTTCACACTTCACACTTCACACTTCACACTTCACACTTCACACTTCATGGGTGAACTGTCGAAACCACAAACTTTGAACAATGCCCCAATGAAACAAGCCTTCTCAATTTTGACGCCCGCGCATCGTGAACAATCCGGGATCAAATATTGATGCGATCTTTTCGTGCCGTCGTCAATGATCTAAACTCTCCTCCCCAACATCTGCGCTCGAAAGCTCTCCATGCGAATTCTGTTTATTGGCGACATCGTCGGAAAACCCGGTGTCGACCTTGTCTGCGAAACGATCCCGGCTTACCGACGTGAAGAGTCCATCGATCTTGTCATCGCCAACGGTGAGAATGCCGAAAAAGGATCCGGCATCACGCCGGCCATCTATAAACGGCTCGTCAAATCAGAAATCGACTGCATCACCCTTGGTGATCATATCTATCGCAAAAAGGACATCATTCAGGTTCTTGAATCTCAAAACAATATCGTCAAACCATGCAACTACCCCAAAGATGCTCCCGGGAAAACTTGGGCCGTCGTCAAGTCGGCTACAGGCAGAAAGGTTGCGGTCTTCAGTGCGATGGGGCGAGTCTTTATGAAGCCGCTCGACTGCCCGTTCAAGGCGGCGGAGCGAGTTTTGGCTGAAATCCCTGATGATGTAAAAATTCGTTTTTGTGACTTTCACGCAGAAGCAACCAGTGACAAGCAATTGATGGGTCGGTTTCTGGACGGCAAGGTTACCGCCGTTTGCGGAACACATACCCATGTCCCCACGGCAGACGAACGCCTCCTTCCCGGAGGCACCGCGTTTATTAGTGACGTTGGCATGTCGGGCCCCCATGAGAGCATTCTTGGTCGCAAGATTGAACGAGTCATGGAAGCAACGCTGACATTCCGACCGATCCCGTTCGACGTTGCCACCGATGACGTTCAAATCTCGGGCGTCATCATTGACGTGGAACCCAAAACGGGACGCTCCAGCGGGATTCGCCGCATCAAAATTACTGAATCCGACGCCGATCGATTGCTGGATGACGGCGACGAGTAGGGTAAACCATTTGAATTGTGGTTTAGCAATTTGGTCGCTAAACGCTAGCGGTGGTCCTCGCCGGTTGAATCACTCAGCCTTACCCCAAAAAACATGCCTTGAATTGGGCCTTCGGTTTCTCTACGCTCCCGCATCAATTTCCAGATCCTTCCGGACAGAATTCGATGTTCAAGCGTCAACCAAACCTTAAAACCAAACTTTTCTTCGTCTTCGCAATCCTCGCAATGGGCACGTTGACTCAGCCCGGTTGTGTTGGAGCGTTGTCGCAGTTGCTGTACATGGTGAAAGGGCACACTGTCGAACCCGCCTACTCAGGCCTAAACGGGAAACGAGTGGCCATCGTTTGCGTCAGCGATGCATCAGCGTACGGTCCTGACACACTGACTTATCTGGTCGGTCAAGCGGTCGGTATCAAGCTCGCCAATGGTCTCGACGAGGACAGCTCCGTCATTTCTTCTGCTCGAGTTGAAGAGTGGATTGACACCAATGGTTGGAACGAAACGGAATTCGTGGAACTTGGCGAAGGCGTCGGCGCTGACATGGTGCTGGCAATCGAAATCGGCTCTTACTCGCTGCACGAAGGATCAACACTGTTCAAAGGCCGAAGCGACACCACGGCTACGGTGTACGATGTCAAGAAGCAGGGCCAAGTCATGCACGTGTTTGGCCCCAAGCATTTCGCTTTCCCGAAAAACGGACGTCCAGCCATTCAAACAACCGAACGTGAATTTGAAGCGTTTTATTTGGCACAGCTAACTACCATGATTGCCAACGAGTTCATCGTGCATGACAGGCTGGAATCCGTCGCAAGCGATGCAATGGACTTGCGATAAATAAATACGGCTGCCGAAATTCGCGTTGTTAAAATTGCTCGAGCCGCCACGCCAGTAAAACCGTGCTGCGGACTCCACTCTTTCGCGTGAAATGACCACCGTTAACCCCGGATTATTCACGATGCGTGGGCGTCGACGATGCGTGGGCGTCGACATAGAGAAAGCTTGTTTCATTGGAATATTGTTCCACGTTTGTGGTTCGCACAGGTCACCCACGACGTGAAATTGACGAATTTTCGAAACTGGCATCCGCGTTCAGAGAGCGCTTCAAAGGGCAAACCATACGCCTGTCGTCGTGAATAATTCCGGTTAACAATCTTGAGTCAGAATCTGTCAACTGCGAGGCTGAAGCATGCTAAATGGCGTTCGCCCTCACTACTCGCATTTTCGATAGGCAACCGCATTGATCATCTTAAAAGCGCCCTTCAGGCGAAAAATATGGTCTGACTCCAGCATAGAAACGCGACCAGTGCTCAGAACATAGTACGTTTCGAATATTCGAAATTCGCTCCAACTACGCTGTTCCACCTGTAATGCAGGTCCTGCCAATGTCACTTTTTTTCGATACGCCAATCGCCGACCTGAAGCGAGAAGTTCAAGAATACCCCTCGCAAATTCTCCCGCGAATTGCGTTGATCCAAAAACTTGCTCTCCACAACCAGTTGCACGAAGCCTTGGAGGAGATTTCTGTTTCCGAAGTTCTTTTCCCTTCGAATCTTGAGCTACAAGCTGCCAAATCTCTGTGCATGTTTGCGATGGGAGATACGCTCGAAGGGTACGAGCTAATGCAGCAATCGCTTCGAAGAAGTCCCGGCGGTGAAATTGTTCAAACCTTAACGGATGATCTGCTGCCGTGCTTCTCCAACATGGTCCCGCAAGAACTGTTCGACCCTCGAGTTCTTCGCCGCAGCCTTTCGCGTGACTGTACTGATAAAGATGTCATTGACCGACTTGAATCAACGATCGAACTTCTGGAGACGTTCACCAAATCCGATGACGATCCAATGCGACTATTGGTAACTTTGGAAGAACACATTCGCCGATTTCCCGACGACGTTGGCGCAAAACTCGATCTGGCAAGACTTTTATGCTCGATGGATTTACCCAAACGAGCGGAAAAGCTCTACCTTCAAGTGTTGGCGAGTGACCCTCTTTGCGCGGCCGCCTACTTCGAGCTTGCAACACTCGAAGAAGATCGCGTACGAGCAATTGAGCTGTCTCGATTGGGTCTTGAGATGGTTCCGCAGTATGAATGCGGCCGATTCAATCTGGGAATCCTGTTGCTGCAAAATGGGGACGCCGAACAGGGCAGACATGAACTCCTTCGCTTACCGGCGGACTCAAAATTCTACATCGCCGCACTTGAATCGATCGCCGGCAGTTTTGCAGAGGAAGGCGAAGTTGAAAAAGCCCTTGAATTTCAAACTAAAGTCGTTTCACTTGCCAAAGAAAGTGTGGATGCGTGGAATAATTTTGGTCACTATCATGCTTTGCTGGATGATCATGAAACCGCTCTCGTAAAGTTTGAGGAAGCCATTCGGCTGGACGGCAGGAATGTCATCGCGCTTCACAATAAAGGGCTAGTCCTTGGTCGGCTGGGGCAGCATGAGCGTGCTGTTGAAGTGCTTCGCCACGCTTTCAACATTGCTCCTGACAATGAGGCAATCATTTCGGCTCTTGGATTTGAGCTGGGAAACATGGACCGCTATGAGGAAGCCATCGAGCTTACCGAGTTAGCGATTATCGGAAACGATGACAACGCTCGCATGTGGTTAAATCTTGGAAACTATTACAGCAAAGTGGAACGTCTGGAGGACTCTCTTCGCTGCAGTCACAAAGCCCTCGAAATTGATTCCGAAAAGGCCGCCGCGATCTGGAATATCGCATGCGTCCACGCGAAACAAAATGACAAAGAGAATTGCCTTCTGTTTCTCGCCCAGGCAATCAAAAAAGATCCTGCGTTTGCGAAACGCATTCGTCATGAAGCTGACCTTGTCACTTTTCGCAAAGATCCGAAGTTCATTCAACTCGCTGAGGAATTAGGATGTGAAAACGGTAACCAGTTGGATGATCGCCATCAAGGTTGAACTGTTATCAACGTTAGCCAGTCTCTTTCACCGGAATTATTCACGACGACAGGCGTCTGGTTTGGTCTTTGAAGCGATTCTCCTGACGCACAGGCAAGCTTTGCGAATTCGTCCGTTTCACGTCTTGGGTGACCTGTCGAAACCACAAACTTGGAGCAACGCCCCAATGAATCAAGCTTTCTCCAGGGCGACGCCCACGCATCGTGAATAATCCGGGTTTCATTCAATCGGTTCAGCTCGCACAAGTGTTTGACGACCTGCCGGAAAGCGATCGTTTCATTGCCGCTGGTCGCTGGTGCTCAAAGCTGCAATTAACCTTACTTTGTTAGCCGAACTGCGCAAGCGGCCGGGGCAGCTACCTGAACTCAGTAACTTACATTCCTCGGCTCACAGTCTCGACCGGTCAATGCAATTTTAATGAACCACTGGCTCATCTGAGTTCGCTCGATAACATGGAGCCATGTCGAACGAACTTCTGAACCAACAGTCTCTAAATCGAATCGCGGAATTGGCAAACGTCGATTCCGTCTCTGTAGCCGAAGCCATTCAAAGCCTCTGGAGCGGCTACGGACAAATCTTGAGAGTGCGATTGGAAAACGGGAATCCAGAGCAACGCGACAATCCACAAACAGCAATTGTCAAAATGGTCTCGCCGCCGCAAGATCGCAATCACAAATACGGTTGGTCCAACGACAATTCGCATCAACGAAAACTACTTTCGTATGACAACGAACTGGCTTGGTATCAAGGTGCGGGATTGCAGTGCACAGAAGACTGCCGAATTCCACAAATGATCGGTGGCGCCAAACAAGACGATGGCTGGATCTTCATCCTTGAAGACCTCGATGCTGCCGGGTTTTCTCTGCGGCGAAATCATGTTTCAGACTCGCAACTCGAATCCTGCCTGAGCTGGCTGGCCGACTTCCATGCTGAATTTCTCCACGACCGGAAAGAGCCGACGACAGACGTTTTGCATGACAAACTCTGGCCAACAGGTACTTACTGGCATCTCGCGACACGTCCCGATGAATTAAAAGCGATGGACAGCGGTCCGCTCAAACAGCTGGCTCCAAGAATTGACGAACTTTTAAAATCAGCACGTTTTCAAACCCTGGTGCACGGCGACGCGAAGCTCGCCAACTTTTGCTTCGCAGGGGATGACCGAGTCGCGGCAGTCGACTTCCAATATGTCGGCGGCGGTTGCGGCGTGAAAGATCTTGCTTACTTCGTCAGCAGTTGTTTCCGGGACGACGAATGCGAAAAACGCGAAGCAGAAATACTGAATCGCTACTTCGGTCTACTGCGCTCAGCGATCGATCGACGGGGGCTACATTCCGAATTCAAAGATGAAATAGAAGCGGAATGGCGTCAGCTATATCCTGTTGCCTGGGCCGATTTTTATCGTTTTTTGGTGGGCTGGTCGCCCGGCCACTGGAAAATGCACGGCTACAGCACGCAGATGACCCAGCGAGTCATCAAAAAGCTTGAGCAGGAATAGAGCCGGCAGCTCGACCGCCTACACGGTCCAAGTATCGCCCGATTCAAACAGTTTCTGAAGCTCGCCGTCGCCGTGATCAGATCGAGCGTCAGCGACTTGCTGATTGATCGCATCATCGTAGGTCGTTCGCTCGACAGCCCGGAACACGCCGATCGGTTCAGGAAATTCCGGATGCCTCATCCGTGCCAAAACGTTCGCCAAATGTGGATCCGGATTCGATTCGTCATGGAAGACCAGATCATCCATCGCGACATTGCCATCAAGCTCAACAATCTCCGGCTGGAAACCGTTCAATCGAATTCCCTTGGTTCCGTTGTCATAGACAAGCGGCTTTCCGTGTTCCAGCACAACGGTCGTCTGATCTTTGGTCTTTTTGTCTTTGGCGTAGTCCCAAATACCGTCGTTGAACACGTTACAGTTCTGGTAAACCTCGACAAACGAAGTGCCTTTGTGCTTCGAAGCTCGCTTCAATGTCTCAACAAGGTGTTTGATATTCGTATCGATTGATCGTGCGACGAAAGTTCCTTCAGCAGCAAGTGCGATCGACAGCGGATTCAGCGGATGGTCGATCGAACCTCGAGGCGTACTCTTGGTTACCGCACCGACTTTGGACGTCGGTGAATACTGGCCTTTAGTCAGGCCGTAGATGCTGTTGTTGAACAGGACGATATTGATGTCAAGATTCCTTCGAATCACATGCATCAAGTGATTGCCGCCAATCGAAAGTGCATCGCCATCGCCGGTGATCACCCAAACATCAAGCTCGGGCCGTGTCGATTTCAAACCGGTCGCAAACGCTGGAGCCCGACCATGGATGCTGTGCATGCCATAGGTGTCCATGTAGTACGGAAAACGGCTGGAACAACCGATCCCCGAAACGAAAACGGTGGACTCCTGCTTGGCACCAATATCCGCAAGGACTTTTTTCATTTGAGCAAGAATCGAATAGTCGCCGCAACCGGGGCACCAACGCACGTCCTGGTCGGACTCGAAATCTTTTGCTTTAAGTACCGGAAGTTCTGTAGACATCTTTATTTTACTTACGTTGTAGTTTGACGTTGTTTTGGGACCGCAGTATCGCGTGAATTAAAGAGCACTGATGGCTTCCACCAATTCGCTCACGGCGAATGGCTTGCCCTTGATCTTGTTGAAGCCAATCGCGTCAACCAAGAATTGACTGCGAATCAGCAATCTCAACTGCCCCGTGTTGAGCTCAGGGATCAGGACTTTGTCGTATCGCTTCAGCACTTCGCCGAGATTCTTCGGGAAGGGGTTGATCCATCTCAGATGAGCATGAGCCACCGACCGCCCCTGTTGTTGGCAGGTCTTTACAGCCGTCCGGCAAGCGCCATAGGTGCCGCCCCAGCTCAAAACAAGAGTTCCGCTTTCGGGACCGTCGACTTCCAGTGGCCCAATCAGGTCGGCCGCCATCGCGATTTTCTTGGCACGCGTTTCGACCATGTGCTGGTGATTGTCCGGATCGTAGCTGACGTTGCCCGTGCCGTCTTCTTTTTCCAACCCGCCGACTCGGTGCATCAGCCCTTCGGTTCCCGGAATCGCCCAAGGGCGAGCGAGATCTTCATTCCGCTTGTAGGGCAAGAACGGTTCGTCACCGCGAGGGCCACCTTCAGGATGCGAAACCGGAATTTCCGGCAGCGAATCCACATCTGGAATCTTCCAGGGCTCAGCACCATTCGCGATGTAACCATCAGAAAGAATCATAACGGGCACCATGTATTTCGTGGCGACTTGCCATGCTTCGATTGCTGTTTGGAAACAATCGGCTGGGCTGCGAGCCGCCACAACTGGCAGCGGAGATTCTCCGTTTCTTCCATGCATCGCCATCAGCAAATCAGACTGTTCCGTTTTTGTTGGAAGTCCTGTGCTTGGTCCGCCTCGCTGGACGTCAATGATGATCATTGGCAGTTCAAGCATCATCGCCAGCCCCATGCCTTCGCCTTTCAAAGCGATGCCTGGTCCGCTGCTGGTGGTGATCGCCATCGCACCGCCAAATGCCGCTCCGATCGCAGAACAAACAGCCGCGATTTCGTCTTCCGCCTGAAACGTTCGAACCCCGAAGTTCTTGTGCTTCGCCAGTTCGTGCAGAATGTCGCTGGCAGGCGTAATCGGATACGAACCCAAAAACAGTTCCTTGCCGCTTCGCTTCGCTGCCGCGATCAGCCCCCATGCAAGTGCCTGATTCCCCATCACGTTTTTGTATTTTCCTTGCGGAAGTTCGGCAGCTGAAACCTGAAACGTGGAAGCAAAATCTTCTGTCGTTTCTCCGTAGTTCCAGCCTGCCTTCAAAGCCAACCGATTCGCTTCGGCGACTTCGGGGCTTTTCTTTCCGAACTTCGCATCGATAAAACGCAAGGTCGGTTCAACGTCACGACCGTACAGCCAAAACACCAAACCCATGGCGAAAAAGTTCTTGCAACGATCAGCAAACTTCGTCGAAAGTCCAGTCGATTCGACGGCTCCACGAGTCAGCTTGGTCATCGGGACATGAATCGTACGATAGGGCTCGACCGTGCCGTCTTCCAATGGGCTGACGTCCAGTTTCGCGAGCTTCAAATCTTTCGCTTCGAAGCTATCCGAATTCACAATCAGGATGCCGGACTTTTTCAGATCGGCCAAGTTCGTGACCAAGGCTGCCGGGTTCATGCAGACCAGAGCATCAAGCCCATCGCCGGGCGTAAAGATTTCTTCTGCCGAAAATTGAACCTGAAATCCACTGACTCCCGCTCTCGTTCCTCGAGGAGCTCGAATCTCGGCAGGAAAGTCAGGGAAAGTCGCCACGTCGTTACCAGAAAGGGCAGACGTATTTGTCAACTGGGTTCCCAGCAACTGCATTCCATCCCCAGAGTCGCCGGCCAGTCGGACCGTGACGCCAGCAACTTCCTCAGACGGTTTTTGTGTGGGTGGAAACTGATCGGTCGAAGTAATCATCAGGCTCTATCTATCTTTAGAGGCGCGCAGAAACGGATTAACCGTTGTTCCTGGCAAGGTCATACAGAAAAGCATTCGGCGGTTGAGAGAACGTACAGCAGTAATTCATGGATTAAGCGTCGAAAAGACGTGGGTTTCAGACGCCAGCCGACTCTCGTCTACCCGCACATTTTCACAAAACCACACGGATTTCGAAAGGGGGAATTCTTTGATAGAATCCGCGATCTAATTAAACTTTAGCCCTTTTGACACACCCACTTTTTACAGGCCCAAACCCAAATGGAACGATCTCTAGTTTTGCTGAAACCCGACTGCGTTCAACGACGCCTGATCGGCTCGATCATTTCACGTTTTGAAGAAAAAGCAATCGATATCGTTGCGATGAAGCTGATACATATTACGCCAGAACTGGCCAAGCAGCACTACGCAGAACATTGCGAAAAACCGTGGTATCCGGGCCTCGAAGCGTTTATCACCGGTGCTCCGGTCGTCGCGATGGTCGTACAAGGTCTGGATGTCATTCGAGTCGTTCGTGAAATGCTTGGTGCAACAAACGGCCTGCAAGCGGCTCCCGGAACGATCCGCGGTGACTACAGCAGCAGTCGCCAAATGAACCTGGTTCACGCTTCTGACGGTGCCGAAGCTTCGGCTCGAGAAATCGGACTGTACTTCAAAGACGAAGAAATCTGCGAATATAGCGCCTGCCTGACTCCATGGTTCCGAGCCGACGACGAGTAGGTCACAATCTGTCCATAAAGTGATGACCCAAGCCGCTGAGTATTGCTCAGCGGCTTTTTTTCGCTCGCCGTCATGTGGTGCATCGCTGTTCGTCATGCATCGCTGTTCGTCATGTATCGCTCGCCGTCATTATCGGCACAATCGCAATCGTCGAACGAAGCGATTGATTCCGGATCGTAAAGAAGGCGGCAGGAAACGAAGATTCCATTTCAGATCGCTAAAAATGGAGGTTCGGCAACAGGTTTGCCCGCCGCGATTTCAATCCGGGAGGTAAATTTCGTCGTCCACACGCTTCTCCACAATCGCGATCTTCATGTCTCAAGCCATCCTTGATCCGTCGACCAGCGTTTCATCCGCCGATGCAATCGTTGACTCTTCTGAATTTTCATTTCCGGCGTTCGATGTTGAAGGCCTGGAGACGCTGGAAGCGATCGCAGCTGCAAACCGTTTCAATCGCTGGATGTATGAGACCGCTACTCGAAATCTTTCCGGCAACGTGATCGAAATCGGTAGCGGCATTGGCAATATTTCAGCCTTCTTCACACAAAACAATCGCAAGATTCACCTCAGCGACATTCGAGAAATCTATCTCGAATTCCTGCGTGACCGATTCAAAAACAAGTCCTCAGTTTTAGGGATCAGCCAGCTTGATCTTGTCCATCCTGACTTTGATCAGCGATATGAAAACCTACTGGGAAGTTTCGACGGGCTGTTCGCCCTAAACGTTGTCGAACACATTGAGGACGATAACCGGGCGATCGCGAACGGAAAAAAGTTGCTTAAGTCGGGAGGTCGCATGTCGATTCTGGTTCCTGCAAACCAGTGGCTTTACAACCAGTTCGACCGATCGCTTGAGCACTACCGACGTTACAACATTGCTTCATTAAAACAGCTTTTCCATCAAAACTCGCTGGAAGTCGCTCGATCGCAGTACTTTAATCTCGCCGGCATGCCGGGCTGGTTCGTCTCAGGAGCGATCCTGAAAAAGAAGACCATTCCAGCAGGCCAAATGAGGCTCTTCAACGCTCTGGTGCCCCTGTTTCGTATCGCCGATCGATGCGTCTTTAACCGAGTTGGACTTTCGGTTCTGGTCGAAGGCGTGAAACATTAAATCAAAGTCGGACTTAGCTCAATGAAACAAGCCCGGCCGCCTTTTCCGTTCGGTTCTTGAGATCCTTGAGCCACCTTCGATTCGCTTCAACCGCTTTCATCTCGTGCGCCTCATCCAACAGTTGATAATGAACGTTCCGTTGACGTGGAGTGAATCCGAATTCAGAAATGGCGTCGCGGATCTGGTCAAGCGTTAAATAGTGAACTGTTCCCGCTTCTGCGACGACATTCTCTTCGATCATCAGGCTTCCCATGTCGTTGGCGCCGTACATCAAAGATAGCTGCCCCACCTTCAGCCCTTGAGTCACCCAGCTAGACTGGATCGAAGGAACGTTATCCAAAAACAGCCTCGCGATCGCCTGCATCTTAAGATACTCGTACGAACCTGCCGGAGGATACTCTGACATATCGGTATTGTCCGGTTGGAACGTCCAACAAATGAACGCCGTGAAGCCACCTGTTTCGTCCTGAAGATCCCTGATTCGCTGCAAGTGTTCGATGCGTTCCTCAATCGTTTCTACGTGGCCAAACATCATGGTAGCGCTACTGTGCCCGCCAAGATTGTGCCACACTCGCATCACGTTGAGCCAATCCTCGGTCATCACCTTTCCCCGAGTGATTTCGCTGCGGACTCGATCGACAAGAATCTCCGCACCGCCGCCGGGAAGGCTACCAAGGCCAGCTTCTTTCAACCTCGAAAGCACCTCTTCCAAAGAGCAATTGTTCACTTTCGTGAAGTGATGAATCTCTGGAGGGCTGAACCCGTGCACGTTGATCATCGGATAATGCTGCTTGATGTCGCGGAGCATTTCCTCGTACCAGTCGAGCTTGAATTTGGGGTGCAGTCCGCCCTGTAGCAGAATTTGATCTCCACCAAGTTCAACCGTCTCGCCGATCTTGGCCAGCAATTCTTCGCGAGGCAAAACGTAGCCTTCATCGCTTTTCGGGCCTCGATAGAAAGCACAGAAATCGCAAACCGCCGTACACACGTTGGTATAGTTGATATTGCGATCAATGTTGTAGGTTCGGTAATTCTCGGGATGCAACCGGCGGGTCACTGCGTCTGCCGCAGCCCCCAACGCCGCGAGGTCATCGCATCGCGTTAGCTGCAACCCTTCGTCGAACGAAAGTCGCTCTCCCGCAACCGCTTTGCTCAGAAGACTCTGCATCGCGACGGCATCCAATTTTTCAGGCTGTTTGGCAATCATGAAATTCAAGCTCCGTGTTTGGCGGAACAAGTGAAAGTTCGGCGGCGTATTTGTAAAACAGGCTCAGGCCCATTTTCTCTTCGCTGCCCAAATGAAAATGAAGTTTATTATCCAGGTAATCGCGGCACTGATCAGGCGTCAAACTGTAATCAAGGTGATACTGATTCACCAGAGATTCGGTTTGCGACACGCCTCGGTCGCGAGCGGCAGACAGCACGGACCCAAGGAAATCCAAATCCTCGTCACGCCTTGCCACCCACATGGCGAACACAAAAGGCAATCCCGTCCACTGGTTCCAAATTTGTCCAAGGTCCCACTGCCATTGAAACCCGGCCGCATCCACATTCATGGCTCGGTCACCAATGATCAGCACCGCATTGGCATCGGCATCTCGCCAGTTCTGATTCATCGGCAAGTTCACCAATTCAGGACGACAACCGTGCCGATGAGCCAGGATCACTTTCGTCAACGCTCGGCTTGTTCTCGAACCTTCGTCCAATGCCAGTGTTTTGATCTGTTGCGGATCAGCAACTCGCGACAAAAGCTTGACGCTCCAGACGGGACCTTTGCAGCCGATACAGGCATCGGAAATGATTCGGTAATTTGGATTCAGCGAAGCTTCTACCGATGGAATCAGAGCAACATCAAGCTCGCCTGACGCAAGGCGATCAGCCAGGCGGCTGGGCAGGTCAAACACCAGCCGGTATTTGTCGCTGACAGCATCCAGACCAGCCACCAACGGCTTGGTGTTCAGGTAGGAAACGGCCCCGATAATTTTGGTGCGAGTCGACATCGTTAGTGGCAGTAAAAGTCGGGGTTGAGGCCAGAATTTGATCGCTAGAATAACCGCATCGCCGGCAGTTAACCAACTCAAATGTTGGTCTGTTCCGGTTGCGTCAAGTTGTCTCGATCCCCAAACCTTGCATCCCGATCTGAAAACACGGGAAATTGCGGATTTGACGGGACGATAGGACTGAGGAACAACTCGGTCTTCTTTCCGGTCAGCGATATGAAATCTTCGACAGCACCGCTCCTTTCGTCCATTGTCTTTGCCATCGTTGTCGGTTGCCTCGGAGATGCTACGCAAGGCCAGATTCTGAATCGCCTGCATCCCGTCAAGAACAACAATCAGCTGATTCAGTACTCGCCAGACGATCCGACAACGCGAGGCCGATTATTCGCTCTTCAAACCGGCCACGCCGGAGCGTTCTACAATTGTGACGGGGAAGAATGCAAGCGACAGTCGCCATGGATTTGCTGGAAGAACGGCCCTTGCAAAGATATTCATCGCCCGATCTGGGATATTACTCAGTGGAAACGTGATCGAGCCGAAATCGCTCAACGTATTTGCGACGGAGGATGCTGCTGCGAAGGCGGAAACTGCGCGACCCAACCGCAACCCATTCAAGTTCAGGAAGCTTGCGGTTGCTCCGCATGTGTCGCCAAAGCAAATTCCTCGAAACAACATTCGAGGCAAACCGAAATCATCCCTTCGCAAACCAAGCGAGTCGCAGCCAAAGCCAAGTCGCTCATCCCGAACGCGAACAAACTGGTGCAAGCCCTGAACAAAGTCGGAATCAAATCGAAAGCAAATCGCAAATCTTCAAAGCCCAACCTTCGCCCTCGAACTCAGATTGCAGGTCTGATGTCTTCACTGCCAACGAAGCCAGATGTCTTGCCTGCTCAAGTTGCAACTCCAGCCCCAACCAATACATCAATCGCAAAAGTCGATCGAACCGCTGTTCCATCACAGCCCAACAAAGTTTGCGACTGTGCGGCATGCCGCGTAAAACGAGCCAACATGGCCCAGACCGCAAGCAAACCAAACAGCGCTGAACCAACCGGCGCCGCAGCACCGAAGCGAACCGCGACGCTCGTGGAACGGGCTCGCGAACTGCAGCGTCGATAGTCTTCTTTACCGGAACTACTTTTCTACAAGCACCTTGCAAAAGCACGGTGAGTTTGTGAACTTTTGGTATCCTGCCAAGCAACCGGCGGTTGATTTTGGAATCGTTCTTGTTCTTGGTAAGTCGCCTCTCCGAGGCGTATCATGCCACACCAAACGATTCGGAGAATCGAGCTACTCAGGGCGACGATGGCGAAATCTACGCGATGATGAACGAGCAACAACGCGAATCACCAAAGCACCTCGCCTTCGCCCCTCCGCCTCAGGATACAACTTGCACATTCTGTTCCAGTCGTGCGATAAACTTTCAGCGCGACGACCGGGCCGTCCAATCTACCGGTTCAGAATCGCGTCGGCACCTCGAAGTTGCCATTCGCATTGATCCTTGAATGCGAGCACTTTCTGAGCCACAAAATTGTTTGCAAACGCCCAGACCTGCCGGGCGTTGGTTTGGCCAGCTAATTGAACCCCCGACATATTCGTCGGAGCCGCATAGTCGAACAGATTCTGCTTGAACCAGCGAGTCGCCATGTCATCGCTCTGCGGTGCCTCGGGCCGCCATTTCCGAAGGTTGTCGACAAACTCCCTGCAAGGCTCAGCAGCCGCTGACTGGCCTCCCCACACAACAAGCAGCGGAAGAGGCGTTCCTGCTTTACCCGAAATAAGCGGCGCACGAGTTAGCTTTCTTAACGAGGAACCCGCGAATTTTTCAGTGGGTGAGAAAAGGATAAGCGACTTCACGTCCTTTCCCTGTTTGACTCCGCCAACTGGTTCCCACGACCAATCCGTAATCGACCATGCGATCGCAAGGTGAGCCGAATCGCCAACGGCGACAATGTTCAACAAGTCAATATTCAAAATGCCTTCGTTGTTTTTCTCTTGCAAGAACCGTTTACATTGGTCGATGTCCGCGACCGCAGAAGCTTGCTGTTTTTTCTTGAACTTGGTGTAGTCCAGCGGCTTGTCGGATCCAGTCATGGTAACGCTCTCGCCATGCCCGCGAAGATCGGGAACGATCACGGCATGACCTTGAGACTGCAGGAAAGATCCCAGATTCAACAGGTCCTGGCGACTACGTGTCCAGTCGTGAACCAGAATAAACGGAGCAACTTCCTTTCCATGTTCGACATCACTTTTCGGTGTAGCATCGGGCGTAGGCTGGCCCGGCATTGGCGTTGCAGCAGGCTTTCTTTTTTGACCACTCTTTGGATCGTCAAGAATTGGAGGAAACCATGTTGCAACTAACTGGATTCCTTCTCCTTTCACTTCCAAAACAACATTGACCGGCTCTTCTTCTTTGCTGAGTTCTTTCTGCTGGTTCGAGGGACCGCGCTGCTGAGTCTGCATCGGTGTTCCACGGCCATTCTGAGCACTTGGCGACGGCTGCGTCTGACCTGGACTCGCTTTTTCGGTTTGCGTTTTGTCACCTTCACCGAGCGCGGGCTTGCGTCGCTGTCCAAACGCTTCCTGCCCCGTAAAGACAAGTGAAACCAAAATCAGAAGTGCCATAACGAGGCTTTGAATTTTAAAGTTCATCAGAATCCTGCAATCCGGGGTGATTGGAGCGGTCAGTTTTACGATTCTAGTGGAATCAGGCCGGTTGACCAGAAATGGGAACGAATTCAGTTTGGAAAGCCGGTTTTTGAGTGGTAAACTGAATTATCGAGTCTGAACCACTTCTGCGGCAATTCTTGTCTGGTTTTTGTTTTCAGGCACTCTAAAAAAGCGGTGATCCATGATCAATAGTCTTCGACGTTGGTGGCAAATTCGTACCGGGCGATACGAGACACCTTTTGATACCGATGTGCCGTTCTGGACCGTCAGCCTGATTTTCCACTTGGCCCTGATCCTGATGCTGGCAAAGGTTTTGGTTCCGTCGCCCGAAACGAATCGCGTTGGAGAACTGGTCAGCGAAGCGTCTGATGCTCCGATCGAGATCGACGAAATTCTGCCCGACGAGATGGACATATTCGAAACGGATGTCGAAGACATCGGCAGCGAAGTAGAAGAAGCACTCGAAAGCGAAGCCGCTTCGGCTCCGGTCCTGGAATTTCTGTCCGATGAAGACGTTTCAGTCGAAGAAGCTGAATTTGAAACCGGTGAAATTCTTGCCGCCGAAATCGCGGAATCGGTCAACACAACGACTCCTTCACTGGAAGTGCTGGCCGTGCGAGGCACCGCCGGCCGTTCACTCAAATCGACCAGTGGAGCGGTCGACCGGATCACCGAAGAAATCCGCCTGCGCATGGACGAAGGGAACTTGATGGTCGTCTGGCTTTTCGATCAATCAGCCAGCCTCCGAGCCCAGCGAACTCAACTGGCGAAACAGTTTGATCGCGTGTATCAGCAGATTGCTCAATTTCAGGACATGGCAAACCTTGAAAGCGACGATCGCGATCTGAATCCGCCGTTGCTGACGGACATTTTCCAGTTCGGAAAATCAGTTTCGGGGCTCCTTCCAAAACCAACTTACGACATCGACAAACTGCGTGCCGCCGTCGCAAAAGTCTCTCGCGACAATTCCGGCGAAGAAAACGTGATGACCGCTGTCATGCAAGTCACCAAAAAGTACAGAGCCATGGCTCGCCCTGATGCTCGAACTGGAAAACCAAAACGAAATGTGATGCTGATCCTTGTCACGGACGAAGCCGGAGACGATGTTGCCCGAACAGACGAAGCGGTTCGAGTCTGTGTGAACGCGAATGTCAGCGTCTATACGATCGGAGTTCCCGCTCCGTTTGGGCGACCGATCACGGAAGTTAAATGGGTCGATCCGGATCCAGAATTTGACCAGTCGCCGCAATTGGCTCGCGTCGATCAAGGCCCGGAAACGCCTCGTCCCGAACGCCTGAAACTTGACTTCGTAAACGGTCGTGATGATCTCGAACAGATTGATTCCGGCTTTGGGCCGTTTTACCTGACACGTTTATGCCATGAGACAGGCGGCATTTACTTTGCCGTTCACCCAAACCGAAACGGTGGGCGTCGTGTGCGATGGGGCGATGTGAAAAATTACGCTTCCAAACTGAATTACTTCTTCGACCCGGAGATCATGCGGCGTTACCAGCCCAGCTACGTTTCGATCAACTCCTATGATCAGGAACTGAAAGCAAATAAGGCTCGCCGAGCACTGGTGACGGCGGCCGAGTACACGCAGACGGGAGCACTTCAGGCTCCGCAGCTGAGGTTCCCTCGGCTCAATGAGGCCACGTTTGTTCGCCAGGTCAGCGAAGCTCAGAAAGATGCTGCTTTTGTGACCCCGGCGATCGAACAACTGTTTGAAATCCTGAAAGCGGGTGAAGCGGATCGAGAGAAGGAAGAAGAAGCTCGGTGGCAAGCCGGCTATGACCTTGCAATGGGCCGTGCGATTGCTGCGAAATTGCGAGCGAGCACCTACAACGCGATGCTGGCTTTGGCGAAGACTTCGTTAAAATTCGATCCGCCAAAGAACGCGGACACGCCTCAGAATAACACGTGGGTGCTTCGTCCTTCGAACGAGATTCAGACCGGCAGCAGGGACGAGCGTTTGGCGCTGAAAGCCAAGACCTATCTGGAGCGCGTCACTTCGGAACATCCGGGAACGCCATGGGCGCTGCTTGCTAGAGAAGAGCTTCGGATTCCGATCGGTTGGCAGTGGCATCAGACTTATACTGCTCCACCAAAACCTCCTGAGCCCGGAAACAACAATAATGTTGACCGCGGCAATGAGCGTCGTCCGATGATGAATCGCGACCCAAAGCAACGCCGTGCGATTCCCAAGCTTTGAGGCCGAGCGAATGCGTCGCCAGCTGCTGCCTTTTGCAGACTTTGCAAAGACGTCGCCGTGCGAGAAATCGAAACCTCACGGCATCCATCCCCAACAACACGTCGCCATCGTTCATCATCTTCGAATTGGCTCAATCAATAGAAAAAGCCACCGAGCGAACCCGATGGCTTTCTATGTTTTCAATTTGCTCAATCGCGATTAGTTGCGACGACGAACAAATCCAAGTCCAAGACCAACCAAGCCAATCAAAGCAACTGATGATGGCTCTGGAATGGCGTTCAAATTCGCCGAGCCTGGTGTAGCTGATGCGGCAGGTGTCGGCGCGAATTCCAATAACGAGGCAGTCGAGCCAGCGTCGCCGTTCAAATAGTAACCAGCCGGAAAAAAGGTCCCATCGGGTCCCACTGTAATATCTGCTGTAATAGCGGTACCAGCGATATTAGCAGCGTCACCATCGCCACCGTCAGTTAAAAACGCCGTGAAAATTGAAACGCTGTTAACTGTATCGAACAGTTCCAAAGTCACCGAACTGTTTTCGATAGATAAACCGTCGTCTTGGACATCTGGTGTGATGCCGAAAGCATCGATAAAAGCTTGATTCCCAATAACAAACCAATCACCTGCTGCGATCGTGCCAGTGGTAATGGTATTCGTTTCGTCCAAATCGCCGAAAAATTCGCCAGCATCGCTTTCATACTGTCGCACTTCCCAACCAGAAATGTCGACAGCAGTTGTGCCAGAATTAAAGATCTCGATGAATTCAGTGTCAGCTCCTGTGGTACTTGCAAGAACCTCATTCAGAACCAAATCCGCATTTGCCAAGCTTCCACTGGACAAGCAAAGGGCAATAGCCCACATCAGCTTTTTCATTTTTCTCTCTCGTTGATGTATAAAATCACGTAGTTGATAGCATGTCACGATCGCCCCATGTTAAAACCTTCACAATGAGGCAGCAATCATCAAAGCCGAAGTGACCATCAAATTCATCAAACCTTTACGATGTGATCGTGACTCGCCACGGAAGTCTCGCGATGGACAATCAAGCGATTCGGCAACGCACGCAATTTCCCACATCTCAGCGACTTCTTGATAAATCGGCACTTCGAAGCCAAAATGTAAGGCGAACCCTCGCTGCCCGATTCAAGCCGTAACTCTGGACCATTGGATGACTACGACGAATCGGCAACAATTTCTTCAGAGCGTCGCTAAAAGCAACATTGTCACCAAACAGCGGCTTGGATCTTGGCTGAAAACCGCCGACAAAGCCGCCGGCCCAAATGACCTTGCTCGAGATCTGATCCAACAAAAATTGCTGACGGTCTGGCAAGCAAAAATGTTGCTCAAGGGAACCGTCAATCTTCGGATCGGAAACTACCTGCTCACCGACCGAATCGACCACACGGCAATGGGAGACCGCTTCGAAGCCGTGCACGAGCAACTTTCTCGTCCCGTTACGATTCAGTATTTGCCGGCCCAGCTGTGCGCCGGCCCAAAATCGCGAAAAGCCATTTTCGAGTACGGCAGTAAGCTCGCCAGCCTCGATCATCCGAACCTTGTCCATGTTTTCGATATCGATCTGGAAAACGAACGCGTTTTTCTTGTCTCGGAAGCGACGGACGGCAAAACTTTGACCGAAGCCTGTCATGAAATGAAGCTGAAGGCGCCACTATTTTCAGCACTCGAATTCGCCAACATTGTTAGCGGCTGCCTCGACGGATTGCTTTACGCACACGAAAACAGCGTCGTCCATTCGGCGGTTGGCCCGGACACGATTTTCGTCAGCGAATCTGGCCAAGCAAAACTGCGAGGGCTGACTCGATTCTCGATTCAAAACTCGATCATCGAAAACAGTGGCGGGTCCGCCAAGCCTCAGACCGCTGCCGACGACTTACAAGCGATGGCCAGTGTTTGCGATCAGCTACTTAAATTTGTTTCGTATGCCCCGGAAGAATTCGCTTCCTTGCCGAGTCAAATCCGCCGCGACAGTCCAGCGGCCCTTCAAACGATCAAGGAATGGCAAAAACAAACTCAGCCCGCCAAGCCTCCTGTCGTCATTAAACCTGAGCCCTCCTTGCCGCCGTCTGCCGCCGAGCCCAATCAGTCTGTCTCGGACAAAATATCGGACACGCTCGGCACGAGGACAGGAACCAAGACCGTCGAGCCGAATGCCTCCTCCGCAGCTGCAGCATCCTATTCCAAAAACGAGGACGACAACTTCCTGACAAAAATGGCTCGTCGAAATCCCGTCGCAATGCTCGTCAGCATGGCAGCGTTATGCCTGATCCTGATTGGATCGACTGTCCTTGCAGCAAACCACCTGAAGCAGCCGAAACAACCGCCGCAGCTTCGCGATAAGGACATTGCGACTCGCCAAACTCCGGAACCGGCATCGAGAACAAACAACCCGAAAGAGTCAGCCCTTGCTTCCAGCGGTTCGGGCCGCGCAGATGCAGTCAGAGCCAAACGTTCTGCGTCAAACAAATCAGATCGCGAGCGCCCTTCGAATTCTGAGCAAGATGAGATCCTTGCAAAAGCGAAAGATCCTGAGACCAATCGGGCAGCAATCGCGGCTCTTTTTTCCAAGCCCAAATCAGCGTCTACAAAAAACGAGACGGCATCAACGCCCGATCACACGGATGCTGAAACCAAACTGGCCGCCGAATCTTTCGCTGCCGAATCTCCGTCAACCGAATTGCCGTCGGGCACGACCATGGGCTCAGAAACGAAGACATCAACCGCAAGCCCAATGGCTTCTTCGGCAACGACCGAACTTGCTGAAACGGTAAAGACTAATCCTGAAAAAGCCGAACCGGAATTCCTCACGCCAGGCCTGAATCCGTTTGCGAAATTTCCTGACACCGTAGACTTGCCTTCCGTTGACGACCTCGAAGAAGTCTCGTTAGGAAAACTGATCCTGGAACGAAACCACTTGCTGGGGGCCGAGCTACTTTGTTCGGACGCCATCCATCGCAGCAGGCCTGTCTTTTCGCTGTCGCGACAGGACGACGACAAGCAGACTTGGGATGTCCAGTTTCAACGCAACAAACGCGCGAACCCGGTCACATTCGCGGTGCTCAAGAAGACTCCATCGGAGCTGACGTTCCAGTGGCTGACCGAAGCTGCTGATGTGAAACTGGCCAACTATCTGCGAAACTGCCGAATCAAGCTCGCGACGCCAGACAGTCAAAAATGGGTCACGCTGCGAAAACCGATCAGGATCGAGGGCTTTCAACTAACGGACAAAACTGGTGTCGCCAGCGTGGAAGTTAAAATCCCATGGCTACCTCAGCCAGAATCCATCAACGCCAGCGCGGCTCCCATTCGAATCAAATCGGAGAATCGTCCAAACGATCGATCCCTGATGGCCCCGGCTGACATGACCAGAGACTACCCGGCGCGAATGTTTTTCCACGACCTTAAAAGCCGGTTTTACTCGTTGGACATCGCTGCCGATTTGCGAAAATCGCTTCGCCTGGAAGCCGCATTGATGGTTCAGCCGCTTCCCGATTCTCCAGCATTCGCCTTGAAGGATCCGGCCACCATTGCGACGGCTGCTGCCCAGCTAAAACAACTTGCGATGCAGGCCAATCAAACTTCGGATCAGGCTCAACGCAGCGACATCACGAAAACCAAAAAAGATGAATACCGGCGAGCCGCCAAGAAGATTCTGGACAGGGCGACGCTGATGGAGTTTTACGTCGAAATCACGCCGCAGCTACTTAACAAGCCGATTCCTGTGACGATTACCTATGACCTGAACGATCAGCACCGAATAATCCTGGCTTACACTGCCGAAAGTGACGAAACCAAATAGGATGATCTTTTGATCCGGAATTATTCACGACGACAGACGTCTGGTTTGATGTTTGAGGAGATTCTCCTGAAGTGGCGACAGTTTTTGCAGATTCACCAAGTCACGTCGTGGGTGAACTTTCAAAACCACAAACTTGGAACAATATCCCAATGAAACAAGTGTTCTCAATTTTGACGCCCACGCATCGTGAATAATCCGGGATGATTTTCTGAAAGAGGCCCAACTACTCAGCGAGGCTATCGATTTGTGAGCCGTTTGGGCGATAAGCCCATGTTGCTTATTTTAGGCCGGAGGCCGACACAAGAACTGCCGGTGGCGTTAGCCACCGGACCCAATTGACAAAAGTAATCAGCCCCGAGGGCGGCACAATGCTGTGTGTCGCCCTCCGGGCTTCGTCCGAGAACCAACTGATTCCGGTGGCTCACGCCACCGGCAGGAAATGTAGCGCCCTCCGGGCTGACGTCCTCCAACAAACATCAACAAATCCGTAGCTAACGCCGCCGATGGCCCTGATTGAATCGTCGTCAAACATAACTGTCGCCAAAAACGGCCCGTGTTACTGGAAAGTGTTTTCAAAAATTCACAACCTCAGCGTGCGAAAGAATTGAATGATCAGGATCGGAATCGTTGGCGCCACCGGCTACACAGCACTTGAATTGATCAAGCTACTTCTGCGTCACCCGCAAGCTAACATCACGCTGTTGACCTCGCGAGACGAAAATCGACCGCACCTATCCGAAGTCCACCCTTCGCTGCGGGACGTTCTCAATCTGTCGATGCAACCGCTGGAAATCGAATCGTTGTCTGAATCGGTCGACTGCGTCTTTTGCTGCCTACCCCATGCAGCTTCCGCGGCGGTGGTTGGCCAGATCCTTGACGCGGGCGTAAAAGTCATCGACTTCAGTGCTGACTATCGGCTCAATGACGTCGCTACGTTTGAGCAGTGGTACGGAGTCGAACATCCGGATGCCGATCGCGTCGGCTCGATTGCCTATGGAATCCCCGAACTCTTTCGAGACCAGATTCGTTCTGCAAATCTTGTGGCGAATCCTGGCTGCTTTCCAAGTTCCGCATTGCTGCCGCTGGCTCCTCTGTTCAAGAACGAACTGATCGAGACGACGCCGCTGATTGTCGATTCCAAAACGGGTGTCTCTGGAGCTGGTCGGAAAGCCAACTTGAAATTCCATTACCCCGAATGCAATGAATCGATCACGGCGTACGGAATTGGGACTCATCGCCACATGCCAGAAATCGATCAAATCCTGAACCGATTCTGCGACTCCGAAACGCAAGCCGTCTTTACACCGCATCTGACACCGATGGACCGCGGCATCCTTTCCACGATCTACGTAAAACGCCGCGGCTCTCATCCCGAAGCTGATCTAATGGACTGCCTGAACGATTTCTATCGGGACGAACCGTTCGTTCGAGTCACCGAACAGATCCCGACGACCAAGGACGTAACGGGAACCAATTTCTGTGACATTACCGTAAAATCCTGTCGCGACATGACGATCATCGTGAGCGCACTCGACAACATGATCAAAGGCGCGTCCGGAGCAGCTGTCCAGAACTTCAACGTCGTGCATGGCTTTGATGAAACGACCGGATTGCTATAAACCAGTGAACTTGCGACTCAATCACTTCATTTCAAATCCTCATTCAAACATGCTCCCAATCGGTTTCAAATTCTCTGGCGTCACTTGTGGGATCAAAGCGTCCGGAAAACGTGACCTCGCCTTGATCAAGTCCGATGTGCCCGCCGTTGCGGCGGGAGTCTACACACAGAATGTCGTTCGAGCGGCTTCGATCGACTGGAATCGACAGGTGACTCCGACGGCAAGTCTTTCGTCAATCGTGGTCAACTCTGGCAACGCGAACGCGTGCACAGGCGAGACCGGTTTTCGCAACAATCAGCAAATGGCTTTCCTGACCGCCAACGCGACAGGCAGTCTTCCGGGTGAAGTCGCGATCATGTCGACCGGCGTCATTGGGCATCAGCTTCCGATGGACTGCGTCGAAAAAGGAATCAAGCTTGCCGGCGCCGAACTTGGTGGCGAAATGTCTGACTTCCAATCGGCCAGCGAAGCAATCCTGACGACTGACAAGGGAACCAAAACAGCTTTTAAGGAATTCGAGTTCGAAGGCGAGACCGTTCGGCTTGCCGGGATGGCGAAAGGCGCCGGAATGATCGGCCCCAACATGGCAACGATGCTTGGGATTGTCGTCACCGACGCAACCTTGACGCCGCCGGTGGCGCAGGACATTTTGAAACGCGTTGCCGATCAGAGCTTTAACTGCATCAGCGTTGAAGGCCACACCAGCACCAATGACTCGTTGGTCCTGATGGCGAATGGGCTTTCTGCTTCGCCGATGAAGCATTGGAAGGCGATCCAGCTTTTTACCGACACGCTAAGTGAACTTTGCATCGAACTGGCAACGCAGATTCCTTCCGACGGGGAAGGAGCGACGCATTTGATCGCGATCGATGTCGCGGGAGCCGATTCTGACGAACAGGCCGACAAGGTCGCTCGAGCCGTAGCGATGAGCAATCTGGTCAAGACGGCGGTCACGGGAGCCGATCCCAACTGGGGGCGGATTACTTCTGCAGCGGGTTTGGCTGGAGTCTCGTTCAAGCCGGAACATTTATCCCTGGCGATCAACGGGACATCTATTTTTGAAAAAGGCCAGCCCGTCACGTTCGACGAGAAAAAACTCAGCCTTTATATGGCTGAAAATTTTGAAACTGCTATCGAACTGAAGATCGGTGGAGGGGCCGGGATGGCCAAACACTGGACCAGCGACTTGACCGAAGCTTACGTGCGGTTCAATTCTGAGTACACCACGTAATCAGTGGAGCAGAGGAACGAGTGTGCACGTTGCCACAATAACCGTTATAGACTGACTTTCTGCTCGGCCACGGTCAAAGGGCCCAATCTGTTTCGTCATCGGAAACTGCGGCAAACCTTGACAATTCGAGCCCGACGCTTATCCTATCCAAGCTTCGGAACAACAATCCAAAAACTGACTTGAGTGCTTCACGCATGACTAAAAAAGACGACGGTAAAGACAAGGAAAAGAACGAAGATGCAGACCTGATTTCCGGTGAGGAAATCCAGGCAACCGTCGTCGATGACGGCTTGGATCTTGATATCGTCGACGAATTCAAAGAGGACGATTTCGACGAAGATTTTGACGACGATTTCGAGGAAGAAATCGAAGGTGAATACGACCTTGAGGATGACAAATACGGCAAAGAGTTCGACGAGAACTTCGGCCACATCACGGACCCGACTCGCGTAAAGAAAAAGGCTCCTGCGAAGGAAGAAGAGGAAGCTGATAAAGCCGCCGAACCGGCCGCGAAATCGAAGGGCTCCGCCAAGTCCAGTGCAGCAAGCGCGAAAGCATCCAAAGCAAAGGCCGCCAAGAAAACAGCCTCAAAGAAAGTCGTGAAAAAGAAAGCGACTCGAAAGAAGTAATTTTCGTCGTTTCAAGACTTTGAAAATTTGACTGAATCTCTTTGGGTATTTGCGAGGTAGTTCTTTCCACGGCGAGTAAGTTCCACCACTTGCCTAACACCACTTGATTTTAAAACCTGTCGACAAGGTAGCCAGCCATGAAAATTGAAATCATCTATTGCCCGGTCTGAACTTCCTACAAAAGCAAGGTCGCGAGTTACGCTGCCGCAATTTCGAAAGAACTGGGAACCGACGCCGAGCTCAAAAACGGGCGTCGCGGGCAGTTCGATGTTGTCGTCGATGGAAAGACGGTCGTTTCTCGGAAGGGTGGCTTGATCGCAATGCTGACGCGAAAGCCGTGGCCGACTGAATCCGATGTTATCGCGGCGGTCAAAGCAAGCTGATCAGCAACGGATTCGGTGGCAGCGAGCATATCGAGCGAACGGACTTCGCGATCGAACCGACCTCGGCCCTAATGCGAACTCATGCGATCATGATTGCCTGAGCCAGAGCACGTGCCTCCGCCAACTGACCGCCTCCGCGAACCAACCGGTTCCGCCAACCGACCGCCTCCGCAAACCATCCGCTTCCGCAAACTCACCCTCCACCGGTTTGCCGCACTCTGCCGAGCCATCTGTCCTTGCCCCCTTCGCATGCTTCGGGGATATTTACGGTTTCCTGAAAACCGAAACTTAAACTCCCGGCCCTCGCATGTCTTCGCAAGGCGAAAACTCAAAAATCAGCTTCCCGGAAAACGAAGTCAAAACGCTTAACTTCTGGAACGAAAACGACATCTATCAAAAGTCGCTCGACCAACGGCAGGGCAGCCAAAAATATGTCTTTTTCGAAGGCCCTCCCACCGCCAACGGAAAGCCCCACCCCGGCCACTGCCTGACTCGCGCAATCAAGGACCTTTTTCCTCGATACAAGACGATGAAAGGTTTCTACTGCGAACGAAAAGCGGGATGGGACACGCACGGGCTTCCGGTCGAAGTCGAAGTCTGCAAAGAACTGGGAATCCATTCCAAGGAAGACATCGAAGCCCATGGCGTCGAGCCCTTCATCCAAAGGTGCCAACAGTCCGTTTGGCAATACATGCAACAGTGGGAACAGCTAACCCAGCGGCTCGGATTCTGGGTCAAGCTCGATGAGGCCTACGTCACGTATCATCAAAGCTATGTCGAATCCGTTTGGTGGTCGCTGAAAAACCTCTTCGATCGCAATCTTTTGTACGAAGGTCACAAAATCATCTGGTGGTGGGCTCAAGGCGGAACAGCACTTTCCAGTGGCGAAGTTGGGCAAGGCTACAAGACCGTTCGCGACCCAAGCGTTTACGTTCGTTTCCCGTTGCTCGACCAGCAGAAGTTCCCTAACACTTCGCTATTGGTTTGGACGACCACGCCATGGACGCTTCCTTCGAACCAGTTCGCGGCGGTCAAGGACGATATCGAATACGCGTTGGTATACGACGCAGAGAACGACCAGAATTTGATCTTTGCAAAGGACCTTGTCGAGACAATCGCTGGAAAGCTCAAGCGTGAACTCGAAATCAAATCAACGATGAAAGGTTCGGAGCTGATCGGCGAACGGTACCAGCCACCGTTCGACTACTTCTACAAAGACATGGGCGATGAAACAGGGACGCTCGTCGATGGCGGCACGCAACATAAATGCTGGCGAATCACGCAAGCCGATTTCGTAACGACCGACAGCGGTACCGGAGCCGTTCACGAAGCACCTGCTTTCGGTGAAGTTGACTACGAACTGCTGGTTGCTGAACAGGCTCGTTTCGAATTTGGAGAGGGCCCGGAAATGATCTGCCCGATCCTTCCCAACGGAAAATTTAACGAACAGGTTCCTGATTTCCAGGGCATGTGGGTCAAGGAAGCCGACAAACCGATCCTTCGTGCCTTGAAAGAATCGGGAACGCTGTACTTGCAAGAACAGTACGAGCACGAGTATCCGTTCTGTTGGCGAGCCGATGACGATCCGTTGATTCAGTATCCGCGTCGCAGCTGGTTCATCAAAACGACGGACTACAAAGACAAGATGCTGGCCAACAACCAGCAAATCAATTGGATGCCAGACCACATCAAGAATGGTCGTTTCGGAAACTTCCTGGAAAGCAACGTCGACTGGGCTCTGTCGCGCGAACGTTATTGGGGAACTCCGCTTCCGATCTGGAAATGTGAATCGACAGGAAGATACGACGCGGTCGGCTCATACGATGAACTGTTGCAAAAGCCTGGCATCACGGGCACTGAAGTATGGGAAGCTGCCAAAGCCGCGAACCCTGAACTGGTCGAAGACCTGAAAGTCCACAAGCCCTACATCGACGCGGTGACTTACGACTCGCCGTTCGAAAAAGGAGCTCGCATGAAACGCGTCACCGAAGTCATTGACTGCTGGTACGACAGCGGAGCGATGCCGTTCGCGCAGTGGGGCTATCCTCATCAGGGCAAAGAAGAATTCGAATCCCAGTTCCCGGCTGACTTTATCAGCGAGGCGCTCGACCAAACTCGCGGCTGGTTCTATTCGCAGCTCGCGATCAGCACGCTGCTGTTCGGCGACGATCAGGGCAGCGAGGCTCAGGTCGATTTCCCGCACCCTTATAAAAATTGCATCGTGCTTGGCTTGATGCTGGCCGAGGGCGGTGTTTGTGCCAAGTGTTCCACCCGCCAGAGCTCGGACGCCAAAAAATGTAGCGAGTGCGGTGGCAAGGTGCTTCGCAAGACTGAAAAGATGTCCAAGCGATTGCGGAACTACCGACCGCCAAACGAAATTTTCGACCTCTATGGTGCGGACGCGTTGCGATGGTACTTCTTCGCGAATCAGCCGCCGTGGACTTCGATCATCTACAGCGAACGCGCGATCAAGGAAAGCATTCCAGAATTTCTGTTGCGTACATGGAATGTCTATAGCTTCTTCAAGTTGTATGCGGACATCGATGGCTTCGAACCATCATCGGTAAACGAACCCGGCCAACTGACCCACGACGACCTTTCGTCAGGAAATGGCTTCCGCCCAATCAATGAACGCAGCGAACTTGATCGCTGGATCATCAGCGAATTGAATCGCACGATCAAGGAAGTCACCGAAGCGATGGACGACTACGACAACTACGGCGCCGCGAAAACACTAAACCACTTCGTGGACGTGCTGAGCAACTGGTATGTGCGTCGTAGCCGTGATCGCTTCTGGGCGAAGGACAAACAGGATCCAAACAAGCTGGATGCCTATTGGACGCTGTTCGAATGCCTTGCGACGCTGTCGAAGCTAAACGCTCCGTTTGTTCCTTTCATCACAGAGAACATCTGGCAGAACCTGACCCAAACGTTCCGTGAAAAAGGAGCCTCCGTTCCTGAAAGCGTGCACCTTTGCGACTATCCGGTTTCCAATCCGGATCTTTACGACGAAGACCTTTCGCGACGCATGGAGTTACTGCGACAGATCGCATCGCAAGGGCTTTCAGCTCGCATGAATGCAAAACTGAAAGTCCGCCAGCCGCTATCTGGTGTGACGGTTGTGCTTTCGTCCGATCAGGATCAGGCTTGGCTTGAAACGCATTGCGATCTATTGATGACCGAACTGAACGTTCGCGACGTGACGTTTACGCTCGACGCACAGCAGTACGTAAACTATCAAGTGGTCCCGAACTTCAAATTGCTCGGGCCGAGAGTCGGCAAGCTGATGCCGAAAGTCAAACAGGCATTCGCTGCTGCCGACGGCGGCGAGATGTTGGAATCGCTTACGAAAGACGGCAAGGCCTCCATCGAAGTCGAAGGGCAATCGATCGAACTAACTGACGAAGACGTAGAAGTTCGCTTACAAGCCAAAGAGGGCTGGGCAGCCGCACAGGGAGCGGGCGTCGTGGTGGTTCTGGCGACGGAGTTGACGCCGGAATTGATTCGAGCCGGACTATCGCGAGACCTTGTCCGACTGGTTCAGGATCATCGCAAGGAAAAGGACCTGGAACGAACCGATCGCATTGAACTGGTTGTCTGCACCGATGCTGATGACGTCCGCTTGGCATTAGATGAAAACAATGATTACTTCTGTGGAGAAACCTTGACGATCTCTCTGACGCCGAAGCCGCTCGCCGAAGCCGAAGACGACTTCATCGAGAAAACCGTCGGAGACCACGTCGTAAAAATCGGACTGGCCGTGGCGAAAGCATAATGGGAAACCCACTTAAAATTGCCGTTCTCATCTCTGGCGGCGGAACGACTCTGAAGAATCTGATTGAGCGAATCGAAAACGGTTCGCTCAATGCCGAGATTGCGTTAGTCATTTCGAATAATCCAACTGCCAAAGGTCTTGATTTCTCGGCAGCGGCCAACATCGAATCGCAAGTCATTTCGCACAAAGAATTTTCTGACCGGCGATCGTTCAGCGAAGCAATCTTTGAACGCTTACGCGCCGCTGAGGTTTCACTGGTCGTGATGGGTGGCTTTTTGCGTCAGCTTGCGATCCCGCAGGATTTTGAAAATCGAATCATCAACATTCACCCCAGTTTGATCCCCTCGTTCTGTGGCAAAGGCAATTACGGCAGCCGCGTTCACCAAGGCGTTTTGGATTACGGTTGCAAACTGACCGGCTGCACGGTGCACTTTGTGGATGACGACTACGATCACGGTCCCATCATCGCTCAATCATCGGTACCCGTTGAGATTGACGACGACGTGAGCAGTCTGGCCGCCAGAGTGTTTGACGCCGAATGTGAGCTGTTACCGCTGGTCATTAACCAGATTGCTGCCGGCAAAGTATCAGTGTCCTCACGCATTGTGTCGGTGGGTTAGTGATCGAAAACCACTTGTCGATGCATGCCATTGAGAAAGATCGATTCCACTGATGGCCATTTACCTGGACAACGCCGCAACCAGCTTCCCCAAGCCCGAGTCGGTCTATGCGGCAATCGATCGGGCGAATCGGCATCAAGCAGTATCTGCTGGTCGGGGACGTTATCAACGTGCCAGCGATTTGGCTCGGTTGATTAGCCAAACCCGCAACGCACTGGCAAAGCAAATCAACGCGGCGGATTCGAGCAATATTTCTTTCGCGTTTAGTGGAACCGACGCCTTGTCGACCGCGATTCTCGGTTTCGTACGGCCTGGCGATCATGTTGTAAGCTCAGTCGTTGACCATACTTCTGTCCTGCGGCCTCTATGGCATATTGAACAATGCCGGGAAGTTTCTGTCACGCTGCTGAACTGCGATGCATCAGGCGTTGTGAATATTGAGCAGCTCAAAAACTCAATCACGCCAAGCACGCGACTGGTCTGCCTGACGCAGGCCAGCAATGTGACCGGCTGCATCGAACCCATCGATGCGGCTGCGAAGATCTGCCATGAAAATGGAATTGCCTTGCTCGTTGATGCCGCTCAAACGATCGGTCACACTTCGATCGACGTGCAAAAACTGAACTGCGATTTCCTCGCAGCCCCCGGACACAAAGGGCTTATGGGGTCGTTGGGAACCGGTTTTCTCTACGTCTCCGATCGAGTCCGTGATGAAACTTCGCCTCTACGATTCGGCGGCACGGGTTCAACGGGAACGGATCCAAAACAACCCAAGACTTATCCTGAAAAATTTGAATCGGGAAACATGAATGTTGCCGGCATCGCGGGGTTGCTCGCCGGACTTCAATGGTTGGATTCCGACGAATTTGATGAGCGATACGAAAAACTGATCGAGCTTCATGCCAAACTGGTAACTGGGCTATCTGCAATCGAAGGAGTCTCCGTTTACGGCGGTCAAACCGAATCCGTGACTCCGACGGTATCGTTCAACATCGGCGACCTCGACTGTCAAACGGCTGGTATGCTTTTGGATTCCCAGTTTGAAATTGAGTGCCGGACCGGATTGCACTGTGCTCCTCTGATTCATGAACCAATCGGATCGGCGATCCATGGCGGCACTGTTCGATTTAGCCCGGGGTTGTTCACCACACCTCAGGAAATTCAATCCGCTTTGGACGCGGTCGAGCAGCTGGTATCTTTATCGGGGGACGCTCAGTGAATCATTTGCCTGAAAGAGAACTCATTTGCGAGATCGGTCGTCGACTGTACGCTCGTGAATTCGTGGCCGCGCATGAAGGCAACCTTTCGATCCGGCTTTCTGACGGCAACGTACTGTGCACTCCGACAATGCATTGCAAAGGTTTTCTCCAACCCGATCAGCTTTGCATCATTGATATTGATGGCCAACAAATTGATGACGACAAGAGCGTCACTAAACCAACTAGCGAGATGCGATTGCATCTGGAAATCTACCGGCAGCGGTCGGATGTTAACGCAGTTGTCCACTCGCACCCCAATCATGCGACGGCATTCGCTGTCGCGCAACGACCGTTTCCGCCTTGCTACCTTGCCGAACCGGATTTGTTTCTGGGTGAAATTGCATTGGCGGCTTTCGAAACGCCCGGAACCGAAGCGTTTGCCAAATCGATTACCCCTTATGTCAAAAAGACGAACGCAGTCCTGCTGGCAAATCATGGCCTCGTGACTTACGGAGCCGATCTTGAAAAAGCACTCTGGATGACGGAGGTCTTGGAATCGGCGTGCAAAACACTGATCCTTTCGATGGCAATTGGCGGTCCAAAACGACTCAGCGCAGAGCAGGGCAGGGCGTTGGCTCAGAAGCGGGCCAACTTTGGCTTCCATGACCCTCGGGATTTAAGCGATCCGAATCTCGACCCCAGCCAGCATCCGCTGTTCAAGAAACAGCTGGAAGATGACGGCTTTGGAATTGACTGGTTCGACCGTCGAGACAACGGCTGAGCTACTGCCCGCAAGTCAAACCGTTCCTCTGCTTCCACATGATTGTGCAACGCCGCATGTGTGGCTCTAGCCGAATACACCGGTCGCTCCGATCGTCTGTGAGTGACTTTGCGGCTTGGGCAAAACACCAAGTTTAAGCTGTGGCGATTATTGTGATCGCTCCCAGTCGTTTTTATAGAAACGACATTTCTCATCAACCTCGTCAGAAGGCTAAACACCGAAATGCCGAAATTTCTGCCTGTAGCTCTCGTTTCACTAGATCGGTTTTTCAGATGTCACTTGGTCGCCTTCTAACCGCATCGTCATTGCTAGTACTCGCTTTGCCGAGTTGCTCGGCAAAGAGCTATGGTCAACAACTCAACGCCTACCCGGTTGGCTTCCGCACGTTTCAGGAAGAGGAAACGGACAAACCTGACACTTCGCTTGAAGAGCAACTGGCCGAAATGAAGATTCGGCTTGAGGAACTTGAATTTGACGTCAAGAAAAAGCTGAGCGAATCAAAAAAGTCAAAGGCGAAATCAACAGAGACCACCAGTCTTTTCGCGGAGCGACTCGAGGAACTGGAAGAAGCCGTCGATGACCACGACGAATCGATCGCTGATATCGACGGTCAAATTCCCGGATTTGTTGTCAGCGGACACAAAAAGCCGGCGATGAGATTCTTCGGCCGGATTCACCTCGACTGGTGGACATTCCCTGAAGCGGAACCTGGCATTGAGGCACTCGAAGGCGAAGACCCTCGAGATCGCGTTGCTTTTCGCCGGTTGCGAATTGGCGTAAGCGGTGACCTGAATGACAACATGTTCTACAAATACGAAGGTGAATTCGCTCCGGGCAACGACCCTTCCTACCGCGATGCTTTCATTGGGTTCAAGAATTCTGCACTTTTCAACACGATCATTGTCGGAAACCACAAACGTCCCTATGGTCTGGATCAGCTGAACAGCAGTAATCACAACATTTTCATTGAGCGCCCTTTCGTCAACGATGGATTCAACGAAAACAACCGTCGCCTTGGGATTTCCTCCAATGGCTTTAACGAGAGCAAATCACTCAACTGGCGATACGGAATTTGGCATCACGCTCTGACTCAAGAGTCCGCCGGATTCATTAGCGATCACTATCAGCCTGAAATTGCCGGTCGTCTCGCGTACATGCCCTGGTATGACGAAAGTTCAGGTGGTCGAGGCTACCTCCATCTTGCCGCTTCCGGTTCATGGGCCTGGCCTGATGGAAGCACTGCAGGACCAGATAATGCGTCACGATATCGTGCCTTTGGTGAAGCCAGACATCGCACTCGTTGGCTGGACACCGGGCGAATTCTTGGAGCCGACACCAGCAATCTGTTTGGACTCGAGGCCGTTTTCAATTCGGGAGCTTTTCAACTGACCGGTGAATACCTGACCGTCGGCGTGAACAGGCTCGACTCGATCGGAGAAAATTTGCGGCTCGACGGCGGCTACGTTCAAGCGGCTTACATGCTTACCGGCGAACACATGCCATGGAAACGAGAAACAGGACAACTGGGACGCGTCCAACCTTTCGAGAACTTCTTCTCGATCAGGGAGCGGGACAACAGTGTCAAGCGCGGCCTCGGTGCGTGGCAAGTCGCGGCTCGTTACTCGTGGGCAGACTTTACTGACCAGGACATCATTGGCGGCCAGGCAGATGCGTTGACGCTGGCGACAAACTGGCACTGGAATGCACGCGCTCGTATGCAATTCAATTACATCTACGGCGAAATCAACCGACCTCCAACAACTGACATCGGCGGAAAATATCAATCGATTGGCACGCGATTCATGGTCGATTTTTAGACGGCCACCTTAAAAACTAAAATCAGGCATCAACTCGGAAATTCGGATTTTGCATTCGCAACCGAACCAACAAATGGAATGAAAAATGAACTTCAATACTAAATTATTGTCGACAATGATATTCGGTTTTGCGATCGCGTTCGCTTCGCAGACCAACGTCCACACTGCGTTCGCAAAAATCGTTGTTCAGGAATGTGGCTGCGGTAACAAGAAATGCTCGGGATGCTTGCTGGGTAAGCTTCGACCTGCGAAACGAACTCAGCGAGTCGAGGCAGAAGCTGCCGTATGCGATTGTGCCGCCTGTCGCGGAAAAGCTGTTGGCGCGGAACAGGTCGTCTCAGACGTACTTATCTCTCAAGAGTTTCTTCCTGAAGTTACCGCCGCACCATCTTGTGGCGGCTGCGCGAAACCGGGTTGCACCACCTGCCGCCCACGTCGCGCGCGTCCCGTCCGTTTTGCCAAAATGGCTCCGCAGGCTGACTGCGATTTTTGTGAATTGAAGGTTGAGGCGACCAAAGAGAAACGCAAATGTCAAAAGGTAGAACAGAAAGAAGTCTGCGTTCCTCCAGTTCGCCTGCCCTGGCAGAAATGCTGCCCTCCAACGCGAGCGAAAGTTCGAGTCGTCAATGTGTTGAAATCTGATTCCTACGAATGTCCAACCAACAAGTATTCATGGAATGTGTACGAGCCTGAAGTTCCGAAAACAGAAAAAGACGCTGCCGTCAGGTCACTTTCAGATTCGCTGTCCGATCCTTCGTCCACTGAGAAAGCTCAGGAAGCTCCGCCCGCACCGGTTATGAACCGAGTCAAACTTCAGGACGCCGAGGCGATTGATCTGAATTCAGTGCCACGCCCACCACTGGAAAAGAATTAACAACTGGATTCAACCCGGATTATTCACGATGCGTGGGCGTCGACTAGGAGAAAGCTTGTTTCATTGGGATATTGCTCCAAGTTTGTGATTTCGACAGTTCACCCACGAAGTGAATTGGTGCATCTGCAAAAACTGTCGCCACTTCAGGAGAATCGTCTCAAACATCAAACCAGACGCCTGTCGTCGTGAATAATTCCGGTTCAACAGAACTGAAAAAGCAAAAAAGGCTTGCCAAATTGGCAAGCCTTTTGTTTTGCATCCGATGTTTAAAACATTAAGCTTTATACAGGAACAACAAGGTTTCCGAACGCTCCCGACTCTTCAGTGATTCGGAACGCGTCGTCAACGACAGTGATTTGCTCAGTCAGGTTTCGCAAATCGATTTGAGTTCCGCCCAACTCCAGTGTCTCGATTCGGTTACGACCCCAAACCTGATTGACGACCCGAATTTGACCGTCAACGACATCAGAATTGTCCAATTTCAACTCGATGATCAAATCGCGTCCATCCATACGGAACCTCAGGTCGTCCTCAAGTACGTCCAGTGTCGGAAATTCGGTAAGACGAATCGTATCCGCTCCCGCACCAAAGTTCTCATCGATGACATCGTTTCCATCGCCGACTCCAAAGAGGAACACATCGGCACCGGCACCACCTGTGATCGTGTCATTTCCAGCTCGACCTTCGATCACGTCGTCGCCAGCCATACCATCGATGACATTGTCGATCGAGCTACCAAAGATCGTGTCTTCGATGTCGCTTCCGATCGCGTTTTCGATTTGTGCACGTAACGCGAGCGATACATTTTCATTGAATCCGTTAAAGGTACTGAAACCTCCGGGACTTAGATCGATCGTGTTGGCAAACCCTTCTCCCACGTCAGGATTAGAACCAGCCAGCGAAAGCGTATCGTTGCCTCCGCCGTCCCAAATATTTTCAACGAAAGCATCGCGCCCCCAATACCCCGCGATGTCGTAAAGATCGTCGCCCGAATTAAACGATGTGTTCACTCCGTAATAGGTTTGAATCGTCTCAACGTCGTACAGCTGAGGCGTTGTCGGGAACAGACCGTCTTGGCGTTGCCCACTACCGGTGGAGAGAACAGAGAAGTTATCGTTGTTCGTTACGTCCGGAAGCACACCCGATCCTGCGGCCGGCTCGAACGTGTGCATGAATCCAAGCGTGTGCATAATTTCGTGCAAAAGCGTCGTGTAGCTACTGCCGCCAAACGGCAGTTGCGGATCGTACGTGAATCTGGGCTCGTTAAGCAAGATTCGGTTGAACCAGATATCTCCTGCACTCGGAGCACTGTTAGGCGTGAATGCAAATGCCTGCGCCATGTCATCGTCTTGGCCATAGTTGCCAAATCGATAGATGCCGCCCTTTTGCCCCAACACATTTGTTGAAGAGTCAGATACCTCAATGAATTTAATATTGGCCAATCTTTCGACCGAATCAAAAGCGCTCCGAACTGAGACTCGTTGACTTTGATTGAAGCGAGTGAAGTTTTCAGGTGCGTCGTCATCAGTTGCAGAACCGGTTTCGTAATCTGGAAAATCCTGCATGAAGCTATAACTCAATTCCAGCCTTCCCTGTGAATCAAGCGGAATACCGGGAACGTTGAACCAGCTGTTGTTTGCATCGTGAGCATTAAAATGTTCTGGCTCAGTGCGAACCTGCAATCGCGACCAGCTGCTCCAGAGGCCGTCCTCGTTTTGAACGCGAGTATAGATATCGTCAATGGATCGGTTGTTGTAGTCACCAGTTCGAAGACGAACTTCGTTGGCGACTTCGGTTGCGGTGAAATCGTGAATGACCCTTGCAGCGAGGCGGTCATTATTTTGCTCGAACCTCGCGCTAAGTTGTTCACCAGACGTCAGGTCGTCATTCGCATCGTAGAACTGATACCGAGTGAACGCCTTGCCATTATCTGCTTTACGGAACAATGATGTGATATCGTTTTGAACCAGTTGCTGATCGTAGACCAGACCATCGGTGGCCAATTCAGGCTGCGTTGGTGGAATGACAAAAGTGAAATCTGTCGTGATCGAAATGGTACCGATAGTGCTTACGAATTTTCCGTCGAAACCGCGTACGCGAATCTGCTGAGTGAAATCTCGATCCGGGGCACGATAGACGATATCATCCAGGTCCTCTGCCGCCACACGAATCCACTGCTTTCTTGGCTGTACGACTCCATTTAGAAGCAAGTCCCCGTGAACCAGATGCGGACTGGTGTTCAGGAACTCGAAATATTTAATTGAGTTTCCGTCATCGTCGACGATGTTGGTTACGTCTCGCATCGGGAGCGTGTCCAACGTCAACTGAGTCGCTTCGATATCTCCTCGAGTAAATTGAGCTACTGGGCGATTCACGTTTTGGATCGTGGTCACGTCAAACGTCCTTCGAACGCTCCAAAGCTCTCCGTCGTATGCGAAGATATCCAGCGGTTCAGAGAATGGACCGTCGACGGTGGTGTACGTCAGACTCGACAAATCCTCAGCACGAACCAGACTGTACTCGCCTTGCGTTAACGGCACACCGTCTAATGACAGAAACCCATCGTCGACGTTGCGATCGCGAAGCCAATATTGCGTGATCGGATAGCCATCAGCATCAAACGCCTGGATAAACGGCGACACGTCAGTTGACTCGTTTGCCAACGCGTCAAACGGACGGTTGGCGACAAAGGGGCGAGTCACATTATCACGAACCGTGTACAGACGCCCGAAATCAGCCGTCGTCGAAAGTTCGCCTGCCGCGTCTCTAGCGATAACGCGAAATCCCTCTGATCCGATTCGAGAGCCACTCACATATTCCAGATCAGGCAGATCTGCGGCGTCGATCTGAAACTGGCTACCGTTGGCAAAGGCAACGCCATTAAGCCGAAAGAATCCGCCAGTCGGATCCGATTGGTAATCCTGAATAAAGTAAGAAAGGATCGCGTCTCCGTCTTCGTCTGTAACGGAGAACAGGTCTTCGGCCTTGATGACCGAATTCAGGAAAATATTTGTATTGAAATGACTTACGACTGGCAGGCTCATAAACTGTTCCTTATCCACCAAAAGAGAGGTAGAGGTCCGACAAAATGACGACACGAACCGCGAGAGGCTCGTACTGAGGATTCCCGCGTTTCACTGTACTCGAAGGACTTCCCATTGCAATTTGATTGTTGGGAAATCGCCGTCTTAATCAACTGCAACCGATGCGTCTGAGGCGGATTCGATGACTTACTGTGTACCGCACCACCGAAGAACCATACCAACTGTCCAACCGACCGTTTTCGGAACAACCATCAATTTTGGCAAAACCGGACTATGAAACCCGACATGTCACCGGTCCCGAATTTTTCGGCACGGAAAATTCGATTGAACCCGGATTATTCACGATGCGTGGGCGTCGACATGGAGAAAGCTTGATTCATTGGGATGTTGCTCCAGGTTTGTGGTTTCGACAGGTCACCCACGCCGTGAAATTGACGAATTTACAAAACTTGCCCGGCGTCCGGAGAATCGCTTCAAAGGACAAACCAGACGCCTGTCGTCGTGAATAATTCCGGTTGAAAAGGGAAGCTCGGGCAAGCGACTTTATCCACACAGAAACGCCAAACTTAATCAAAACAGCCGATTGTAGCCATTAAGAGCGGCAACCCGGTAAGCCTCCGCCATCGTGGGGTAGTTGAACGTCGAATCCAGGAAGTAATTCAGCGAATTTGCTTCGCCTTGCTGGTACATGATCGCCTGACCGATATGGATAATTTCCGAAGCCTGTGGCCCGAAACAATGGACTCCCAACACCTCCAACGTTTCCCGATGGAAAAGGATTTTCAGCATGCCGACGGACTGGCCGATGATCTGCGCTTTGGCAAGGTATTTGAAATTTGAATTGCCAACTTCGTAAGGCACCTTCTCCTCAGTCAGCTGCTTTTCAGTTTTTCCGATACAGCTAATTTCAGGACTCGTGTAAATTCCCGCCGGGATTTCTTTTGCGATCCGTTTGTCCTGTTCGTTCGCTGTGCCCAGAATCTGTCGACCGGCACTTCGGCCCTGAGTGTAAGCCGCCGATGCGAGCGACGGAAATCCAATCACGTCACCCACGGCGTAAACGTTTGGAACTTCAGTTTGAAATTGCTCATTCACCGAAATGTAGCCACGGCTATCGGGCTCGAGCCCAATCGTTTCCAGACCGAGATCGTTGCTGTTCCCTGTGCGTCCGGCCGCCCACAAAAGCGCGTCAGATTTTACCTGCTTACCACTCTTGAGATGAATAATCACACCGTCATCTTGCGGCTCAATTCGTTCGTATTGCTCATTGTGCCGAATCACGACACCGCGTTCGCGCATGTGGTAGCTGAGCGCGTCCGCAATTTCATCATCCAGAAAATCCAGCAAGCCTTCCCGACTGTTGATCAAATTAATCTTGATCGACAAGTTGCGAAACATGGAAGCGTATTCGCAGCCGATGACACCCGCACCATAGATCGTCATCGATCTGGGTTTGTGGTCCAGCGACAAAATTGAGTCGCTGTCAAAAATCCTTGGGTGCCCAAAATCAACATCGCTGGGCTGAAACGGTCGCGCCCCAACCGCCACCACCACTTGCTGAGTCCGAATCGTCGGTCCGTTCTCAATTTGTATCGTGTTCGCGTCAACGAATCGCGCCTGCCCCGCAACGATCTCGACTCCGTTACGCGAATAAAACGTCTTTCGCATCGATTCTTGTTTCAAACTAACTTCCGCCGCAGCAGCCGTCAGTTGAGCGATCGAAGGATCGGCTTTGACACCACAATCAATCAGAAGCGGATTGTTGAGCGATTCCGTCAGGCGAAAAATCGAAAACCGCAGCGACTTGCTTGGAATGGTGCCCCAATGCGTACAGCCTCCGCCGATCCGTTCGTAGCGTTCGACAACGATGACCTTTTTGCCTTTTTTGGCCAACTGCATGGCCGCGCCTTCACCGCCCGGACCGGACCCAATAACAACGACATCGGTAGTGATTTCATCCATTGCTTGACTCTGTCCCGTTACACCATGGAATGCTTCGCCACGTTAAAGACGATGCGGAAAACATGTTTTAACGAGGAACCAGATTTACCGCAATTCGATACAACCTTTTACCCAATGAATGGGATCGTGCCTCAGCCCAAAGGGATCGTGCCTCAGCCCAAAGGAATCGTGTCCCGTCCAAGCGCCAAGGAAAAGACGAAACAATCGATGCAAGGAATCTCTGCGGGTTTCAGTTTTCAGTTACCAGACGCAACTAAACCTGACTTTTGCCGCCTTGGCGATGAAAACGAGACAGCCCAAGAAAATCCAACGCCGGATCCCGCACACCGTCGAGCATTTCCACCAGACGATGCCCAAGCACAGGAACGAACTTAAATCCGTGCCCGGATAGTCCAGCCGCAAAAACGACGTTGTCATGTTCGGGATGATAATCAACGACGAAATGACCGTCTGTGGACATGGTGTACATGCAGGTTGAATGATGGACCAGACGATGCCGAGTGTGATGGAAGTTCTGATCCAGAAACGCTTCATTGCGTCGCAAGTCGTCCAAATCAACGTCACGATCAAGGTTATCGGGATCCGCAATTTTCTCCCCTGAATGACGAGCCACTTTCATGCCCAAGGAATCTATCTCCGGGATGCAATAGAATTGCTCGCCATCGTTTTGCTCAACGAAAACAACCGGAAAACCGTTGACAAGTTTCTGCTCAACGCGATCGATTTGATACCAGTTCTGCTGCTTCGAAACTACCTTTAGCCCCAGCGGAAATCCCAGCAACTTTTCCGACCATGCGCCGGCGGAAATAACGAGCCGATTCGCCTGAAAAGTCTCGTCAGACGTCCTTACCTCGACGCCATCACCGAATGCTCTCCACGATTCGACTCGAGATTCCCCTCTTAGTTCAGCGCCCCGTTTCTTCGCTTGAGCCAAATGCGCCGCAACGCATTGTTCCACTCGAAGCACACCAGCATCAGGCTCCAGCAGACCAACATGATCCGGCTCCACTTTCAAAAGCGGCAGACGCTCGACGATTTGAGCTGGAGAAAACGATTCCAATTTCAAATCGTGCTCAGCGGCACTTTTCCTGACGCCAACGATGACTTCGCTTTCCGGTCGGCCGATCTGAAGCACACCCGTCTTCTCAAACAGCGGCTTTATTTCTGGCCGGACTCGATGCCGCTTGTTTAACTCGTCCCAACGCTCGAAAGCTTCTCCGGCCAAAGGAACATAGTTTGGATGTTCAAAGTAAGCCTGCCGAATAATCCGCGACTGCCCATGAGAGCTGCCTCGATTGTGTACGGGACCGAACTGATCAATCCCCAGAACACGCCAGCCCTTTTTGGCGGCATGATACAGAGCCGCACTTCCGACGCCCCCGAAACCGATCACGATGCAATCGTACTGTTTCATTGCTCCCGTTTCCCCAGTTTCCAACTCTTCATTTCCTTGTCATTGCGAACCAGAATACTGTCGTCTGCAAACGCAGGATGCGACCAACAAACTCCGTTTCGCTGCCGAAGCTGTCCTCGAGTCGGATCAAGGATTTTGTGCCTCGAAAGTTCCTCGTACCCGCTCGGAGAAAGCTTTGCCAAAATAATCTCTCCACGTTCGTTGAACATCCAAACCGTGTCACCGTCACGACCGTTTTTCACAAAGTGAATCGTGCTCCAACGAGCCTTTGGTACCGCGTCCAAATTTTCCCAAACACGCTCCCCAGTTGCTGCCACAAGACAACGCAACTGCCCGTAGCTGTCGACGCCGTAGATGTGATCCTCTAACCAAATCGGAGTGCTGATGATCGATTGCAGCGACTTGGTTTTCTTTTCGTTCGGCCCCACCGCTGACCAGACTTCGGTTACGCCTCGATTGTCGTCATCGACCTTGAGCATCAGTGAACCGTCGTAAAAAGAAGTCACAAAAATATGCCCGTCTTTCACAATCGGAGTCGCGATTCCGATCGGCATGTTGCGAGGCGGAAATTCGAACCGCCACAACGTTTCACCGGACTCCGGATCGAGCGAGGCAACGGAATCACCCGTCCACACCACGATCGAACGGGTCATATTGTGATCCATCAATATTGGCGCTGAATACTGAGCCCGATCCTTCAATGCTCGCCAAACTTCTTTGCCCGAATCGCAATCGATTGCCACGACGCAGGCACCTTCGGCCCCACCAACATGAAACACGACTTTGTCATCAACCATCAAAGGGCTGCCTGAGATGCCCCAGATTGGCATGCGGCTGCTGTCAAGGATTTTGTAATCCTTGTTGAAATCGATTGCCCAAAGCACTTTTCCATCTGCAGCGTCAAAGCAAAACGCATGGCCCATGGAGCCGACGCTATAGGCTTTCCCTTCATGAACCGTAACCGAAGCTCGCGGGCCCGCAGGGTAGCCGATCCCTTCATAGACGGCATCGTACTGATGAGTCCAAATGGTTTTGCCAGTCGCTTGATCGAAACAGTGCACTCGTTCGATCTGTTCAGGATCGGTAACGCGATCCATTACATAGACTTTTCCGCCGGCAACCGTTGGGCCCGAATAACCGCCAGAGACTTCGGCCGTCCAATTCAAAGTCGGTTCAAAACCGGCGGAATCGATCGGAGTTTCCAGAACTCCTTCTCTGCCCGAGCCTCGCCACTGAGGCCAGTCCTGAGCGAACAAATCCTGACTGCTAAAACCGGAAGGCACCGCTGCAACAATTGCAGCTAAAAATATCGTGAATTTGAATGCAAACGAAAATTGTGCCGACATGCCCGATACCCTTCGTGAAGCCTAAAAATTCACATCGTAACAGAGCGACGCACTGCAGTGTGTTGCCAACCGAAGTCTGGCGAGCTTGTCGTTTTATTCCAAATCGAGATTTTTATGCCAGCCGTTTAGGCGTT
>CAYZPA010000048.1:0-41442 GCA_964479855.1 uncultured Pirellulaceae bacterium
ATCGAATCTGCACTCCAATAAAGGAACTAGATCCTAAATCTAGTTGTCGCTGAATCCGATGTTGGTCGCTGGCTCGACGGCAAGCGGATTTGCGATGTATTCGCGGTAACAGTTGCTACAAAGATCGAAGTTCTTTCCGCTGCGAGAGCATTCGTCGAACGCTTCATGAGCTTCTTCGGCGTTGACTTCGAGATCATCCAACAGCTCTTCCCATTGAGCCAATTGTTCGTCGCCAAGTTCGACGCAAATCTCTTCGTCGTCACCCATCGCCAATTGCACTTCGATTCGAACAACGTAGCGAATCTCTTCCTCAGGGTTGATCGCTCGTTGACACCGATCGCAGGAGTAATGAATCATCGATCCGTCCTTTGCAAAACATGAATCCTGATCCTATTTGAGGAAATCAAATCACGCGATGCAAGTAAATTCTGATGATCGGCAATATTTTTTGCGGGACCAAAAAATTCATCGAGCGGCAATTAAGCTCGATCGAATTTGCAAGCAAACCGCAACGCATAGCCTTCGGCCCAAGCAGCCGGACAGTTTTGTCCCGATCGGCCGAGCAACATCGGTCGAATCAGCACAGCAGAGCAGCAGAAAACTTGGTTTGTTGACAATTCGCCAGCCAGATTTCAGTGATGAAGGAATTCAGTGATGAAGGAATTCAGCGTACGGGAATCCGCCCTTCCATTTTCAACCCTTCCATTTCAATCTTTCGGTTTTTCGCCGTTGAGGATTTTGTCAGCAACCGAATGCGTTTATGTCGACTTACGTCGACTTACGTCGTTTGCCCTTCTTCTTCTGAGTCGCTTTGGCTTTGCTGACCTTTCGCTTTCGTTCCGTCTTCTTCGCGGCCGCTTTGGATTTCTTTTTCTGAGCCTGAACTTTCTTGCTCTTCTTTGACTTCACCGCAGGCTTGCTTCGTTTCTCTTTGTAAGCCTTCTCTTTTTCTGCTTCACGTTGCTTACGCGTTTTCCCACTGGCTCGAACTTCCTCCCACTGGAAATCTTCGAATCGATCACCTTTGCGTTTTCGTTTCGCCCGAGACTTTGGTTTCGGTTTCGATTTTCCTTCGGTTTCGGCTCTGTTTTCGGCCATGATTTTTGATGGCGATTTTGCATTCGTCTTTTTGGAATCCTGCTGGCCATCCGCTTTCCCAGACAAACCTTTTTCGTCCTGAACACTCTTTGCCAGTCGCCTCGTTCGGGAGCTTTCCCAAATGTTTGGCTTCACACCGGTCACAGGCTTGGCGGTCTTTTCTTTGCGTCCCCGTTTCGGATCAACAACTTTGGTCGAAGGGCGTGGCTTGCGGACAGATCGGCTTTTTCCTGGCACAACACCCAGCAAACGAAACTCCAACAATCGGCGATCAAGATCCACCAAAGCAACTTCGACAGTGATTTCGTCGCCCAGCCGAAACTGGTTCGCTTTCTTTGCTCCGGTCAGCGTTCGAGTCGCACGCTCGTAAGAGTAATTGTCCGCTGGAAGGCTTTCGATCGGCAGCATGCCTTCCGCCGGAACATCGATTCCCTGAACAAACAAACCAAACGATTCAACGCCGGTGATCACACCGACCATCGTGTCGCCAATCCGTTCGCTCATGAAACTGAGCAACTTCAACTTCTTCAACTCACGTTCCGCATCGGCGGCCCGTTTTTCGAGACTACTGCAATGTTTCCCCAACGCGGAAAGACGATCATAATTACTTTGCGGTCGCTTGCCATCGACAAGGTCACCGACCATGCGGTGAATCACGAGGTCAGGATAGCGACGAATCGGCGACGTAAAATGGCAATAAGCGGGGCTCGCCAAAGCATAGTGTCCGACTTCGTCTGGACTGTAGACCGCCTTTTGCATCGTTCGCAGCACCGCAAAGTGTATCGCGTGCTGTTCCTGCATTCCTTCCGACGCTTCAATGACTTTCTTGAGCTCAAATCGGTCTTTCAAACTGCCGCATTTGATGCCGAGGTTCTGAACAAAGTCAGTCAAATCAGCGAGCTTCTTTTCCGTTGGCGATTCGTGCACGCGGCGGATCAGGAACAGCTTTTCATCTTCCAGTCTCTGAGCCACCGCTTCGTTTGCGGCGAGCATAAACTCTTCGATGATCTGATGGCTTTCCGTGTTTTCGCTGGTGTGAGCCCCTGAAACTCGACCGTCGTCATCCAGCTCAATTTGAATCTCGGGCAGCACCAGATTGATGGCTCCACGCTTCATTCTGCGATGTCGCAGTTTCATCGCCAGCGTGTGCATGTTGCGAACAAGCGAAAAGACTTCCGGGGTCAGCTCTTTTTTCCACGGTCGATCATCTTCAAGGTATTCATCGATTTCCTCATAGTTGAATCGATGAGCACTCTTGATCGCTCCGCGGAACAGTTCTGTTTTGACGGGAACTCCCTCGTCAGTAAATTCGATCACCGCTGTCATGCAATAGCGAACCCGTCCCGGTTGGAGACTGGCAAGATTGTTCGAAATAATCTCCGGCAACATCGGGATGACTTTGTCCGGCAGGTATACGCTGGTCGATCGCTCGTAGGCTTCACCGTCGAGCGCCGAACGGTAGGGAACAAAATGCGAAACGTCTGCAATATGGACGCCAAGTTGCCAGTGGCCATTTTCGACTTGCTCCAACGAAATAGCATCGTCGAAATCGCGTGCCGTTTTCGGATCGATCGTGACGACCGTCTTGTTGGTAAAGTCGGTGCGATTTTCAGGAATCGTTTCATCGAAAGCATCAGCCTGCCGACGCGCGTCCTCCAAAACCGCGTCAGGAAACTCTTCAGGCAAAGCGTATTCACAGATGATCATCCGCGTGTCGACGCCAGGTTGCCCCCGATCGCCAAGCACTTCAACGATGACGCCTTCGCCCGGTGCATAGGACGATGGAAAGTTCGCCATTTCGATGACGACTTTGTCACCCGGTTTGCAGTTTCGCGCGCCAGCGTCTCCAACGAGAATTCCGAACTCGAAAGTGTCACCGTCGACCACAACGATGCCATATTCTTCCGATTCTCGGTACGTACCGACGAAGCGATGTGTATTTCGTTCGATAACACGAAGTACTCGACCGGAAGTCCGGCCGTCAAATTTGTTTCGCTTGCCCTTGCGACGGTCTCCCGATTGAGACTTTTCTTCGCGGACACGAATCAGAACCTTGTCCAGATTCGCCGCATCCGAAGTTCGGGATTTTGGAATAAAGATATCGTCGGAACGATCGGTCGCGGTCGAGTCTTCAGGCGTAACAAATCCGAATCCTCCTGCGGCTTTACGAAACGTGCCGACGATTTCGTTGTCTTTTCGTTTCACAACTTTGCCGACTTCATCCTTGACGCGAGCAGACTTTTTCCCCTTGGGGACGGGCATGATCAGGTGCTTTGGCCCGAATTGAATTTTGCCATCGCGAATCAGACGCTTGATGGCTCGTTTGACTTCCCGCTCTTCGTCCAGCAGGTCAAGTTTCTTGGCAATCGCTCTAGTTTTGAGCGGTTGGTAGGTGTCGCCATTGACGACGCTCAGCACCATGTGCTGGATATTCAGTTTTTCGTTCATTCAGTGAGTGTATTTCCGCCTGTATCAAATTAATAGAGCCGGACACTCAAATAGTTGATGTTGTTCGCGCAAGAAAATGAAGATTTCTGCATCGGGACGATATCAACCCGGATTATTCACGATGCGTGGGCGTCGACATGGAGAAAGCTTGTTTCATTGGGGTATTGTTCCACGTTTGTGGTTTCGACAAGTCACCCACGACGTGCAATTGACGAATTTACAAAACTTGCCTCCGGGTCCGGTGAATCGATTCAGAGAGAAAACCAGACGCCTGTCGTCGTGAATCATTCCGGATCAGGAGATCAATTCCCTGATCGGCTTCGCCCCTTCGACACCGACCAAACGCTGATCCAGCCCACCATAAAAGTAGCTTAATCGATTCGGATCCAGCCCCAATTGATTCAGGATCGTTGCATGGATTCGTTTGACGTGCATCCGCTTTTCGACCGCTTTCGCTCCCAGCTCATCCGTTTTTCCAACGCTTACACCACCCTTGATTCCGCCCCCTGCCATCCACATCGTAAATCCATAAGCATTGTGATCGCGGCCTGTTCCTTCGGCGTATTCCGCCGTTGGTTGGCGACCAAATTCGCCTCCCCAAACGATCAGCGTGTCCTGCAACATGCCGCGTTGCTTTAGATCCTGAATCAGTCCGGCGATCGGTTTGTCAGTCGCTCCGGCATGTAAATTATGATTCTTCACAAGGTCGCCATGGGCATCCCAGTTATGATCATTATGAGAACCGCCTGAGTACACCTGAATGAACCGGACTCCTCGTTCCACCAAACGCCGAGCCATCAAACACTGTCGCCCAAAGTACTCGGTCCGTTTGTCGTCGAGCCCATACATTTGCTGCGTCGCTTCGGTTTCATCATTGATGTCGACTGCTTCAGGAGCCGTCGATTGCATGCGATAAGCAAGTTCATAGCTGGCGATTCGAGCCGCGAGTTCAGAATTCCCCTGATGAGCGTTCGCATGGTCCTGATTGTATTCACGAAGGGTGTCGAGCATCTTTCGCTGGACGGCATCCGAAATGTGAGCTGGTCGACTCAAGTCCAAAATCGGTGTTCCTTGACTTCGCACAACGACCCCCTGATAGGTCGCCGGCATATATCCGCTCTGCCAATTTTTGGGACCACTGATGGGACCACCGGACTTATCCAGCATCACAACGAAGCCCGGCAAGTCCTCGTTCACGGTGCCAAGACCATAGTTAACCCATGAACCAATGCAGGGGCTACCTGACTGAATCTTTCCGGTGTTCATCTGCAGCATGGCCGATCCGTGAATCGGCGAGTCAGCCACCATCGAGTGCACGAATGCAATATCGTCAACACATTTGCCGACGTTGGGGAAAAGATCGGAAACCATTTTTCCGCATTCGCCGTACGGTTTGAATTTCCAACGCGGTTCGACAATTCGGCCTTTGTTCTTGTGCCCGCCACGACCAAACGTTTTCACATCGATCGTCTTGTTGTCCATGCCGTACATTTTTGGCTTGTGGTCAAACGTGTCGATATGACTCGGCCCGCCATACATGTACAAAAAGATGACTGACTTCGCTTTGGCAGCAAAGTGCGGCGGTTTTGCTTGCAGTGGATTCTCCCAGTCGGTGACACCATCCGCTTTTTGCGTTTGAGCTGCAAGAAACTTTTGGTCCAACATGCCAGCCATTGCCAGGCCGGTGAATCCGCCTCCGGCTTGCCATAGAAATTCACGACGCGTTCGATTGCAAAAGTTCTTTTTCATGAGCGTCGATCACCGGGATACACTGCGGAACGAAAGATTCCGTATCGCTTGATTGTACCAAGCTTGCGACGTGGACGTTATCGAAGAGTCCAGATTTGAACTGCAGCAACCCCGGTTTACGCGGCTCGTTTCGCTTTGCTTTCTGCACTTAATGTGGACAGCAGGTATTCTGCCGCACGTTTCGTGGCCCCCGGTTTGGCGTATTGCTTCGCGAGCAGGTCCAAGCGAGCAACATTGGCTTCGCGAGAATCAGGTTCGTTAAGCCAGGTCAACACTTTTTCGGCGACACGATTCGCAGGCGATGAAACTGACATGAACTCTGGCATCACAACATCATCCACATCGGGATTGGAAGGTCTCCAAGTCTTCTTGCGAATATCATCGGCAGCGATCAGGTTCGTAAGCGTGATGAACTGGGTTCGTAACACAACCGACTGAAGCGCCATCACCCAACGCTTCACCTTGTAAACAATCACCGTTGGCTTGCGGTGATGAAGTAGCTCAAGGGAAACGGATCCGCTGCATGCCATGCACACTGTCGACAATTTCATCAGTTCAGGAGTCCGTTCGCAATACAGATGAATCGTAGCTTTTGAATCGGCGGCATCCAGCATCTCCTGAGCCCGCAGAAGATGTTTCTCCTTGAAACAGGCAACGGCGAAAACGGAATCAGGACGCTTCGCCGATACTTTCTCAGCAGCCCCTATCAGAATCGGCAGGTTGTTTTCGACTTCCTGGTCACGAGAGCCCGGCAGCAGCAGAACCAATGACTCGCTATCAAGCCGCAGCATCGAATTCGTTTGGTTCATGAAATCCTGATCATAGGCCTGAGTTTCCAACTGATCAAAATAGGGATGCCCGACATAAGTTGCTTTGCAGTCGCGATCCTCGAACCACTTTTTTTCGAACGGCAACTTGCACAGAACATGGTCGACAAATTTGCGAATCTTGCGCACGCGCCACGGAGCCCAAGCCCACATTTGCGGCACACCATAATAGTAAACCGGAATGCCTCGTGCCTTCGCTTTCTTGGCGATCCACCAGTTGAATCCCGGGTAGTCGATCAACACGACTGCATCGACTTCATTTTTCGAGAAGTAGTCATCCGCCTGATCAACCAAACCGAAAAAGAATCTCAGGTTCGAGATCACCTGACCAAGAAACATGACGGCCATCTGAGTCAGATCGTAGATCAGTTCGCAACCGGCGGCTTTCATTTTTGGGCCACCAAATCCGACGAACTCGATCGTCGGGTCGGCTGTCTGCAAGTGTCGAATCAGATTCGAGCCATGCAAATCGCCACTCGGTTCACCAACTGAAAAAAATACGCGCATCAAATTTTGCCTTTACCATCCATGAAGGCCACAATTATTGCGGGATTGCCTCGAATCTGGAACGTGAGTTTTCCACGGTTGATTTCTGGCTCCCTTTTGCCCTGTTTTTACGATTTATTGATCGGTACAGGGTCCTTCCGCTGCTGTGTGAAGTAAGCCGGAATGATTCACGACGACAGCAAACGGCTTTTCAGCCCGGATTATTCACGATGCGCGGGCGTCAAAATTGAGAAGGCTTGTTTTGATTGGAGCATTGTTCCAAGTTTGTGGCTTCGACAGTCCACCCACCACGCGAATTGATGAATCTTCAAAAACTGTCGCCACTTCAGGAGAATCGCCTCAAACATCAAACCAGACGCCTGTCGTCGTGAATAATTCCGGATCAGAGCTAAACGCGCACGAAAAAAGCGAGGTACCAATCTTGATCAGGCACCTCGCCGAATTTTCGCTCTAAGTGTTCACACTAATTTTTAGAGAACGCCTTTTCGAATCCTTTGCTTCCGAAAACAAGCTCGCGCTTCGCTGCATCATCGGCCGCCGTGTCGACTTTCGCTTTGCAGTTCTCGCAGCAGAAACTTACCTTAACGCCGTCAACTTCGCTGACCTGATCTTCAGAAACATCACCACCTGAAATCGGGCATTTCGTTTGAGTAAATTGCCCAGTCTGAACCAATTGCACATTCGCTTGAGTTTCAAACGCGCTCGATCCCTTGTTCCATTTCTTTACGCAACCGGGGCAGCAAAAGAAGACCTTGCCGCCGTTGTGATCAACAGCTTTGCTTTCCTTAACGTCGCGTTTGGGCATCATGAAACACTTAACACCTGTGAGGTCCCATGCTGCTTTCTTGGCAAATGCTTTTTCGAAAGGAGCATCTGCATAGACCAAAGCGATCTTTGCATCGAGGTCGGCCGCACCTTCAACGGACTTCATGGCTTCTTCGGTTGCGAAACCGACGTCAACTGAACCAACCGAGTAAGTGATTCCTTCAGCGACAGGCTTACCTGTTACCGGACAGGATTTTTGTTCGAACTGTCCGGTCAAAACAAGATGATGGTTCGCCATGGTTGCGAACTTGCTGGAATCCTTTTCGAATGCCTTAACGCAGTTGCCGCAGCACATGTAAACTTTTGCGTCACGATAATCAGCGACGGCACTGGCCTTGGCCGCACGGCCCGACACAACGCATTTAACGTCTGTCAGTTCCTGAGCATTTAGACTTGAAACCGTAAATAAGGCTGCCAAAAAAGCGGCAGCAAGCGTCTTGTTGATCATAGGAATCTCGTAGCAGTGTTTATGTAGATGGGTTAATTGTTATTCAATGGCTAAATTGTCATCCGGCGTCCAAGGCAGTGTCAACCGGAATTATTCACGACGCCAGGCGTCTGGTTTGATGTTTGAGGTGATTCTCCTGAAGTGGCGACAGTTTTTGCAGATTCACTAATTCACTTCGTGGGTGAACTGTCGAAACCACCAACTTGGAACAATGCCCCAATCAAAACAAACCTTCTCAATTTTGACGCCCACGCATCGTGAATAATCCGGGGTCAAGTGACAGCGTGAAATCCACTCCCGGATCTCCGGCAATGCCACGAATTGTTGGTAAAGCCGGTCCAAGGCCCCCCATTTGGCAACCGTGCAATTTTCTGTCCATGGCCAGACTGCAAGAATGCAGTGATTGATCACGCCACCTCACGATGAGTTTCGCGAGTTTCTCAAAACAAGATAGACTTTCTGAAAATCTGCAAACTCTATAGACAATGCAGCTCATGGAAAATGCAGCTCATGGGGACGACCAATTTGAACACAGCGCCTCGCGGAATCGGCTCATTAGATTAACAAGCCAAAAACTAAAGGCGTCCGCAATCCCGCCGTACTAACTGGCAGAAGTCTGTCGCGGCTCCTCCAACCGAAATGTCATCACCAGTCCGAATAGCAGAAAAGCCAGCACGAGACAGAACACGGTTTCGAAGCCTGCGATATCGACCAGTGCCCCAAGCCCGATCGACGTCGCGATGACAGGAATCGAAAGGAACAGTCCCAACGTGCTCAGATAAAGCGGATGCCGATCGCGGTCAGTGACCTCCAGCGTATAGTTCGTCAAAAATCGAACGGTTATCGGAATCAGCCCCAGCAAAAAGAAAACCACGGGAAACAGCATCCTGCCATACTCTTCGCTGTAGCTGAGCAACAATCCAAGCACCGGTGTGACGCACAGCGAAACCATCAGCACCTGCAAAACGATTCGATTTCCAAAACGATCCGCCATCCAACCGGTCGGGACCGTGATCAACGAAGCCCCAATATGTTGAGCAATCACCCAGGGAATCAGAGACCGAAAACTGACGTCCAATCGCTCGCGAGCCAATGTTTGATAGTGCGGCGTCAGCACAACACACATACCAAACATGGAAGCCACAATCATCAGACGCCTGAAATTTCTGTCCTGCATCACGGTCATCAAAGACGACTTCAATAGCGGAATTGACTTCTGGATTTCTTGCTTGACCGAATCCACGGGTTCATTGAACGTCAAAGCAATCGCCGACGCGATCAGAAAGGCGACTCCTGTGAAACCGAAGATGGCATCGAAGTGCCCCGTTTTTTGCCCCATCCAGTTTTGCAACAGAAACCACGCACAAGCAACCGCAATCGTTCCACCGATGATGCTACCGAAGGCCGCCAGTCGACCACGAGTCGTCGCGGTTACCAGTTTCCCGATCAGCGTGTTGGATAGCAATTGCGATATACCGGTCGCAATAAAGAATACCGCGTACACCGCCAGGAACACGTAAGGCATCGCGGCAAATTTACCTTGTGTCACCGACCAGATTCCTGCCAACACCAGAAAGCACAATCCCATGACAAAGGTGGTCACCGAAAGTGCGATTTTCTTGCGAGGCAAATTCCGCACACGTTCCGAAAGCAGCAGCGGAGGGACGCTCTGGCCGAACCGGTTCAACATTGGCAGGCAACCACGAAGCCAGCCATTCCCGCCAATGATGTCCAGAAACGCCGGCATAATGACGCTCTCGGTTTTGAAAATCCAACCGATCCGCAGCAAAATTTGATAGCAGGCGATACGAACGAAATTGGTTCGTGAACGTTTAGGCGACTCGATAATGATGAGATCTGGACCTTGTTGCGTGCGCCGGTTGAATCGGGAGGATCGAATCGTAAGTGTTTACCTCAAATCCAGCTTTTATCAACAGCAGCGAATTGGATGCGGCGGCGACAACGCTAGAATCATCTTTCGACCGGAATTATTTACGACGACAGGCGTCTGGTTTGCTCATTGAATCGATTCTCTGGACGCGGAGGCAAGTTTTGCAAATTCGTTAATTTCACGTCATGGGTGACCTTTCGAAACCACAAACTTGAGCAATACCCCAATGAAGCAAGCTTTCTCCAGATCGACGCCCACGCATCATTAATAATCCGGGTTCGAACCGCACAAATCTGAAATTCACAATCGAAGTTAAATGCTGCAATTGAAAAAAGGGCTTCGGCTCGAATGCCTCCGCCAACCGTTTCGTAAAGCGCTCGCAACGGCCGCACAGATCGGCGCCGAAGGAATCGAAGTCAACGGGCGAACCGAAATCATGCCCAAAGACATGTCGCGAACCGCTGTTCGGCATCTCAAAAAAATGCTGGCCGATCACAAGCTGAAGATCTCATGCGTCAACTTTCCCACTCGCAATGGATACGGCACACTGGACCTGTTGGAAGCGAGAATCGAAGGCACCAAAGCAGCCATGACGATGGCTTATGAACTGGGCTGCAACGTCGTGTCAAATGACATCGGGCCGATCCCTGACGATCACGAATCTCCTCAGTGGCAAACGTTGACCGAAGCGCTTGGCGACATCGGCCATCACGGACAGCGGTGCGGAGCGTGGCTCGCCGCAAGGACGACGCCCAATTGCGGCGATGGAACCCAGCTGGCGACTCTCATTAAATCGCTACCGGTTCAGTCTCTGTTTGTCGACTTTGATCCCGCCAGTTTTGTACTAAACGAAAGCTCAGCCACTGACGCGATGGCGAAGCTGGCTCAACACGTCATGAACTTTCGAGCTCGAGATGCCGTTCGTGATTTTTCGCTCGGGCGGGGCATCGAAGTCGAACTCGGACGCGGCAGCATTGACTGGGCCGCGCTACTGGGAAAGCTGGAAGAGAAAAACTACAACGGCTTCATCTGCGTCGATCGTGATGCCGAATCGAATCCGGTAGTTCAGTGCGCTCAGGGTTTGGAGTACCTTTCGAACCTGTTCGCGTGACTCAAAACTTAACCGGAATTTTTCACGACGACCGGCGTCTGGTTTAATGCCCCAATGAAACAAGCCTTCTCAATTTTGACGCCCGCGCATCGTGAATAATCCGGGTTTAACCTCGCCTGCCAGTCACCGTGCCGCAATTGAAGTTACAATAGCCGGCTACCACATAACCATTGGAGCACCCCATGTCGCAAACATCACGTCGTAAGTTTCTTGGTCAATCGCTTGCCACGGCGGGCGTGCTCACTTGTGGTCTTGGAGCATCCCGACCCATTTCGGCTAACGACAAAATTGGTTTGGCAGTCGTCGGAGCGGGCGGAAGGGGAGGCAAACACATCAACGCGTGGCTGAGTGATTCGCGGACCGAGATTCGCTACATCGTGGATGTCGACGAAAAGAAAGGCAACAAACAGTGTGACATCATCGCCGAGCAACAAGGTAGCCGTCCGAAACTTGTTACCGACATGCGACGCGCGTTCGATGACAAATCAATCGACGCTGTCAGTACTGCCACGCCAAACCACTGGCATGCCTTGTGCGGAATCTGGGCGATGCAAGCCGGCAAAGACACCTACATCGAAAAACCCATCTGCCACAACATCGCGGAAGGAAACGCTCTGGTCGCGGCGGCAAAAAAGTACAAACGTGTCTGTCAAACGGGGACGCAATGCCGAAGTAACTCAGCCCTGATCGACGCCATCAAATTCATGAACGAAGGCGGCATCGGCGAAGTCAATTTCGCTCGCGGACTCTGCTACAAACGTCGAGCCTCGATTGGTGCACTCGGAAACTATCCCGTGCCCGGTGACGTGGACTTCGACCTCTGGAGTGGTCCGGCACAGTACACCGATCCAAAAGTGACTCGAAAAAGATTCCACTACGACTGGCACTGGCAGCGACTTTATGGAAACGGTGACTCGGGCAACCAGGGACCACACCAAACCGATATCGCGCGTTGGGGTTTGGGCATCGACTCGCATCCTGACAGCGTGATCAGCTACGGCGGAAGACTGGGCTATCAAGCGGAACGAAACGACGCGACCTACATCGACGCGGGCGACACCGCCAACACGCAAGTCTCGATCTACAATTACGGCGAAAAGTGCATCGTGTTCGAAACGCGGGGCCTCGAAATGAAACCCGCGCCAGACAAAGAATTGAACAAACTTTTCGGAAGCGACAAAGGCAACAAGATCGGCGTCGTCTTTTACGGCTCAGAAGGCTATCTCGTTCAGAAGACTTACACGAACTGCGTTGCGTTCGATAAAGACTTCAATGAAATCAAGTCGTTTCAAGGCGGCGGCAATCACTTTGGCAACTTCCTTGATGTTTGCGAAAGCCGAAACTTCGATGATTTGAAATCTGATGCTCGAGAAGGTCACCTATCCGCCGGCCTAAGCCACCTCGGCAACATCTCGTATTACCTTGGCGAACAAAACAAGGTTTCCGTTGCAGACGCGGCGGAAAAGCTGGAATCAATCACGAGCCTGGACGACAACCAGAAAACGCTCGATCGCACCGTCCAGCATTTGACCGACAATAAAGTTGATCTGAAAAAGTATCCTCTTTCGATGGGGCCGTTGCTGGCTTTCGATTCCAAATCTGAATCGTTTAAGGATTCAGCAGAAGCCAATGCGATGCTGACTCGTAAATACCGCGACGGCTATGTTTGCCCTTCTGCAGCCGACGTTTAAGCCGAGATCGCAGCCGATGTTTAGGCCTGTTTAGGCCGAGCTCTTTGTTCCAGAACTTCTACTGTCGCTTTATATGCATGCATTTATTCGCAGAGGGTAGGGCGACTGTAGTGGCAAAACCTTGACTGGTTCTCTCGAAAGCGAGAATCGTTTTCGAAAAAGTTCGTTTCTGGTTGAAATCAGCTCCATCATGAATCAGCTCGGTCCCGAACTGCTGCTACTGCCGGGCATGATCGTTGGTTTCAGAATTCACCAACCCGAATTGCCCAATTGCCGAAGATCGAGCGACAGGTTATTTTCTCGCTCATGTCAAATTCAGTGACAATTCGATCCTACCTTTCCGCAAGAATCGGTTGCTCCGGTTTCACTTGACGTTCGTAAGTGCAATCGGCGTGACCGCTTGATGCAACTTCGTCACTGAGTATTTGAGACCTTTTTTGCCTCAGTGCTCGGGACGCCAGCAAACGAACTGCTTCCGGTTCGGCTCGCGATGAAGCTTCCAATGATCGGATTTTTTTTTGATCGGAACTTTCTCGACATCGACGAGCAATTTCTCTGAAAGAGTAGCGCGAAGCAAGTTCTCTGGCAGGCTGATCCCGTAAGCCACACGATTGCGACGAGTTGTAAGCTGTCCCATCCCCAACCCAATTCCTACTTTGAAAATCCAAAACTAAAGATGAACAAAAAAAACACTAATCCAAGCCAAGGCTTTACGCTGGTTGAACTGCTGGTGGTCATCGCGATCATCGGCATCCTGATCGGGATGCTTCTTCCCGCCGTTCAGCAAGTCCGAGAGGCGGCAAGAAGAACAACTTGCGCCAACAACATGCGACAGATGGGGCTGGCCATTCACAACTACGAATCGGCACACATGCAGTTTCCTTCTGCCGGTCAAGCCAAACGAGGCGGCACTGGACCCAATGCGGGACAGAATGTTTTCTTCACCAATCGCCAAAACCTTGAAAGCTTTGCTGACGCTTCCCATTCAGTGCAAACTTACATTCTGCCATTTATTGAACAGAACAACGTTTACCAGCTTTTCAACCTTCGGTATCGATACGACATTTCTCCTGACGGTCCAGAAGCCCCGACCAATCAGCAAGCCGCCAAATTTTCTATTGGTACCTACCTGTGTCCTTCAACCCAGCGAGCAAGTCTTGTTGACGCCGAAGGTTATGGGTTCACCGACTATTCCGCTCCGGTCACCGTGCGCCCGGGACTTAGTGGTGATCCCAACCAGCCTCGTTACAAATGTGCTCTCAATGGTGACTCCAGCCGTCGCATCGGTTCAATTACCGATGGAACAAGTAACACTGTGGCGATCGCGGAAGATGCCGGAAGATTCGATGTCGACACCGGTGGCTTCATGGTGGTGAAACCAGAAAGCATGGATGACGGAACGGTCGCCAATCGGCGATCATGGTCTTGGGCCGATCCTGACAACGCGTTCAACGTAGACCGTTTGGTAAACAACAACGCGTATCCTCGCGGCGGTCCTGAAGGATGCACGTGGGACATTGTCAACTGCGGCCCGAACGAAGAAACGTTCAGTTTCCACCCTGCTGGCGCCAACGTTAACTTCTGCGATGGCAGCGTTCACTTTATCGCCGAGGACATCGACGCGGTTGTCTTTACGGCCATCATGAGCAAAGACGGCGGTGAAGTTGAGTCGATTTTCTAGTTCTGGATGAACTTGAATTTCATGAAGGCGTATTTAGCTCACCCTGCGGACTTTTCTGCAGGGTGAGTTTTTTTACGAACGCTCGAAGCCAACGTCGCCAGCATTCGGGCAGTTGCAAAGTGAGCCGCTGGGCCGTGAGGCCTCGGGTTCGTTTCCAGGCGATCGATCATCCAATTCTGACGCACCCGGCCGCTCAGCGAATCAGCTCACTGGGATCAGGTCGCTTACGCGAATCGGTTCATTGGGATCACCTGAACTCTGGCGAGCCCAGCTACATTCTGGAACCAAAACTGAACTCGTAACCATACGGAGGCCCCAACAATCGCAACGCACAAGGTCAGAGCTAACAACTTCCAGCGACCGATTTTCATTTCAGGCTCGTACTGTTTGGTGGAATTGCAATTGGCGGAATTGCAATTGGTGAAAAATCGTAATCGATGAATACCGCAGAGCAACGAAATGGTTTAACTTTTGTCGATTCCCGCTCTAACTGGTCGAAATTTCCAGCTGTTCAAAAGACTCGATCGCAGCGTAGGCATCGGCGTTATCAACAGGAGCGTTTCCCGGACGAACGCTCAATACGGTCTGCAACCCAGCTTCGGCAGCCGCGTCCAGTTCTTGGGGCACGTCGCTGACAAAAACGATATCGCTGGCCGGTCCACCAACTTCCGCAGCGATCTTGCGATAGCTTTCGGCTTCTTTTTTAGGCCCCGTTGTCGTGTCGTAGTGCGCCGAAAACAGGCTCAGCAAATCACCTGCCACGGAATGGCCAAAGAACAATTTCTGAGCCCCGATGCTTCCTGATGAATAGATCCGCAAATCGAAGCCGGCGTCTTTCCAACGACGAAGTGCGGGCGCGGTGTCGTCGTAAAGATGAGCCACCAGTTCACCGCTGTGAAATCCTGATTTCCAGATCATGCCCTGAAGCTGCTTCAGTCCGGTTGCCTTGACATCATTGTCGATCATGGAGGTCACCGAATCGATCGTGACTCTCTGTCGGGTTTCACGGTCGGCATCACCAAACCACGCTTCAACAGAATCATGCCCGTTGTCTGCCGCCAGCGCCAGCAAGCAGGGTTGAAAATCAGCTTCGTCCCAATGATCGGCAACGTACTGGGGCACTCGTTGCCGGGCGAAGGGAAACATGACCGAATGTACAAAATCAATGGAAGACGTCGTGCCTTCAATGTCCAAAAGAATCGTCTTTGCGGTCAGTTGAATGGTCTGCATAAAGGATGTCACTTAAAAAGAAAAAATGGCAAAACCTCTCACCCCGCAGCAGAATTGCCTTGGGACTGAAAGCCTTTGCCACCAATTGTGCAATCAAGATCTACTAAACCGGAATGATTCACGACGACAGGCGTCTGATTTGGTGCTTGAGAGGATTCTGCTGAAGTCGCGACAGGTTTTTCAAATTCACCAATTTCACGTCGTGGGTGAACTGTTGAAACCACAAACTTGGAACAATATCCCAATGAAACAAGTGTTCTCAATTTTGACGCCCACGCATCGTGAATAATCCGGGCTAAACGTCGATCACGTTTTTGAATTCACCACCACCGGCATCGCCCTGCAGATACGAAGGCCCCATGCACAGCGGAGAATAATTCTCATGGACGGGCTGTTCCATATAGTGCGGCGTCCAACCAGCCATGTCTTCGAACAAGCGGATGCATCGAATGGTTTTGTCGCTGCAAAGATTGAACCAGTGGTGAGTCCCTTTGGGCACGCTGATCAAATCACCCGACTCCACCGTCACACCGAACACGGGACCGTTTTCAGGATGAATGTGAAAGACACCGCTACCTTTGACTGTGAATCGAACTTCGTCCTCGGTGTGAAGATGCTCTTTGTCAAACTTGGCCAACATCTCGTCCAAGCCGGGAGTCTCCGGATTCACATTGATGACGTCCGCCGTCACGAAACCATGCTCAGCCTTCAAACGCTCGATCTCGGGCGAATACGCTTCTAAGATTTCTTCATTGGTTGCGTCAGGACCAATGCGACCAGCGACATCCCATTGCTCGAAAACGATGCCGAACTGCTTGAGGAAGTCTGCGATTTCGGTTGGATCCTGAATGTCCCGTTTCTCGTCGGGAATGCTGACGCGAGCCATTGAACTCTCCGCTACTGTACCTGAAATTTACTAGCGATCATTGTAGCGAACCGGCGCGTTTTGGGGCACCGAAAATCTGGCATCTGTCGACGCCGTCAACGCAGGTTCCGGGTAGGGGTAAACCGGTCGCTGAACTTTTGTCCGATCAACGGAACTTTGCCGAGCCGGAAAAGCTGTTGCCAGCTGGGGCGGTGAATCGTTTTTAACGATTTCGGCTGAGGAAACTGAGACCGGAATCGGCTCCCAAGCTCTCTTTTCGCTTGCCGGAATCCCGGTACTTGCGGTACGCTCGGCACTCTCGGCTTGTGATGGAGCCTCAAAGAGCACTTCGCTTGATACGGCCCTGGCATCATCTGAGCCAAGTCGCTCCCGCTGAGCCCACTGGGCCAGATTTAGTATCCCGGCGATACCGATGATTTCCAGAACGACAATTCCCACCAACCGTTGTGGAAAATCCTTCTTGCGACTTTTTCGTGTTCGAGCCATGGAACCCCTCCTTGAATTTTCTGTTGCCACGCAATCCTTTACGATGCGTGAGTTCCATACGCAAACAGGATGCCACAGTTCATTTCGCAAACATACACCGACGATAACGTGTTACTCTATGGTGATCACCCTGTAAAAATTACACGCTCGAGCACGAAACTTTGTCAGAACTGCAACAACAACGCGATCAAATTGCAGAACAATACTTCGATACGATTCCCTTCGATCCGTATCCGGTTCAGGAAGAAGCTCTCCTGGCCTGGTTCACCGAAGAGCAGGGCGTGTTGATGTGCGCACCGACAGGAACAGGCAAAACGCTTGTCGCCGAGGCTGCTCTTTTCGAAGCGTTAAAGCTTGGCAAAAAAGCTTACTACACGACGCCATTGATCGCGTTGACGGACCAGAAATTTCGCGAGATTCAGGAGAAGGTCGTTGGCTGGGGTTACTCGGCGGATGATGTTGGACTGGTGACGGGCAACCGCAAAGTGAATCCCGGCGCGAAGATCCTTGTCGTGGTCGCCGAGATCTTGATGAACCGCTTGTTGCACGCCGAAGCGTTTGACTTCGACGACGTGTGGGCAGTCGTGATGGATGAATTTCACAGCTTCAACGATCGGGAACGAGGCATCGTTTGGGAGTTCGGTCTGAGCCTGCTTCCGGCTCACGTGAAAACGATGCTGCTTTCAGCGACCGTCGGCAACGCGATGGAATTCAGCAGCTGGCTGTCACGAGTTCATGACCGAAGATTGAAACTGGTTAGCTCCAGTGATCGTAAAGTTCCGCTGACTTTCAAATGGGTTGAAGACGAACTGCTGGGCGATTTCGTGGAAAGCATGATCACCGGCGACGAAACCACTCGTTACACTCCGGCGCTATTGTTCTGCTTCAATCGTGAGCAATGCTGGACTGTTGGAGAAATGCTTAAAGGGAAAAAGTGCGTTCTACCAGCTCAGCAGAAACAACTCTCCGCTCGACTGGATGAATACGATTGGTCGCAGGGAGCCGGCCCAAAAATGAAACAGTTGCTGATGCGAGGCATCGGCGTGCACCATGCAGGAGTCCTGCCGCGATATCGCCGAATCGTGGAAGACCTGTTCCAGGAAAAGTTGCTCAGCATCTGCGTTTGTACAGAAACGCTTGCGGCTGGAATCAACCTACCGGCGCGAAGCGTCGTGTTGCCAACGCTGTTGAAAGGACCCAAAGGAAAAATGAAACTGATGGAAGCCAGTTCGGCTCACCAGATGTTCGGCAGGGCAGGGCGGCCGCAGTACGATGATCAAGGGTTCGTTTTCGCGTTGCCTCATGAAGACGATGTTCGCATCGCAAGGTGGAAAGAGAAATACGATTCAATCCCTGAAGACACCAAAGATCCCGGCCTGCGAAAAGCCAAAAAGGCGCTGAAGAAAAAACAGCCCAAACGTCGCGAAGACGTGCAGTATTGGTCGCAACAACAGTTCGAACAGCTTTCGGTGGCTCCTTCGGCCAACCTTGCAAGTCGAGGCCCGTTGTCGTGGCGTCTACTGGTTCACATGCTCGACGCGTCTCCCGATGTGGCTCGCATTCGAAAACTTATCAATGGCCGTTTGCTGGATGAAAAGGGACGACAGGTCCAACAAAAAGCGCTTGATCGCGCTCTGATCACGCTGTGGCGCGGCGGGTACATCACGCTCGACCCCAAACCGCCGCTTTCGCTGGGGGTGACTCAGCCCGCAGACGATGCTGCGCCCGACAACGAAGATACCCCGGAAGAAGCCAAAATCGATGAATCGAAATCGCTCGCCGGACAACTGACTTTTGGACAAGCGGCACCGCTGATTCCTGATCCGAAAGCTCCGCCAAAAAAGAAAGCCAAACCTGTTGCACCGACATCACCGCTGGACAACTACGAAGCGAAAACAGCCTCTCCGACGGAATCGATGAACGGGCTGCTGTTGCTGAGAGGAGTCCACCCGCTGTATTCGATGTTTTTGATGAATCATTTGGGGATTGCCGATCGAAATGAACGGATCATGGCATTTGAAAGCCTGCTGGAACTCTCGCGGTCGCTCGGCAAGGCGACTCGAATCCCTCGCCATGACGAATTACCGCCAGGTCCGCTGCAGACAACCCGGCTCGATAGCCAGTTGTTGAAAATGGGTTTGGCAACGATGGATGAACTGGCTCTAAATCCAAACGAAGACGAACAACTCAAGCCATGGGACGACGGCTACGTTCCGATTTTGACTTTGCCGCACAAGCTCCAGCGTCTGTTTCAATTTGATTTTCCTTACGTCAACGATTTAAGAATCACTCCAGTTTGGGTGGTCGGCGAAGTTTTGAATTACGGCGAGGACTTCAACAAGTACATCACCAGCAACAAATTGCAGAAACAGGAAGGCGTCGTCTTTCGACACTTGCTCAGGTTCATTTTATTGATCGACGAAATGGCGGAACTTTGTCCTCCCGATGTCGAGCACGAAGTTTGGCAGTCAGAGATTTGGCCGATCGCAAATCAGCTGGAAGAAATTTGCAAGAAAGCTGACCCCAAGAACACCGAACAATGGCTTGCTGAATCGCGAGCGAAAAAAGAGGCCGCCGAAGAGGTCGAAAAAGAAGCCGAAGAAGTGAATGCGGATACGAACCAGAGGTAACGTTTTGACGGACCCAAAACGTATCGGAAAACGGCTACGTTTCGCCTGCCTGGCGGCGATCCTTGCCATCGCCATCGCATTTTTTCTGCTCGTTGACGCTCAGCTTTCGTTTTCAGGTCGCCCGTCCGTTGATATGCTGATTTTATTGGCCGTGACGAACCTTGCGGTTTACGTTTGGATCCGTCTGGCTTCTGGCTGGCAACCGAGGACTCATGCCAAGATCATCTTATGCCTGATTGTGTTGCAGACGATTCTGTTTGCGACGGTTCAAATGGAAGGCATTCGCGGGAACGGACGGCCCGTGTTTTCATGGCGATGGGCGCCGCTTCCTGCGGATGACTATGTCGAACCTGCATCAGCGGAACAAACAGTCGCTGAAGTTGCCTCGCAGGCTGACGCCGTATGGCCGCAATTTCGTGGCACCAATCGAGACGGAAAATCATTCGAAACGGTTGCCAACTGGAAGACTTCTGCGCCAACATTGATGTGGAAACAGCCCATTGGATCAGGATGGTCTTCGTTTGTCGTAGTCGGGTCGTGGTGTTTCACGCAAGAGCAACGCAGTTCGCAGGAATGCCTTGTGTGTTACGAGATCGAAACCGGGAAACAGGTTTGGTGCAACTCCAGCGTCGAACGTTTCAGTGAAATCACCGGCGGCGAAGGCCCGCGTGCGACGCCGGCTTACGACAATGGCTTTCTGTATGCTCTGGGAGCGACCGGGATCCTAAAGTGTGTTGATGCTCGAGACGGCGTCACCAAGTGGGAAACGGATATCCTGATCGATCACGACGCACAGAATTGCTACTTCGGAATGTGTGCGTCGCCACTGATCGCGAATGAAAAAGTGATCGTCAGTCCGGGTGGCGAAAACAGCTCGCTGGTGGCTTACGACAAAAACGATGGCAATGTGATTTGGAAAAGTGGTAGTGCGGATGCTTCGTACAGCTCGCCGGTTCGGATGACCATCGCGGAAACGGATCAAATTCTTATTTTCAATGGCGATGGCCTTTACGCTCACGAGACTGAAACCGGAAAAGTTCTTTGGCAGGTCGACTGGATCAGCAACGAAGAAGAAAAGAACAATGTTTGCCAACCCATTCAGCTGAGCGATAGCGATATCTTCATTTCGTCGGGCTACGGCATGGGCTGTGCACGATTTCGGATCGAAAACACTGACGGCCAGCTATCTGCCGAGGTCGTTTGGAAAAACAAGAATCTGAAATCAAAATTCTCGTCAGCCATTTTGCACAAGGATCATATCTACGGTTTGGATTTGGGAATCATGACTTGCGTGGATGCAGAAACAGGAAAACGTCAATGGAAAGAGGGGCGGTACGCACACGGGCAATTCATTCAAGCCGGTAACTTTTTCATCGTCCAGTCGGAGAAGGGTTACCTCGCTCAGGTCGCCGTCGATCCGACAGCGTTCAGGGAAACCGGCAGATTGAAGGCACTGAAGCACCGCACGTGGACTCATCCCACATTGGCTGACGGCGTGTTGCTGATTCGCAATGATCGTGAGATGGCGGCGATTCGACTGAAGTAAACGGCGTAAGGCGACTGCCGCCCTGAGCCCGTTGGCTTTTCGAAGTTGCACAAACACAAGCACGAAGCAGCAAAAATACAAGCACGACGCACAAGTTTTGAAGTTACACAAATACAAGCCCGAAGCGCAAGCGAGTGGATATTTCCGAAGAGATCCTTATCCCTCGCTTGCGCGTCGGGCTTTTATTGTGCGCCTTTTTGAACACATGTTGCTACAGCCTGCTTCGCAAAAGCTGAGCCCGATGAAACGCGTCGCGAATAAGTTTCTCTTTCGCAAACAACCGATCGTAAGCATCCCAAACTTTGGCGGTCGGATAAACCTCTCGAGCCATTTCGATCAGACGCGGTTTTGCATCACAGGGAAAGTGAACCATCGAGGTGTACAACAGAGCTCGCAAATCATCGGCGTATCGAAACTCGATCGCAGAATTTTTGCGGTGAGCCAAATCGAAATCAAACCATTGAGCAGTCATTTCGTCTCCGGACTCGCTGATCATCACGTTGGTTGCAGAAGCATCTCCGTGCGAATCATTCGTGCATTGATGGAATTCAAACAGAGCCCTCAAGGCTACCGCCACTGCCGTTTCTTTGCATTGATCGGCGCTGGCTCCTGCAAGAAATTCACTCAGCGGAATCCCACGCACTCTTTGCAAGGTAATCGAGTTCGAATTGGCTGCGAAAACCGAATCGCAACCCATCAAGTTTGAAAGCAGCTTCTCACGAGCAATCCAGTCCGTCGAGGAAAGCACTTCAACGGGAACGGAACGCAGACGGAGCACGCCATTCCCGAAAAACATCGGAAGCCACGCCCATCGCCGGCGGCTTTTATGCGCCAGCCCATCATCGCCAAACGCAACTTGATTGATGGCAATCCACGATGCGACTCGAGCGATCGCACCGATGAACATTTTAGAAATCTGTTGCATGAATGACGCCGCTACTCGTGCGAACTGGTCACCCTGACCGACCGACTCAACCAGCGATTCGAAAAACGACCCTCTGGATCGATCCGACTCACTTCTGCGACAAACGCGTCCAGCTGCGGGTACAGTTCCCGATTCTGATCAGCCGTCAAAGGATTATATTTACCCCAGTGGCAACGCCCCCCATACAGTTTCGCTACCAACGGTCCAACAAAATTGGCGAACTTGAAGAAACCATCGCGTTCATCTGGCAACTGGTAGCTAATGAAACTGATTGCATACCAGTCCTCATCGCTATCGGCATGGTTAGATCGAGACGTCATCGACAGCAACGTGTCATCAGGCAGGACTCGACGATAACAAATCGGATAATGGTGAACATAGCTGCCACCGAGCGAATCCAACTGATGTCGCACCTCGATCGAATTGAGCAACGCATCGGTGCGCGGCAAATTCCGTTTCGGCTGACCACCGAAAACTGACAACACATCGATCAACAGTTCCGTTGCCTCTTCAACTTTACTGCGAGGAACAAAGACTTCGATTTCGATGTGTCGAAAAAGTTCGTGTTCCATCACCAACATCGCATGCGAATCGTCAACAACTTTCCAGTTTGGAACGATGGTCCACGGCAGAACGAACCTGAAAAAGCTCCGAATCGCCCAAGCCTTCTGCAACCATCTCGCAAGAAAAGTCACCGCCAGGTGCAAACCGACGTCGATCACGCTGAAACAATACAGACGATAGAGCGTCGCCAGCTTGCTTCGATCCGCGGTGGATTCGACACGATGATGCCCGAAGTAATTCCAGCTCCATGGCATCAGATAAAACTGCTGGAGAGGATACTGCCGTTCCATCGCCATCACGTCGGCCAACGTTTTGAATCCGCGAGCGTGTTCCTGAACGTTGTATTTTGGTCGACAGGAAAACTTGATCGCAACGATCACTCCCATCAGCCCCAAAGAACATCGGGCCGCTCGCAGCGCGTCGCCGTTTTCGATCGTCGAGATCGTCGCTTTTCCAGACGCCGCATCGTAGTGAGCAACGCGAACTGCTTCGATGAAATGCGACAGGCTGTTTTTTCCGGAACCATGCGTGCCCGTCGCGGTCGCTCCGGCTACCGTTTGTTCGTCAATCAAGCCAACCGACGGCAGCGTCAATCCTGCTCCGGAAAGTTTTCGCAATGCCCTTTTGACCTTACAACCCGCGCCGATCCAAACCGACGCTTTGTCGTCTGCGATCTGCACTGAATTGAGCGAACTCATTTCGATGACCACGCCATCGGTCTCGGCGATAGCACTCCACGCATGCAAACTTCCGATGGCCTTCATGGGTTGGCCGGCGTGAGCATTCAAAATCGCGAGCACTTCAGATTCATCACTGACGCTGTAAACCGACTGCGGCTTGAGCGTAATGTTGTTTCCAAAGTTACGAATGCTAGCCGTCATAATGCGAATAACCTGAACAACAGATACTGGAAACGAGGGGTCGTGCTAAAGATCACGATTCTGGCGACGGTGTCACCACTTCAGATGACGAATGCAAACGGGTGTCGTTCAATTGTAATTCAGTGGTCATCATCATGACGTTTCGAATTGTATCGCTTTTCAGTTTGACCTGTTTGTTGTTGCAGGCTCCGACGTTGGAGGCTCAACAGTTTCAGCAAGCCCAGCCGTTCCAGCAAGTGCATTCATTCCTCCAAGCTCAACCAATGCAACAGGTTCAGCAACCTGTGCAACCAATGAACTGGGCGCAAATCCCGATTCACAAACACGCCTACGTCCAGGCGGAAATGATGCAAAATGGTCCTGGATACATCTGGAGATCAAGGATCAAACGTCCAAAGTCTCACGGCAGCGTTGACGTGATGGACACGCGAAACTTCACCCTTTTCGACTATCGCAAGATGTTCACCGAAGGTCGAACTCCCGCTCCGGCAGAACTGATTGGTCGCTGGCGTGGCGTCAACAAAGGGATCGTCGAACTGGTGGGCTATCGGCAATTCATCAAGGATATCGTCGCAACGCCATGCGATATTCGGGGCGACAACATCCTTGTCCATCAAGTCAGCAACGACATGCTCCGATCGATCGGCTGGGCTCCGAAGCCAGGTATGCCCGAAGAAGGTTACGTTTCGCGAGTCGCAAAATTTGCCATCGAAGCGCCTCAGGGAGTCGGTCCCTTCAAGCACGGCGCCGTCTTTAGTTACAAAAACGGAGAAAACGAGCTGAAAGATCCCGTCAGGATTCTGGTCGACAAAGTCGTTGTCCTGGATCGCAACCATTTACTCGGCCGAGTCACCGCCAATTTTGGCTTGGTAAGAATCCCGCTGGCCTATTTCACTCTCGAGCGAATCGAATAAACGAATGCTTGCACTTGTTCGAGGCGTTTCAAACTGGAAAGCTTGGGCAAGATCACATCGACTCGGATGGCAGACTCTACCGGTTTTTCGGGTTAGCACGAAAACAATAGCAGAGAAAACCGCACAATCGGACTAACCGACTTCGCCTTTACATTTGCTCTGGCCGATATCCACTGCACGGTGTGTTCACATTTGTGAAGCCGGTTTTGCAGTTTGAGGCCAAGCGATGAAAATTACCAAGAATCGATTTTTAATCTCAGCAATGATTGCGGCTGGAATTTTCGCCGTCGCAGTCACTCACCGTAATGACGATTCCGGAGTTCCGGAACCATTTGAGGCGAGCGATGTCAGCTTTCGATCCCTCGATCAGCTGGCGGGGAAAAATCTCGTAGGTGTTTCGCCGACCGACTCTCAGGCTGATAACGTTTCCCAGCCGACCGTTGTAACGGCGACCGAGCCTGAGGCTTCCATTCGAGTTGCTCAAAATCCGCCAGAGATTGAGCTACCTTCGCTACCAACGGCTCCTGCGATGCAGGAACAGTTGACATTCGCCGACGATTTGCCTTTAGACATTTCACCCCTGAACGATTCATTGGAACTTGAGTCGTCACCTTCGACGAAGGAAGAGTCGGAGGTCCAATCCTACAGCTACCTTCCGGATGAAACTTCAGACGGCGAATCCGATCCAGTCTCAATTGCCATGAATACGGTCGCGTCTGAAACGCCGACCAAGGCTGACTCAGCATCGACAGTCAATGAAATTCCGGCTTCTGGCAAGTGGCAATCCAACAAGCGGAATTCGAAATGGAAATCCAATCCATTCATTGGCCCAGGGAAAAACGATACTTCTGCGACAAAGCCCCAACTGAACACACCGCAACAAATGCAGGCACAGATTCCTGAACTGGATTTTGCGTCGACTGCTGCGGCTCCGATTGAGGCGACCGTTGAAACCGCTCTGCCCGTCGAAACAGCGGCCTCCACAAACGACATGGACGATCAGGTAGCCGTCACCTCAGGCACTCTACCCGGAAAGCGATTCGTGGATCCGATTCCGGTGGCTGCCCAGCCGAGCGTACAGCCGAACCGCCAGGCAATGCCTCAGTACGAAGCTCCCGTCGTGATGGGAATGAGCGAAGCGGCAGCTCAAAAGGCGGCCCATCACATCGAGTACGGCAAATCACTCGCACGTCGTAACGCGACTCAATTGGCGACACGGGAATTTTTCTCTGCCCTTCGAGTCCTTGCTCAGGCCAACGACGCTCGGATCGGAAACGATTCCTACACCGGAGCCCTGCGAGAAGGAATCATCGCACTGAGAGAAGCTCAGGACTTCATGATCGGTGACCCTCAATCAGGTATGGGATTGAACGTTGGGTTCGTCACCGAAGCGCACGACACACAACTGATCGGCACCACGGAAGCTCGCTCAATGACGGCAGCTCAAGCCCACCAAAAGTACCTGCACTACGCGGGACAGCAATTAGGTATCTGCGGTGGTCAGAATGTGATTGCCGCCGAAGCACTTTTCTGCCTGGGCAAGCTGAACTCAATTTCTGCTCAGGCCGACCCGAATCCCGAGTCTTCCGATTTGGCGAAAGCTCAAGTCTTTCATCGCGCATCTCTGGAAGCAGATCCACAAAACTTCCGCAGTGCGAATGAACTCGGCGTGCTGTTGGCTCGCAGTGGAGAACTAAACGAGGCAGAGCAACTTCTTAAACGTAGCCTGATCACGCGACCGATCCCACAGGCGTGGGGCAACCTTGCCAAGATCCACCAACGCAAGGGTACAGCCAGAGACATGGATCTGGCGAACAAGGCGCATACGGAATACCAAATTGCGATGCAAAACGAAGCGATCGGGCTGCCCGTCAACACAATCCAATGGATGGAACCACAAGAGTTCGTTGCTCGCAGTCCTGCCCTGAGCCCGGAAGTGAACAGAATGGCGCAGTCCGCCACCTCTGAAAATCAGAACGCAGTCGTCCCTGCCACTAATGTGGAAGCTGCTGAAGGTAGAGGCAAAAAAACTTCGATCGCCGACCGTATCAAATCAGTCCTCCCTGGTTCACTGCGACGCTAGGCAACCCGACGCTTGGGCCAAATTGACGTTTGGGCCAAACCAACCCTTTCCAAATCATCTCTGAAAAGTTGTTTGAATCGAGATTGAAGCGATGAACATCAAAACCATTTTAAAATTCACTTCGGCGGCCGCCCTCGCAGGATTCGCGATGTTGGTATTCTTTGTTCCCGAAAAATCGGAACCAGAGCATCGAATTCAGATCGCCCAACCTGTCGCCGAAGCAATTGATGACGGGGCTGTTCGGCCGGCGGCGGTTGAAATGGAAATCGCAACGGCATCGCTGAAACGGCTTCGCAAGAGCAAGGTTCGCACCGCAGATTATCAAACGGCCCAAAACCCCAACCAAGCGGAAGGCATGATTCTCGACAGCCAGGTTCAACTGTGCCAGGGCATTGGTTGCGGCTGCCAGGGAGCATGTTCCTGCGGTAGCGTCAGCACTGCCGGCTACGTCGACTCAGGCCCGTCATTTGGCTACGGTGGTCGAACAGAAAACATGCCGGGCAAAGCATTTAAGGCCGTACTGGGTAGCGATGGTTTCCCGGGCGAAAGCCGTTGGGCCAGAGCCAAGGGACAAAACTGGGAACAATTTGGATATGGCGAGTACATCGGTCCGTTCCGCACTCCCCACGTGCCTGACTACCGAATTCGCATCAACGATCAACTTGAGTTCGTTTATTTGTTGACCCGTCGTCGTAGTAGCGAACCATATAGACTTTTCGTTGGCGACACGATTCAGATCAGCTCCAGTTCTTCTGACACGAGGTTGAACCAACCCAACCTACAGATCATGTCTGACGGAACGGTTTCGCTTCCCTTGGTCGGACTGGTTCGATTCGCAGGCAAGACGATCGCCAACATTCAGCGTGAACTGAATGATCGATATTCTGAATACGTAAAAGATCCTGAAATCGTTGTGCAAGTCATCGAAGGTGACTCGCCTCTGCAAGGTCTTCGCGATGCCGTCGATGCGCGAGCCGGTAACGGGGGACAGTCCCGCTTGGCGACCGTGTCTCCGGACGGAACGATACAACTGCCCAAAATTGGAAGCGTTCCTGCGATCGGTTTGACCCTCGAAGAAATCGAACGTGAAATTAACGCTCGCTACAACCTGTACTACTCAGGCGGCGTTGAAGTTACATCAATCCTGATCGAACGAGCACCTAGGTTCATCTACGTGCTAGGAGAAGTCCCACAACCGGGACAGATCGAAATGACGGGTCCAACCTCAGTGATGCAAGCCATCGCATTGGCTCAAGGATTCAATCAGGGCGGCAACTTGCGGCAGGTCGTTGTCTTCAGAAGGGACGCCAATTGGCAACTGATCGCCACGCGATTGGATCTGGCGGCACCACTGTTCGGACGCAGCCCAAATCCGGCTGACGAAATCTGGCTGCGTGATTCTGACATCGTTCTGATTCCAAAGAAACCAATTCAACGTCTTTCAGAAGCCGTCAATCTCTACCTCTCGACAACAATCTACTCGATCTTCCCTCAACAGGGCGTCGCGTTCAACTTTGATGGCTTTACGGCTCTGTAGAAAAAGTCTGCCTTTAAAAAAAGATAATTTGGCTCAGCCTGCATCGCAGGCTGAGCCTTTTTTCATTCGCTTTTTTATGCGTTCACTTTTATACGCTTTCTTTGTGATTCATTCGCCATAACGACCAAAGCCATTCAACGATTCTTACCTAAACCGGAATGATTCACGACGACGGGCGTCTGGTTTTCCCTGTGTTACGATTCTTCTGAGATGGCGACTGTTTCACAAATTTGCCAATTTCACGTCGTGGGTGAACTGTGAAACCACAAACTTGAAACAATACCCAAACGAAACAAGTCTTCTCCTTGTCGACGCCCACGCCTCGTGAATAATCCGGGCTAAAATCACATCGCTGTTCAAAGTCAACTTTCGTTTGACTCGAGGCACGAATTTTGGAAGCTCGATCAGCACAGTTACCAACCCATCACGTCGCAAACCGCCAATTGTTTGAGCTTCCTCAAAAAATAAATTCTTAATTTGTTTTTTGCGTTCCGACGTTTGCATCCACAATTTGCATCCTCCATAATGCGTCAGCGTGGTCGTGACTTTTTTGCTCATCAAGGTAAAGCAATGGACGTTGGTCAACTAAGGTATTTCAGCAAGATCGTCGAACATCGAAGCTTCACAAAAGCGGCTGAGGATTGTCTCGTTTCTCAACCCGCATTAAGCCAACAGATTGGAAAACTGGAACGCGAACTGGGGCAACCGCTCTTTGAACGGCAGGGGCGCACCATCCGACTGACGCCCGCCGGCCAAATGCTGCACACTCAAGCCGAAAAAATTCTATACCTGGTCGAAGACGCGAAACGTCGCATCACGGACGATGGAGAGACCGGACAAATTTGCATGGGAGCCATCCCTACAATCGCTCCGTATCTCTTGCCAACGGTGCTGAGAAAGGTCGGCGATCAATTTCCATCAGCCAAAATGAGCGTCTCGGAAAACACCACCGAAAAACTCCTCAAGCGAGTTTCAAACGGCGAGATCGACCTTGGCTTCGTTGCCAAGCCAACAAAGGCAAAGTATCTGACGATCGAACCGCTGTTTGAAGAACCGATTTTGCTGGCCCTGCCTGCCGATCACAACCTCGCGTCGGAATCTGAAATCAGTATCGAAGACATCCAGCACGAACCCTTTGTATTTCTTGGTGACGAACACTGTCTTTCAGAATCCATCGACAGCTTTTGCAACAGCAAGAATTTTCAACCGATCGGAACGACCCGGATCGAGCAGTTGATCACAGTGCAGAATCTTGTCGCCATGGGATACGGCCTGTCTTTTGTGCCTGCGATGGCAACCACGCAAGATGCCAACAGCGGCGTCGTTTATCGTAAACTTGCGGGCGAACAACCAACGCGGACGATCTCCGCGTGCTGGAATCCGTATCGCTTTCAGGGACAGCTGTTGACGAAGTTCATCGCCTCAGTGCGTCAGTTTTGCGAAGGCTATGATTTTGCGCCTTCGGCTTGCAACATTTCCTGAATCGACATTCGCTGATGGCGTTGCATCCGGTTGACTGATCGACAACCCGCCGCCATCCTGATGGCTTCTGCATTTTTCGCACGGAGCCAAGACCATGAGCGCAAGCGTAGAATCGAATTCTTTTCAAACCCAATCCGATGCTGCATCAGAAACGATCCATGGAACCGGCAAGATCCCGTTTCGTGTCTTCAAGGATTCGAAACAGGTAAGCCAGGCTATCGCCCGTGAACTTGCGGACTTGATACGCAGTCGGGCAGCTCAGGGTAAAAACTGTGTGCTTGGTTTGGCCACCGGATCGACACCCGTCAACGTCTATTCTGAACTCGTTCGCATGCATCGGGACGAGGGACTTTCGCTGTCGAATGTAGTGACGTTCAATTTGGACGAATATTTTCCGATGCAGCAGGATTGCCTGCAAAGCTACGTTCGGTTCATGCACGAACACCTTTTCGATCTGGTCGACATCCCCAAGGAGAATATTCATATCCCCGATGGAACCATTGCGGTCGAACAGGTTGCTGATTTCTGCAGAACCTACGAAGAGAAAATTGAGGCAGCGGGCGGAATCGATGTCCAGATCCTCGGCATCGGTCGAACCGGCCATATCGGATTCAACGAACCGGGTTCAGGCACCGACAGCCGAACCCGCTTGATCACGCTGGATCGACTTACGCGAATCGACGCGGCCAGTGACTTTTTTGGGATCGAAAACGTTCCACGGCGAGCGATCACGATGGGCGTAGGCACGATTCTGAACGCCAGAAAAATTCTGCTACTAGCGTTTGGCGAAAACAAATCACGAGTCGTTGCCAGCTCCGTCGAAGGAGAGATGACTCCGACCATTCCGGCAACATTTTTGCAACAACATCCTGACACAGAGTTTGTGCTTGATGAGGCAGCGGCAGCCGACCTGACCGAAATCAAATCGCCGTGGCTTTGTGGCGAAGTCGTTTGGGATGATGCGATGGTTCGACGAGCCGTGATTGATTTGTCGCTATCGCTGGACCGACCTATTCTGATGCTGACCGATGCCGACTACAACGAAAACGGTTTGCAGGACTTGTTGGCAGAATATGGCTCGGCATACGAAATCAACCTTCGAATTTTTCGTCACCTTCAGAACACAATCACCGGTTGGGCTGCAGGAAAGCCAAATCAGGCTGACGGTGTTTTCCCAAAACGCATTGTTCTTTTTTCGCCGCATCCGGATGACGATGTGATCTCGATGGGCGGAACGTTGACTCGATTGGCAGACCAGGGCCACGAAGTTCATGTCGCCTATCAGACATCAGGAAACATTGCCGTCTTCGATGAAGATGCTCTTCGGTTTGCCGAATTCGCGGCCGATTTCTGCGATTCGTTTGGCGTTGCCAGCGACAAGATTGATGAATTGACTCGTGCGATGATCGATTTTCTGGGAGGCAAAACTGCCGGCGAAGTCGACATGCCGGAGATGCAACAGCTGAAGGGGCTCATCCGACGCGGGGAAGCCAGGGCGGGAGCTCGCGTCTGCGGCGTGCTGGACGAGCGACTTCACTATCTTGATTTGCCGTTTTACGAAACCGGCGTCGTTCGGAAAAAGCCCATCGGCCCGGAAGACATCAAGATTACGGTCGACCTACTTCGCAGCGTGAAGCCACATCAAATTTATGCCGCCGGCGATTTGTCGGATCCTCATGGCACCCATCGGACGTGCCTGGAAGTCATCTTTGAATCTTGCCGACAGTGCAAAGACGATGACTGGATGAAAGATTGCGTCGTGTGGCTGTACCGAGGCGCATGGCAAGAGTGGGCTCCTCACGAAATCGAGATGGCGGTTCCGCTAAGCCCGCAAGAAGTAGAACGGAAACGCGTCGCAATTTTCCGGCACGAATCCCAAAAAGACCGAGCTCTTTTTCCCGGACCCGACGCAAGAGAATTTTGGCAACGCGCTGAAGCAAGAAATGCTCAAACCGCGCGAATCTACGACCAGCTCGGCATGGCTCAGTATCAGGCCCTGGAAGGTTTTGTCCGTTGGAAGGGACTGTAGCGCAAATAACCGGCATTGACGTTTGACATCGGTTGCTGCTTTTTCCCGAGCAAGAATCAGATTTCAATGATTTCGATTAACCGGAATTAAAGGTTACTTGCAACTTCCAGCACCAGCTTTTCAGCTCAGCCCGGAACGCCTGTCCAGCAGATGTAAACCAGATAGCCAATCAAAAGGATCGCTCCACCGATCCGACCGAGTGTTCTGTCTTTCCACATCATGATGGGGAGCGCGAAAGCGAACGCCACCATGACGCTCAAGTCGACGGCGGAGATATCCATAGAAACAATCGGCTTGATGATCGCGGTAAAGCCGACCACACACAGCAAATTGAACAAACAGGAACCGATCGCATTTCCAGCGGCCAAATCGGATTCTCCCTTTGCACAAGCAACGATCGTCGTCGCCAGCTCGGGCAGACTTGTTCCAAACGCGACAACGGTCAACGCGATCACCGCTTTGGACACGCCCAACGATTCAGCAATGAACTTGCTACCGGCAACCAAACGATCTGCTCCGATCAACAAAAACGCCAGTCCAGCCACAAGCCAAAACAACATCACGGCGATCTTGCGAGCGTTTCCGGCTTCTGCTTCTTCGACGGAATCAACGTCGGCAGGAATTTCATCCTCGATCGCCGCAATCGGATCGTCAGGATTCGACCTCGCAATTCGGATACACAATGCGGTGTAGGCAATGATCGCAAACCCAAAAACAAAACCCTCGATTTGGCTGATGGTTTGATCGTGCAACAGAGCGGCGACGAAGACGATTGAGACAACAATCAGAATCGGAAGCTCTCGCCGCAGGAACTGGCGATGCAAAGTGATAGGCGTGATCAGCGCAGCGATCCCAAGGACGAGTCCAATATTGCAGATGTTCGAGCCAACGACATTTCCAAGCGCGATATCCGCGTCGCCTTGCAAATTGGCTCGGATGCTGACAATCAGTTCCGGCATGCTGGTGCCAAAAGCGACGACAGTCAAACCAACGACCAATGAGGACAATCCTGCCATCAGCGCCATGCCGGCAGCTCCGCGAACAAGCCATTCGGCGCCGTAGTAGAGCCCCCCCAAACCGAGAATGATCCAAACCAGATTGAGCGCGATATCCATGAAGTGGCTACGGTGTTACGACGCAGCTGCCAGAATTGATAGAAACGGAACAGTGTAACCGATCGATGGCTCACGCGATGCTGACCGAAACAATGATTTGCGAACTCACCAGCAATGTTGTCGCACCGCGTTCGCAACGACTTAACGTACAAGCAGCCGTGATTGAGGGCACTTTTTGGGCATCCAATCTCCCGTTGAGCAAAACGACGACGCGCGACGTGATGATTTGCCCGGCCTGCGGGACGCTTTTGGCATCGCGTGCGAGAAAAGGCAAAAAGATTGCGCTTGACGTAACTTTGGCATCCACAAGAATTATACGCTGCGCTCGACCCCCGCGCCACCACGACGGCCATGAACAATCCAGCAGAACAGCCCAATTCTACCAAAGCCAATATTGAACAAGATTCTAACGAATCGACTTTGGTGTCGCTCCAGGGCTCCAGTGCGCCGGCACTTCCAGATGGAAGAGTCGCTGAAGCAGGGAAACCAACAGACGCTTCGGTTTTTCAGCACGATGACGCTTCGATGGCCATGATTTCCGAATCCAGCTCGCCGATGGAACTGGTGGCATGGGGATTGAAGCGATTTTTGGATCAACGCAAAATCATGACGACTTCCTTCGGAATGGAAGGCTGTGCCCTGATCGATATGTGCTCGCGATCGATCACGGAAAACAAGCTTCCCAACATGCAAGTCGCGTGGATCGATACGGGGTTCTTCTTTCCGGAAACGCTGCAGTTGAAAGATAAGCTTGCGGCAAAATATCCCAACATCGATTTCGTGAAGTGGGAGACGGAAGTGTCGGTTGCCCAGCAGGCCGAAACCTACGGCAACGAACTCTGGAAGAACAATCCCAACCTTTGCTGTCATATTCGCAAGGTCGTCCCCATGAAAGAAAACATTGGGAACTTTGATCTTTGGATCACCGGCCTTCGTAGAAGTCAAACCAAAGCACGAGCCCAGACACCGATCATCGCTTGGGACTGGCGATATCAATTGCTGAAATTTTGTCCGCTCGCGACATGGACTCGGCCCCAAGTCTGGGAATACATTCAACAGAACGAAGTGCCGTTCAACCAGTTGCATTTGCAAAGCTATCCGACGATCAGCTGCTTCCATTGCACTCAAGCTGTTCCCGGATCAACACCAGATTCGGACGCTCGAGAAGGACGCTGGGAAGGCAAAGACAAAGACGAGTGCGGTTTGCACTTTTCGATTTAAACCCGGATTATTCACGATGCGTGGGCGTCGACCTGGAGAAAGCTTGTTTCATTGGGATATTGCTCCAAGTTTGTGGTTTCGACAGGTAACCCACGACGCGAAATTGACGAATTTGTAAAACTTGCCTCCGTGTCCAGAGAATCGCTTCGAACGACAAACCAGACGCATGTCGTCGTGAATAATTCCGGTTAAAATTCTCAACTCGATTCAGACAGAACCTCTGCCCGCCGCGCAGACAAACCCCCTCGCAGCGAGCGTTTTTAGGATAATCTTATGGCCAAAGACAAAACAAAACCTTCCAAGGTCGAAGTCGCAAAAGTCAACGGAAAACTCTTGCGTGGCACGATTGATGAAGTGCTCAACGATACCGAAATTGATGCTTTCGAACACGATGATCTTCAACTTCTAAAGTTTCATGGCACTTACCAGCAGGACGATCGTGACCTGCGAGCCGATCGCCGCAAGGAAGGACTTGGCAAGGCCTACAGTTTCATGATTCGCGTTGCGCTGCCGGGCGGTAAAGTCAGCAACCAACAATATCGTGACCTTGATCGAATGGCGGACGAATTTGCCAATGGATCGATTCGCATTACGACGCGTCAAGCCATTCAATTCCATGGCGTCATCAAAACCGAATTGCGGGAAACGATGCGTCAGATCAATGAGTCGATGATGACGACGCTGGCGGCGTGCGGCGACGTTTGCCGAAACGTCATGGCTTCTGCGGCGCCCTTTACCGACGAAATCTATTCGCAAATTCGGGCAACCTGCGAAGAAGTTGCCGTCGATCTGCGACCCGCAACCAAGGCATATTACCAGCTCTGGATTGACGGACAGAAACAGGAAATCCCGAACGAAACGGAGCCTTTTTACGGCGAAACGTACCTGCCTCGAAAGTACAAAGTCGGCGTGACGCTGGCGGGCGAGAACCAGATTGACATCTATTCTTACGATGCCGGTCTGATCGGGATCGTCGAAGACGGCAAATTGATTGGCTACAACGTGCTTGCGGGAGGAGGCTTGGGAATGAGTCACGGTCGGCCGAACACGTTTGCGCAAATCGCGGACGAAGTTGGCTTCGTGGCCGTAGCGAACGGTGTCGAAGCGATCCGAATCGTGTGCTCAATCTATCGAGACTTCGGCAACCGAAACGATCGCAAGCAGGCTCGGCTTAAGTACCTGATCAATGATAAAGGGATCGATTGGTTCAATCAGGAATTCAGAGAGCGTGCAAACTTTGAAGTTCAACCTTCGCGTGAAATTCCAGTTGCCGGAATCGAGGATTGGCTGGGCCCTCACAAGCAGGACGACGACCATTGGTTCTACGGTGTGTTCGTTGAAAACGGCCGGATCATCGACAACGATCGGACCATGTGCCGAAGCGCGTTTCGAAAGATTATCGAGTCACTTGGCTGCGATGCTGTTTTCACGGCTCAGCAGAGCATCATTTTCAGCAACTTGAAAGAGTCTCAGATCCCTGAGCTGGAAGCGATCCTGAATGAGTTCAATGTTCCCACCGTGAACGAGCTTTCCAACGCGAAGCGATATTCGATGGCTTGTCCAGCGATGCCGACTTGCGGCCTGGCAGTCGCCGAATCAGAACGCGTCTCGCACGATGTCGTCTCAAGCGTCGAAACAAAACTTGACGAACTGGGGTTGGCCGATGTTCCACTCACGATTCGCATGACGGGCTGTCCTAACGGGTGTGCTCGTCCTTACACGGCTGACATCGCTTTTGTAGGTCGTCGTCCGGGCGTCTACCATCTGTTTGTGGGAGGCCGACTTGCGGGCGATCGAATGGCGGACCTTTATGCTGCCGACGTGAAAATCGAAGAAGCCGTCGAAGTCCTGACTCCTCTGCTGTCAAAATTTGCAGCGGATCGCAATGATGACGAAGGGCTGGGCGACTTCTACCAAAGGATTCTTGACCGGGACGCACCGCGTCGTCGAGTCACAGGCAAGGAAGAACAAACACTCGATACCGTCGCACCGCTGGTGCAAATTGGTTGATCGGTTTGGCAACTTTCTTTATACACATAGAAATTGATTTTGAATTCATTCAGCGAATACACATTAGTCCTTGCAGCTCACGGCTCCGAAGCGGCTCCCAATTCGAACGCTCCGATTTTCGATTTGGCGTCGCAAATCGAGGCAATGGGACTGTTCGCGAACGTTCGGTGTGCATTCCTGATGGGCCAGCCGAACATGACCAATGTGCTGGACGGTTTGCCTGCCGGGAAAGTCATCGTGGTTCCACTGATGACCAGCGTCGGCTACTACCTCAATTCGGTCATTCCGGGAAAGCTGGCTCAGAACACGAAAGCGTCAGAATTCGACTGGCACATCAGCCCCGTCGCCGGCATGCATCCTCGGGTTGCAACATTGATGTGCGATCGAATTCGCGGACGATTGAACGAGTACCAGATCGATGAGTCCGAAACAACGCTGGCATTGATTGGGCACGGAACAAGGCGAAACAAAAAGAGTGCGAAGTCGACCTTTGATTTGTTCGAAGTTTTGAAAGCCACATTTCCGAAAATTCGAGCTCGTGTCGCGTTTCTGGACCAGGATCCTCAGGCTGATCTTGTCGCGGCTTCCATCCTGACCGGCCACACGCTGATTGTTCCGTTTCTGGTCAGCAGAGGTCCTCATACGACGGTTGATGTACCGGAAGCATTTGGCTTGCCAAGCGGTCCCGACGTTGAGTTTCCGATCGTTCAGGATCGTGGCGGTAGAAAATGCATTCTTGAAATGCCAATCGGGATGTACCCGGAGATGGCAGAGATCTGTATCGAACTGGCAACAGATGCGGTCCAGCAGGGTCACAAGCTGAATCTACCAACGCTGGAGGCGACGACATGATTGCAAGACAGGGAATCGTCCACCTCGTTGGAGCAGGGCCCGGAGATCCGGACTTGATGACGCTGCGCGGCGTCCGGTTGCTAAAGGCTGCCGATGTCGTCATCCACGACCGATTGGTGCCATTGGAAGTCCTTGAATGGTGTCGCGAGGATGCCGAGAAAATCGATGTCGGAAAATACCCGGAACACCATCGCGTTTCGCAAGAGGAAATCAATGACCTGCTGGTCGATCGAGCTCGGCATGGAAACGTGGTTGTGCGGCTCAAGGGCGGCGACCCGTTTGTGTTCGGAAGAGGATTCGAAGAGCTGGAAACCTGTCGGCGGCACAACATTCCATGCACCGTTGTGCCAGGAATCAGCAGTTCGATTTCGGCTCCTTCTGCTGCGGGCATTCCGGTCACATCACGAGGTATCGCCCGCTCGTTCGCTGTCGTGACCGGGCAGACTGATCCAAACTTGGGCAACTACGCTTTTGATTTCGATGCTCTGAGCCGCATGGACACCATCGTGTTGCTGATGGCAAGAAAGAACCTTGCTGAAATCACCAAAGGATTGATCGAAGCCGGACTGGACCCCAAAACTCCGGCCGCCAGCATCGAAAACGCGACTTGCGATAACCAACGGGTCACTGCGGCGAGCGCGTCTACGATCGCCGACGTCGTCAAAGCACTCGGCATCGACAGCCCCATGGTGACCGTCATTGGCGAAGTTGCATCGATGGTGAACCGCGACCTTGTCGAACTACCTGAAATCGTCCGGCAGTTTGCGACGTAGTCCACCCATCGTTAATCGCCAACGATAGAGCTTTCACCAAACGTTTAGCTTTGCAGCGTAAGAGTCGCCGTCGCGTTAATCTCGCAACGGGTTTCCATACCCGCGATACGCTGGCGTCGCTTGGTAGCCACGATAAACCGAAGGCGCATTACCGTATTGAGTGGCAGGATTGCCGTATTGAGTGGCCGGTTTCCTATCGCCATAGCCTCGATAGGCACCAGCGTTTCCCGAACCGTATCGATTATCGAATCCACGATACGACGAGCCTCTGTTTGGGTAACCTCGATAAACTGAGCCGGCGTTTCCGTAGCCACGGTACAAGTCGCCGCGATAGGCGCTTCCGCGGTAGCCTCCGCCGCGGTAAGGGTTCATGCCCCCGCCGGTGAAACCACCTTTAAATTCTCCAAGCGAAGAGGGAGACGTCCAATCGGTAACTCGAGGCAGCGGCACGTTAGCCCTACGCTTTGTAGACTTGTCCGCCTCCGTGGATTCACCTTCGGCTCGCGGCGCGGCTCGATAATTTGCCGGTTTATAGCGTTGTTCACAGCCAGCGATTGCAAAGCAGGCGAAAACAACCAGCAATGGGAGCAGGGCGAAGCGATCTTTTGAATGATTTGGAGCGTTCAATTTGGATCCGACTCAACTGGTTTTGTTTTGGCGAGGTGACTATCTGGAAGAGTTCGACTTTCCAAGCCGGCCCTTGCTGAACCGGGCTCGAATGATCTTAGTCTCTGTCCAACCCTTGAAACCGGCATGTTGGGTGACCGTTCCAAATTAGTCAATAGCTCCGCAAACGGCAAACTTTCTCTTGCCAGAATGGCCGTCATTTCTGTTATGACAGCGCCAGCGGTCAATAGCCTCATTCGTGTAACGGAAATGCAGTTCGCAACAGTCTACGACGAAAACACAGAATGACAATTGAATGCTGGAGCCAGCAGACGCTGGAATCAGAAACAGGTGCTCAACTTTTCTCGCATAAAATGGATGGTGCGGGTTGGCGTCCTGATCGGACTCAAATTTTTAGCGCAAATTTCAAGCCTCCAATCCTGATTTCAGGATGGATGAACGGTGAAATCTCCTCTTTCGAGGGGGGCTGCACCGGTTTCCCGAGGCGGCCGACATGGTCATTTTTTGTCGGAGGTTTGAAGTGAAAATGCGAGTTCCAAACTCTAGGAGACGAGTCTCAATGAACATTAAGTTAGCTTCTGTGATGCTATTCTGTAGCTTCGCGATGAGCTGCAGTTCCAGTGAAGGTCAACTTCTTGACCGAATGCTATCCAAGGTCGGATGCTCAATGTGTCAAACTGCAAGTGCATGCGATACGGGCTGTGATTCTGGTTGCGGAGGCGGTGGCCTTCTCGCTGGTGGCTGTGGTGGTGGAATGGTAATGGACGGCTGTGGCTGTGGTGGCCCCGGCATTCTTGCCAAAATTAAAGATCGTTTGTCGACCGTTGGTTGCGGATGCCAGAGTGCTCCAGCAGCTTCTTCATGCGGTTGCGTTGAACCAGTCGTCGAATCATGTGGATGCGACGCGGCCCCAACTTGCGGCGGTCGAATTGGTTTGCTCGATCAAATCAAGTCTCGCCTGTCAACAATCGGTAACGGTGACTGCGGATGCGGTGCTCCTGTTGCTGATTGCGGATGTGCAGCTCCAGTCGTTGCTGAGCCTTGCGGATGCAATGCAGGGCCGACTTGTGGCGGCGGCGGATTGCTTGAAAAACTCCGTGGACGTTTCTCTTCGTTCGGCGGATGTGGCGACACGATTGATCTTGTATCTGATTGTGGATGTGCTGATCCAGCTCCAATTTTCGAGCCATGCGGTTGTGCTTCAGCACCAATGCTTGGCGGTGGTGGATTGCTCGCGAAACTTCGCGGTCGCGTATCTTCTGTCGGTGGCTGTGGCTGCGAAGCTCCAGTTGCTGATTGCGGATGCTCTGCTCCGGCGCCGGCACCGGCTCCTGTTGTTGCCGATTGCGGTTGCGACGCTGCACCAGCTTGTGGTTGCAACGGTGGCAAAATTCGCGGCATGGTTAGCAACGTCGGTTCTCGTGCTCGCGGCATGTTGCAGTTCGATCGCGGTTGCGGCTGTGCGGCTCCTGTTGTTGAATCGTCTTGCGGATGTGCAGACGCTTCGCCATGTGGCGGAACAGCTCGCTTGACTCTGCTTGACCGTCTTCGTGGAAACCGTATCGCTCGCGATCGTGGTGGCCGTGTTATCGGTGGCGGATGCAACGATGGTTGCAACTCTCCATGCCCTACGAACGATTGCGGATGTGGCACTGCAGCTCCTGTTGCTGCTGCTCCATGCGGTTGTGGTTCTGATTCTTCGATCATGTACAGCGAACCTGTCATGATGAATGCAGCTCCAGCTATTCAGGGCGAAGGCGTCATCATGGAGACGGCTCCAGTTCAATCAGCTCCTGTTGACACTGTACCGGCTCAAGGCATCATCGAAGAAGCTCCAACAGAAGCTTCCCCGATTGTCGATCCGAACGCTTTCATCATTCGTGGTGGAAAGATCAACGGCTAAGCTTTGAAGCTTGATTCAGAGTTGCGATGATTCAAAGGCAGCCTGTCAGTTTTCTGGCAGGCTGTTTTTTTATGCGCGAGTTCTACTGCGAACTTTTGGGGACTACTGCGTATTTTCCTTGGCTACTGTGAACTTTCTGGGGCTACTATGAACTTTCCAATGCCCGCAGTTTCGAAAACGCAAAACCCGCGAAATTCGATTGCGATTTAAAAGCGGATGCCATGGCCTCGAACTGGCCAGATGTTTTGGGAATCTCGAACGCGGAAGGCGGCAAGCTCCCCGGATCGACAAGCTGCCAAAGACGCTCGATCGTCGTCTGGACGGCGCTGTCCCTATCTCCCGTGCGAATCTGCAGGTCGATTAACGCCTCGACGGCTGCCCCTTCGTGGTATTCGCCCTTGAGTGAATCTGCCTTGTCCGTGAAATGCTGAATCGCATTCTCGACTTCAATGCCCGTCAGTGCCTGATAGAAAATTCGATGGTCCTCGTAGATTTCCTGAAACGGTGGGTCGCTGGCAAACTGATAGTCGGAGTCAAGTCGGCATCCATAATTAGACAGTTCGAGCGCTTTTTTATGATCGGATTTCGCAAGCGTCTGTCGAGCAATACGAATCACTGACGCAAGGTGAGTCGCGTCGATGTGGTGTCCGCCTTCGCGAACGAGCCACGAATGCTGATCCAAAAGATCACCCAGTGTCGGTGAAGTTTCCGTCGTTGAAGCCGAACTTACGCCGTCGTCCTGTTCCAAATTTTGATCGGCGATATGCGAACTGACATTGGTCAGCACTTCATCATAAAAGTGATTCAGCAACACCGAAGACAGCTCCGCAACCACCGGGCGTTCTAACTGCATCGCATGCACATCGAAAGCGGTGATGCCGTTACAGGTGCCTGTTTCCTGAATCAGGATTTGATAGCCATAAGCCGGATCGACGCCTTGGTGAAAAGCGATATCGATAATCGAAGGCGTCGTTTCTTCATTGACTTCAACGTCGCGAATTAGTTTTCGCCCGAATGCCGCGTCTCCCACGGGCTGCAGATAAATCCACCCTTCGTTAAGATTTCCCGCTTCGAAAAACAATTGAGCAAGTTCGCGACATGCTTCGAGCAGCTTGTCTTCGAGTTGATTCTGGGTTTTCTGATCGAGTTCCGGATCACCTTCGCTATGAAGCAAGGGTAAGCCCAAAGAGTGCCGTATCTTCATTTTCAGCACATCGAACAGCCGATGATAATCCGATGAATCGCGAAAGTGGCGGTCCAGGAAGTCCAATGCAGACTCCATGCTCTCGCTGGCAAGGGTTTCAAACTGACTCCAACAGTCGATTTCGTTCATTCGTATGCTCTGGGGTTTTAACCGGAATTATTCACGACGACAGGCGTCTGGTTTGGTCTTTGAAGCGATTCTCCTGACGCACAGGCAAGCTTTGCGAATTCGTCCGTTTCACGTCTTGGGTGACCTGTCGAAACCACAA
>CAYZPA010000049.1:0-40872 GCA_964479855.1 uncultured Pirellulaceae bacterium
CACGACGTGAAATTGACCAATTTGAAAAACTTGCCTTCGCGTCCGGAGAATCGCTTCAAAGGACAAACCAGACGCCTGTCGTCGTGAATAATTCGGGATCAAAAAAGACTCCGCTCAAGAAGATGAGCGAAGCCTTTTTCGAGGAGATTTTTCATTTCAATGAAAATCGTGATACGGCGCGGCGTCACTTCGACGCTGCTTTACTCGCGTAGCTTTGCGAGGCATTTTCAAGCTTGTCGACAAAACGTTGGCAAGCTTCTTTGGCGTGACTGTTGCCGCACATGGTGTCGAACAGATTTGCTTTTTGCTGCTGGACAACGTTGATGGCGTTCGTTTTTTCCTGTCGTTTTTTTGTCATTGCTTTGCTTCCAAATTCGGTAAATCGTCTTTTCCTCAGTACCGTCATATGATGCGACGACCGAACACTTCTTACGAACGAACATTTCTTTTTAAAAGTTAGCAAAGCACTCTCTCGCGGGAACAAGAACCAGTGCAAAACCCATGAAAGGTCATTTGCAACTTCCAGCATTGGTAGCACTGAAATCTTCAACCCGGATTATTCACGATGCGTGAACGTCGACATGGAGAAAGCTTGTTTCATTAGGTTTTTGTTCCAGGTTTGTCGTTTCGGCAGGTCACCCAAGACGTGAAACTGACGAATTTGCAAAACTTGCCTCCGCGTCAGGAGAATCGCTTCAAAGGGCGGACCTGACGCCTGTCGTCGTGAATAATTCCGGTTGATATCGCATGTCGCTTTTTTCCGAGCAGGATATCGATTTCCATGTTTCCCATGAAAGGTTATTTGCAACTTCCAGCACTGGTAGCACTGAAATCTTCAAGTAAGACTCTTCCATCAAGAGCATCAGAAGACCAACAAAATGATTGGCCAATTCTCACTGGATGAAGGACACAACAGCGAGGGCCAAATCCGAAATACTAGCAAGGAGCACAAAATGAAATTTCTTTCAACATCACAATCGCAGCAACAGGACTTAACCAAGCCACGTTGCATTTCAGTCAACAAAGTGATGGTTTTCGCCAACTTGAATGCCGTTTCCGATCGCAAACGAAATGAACTGCCACGTTTTACCGGCGCGATATTGACTGCCCTGATTGTCATCGTTGCGATCATGCCTTCAGCATTGCAAGCTCAGGATCAGGAACGGTTTCTGGATCGCGAAGAACAGGCGAACGTAAACGTCTTTCGCCAATCGTCGCCTTCAGTCGTCAATATTTCAACGCAGCGAGCTGTGCTCGCCAAACGAGGCGAAGTCACGCTGAACGTCGGTCGATTGCCAAGCGGAACTGGATCGGGTTTCCTTTGGGACAATCAAGGCCATGTGGTTACCAATTATCACGTCGTCGAAGGATCGGATTTTGTTCAGGTCAAACTTACCGACGGCTCCGAATGGGAGGCAGAAGTCCTTGGGGAAGCTCCAGAATTCGATCTTGCCGTTTTGAAAATCGAAGCACCCGCCTCGCGGCTTCGTCCGCTCGCAACCGGACGATCTGACAATCTCGAAGTCGGCCAAAAAGTGTTTGCAATCGGAAACCCGTTTGGACTGGACCAAACCCTGACAGCTGGAATCGTCAGCGGCTTGGGTCGTGAGATTGATTCACAAAGCGGCGATTCGATTCGTGGAGTGATACAAACCGATGCGGCGATTAATCCGGGAAACTCGGGCGGTCCCCTTTTGGATAGTCGCGGTCGTTTGATCGGCGTCAATACCGCAATCCTCAGCCGATCAGGAGCATCTGCTGGCGTTGGGTTTGCGGTCCCGGTGAACACGGTTCGTGCGACCGTTCCGTTACTGATCAACGGTCAAATGGTTGATCGTGGCTTTCTGGGACTGGCTTTGGCACCGATGCAAATCTCTCGGCAGGCAAGTGATGAAGGCGTTTTGATCCTCGGCGTTGCCGAAGGAAGTCCAGCTGCCGAAGCGAACATTCGCTCCACCACGTCGGCTGAAGAAGGCACGACAATGTGGGGCGATATCCTGATCAGCCTAAACGGGCATCGGATCACCAATACCGAATCTTTATTGGTGCGACTACAGGAATTTCACGCAGGAGACGAAGTAGTTGTCGGCATCAAACGAAATGAAGAATACTCCCGAATCCCAATTCGATTGGCATCGCGTCCCACAGTCGAAAAACGCAAAAGGTAAGCAACGTTTGCACCAAGTCTCCGCGTTTGAGCACATCTGCAATCAGAGGTTCGACTTAGGTTCCCGGGGCTTGGCAAGCGATCAATCGTTCGTTATCACCTGAGCCAATCGGTAACATTAAAGCGAAACGGCAAGAGCTACCGCCATGGCAACGACAATCGACCGCGCCTCAATACTTGACGTCCTCTGGAAAGCATCTGCAAATGACTTAATAAACTGCATTGAAAAGTCATTTGTCAGCTACTCAAACGGCGCGGCGGTCGTGCCGCCAGTGGGGACTTTGGCATTTCAGCAGCCGCCAGGGGAAACTCATATCAAGTACGGTTACCTCAAAGGCGAACCTTACTACGTCATCAAAATTGCTTCTGGGTTTTACGAAAATCCGTCGCTGGGACTGCCGTCCAGCAACGGGTTGAACCTCGTGTTTTCACAAAAGACCGGAACTCTCGAATGCGTGCTGCTGGACGAGGGGTATTTGACCGACTTGCGAACGGCACTCGCGGGTGCTGTGATTGCAAAACACTTTTCGCCCGAATCGGTTTCCAGAATTGGCATCGTAGGAACCGGAATCCAAGCCAGACTGCAGTTGGAATATCTGCAGCACGTTACGGACTGTCGCGAGGTAGCCGTGATGGGCCGGTCAGCAGAAAAGTCCAAACAGTACTGCAAGGATATGGCGGTTCATGGTTTTGAAGTTAAACCCGCCAAGGACGCAAACGAGTTGGCTGCCAAATGCAACTTGATCGTGACGACCACTCCGGCAAAGAGTCCTGTGATTCCTGAATGCCGATTGCGTCCGGGCACGCTGGTGACAGCGATGGGAGCCGATACGGTTGGGAAACAGGAGCTACATGAGTCAATCCTGCAGCAGGCTGATCTGATCGTTTTGGACAGCAGGTCGCAGTGTGAACACCATGGTGAGATTCACAAGGCGTTCCAAAACGGGTTGCTCGCAGATTCAAAAATGGAAGAAGTTGGCGAACTGATCGCGAGCGGGTACCGCCGTGGCGGCAGCGAAGATATCATTGTCGCCGACCTGACGGGTATCGCCACGCAAGACATTTTGATTTCCCAGTTCGTGCTAAGTCACATTTAACGCGATTCGAAAAAAGTTCTCAGGTAGCAGGTTACTGGGTGCCATTCTCACGCGCAGCTTGAGCATGCTTACGCGTCGCGTAAACCTGATACCTCAAACCGCCAGTAACCCAACGTTGATTGGCTGGGAGGCGTTGTGGTTCTATAAATGTTTCAACCCGGATTATTCACGATGCGTGGGCGTCGACATGGAGAAAGCTTGTTTCATTGGGTTTTTGTTCCAGGTTTGTCGTTTTGGCAGGTCACCCAAGACGTGAAATTGACGAATTTGCAAAACTTGCCTCCGCGTCGGGAGAATCGCTTCAAAGGGCAGACCTGACGCCTGTCGTCGTGAATAATTCCGGTTCAAAAGGTAATGCCTCAAAATGGTCTGCTGAACCATGGATTTTGACAAAAGAATGACGCAATACATCAGCTCTTGGGGCGGAAATGAATCTGTCGATCTTGAAACCGCCGTACTCCAGGGAAAAGCCACCAATGGCGGGCTCTTTGTCCCGACGGAACTTCCCAAAGTCCCCACATCGCGGCTCGAATCCTGGCAGGCACTCAGTTATCAAGAACTCGCGTTCGAAGTCCTCTCGCTTTTCATCGACAGGGATACAGTTCCGGCCAGTGATCTGAAGAGGCTGATTAAATCGAGCTTTGCCGCTTTTTCAAATCCAGAAACGATTCCGCATCATCAGCTTGGCGACGGCATCGTCATTCAGGAACTGTTTCACGGCCCGACGCTTTCTTTCAAAGATGTCGCAATGGGATTCGTTGTGAATCTGTTCGACTTTTTCCTGACGCGTCGCGGCCAGCGGAAAACGTTAATGGTGGCAACGTCTGGGGATACTGGCCCCGCTGCTGCGTTCGCAACGATTGGGAAACCATCGCTCGATACCTGGCTCTTCTTTCCAGAAGGTTTGATCACGACCGAACAAGCACGTCAGATGACAACGATCATGGCGCCAAACGTACACCCTGTTTCGGTCACCGGTTGTCGCAACGGGTCGGACGATCTTGATGAAGTCATCGACGCGTGCTTTCTTGATGAAACATTTCGCAAGGAGATGTGCCTTTCAAGTGTCAATTCGATCAATTGGGCTCGAGTGATGACGCAAACAGTACACTATTTTTACGGCTACCTGCGTCACGCGAAACAGGTGGGCGATCCGGTGCATTTCTCTGTTCCTTGCGGCGCGTTTGGGAATATGTGCGCGGGATCAATCGCCAAGAGAATGGGATTGCCGATTGGCAAATTGATCGTTGCCCACAACGAAAATCAAACGCTGGGAACCGTCTTCGAAACGGGAGTCTTTGAAAAGAATGACATCTGCAACACGCACGCGACGGCGATCGATATCGCCGTGCCAATGAACTTTTGGCGGCACGTCTATTTTAGCCTTGGGTTTGACACGGAACAGGTTTCTAGTGCGTTCGAGCAGTACGAAACGGCGGGCGCGGTGACGTTTTCGCCTAAGCAGCATGCAAAAATTGTAAATGGCTTTTTGCACCATCGAGTTTCCGATCCGGATATTCTCGACACGATAAAGTCGACTTGGGAAGAAGGAAGCTACTTGTTGGATCCTCATGGCGCGGTCGCCGTCGCGGCAGCCAGGCGTTATCGCGAATCAGTGGGTGCCGAACCCATTGTTTGCCTTGCAACGGCCCACCCAGCAAAATTTCCGAACACAATCGAGCTGGCTCTTGGCATAATCCCGAAAGAAGGTCAGCATCAATCGCTCGAAGATGCCCTCGTCGCCTGCGAACGCAAATACTGCTGCGGTAACGAGTCGGCAACGAAAACCATCCAGGAAACGATGCGAAAGGTTGCCAGCGTTCGGTGAACCGCCCTGAGGGTGCCATATCCACGAATCGTCTCAGGGTGCCATGTTCTCGCGAAGTTAGAGCATGCTTACGCTCCGGTTCACCATGGCACTCGCCAATTCAGTTCCGGCTGACCAAGATTGCCCCAGACCTTTACCTTGCTTCTTAAACTCATGGCGACTTACACTCAACTATCCGACGCGGACTTGAAGCAGGTTGCGTTGGCGTATGGCCTTCCTGCTGTCGAACGCGCGACTCCGTTTTCCCAAGGCAGTGAAAATTCTAACTTTCGATTGGAAGCAGGAGGTGATTCGTGGGTGTTGACCATTTGCGAGAACAGGACCGGCAAACAGGTTGATGCCCTGGTTCAAACGCTATTGTATTTGGAGCAGCACCGGTTTGAAACGACACGCATTGTACTGACGGCCGATGGTGAAACGCGATCGACGCTCAATGGCAAACCGCTTCTTCTAAAGTCATTCATCGACGGCGATGTACTGGATCCGATTCCAGTCGATTTGATGGCAGCACTTGGTGAATCAATCGGCAAGCTACACAACATCCCCAAACCAGTATTTCTGCCCACAGAGATCAGTTTCGGAGTCCAAACGTTCGAGCCTTTGCAGCGCGAATTTGGAAAGCCGCATGCTTTTCTGGATTGGCTAATGGAGGTTCAACGGCACGTCGCTGATGTTTTAGTACGTTCTGACCGCGGCGATTTGCCGACCGCACTGATTCATGCAGACATCTTCTCTGACAACGTGGTGCAAACGAAACATCACGGCCCTGTTATCATGGATTTTGAGGAAGCAACGAACTACTATCGACTGTTTGACATTGGCATGACCATTGTTGGGACTTGTCGTCGTACCGCTGGATCAGAATGTCAGATGGATCAAGCGGCTCAAGAGCAGTTGCTCGGCGGATATTCCAAGCGGGTTCAGCTGACGCCGTTTGAGTTGTCGAACCTGAATGCTTTCATCGCGTATGCGGCAGCCGGCATGGCAAGCTGGCGTTTTCGACAATTCAACATTCTTCATCCGAATCTTGGAAGACAGGATTCGTACCGCGAGCTCCAGAAAGTTGCCGAATGTCATTTGAGGAGATAGCTGGTGAAACAATCTAAACAAGCGATGTCACAGCGTGCGTCCTGACACGACGCCGCTGGTTCGACCAGCAACAATGGCTTGTTACTTCAACACCGACCGCTGATAATCGAAGCTTCCAACACTTGATTCTCGACTGAAAGCCCGCTCGTGCCTTTCCTTTTTTTCGTCAAACGTTCGCTGGCGTCAATGTCGCTGGCTCTTTTTCTGATCCTGGCCACTTCTCATACGGTTGTTGCTCAAGTGCCCAATGCAAACCCAGAATCGAAGCTCGGGTGGTTTTCCAACTCTGGCGATATTGGAGCCGTGCAAAATCAGGGGAACGTAACGTACGACCCGCAGACGCAGTCGTACATCGTTTCAGGTTCGGGCAAGAACATGTGGTTTGCGGACGACCAGTTTCAATTCGTCTGGCGAAAAATGAAAAGCGATTTCCTGATTCGCGCTCATGCCGAACTTCTTGGCAAAGGCGTCGACCCGCATCGCAAGTTGGGGTTGATGATCCGAACTTCGCTCGAGAGTGATTCTCCCTACGTGGACATCGCGGTGCATGGGGATGGGCTGACATCAATGCAGTACCGACGCACAAAAGGTGCCGACACGGAAGAAGTCACTTCAGAGCTTACTGGCCCAGACGTTTTGCAATTAGCCCGCAAGAAAGGCAAATTCACCACGTCGGTCGCCAAGTGGGGCGATCCATTTTCCACCGAACAACTTGCGGACGTCGACTTGGGCGATGAAGTTTACGTTGGCCTATTTGTATGCTCACACAATGCAGGCGTTGTCGAGCAAGCAAAATTCAGCAACGTGCGAATCGTTGTGCCCGTTCCCGATGATTTTCGCCCTTACCGGGATTATTTTGGGAGCCGCCTGGAAGTCATGGATGTCACAACGGGAATCCGAAAGATCGTCCACACGACGGCTGATTCCATGCAAGCGCCCAACTGGACCAAAGATGGCAAGGCTCTGATTTACAATCGCAATGGAGAGCTGTATCGTTTCGAGCTTGAAACTGGTGAAGTCGCAAAAATTGATACCGGTTTCGCAATCAAGAACAACAACGATCACGTTTTATCGTTTGATGGGACGCAACTGGGCATCAGCCATCATAGCACCGACCACGACGGCAAGTCCATGATTTATACATTGCCAGTCGGCGGCGGCACACCAAAACAGATTACGAATCTGGCTCCATCCTATTTGCACGGATGGTCTCCCGACGGCAAGTTCCTGATCTACACCGGAGGCCGAAACGACAAATACGACATCTATAAAATTCCTTCCGTTGGCGGAGAAGAAGTTCAGCTAACGAAAGATGCGGGGCTAAATGATGGCTCCGAATATTCGCCAGACGGAGAACATATCTACTTCAATTCGACTCGCAGTGGCACGATGGAACTGTGGCGAATGAACGAGGATGGCTCCGAACAGACTCAGCTGACGGATGACGAGTTTAACAACTGGTTTCCGCACGTCGCACCGGATGGAAATTCGATTCTGTTTTTGTCGTATTCGAAAGATGTCAAACCAACAGATCATCCGTTTTACAAACACGTTTATCTTCGCAAAATGCCAATCGGCGGAGGCGAACCCAAGGTCGTTGCCTATCTCTACGGCGGCCAGGGTACGATCAATGTGCCATCATGGTCCCCTGACGGAAAGTACGTTGCTTTCGTCAGCAACTCGGCGGACGACAAGTAACTTGTCAGTTGACATTAAGAAGTAAGCTCATTGCATGATGCAAACCGCAGGGCACTGACGGACGTGCCTCAGCCGACTGCCAAACGAAGATCTACTTCTGTCACAGAGCCGAACTGACGGGTGGCATGTTTACGAAACGCGTAAGCATGCTCATGCTGCGCGTGAGGATGGCACCCGACTTGCCTTGGACATCAATCAACTCGTTTACGCATCAACCGAACTCGTTTACGTTTCGATTCAAGAAACGACAGGTGGAGCAACGCAAGCCCCGTCCTACTCAACCGGTTTGCAGAACAGAATCAGGTTCAGTCTTGGGGCCTTTTTCCCCTGATCAACATTGCCGGAAATTCGCAGCGCTTCCTCGGCCTTCATTCGCTTCATGTAGACTTTCATCGTGCCGCGGTTGAGCTTCACTTTGTCTTTGATCTTCTTGAACGATTTGAGCCACTCAGGAACTTCCGCTTTCTGGTCATGAGCCACGTACAGGTCAAGCTCTTTCCCAGCCGTTGCCTGGATGTAATCAGCAGCCCAATAGCCCGCGTCGGATTTCGCCGTGCGGATCACGGTGCTGTCGTTTAGATACTCCGGAACCTCCTTGATGAAGACTCTCGCATCATCGGTGAAGGCCAACATTTCCGGGCTGAAAGGAACTTCCTGACCGCCAAGTCCCGTGCCGGTGTACGCAAACATTGAAAACGCGCGATCCGAGGTGTCGACAGTGATCGACTTGTCGATCGGCTTCGCTCGAAGCTCCGCAAGTTCAAGCAATGCTTCGGCGTCGACCTCGGGGCGATCGATTTTCAAATCAACTTCGTAGACAACCGGCAACTCGGACGCCAAACCACCAGCGAGCTCAAATGGAGTCGAGTCGATCGTTAGCGTCGCCGGTTCTAGGCCTTCGCGTTTTGCCGTAACGGTGACGGAACCCGCTTCCAGCGTCGATCGAATGCTGACGCGATTGATGCCGCATTCAGTCTTAAGGTGCAGGTGATTGGTGCTGTTTTCGATGCCGCTGTTGTAGCCGCCTCGCCATGTGCCCGGACCGGTCACCTCGAAATCGACACGCCCTTCGTCGGTAACGCAGCGACGGCCTTGAACGTCGACAATTTCGAAGTCAACCAACACGACGTCAGAACCGTCGGCTCGCCAACCGCCCGGCGCGGTGATCGCAGTCAGCTTGATCGACGCCGATTCACCCGCCGTTTGCTTGACCATCGAAGCAATCTCACTACCGCCGCGAAACGCAACGACTTTGATTTCGCCGGGTTCGAACTTGACGTCTGGCCAGGTGAACAGCGTGTTCAAACTTCGCTCGCCATCGCCGAGGCTCTTTCCGTTGACGAACAGTTCGGCGCGATCCGCTTTGGCGACCGCGTACATCGGCTTCACCGTGTCGGCTGGATAATTCCAGTGCCCGATCAAGTGCACGCGATCCTCTTCGCCCCATATTGCCTGCAACGCAAAGTAAGCTTCTTTCGGCAAACGGACTCCATCGACCTCACCGGTCGCGCGAGCACAGTCAGTCCGTTGACGCGTTCCATGAGGCCCATCCGAAAAGACCCAGTTGGCTCCGCCGCAATGTTCCGGCTTGCTGCCGAACAGCGTCCACCATTCCTTGATCGCGTTAGTTGCAAAGCCTTCTTGCGACAGCTTGTAAGTGTTGAGTTCGTGCAGTTCACCAAGGTTGCCGAAGTGCGGCGGCGTGAACTTGTCCCACGCGCGACGCGGAGTTTCCGTTCGATCGTATTCCGTTTCCACAACGGCCAGCGACGGAAGTGCACGAGCGCGGCCGACCGTACCGAGCTCCAAATCAATGCTGTCGAGCATCGTCGGTGTCGACATGCGGTGGCTGAAGTAACGTTTGCCGTGCGGATCCCATTTCTCTGTGATCGCCTTGAGTTCCGCAGCGTGTTCGACGCTGACGCTGTAGTTGCCGCCTTCCCAGATGCAAATCGACGGATGGTTCCGATAGTAAACGATCATGTCGCGGAAAGCGTTGGTTCGCGTTGTCCACGCTTCACCAAAGCAATCCTTCTCGCCATCGACGCCCGGCATGATGGTGACGAAACCGTATTTGTCACATGAATCGGCACCCGTCGGTGGTCCCGCACAGTGCCCCCAGCGAAGCAGGTTGCCGCCGGCTTCATCCATCAGCTTGAGCGTGTAGTCGTGCATCCAGTCCGGGATACCCGCACCGAGCCCCGCCCAGCTTTCGATCGGCTTTTGACCCCAGCCGTGAAGCTTTTGCGGATGACCATTGATCCAGAATCCAGTGTCGCGGTCAAAACGAAAGTTGCGAATCCCAAACGGCGTCGTCGCGGTGTCTCGCAGTACGCCATCAACACGGACTTCGGTTTGAACGGTGTAAACGCAAGGATAGGCCGGCTCCCAGAGATGCGGTTGGACGACGTTCAGCGATGAGGCAATGTTTTTACGCTGACCAGCTGCGACGGATGAAGATTCCTCAACGCTGGCGACGCGTTTCCCGTCGCGATCGAGCAAGGCAAAAGTCACCGCGACATCAGCATCAGCGTCTGCCGAGTTTTCAACTTGAGCGGTCACACCAATCGTCGCTTTGTCCTTGCTGAGCGTTTCCGTCCACGCGTAGATGCCTTCGCCAGACAGGTTTGCGTACAGCGGCAAGGTCACGTGAACCGGATCGAGTACGTGAAGGTAGATGTTGCGATAGATTCCACCGTGCGGCGGATGCCAGTTTTGGTGATGCCAGGGTGTTGGCCCTGAATAAAGTTTTTCAGTAACCGTGTTGTTAACCTTTACGGCAAGCACATTGTTGCCTTCAGCGATTAAGTGCGGCGTCAGGTCGAAACCAAACGGGATGAAGCCTGTTTTGTCTTGCCCCAGATGAACTCCGTTGAGGTATACATCCGCGATTTGACGCACGCCTTCGAACTCGATGATGACTTTCTTTCCAGCGGCCGATTTCGGCAAGGCGAACTCTTTGCGGTACCAAGCCGTTCCCATCCACAAGTCCGTTTCGCCCTGATGGCCTCCGGTGCCGAAGTTGTTGAAGGTATCGATGTCGTTCCAAGTATGCGGGCAGCTGATCGAGTCCCACTTTGAGGCATCGAAGTCATTAGCATGGGCATTTTCCACGTCATCGCGGATGAATTTCCAGTCGGCGTTGAGGTTGAGTTTGCGTTGTGTAGAAGTTTCGCGAGGCGTTTGTAGTCCCGCCTTTAGGCGGAAGTCTGCCGGATTCCGGCTAAAGCCGGTACTACGAACATGCGCTTGAGCGACAGCAGCTTCAGGTTGTGACATGAGACAAAACACGATCGCCGAAAGCGCAAGCAACAGTGAGCGGCAAGGGGCGGGCCCCCCCCCGGCGGGGGGTTGGAAACCCGCCCCACCCCGGGCAAGGGGGATCCCCCGGGTGGGTTGGGGTTTAACCGGGGGTTTGGCCCCTGGCCGCTCACGTTTTGGTCTTCGGTGCGTTCACAGGTTGAATGGGTGGTCTTCATATCTTTTCGTCTTGTAGTTATTTCAGTTTGTTTGTTTCAAGTCGTTTCCGGGTGCCATGCTTCACGCGTCGGCGTGAGCATGCTTGCGTAACCGCAAACATGGCACCCAAGAACGTGGTGACGCGTCGTCCGCTTAAGGCATGTAAAAAACCTCTTTCAACTCCACCGACACCGGCGAGTTATCTTCATTGGTTTCCATGATGTCCGCCATATGGTCCCACCAGCGTCTGATTGTTTCGTTTTCACCCAAGTCCTGTGATCCGCCGTCACTCGCGACTTTTTGAAACGCGAACAGCGTGTTCGTCTCGGCATCGAGGAAGATCGAATACTCGCTCACGCCGGCCTCGGCAAGGATCTGTTTGATCTCTGGCCAGAGCTCATCGTGCCGCCGCTGATATTCTACCGCACTTCCTGGTTTAAGTTGCATTTTGAAAGCAAGTCGCCGCATCATTTGCTCTCCGGGCTTTCGGTGTCGTTTGGATCAACCGCTTCGCCACGCATGAACGTGCTGGCTTCAACGTCTTTTGCTTTCAACTGCTTCGTCTGCACCGGCAACCACAGCGACGTCGCCGGCACGTACGTAATCACCATCAGTGCCGCCACCATCGAAAGAAAAAACGGGATCATCGTCTTGGTGACTTTGGCAATCGTTGTTTTGCCAACACCGCATCCGATAAACAGACACGTCCCCACCGGCGGCGTACACAATCCGATACACAGGTTGGCGATCATCATGATGCCAAAGTGAACCGGATGCATGCCCAGCTGCTCAACCACTGGAAGAAAAATCGGCGTGAAGATCAACACAGCCGGTGTCATGTCCATGAACGTACCCACGCACAACAGCAGCAAGTTGATCGTTAACAGAATCACGATCGGATTGTCCGAAAGACCCAGCAACGCAGTGCTGACTCCTTGCGGAATGTTCGCCATCGTCATGATCCAGCTCATCCCCGAACTGGCTCCAATCAACAGCATCACGATCGCTGTCGTCGTACCCGTCTGAAGCAGCAATTCCGGTAGCTCGCTGAACTTGATTTCGCGATAGACCAACACTGTCAAACCAAAAGCGTACACCACCGCGATCGCAGCGGCCTCGGTCGCGGTGAAGACTCCGATAAGGATTCCACCGATCACTACCACGATCAAAAGCAAGCTTAAAAAAGCTCGCAGGAACGCCACCAGAATCTCGTTCAGCGTCGACCGTTCTTCAGCCTGATATTTGTTTCGAAACGAAAACCATCCGCAAACGAACATGATGAACAGCCCAGTGATCATTCCAGGCAGAACACCTGCCATGAACATCGCAGCGATCGAAACCGAACCTGCGGCGACTGAGTAAACGATCATGATATTGCTGGGCGGGATCAGCAAACCCGTCGTCGCGGCAGTCGTCGTCACGGCCACATTGAACTCGCGGTTGTAGCCTTTCTTGTTCATTTCCGGAATCATAAAGCCACCGACCGAGGAAACGGCGGCCGCAGCTGAACCGGAGATCGAACCAAACAGCATGCAGGTCAACGTGTTGACGTAAGCCAGCCCCCCCGGCAGAAAGCCAACCAGCGTCGCCGCAAAGTCAATCAGCCTCGACGCCATCCCGCCGCGGCCCATCAAGTGCCCGGACAGAATGAAAAACGGAATCGCCAACAGCGCAAAGCTGTTCACGCCGTTAGCCATTTTTGCCGCCACGACGACACTTGGATCAGAGCCTTCAACAAGGATGGCGACAAAGGTTGCCAAAGCGATCGCGACCGCGATGGGCACGTCCATCACCAACAGCAGCAAAAACACCACGACAAGAATCAGTGCGATCGTTCCCATCAGCCAGCGTCTCCATTGGCGACTTCTCCATCAGCAATCTGTGAATTCGTTTCCACATCAGCCAATGATTCAAACAGGTTGCTCAGTGCGAACATCAAAATGAAGACGCCGGACACGGGCAAGGCAAGATAGACGTGGCCCATTTTCCAGCCGAGCGATGGCGTAACCTGCTCCATCGCCAGCGTGTTCGAAACAACCTGCGAACCGCCGTAGATGAAAATGGCGATCGCGAAGAAGATTACAATCAGATGGCTGACGATCGACATCAACCGCCGAGCATCTGGATGGAGTTTTTCCACAAAGTAGTCGACGCCCAAATGGCCTTTCTGCCCAAAGGCGACGGCGGCTCCCAGCAGCGTCACCCAGATCAGAAGGAAGCGAGCCAGCTCTTCGGTCCACGTTGCCTGTTGGCCGAACGCATAGCGCGTCACGACTCCCCAGACGACGTCCAGCACCAACAACGCCACGGCGACGATCAGAAAGAACTCCAGCACTTTCGTCAGCACCGTTTTCATCTGCTGCAGAAACTGCCCCATCAGTCACCTTTCTGGTCAGTGGTGACTTTGGCAATCCGCTTCAGCAGGCTTGCGACATCCGCGTCCTGAACCTGCTCCAGCATCGGAGCCACTTTCTCCGCGAATGCACTGGTGTCGACTTCGTAGATCGTGACGCCTTCCGCTTTTGCTTTCTCCATCGCCTCGACTGTCATCGCCTGCCAGAGCTCGCGTTGATAATCAGCCGATTCGGATGCGGCTTGCTGCACCCAATCCTGAACTTGCGGATCGAGCCCTTCCCAAACTTTGGTGCTGATGAGCAGCATGTCGGGGACTCGCGTGTGGCCGTTGAGTGCAAAGTGTTTGCAGACTTCGTAGTGTTTGTTGCTGGTGAATGACGGCAAGTTATTCTCTGCGCCGTCGACGGTGCCCTGAGCCAGCGACGAATACAGTTCGCCGAAGGAAATGGGAGTCGGTGCCGCGCCCATGGCTTTGACCATCTCAATCGCCGTCGCGCTGTTCATGACGCGAACCTTCAAACCTTTCAGGTCATCCGGCGAACGAATCGGTTTGTCTTTGCTGTAGAAATTGCGACTGCCCGCATCGTAATAGCAAAGCCCTTTAAGGAACTTGTCCTCGCCACCCTGCAGCAACTCTTTTCCGATCTCGCCGGCCAGCACTTTCTGGTAATGATCAGCGTCGCGAAACACGTAGGGATAGGAAAGTGCCGCTAACGAAGGCACAAAATTCTCCAGTTGGCTAGCCGAAATTTTCGTCATCGCCAGCGAACCGTTCTGTAACTGTTCGATGCACTGCGTCTCGTTCCCCAGCACGGAACTGGGGTAGATGTTGATCGTGACCGTATCACCAGATAGCTGTTCCAGTCGCTCTTTCATCCGTTCCATGGCTTTGTGAACCGGATGCCCCGTGTCCTGGGAGTGGCCAAGTTTCAGGACCAGTTGCCGCGAGCCACCGCCGCCAGGTTGGTATCGCGAGAAGACAGCGAACCCAATCGAGGCAATCAGGCACCCGACAAGCACACCACTGGCAAACATGGACGCTGACTTATTGATGATTCACTTCCGGGTGGCTGCGTGTCTGTTTGATAAGCCATTAAGTATATGCCGAGTCGTTTTGCTAAGTTTTACGAATTGGTTTACGCGTGTCGCATGAGGGCAACTGGCGGTCGAAGGTGGTCAGCCAATGCATGCCATGCATCGGGTGGGTGAACTTCAATTCGCGCGAGGATGGTCAACGTTTTTCTTCGAGCCAATTCATTGAAGTGTTCGTAGTACCGGCTTTAGCCGGAAGGCAGCACGTTTCCGCCTAAAGGCGGTACGACAAACGTGCGAGTGCAGTTGCGCAACCAAGACCAAAGAACCGCGAAAGAGACAAACTATGCGGCTCTACGCCACGAACAAATGACAAGCTGCGTGCCACACGCAACGCTTAGCTGTCGCAAATCGACAGCTGTTTCTCGTGCCGTATTCGAACACCGCATAAACCACCGGAGAACACTGAGACGAGCGACCTGACGCCCGTCATTCACTCATTCCAATAGGATTCATCAATGCTTCACCAGGATGGGCTACGTCGTTGCGCTCTTACAATTTTCAGGACACGCACCGTCGCCCCGTCGACGGTAAACAAGATGCGAAAAACGTTTGGTCGTCGGCCAAAATGAAGTTCTCGAACCTCAAGAAAGACTCGCTTTGACTCACGAACGATGGGGGGGCCGGTGTGTTTGTTGAATCAGGTTTAGCCCGGAGGGCGGTACATCACTGCCGGTGGCGTCAGCCACCGGACATTGGTTGTGTTGTTCCTCAAGCCCGGAGGGCGACACATTGATGCCATGGTTATCACGTCTCCTTTTTGATGACGGATGTGTCGCCCTCTGGGCTTGGTGATATTTTGGCATGATTCCGGTGGCTGACGCCACCGGCAGGGATCTTTCGCCCTCCGGGCTGGCAGGATGTTTTGGGGCTAATTGTGCACTCTGGTCCAACACGCTGACGCAACGACGCAACTTGACCGGGCGATGTGACCGGTGTTTGTTGAATCAGGTTTAGCCCGGAGGGCGGTACATCACTGCCGGTGGCGTCAGCCACCGGACATTGGTTGTGTTGTTCCTCAAGCCCGGAGGGCGACACATTGATGCCATGGTTATCACGTCTCCTTTTTGATGACGGATGTGTCGCCCTCTGGGCTTGGTGATATTTTGGCATGATTCCGGTGGCTGACGCCACCGGCAGGGATCTTTCGCCCTCCGGGCTGGCAGGATTTTTTGGGGCTAATCGTGCACTCTGGTCCAACACGCCGACAAATCCAACTATTATACCCTCGATCCTATTCACCATCGTCCGGGTCAACCTCTTCACAACGAAGGAGGTCGCTCACACTTTATGACACTAAGGTTTGATCGAACCAGGCAGAACGCCAAGCTTCACATGCAGTCTCTGAGCGCGATGCAGCATTTCGATTTCAATCAGGCTGGTGCTTACTCATATGAGCAGGCGATCAGAACGATGCTTGAACTCAATCTTTCAACGAAACAGATCGAACAACAATTCCGCCGGGCGACGTTCAGCGTGATCGCTCGAAATCGGGATGACCATGTCAAGAACATTGCGTTTCTGATGAACCGCGATGGTGAGTGGCGCCTTTCGCCGGCGTATGACGTCGCTTACTCCTACAATTCGACTGGAGCATGGACCAGTCAGCATCAGATGAGCATCAACGGAAAACGGGACAATTTTGAATTGTCTGATTTGGTTTTGTTGGCGAAGGTTGGGGGTATCAAAAAGAGGAAGGCAAAGGAAATCATATCCCAAGTCACCGAAGCAGTTGCGACTTGGCAAAAACATGCCGATGCAGCTGGAGTTTCCGACGAGAATGCAGAAAGAATTGAAAAGGTATTCAGGCTGGGCTTCATTAGGTAGTTCGACGGCTAGAGGTCCGTAAGAAAGTGCCTGGTTTCCGTGGGTGCCATGCTCACGCGAAGCATAAGCTTGCTTACGTTTTGCGTGAACATGTCACCCGTCAGTTCAGCTCTGACAAGCCACCAAGGGCAAGCCAAGGGATTGCGTACGACCGACGGCAGCTGGCATCGTAGCGCAAATTCCGCGATCATGTTTTGCCTGCGATAACATGAAGTTCTTCTCTTACAGCTCCTCCCAAACACCGACAACTGGCTTTCACCATGAAATTCAAAATTGGCTTGATCGCGCTTTTCGTTTTGCAATTTGGCAGTGCATCGCAAAACCACGCTCAAACAGCCGCGCCTAATGAAGATGGATTTATTCAAGTCTTCGACGGTGAAACTCTCGACGGTTGGGTTGGCAATGAAGCTTACTGGTCGGTCGAAGACGGTGCGCTGACCGGTGTCACCGATGGTTCACTCAAAGCCAACAGCTTTATTGTTTGGCAAGGTTCAACCGTCAGGAACTTTGAACTTTGCGTCAAAGTAAAGCTTACTGCGGGCGGTAACAGTGGCCTGCAATACCGAGGCAAAATGAGCCCTGAACGCGGGCCGCATGTCGTGACGGGCTACCAATGTGATGTGGTGGCCAGTGTGCCGAAGTACAACGGCATGCTGTACGAAGAAAAAGGACGACGTATCCTCGCTCACACCGGCGAGAAAGTAATCGTCGATCCTGACGGTCAGTCGTGGGTGGTCGACAAGTTCCCTGTCAAAGAATTTGCTCCTGATCAATGGCATGACTACCGAGTACTCGTTCAAGGCAATCATCACCGTCATTGGATCGACGGGCATCCGACAGCCGACTTGATTGACTTGGACGAAAAAGGAAGATCACTTGAAGGTGTGCTCGCCGTTCAAGTCCACACCGGTCCGGCGATGAAGATTCAGTACAAAGACTTCAGGATCAAGCACTTGGCTGATGACCTGCCGCTTCAGTCGACAGAGGATCATCCGATTCCGGCGGAAGCTTACGGCGTCAAACCGCAAGGCAAATTGCCAAAAGGTTGGCAGGCTCCGCTGTACGGAGATCCAGCGCTGAAAAAAGTTGACATCGATTTCGAATTAGCCGATGGAGCAGCGTGGGATGGGAGCCGAACTTTATGGGTTCCCGACGTAAAGGGCGGCGCGCTGTGGAAAATCCCGACTGAGAAAAATATCAGCAAAGCCAGAAAACGGCTCACTGGCGATTGGGCGATCTCCGGCACGTACTGCCAAAATGGGAATCTGTACTTTGTCGACAGCGGCAAACGAAAGCTGTTTCGGCTTGGCCAAAGCGGTCCTCCTGAGGAGTTGGCTGCTTTCGCCAAAACTCAAAAGCCGAATGATTTGGTCGTCGATCGCAAGGGCGACATCTACATCACGTTCACGCGAGAAGGAGTCGTTCGCCGTGTTACTCCGAACGGCAAAGTCTCATTCGCCGTCAAGGATTTAGCTCAGCCGAACGGTATCGCTCTTTCGCCTGACTTCAAAACGATCTACGTTTCGTCCATCAAGACCGGTCAGATCGTCGCCGCTGAAATTGACGATTCGAGAGAACACTTTGAAGCAAGCAAGTTTGCTCAATTGCCCAAAACAGAGATCGGTTTTCGTGGTGACGGCATGACGGTCGACCGCGCTGGCAATGTTTACTGCACCGGCGGGCGGTCAGTTTGCGTGTTCGATCCAAATGGAAAAATGATCGACGAGATCATCACAAGGGCTCGGCCGATCAACGTCGTGTTCGGTGGCGATATCCAGCGGCAGTTGTACATCAGTACCTTCGATGGCTTATATGTAGTGCCACGCGATGCTTACGGCATCTGCCCCATGCCAGCTGTCGACTTGACCGACATCGCGTGCACTCCTCAAATCTCCTACGCTACCGTCGACGGAAGAAAACTGTACATGGACGTTTACCGCCCGAAATCGGCGCCCAACAAGTCACCCGCAGTGATCGTGGTTCACGGCGGAGGTTGGGTGAAAGGCGCAAAAGAAAAGTTCGCTGCGTTTTCGGCATCGATTTGCCGGCGTGGCTATGTGGTCGCCAATATCGAATATCGACTGGGGCTTGAAGCAAAGTTTCCCGCCGCAATTCGCGATTGCAACGCGGCGACGGCCTATCTGCACACGCACGCAAGCGACATCGGTATCGACCCAAACCGGATCGCTGTGGTGGGAGGTTCTGCGGGAGGACATCTTGCTGGCTTGATGGCGGCAGGGAGCGATCTTGCGGAGCTGCGGCATGCAACCGTTGCAGGTCCTAACCAATTGGCTGCTGTGGTCGTGATGGCTGGGCCAATGGAGATTTCACCCGGACGAGTCGCCGATCAGTCGGTGGCTGAACCTGACAAATCGTTTGCAGTCGTCTGGTTCGGCGGAGACGCGAAGCAAAAGCCGGCGATGTACAAGTTGGCTGACGTGGCCAGCAAAGTCGACGCAAAAATGCCGCCGGTGCTTTTCTTGACCGGTTCAAAGGACAACCCGGTTAAAAATAAAGCTGTTCAGGCGAAGTTGGAATCGCTGGGCGTGGAAACGGAATTGTCGATCGTGGAAGGTGCAAAACACGCTCAGTGGAACTCACCCGAATTTATGCAACAGTTCGTTGATGCGATCGATCGGTTTCTGAAAAAGAACCTTTAGGCGGAAGCGTGTCTGCGTGTGGGGCAGGGCACCGCGAAAGGGCGTTTGAAGCGGTGGCGAATACAAACCCGAAAAGAAGAGAAGCAAAACACGCAAGTTTTAATGTCGCGATTTTGAGACGAACTTTCGTATTCTACGCGACAAAAGACTTGTAATCCGGGGTAATTCCAATCAACAAGCCGTTGCACATCTGGTGGAGCATCTTCAAACCGCGCGAATGAGCGCGGCAACCTGATTGAACCCTACAGCCCAATGAACTCGTAGTCGACCACGTAGAGTGGCGTTGGTTCCCCATCGACGGGACCTTTACGACTGGTTTTGATCTTCTTCTCTGGCTCGAGTTGACTGTAGACCGACAGAATCTGCTCCTCCTCCCACCGCTGAAGATCAATCACGGCATCACCATAGCAAGAGTGGCGGCGAGGTAGTTTCACGTCTGACCATTGCCACTGGGTTCGGTCGGAATTGGGTTTTCCAACGGCGATCTCCAGTCGACTGCCCCGAGTGTAAACCAGGACCAATGAGTGATTCTTTGTTCCCACCAGTTTCGGTCGTTTACCGTTGAGGGACAGCGGTGCGAAATCCCACTTGCCATCGACGCTACGCCAACAATGAAAATACTGAACTGCCAACTTGCCCGTTTTTTCGTCTTTGCCGCGACCACGCATCACGATGTGAACGCTGTTGTCCGGGTAAGCAAAATGTGTATTTTGGTTCGACAAACCGGCTTCACACGGAATCGGAATCACGACCAAGCCGGGAGAATCGATGTTGATCAGTTTTTTGCCCGTCCGACCGATCAATCTTCCATCAGAATTGAGCCACGTGCGTCCGTTGTCGTCGCTGTAAACGTAACAGAGATCGTGTTGGTTCTTGGCACTCGTTTTATCAAAACGGTCTCGCCAAATCCATGACGCGTGCAGCCGATCTCCTGCGTAAGACAGACTGTTCATGTAGGGACAGCGAAATTGACTGGTCCGACCACCAAAGGTGTATGTCCCTTGATCGCGGGCGATGAAGGTACCCATGCCGCGCCGCCAGGCATGCCGCTTCCCGTCGTACTCCTCAATCTCTCCATTTCCGTTGCCGGACGTAACGCTGCGGTAGTAGAACATTAAATTTCCATTGGGCGCCGGAAAGAACCTTGGGTAGGTAACCCTTTCGTCAGTTTTGACTGACCCCAACGTGTGCAATACAGGGCTAAAGAGTTTGTCGTCCCACTCAACGGATTCGGGATCATGAGCAGCACCTTGCTTTGAAATGCGATAGTTCAGAGGTGACGCGTGGTGGTCGAAAGCCATGTGAATTGTACCGTCGGCATCACAAATTCCGATCACGGCACTGTTGTGCGAATCATTCGTCTTGAATTTATGATCCTTGAATTGAATGTTCTGCCACTTTCCGTCGGGTAACTTTCGGCGACCGATGCAAACACGGCGTTGGGCATCGAAATAGGTCACGTACTGATAGCCGCGATAGGTCACCAATGGCGTTTGTTGGTGAGTCCTGCCGTTGACCGTGGTGGAAAACTTGGCTGCCGGACCTTCGGCGAAAGTCAGCGTTCGTTTCGCCACAATTGAAGCGCCTACCAATCGCATCTCGGTTTCAGGAAGCTGAGCGGCCAAGTTGGCCGGCACAAAAAAACAAAACACAGCAGCAATAGCGGAGGCAAGACTGTTGAATGGCATGAGCAGGTTTCTTTGTTGAACAAAATACAATCGTGAGCCGCTGATAAACTGCGTTGGCGTTGGAATTGAGCGAACTCATTTTAGCCCAGATTATTCACAAATCGCGAGCGTCGAAATGGGGAAGGATTGCTTCATTGGGGTATTGTTCCATGTTTGTGGTTTCGATGGTCCACCCACGACGCGAAATTGACGAATTTGCTAAACCTGTCGCCGCTTCGGGAGAATCGCTTCGAAGGGCAAACCAGACGCCTGTCTTCGTGAATAATTCAGCTTCAAGTTGACGCGGAACTTTGGTCGACTCGATTTCATTATCCTTGAGGACAGTGCTGAGCCACTGCGAGTCACTCGGCCAGTGAATTGAAAGCGCTGGACACACGGACGTCTTTCTTTGCCGAATAAGGTCGTAAATAAAGTTTGTGTCTAAAAAGTGCAACTACTCAAGATCGGACGTCGTTCGCGCTGTCAGCAGCTTCTCGCTGGAGACGTATCTTTGCCCCATCGTGAATGCTGTCACTTTTCCTGATTTGGATCGTTTGTCATTGGCAATCGGTTCGTTCAACTTAATCGTGTCCTCTGATTCTGGTGCAGAAAGAAGCAGAACCTTGACTCGATCTCCTTCTTTTCGGCCGCTGTCTTGCAGCAAACCATTAACCAGTTCGCCAAGTTGTCCCGAGTAGGTATTCCGCTTCAACTCGACGTCGTCGTGCGACTCCAGTATTTTTGGAATCAAACGATAAACGACTCCCCTCGAATAAAACCCGATTCTCGAAACTTGCTGGAAAGCGCGATTCGGTTGGCAGATATATGCGTGAAACTTTTGATATTCATTCCATGCACTTCTCGCGGCAACAACGACAGTATCGTGCAGGTTGGCCAATAGGCCTTCAGCTTCCAGCATACTTTGAAGTTCACGTAACAGGAACGCTTCTCGCTCCGAAACCACTTCCCTCGGGTCCACGAGAATCTCATCAATTGCTTGATCTAAAAAGGAGAAGGACGACCAAGCGATCCGGTCATCGTTTAGGCTGTCCAAAATTTCTGGCCCCGAATCGTCTGGCGTCAAAATCAAAAGCGTTTGGTGAGCTTCCTTCGATTGATTGAGTCTTTCGAGGTGGCGTTCGATTTGTGCCTGAGTCACCGAGTCCCGAACAATTTTTGTTTCGAGGAGCAAGCAAATACTACTTTGGATGATCGCGTCAGGAACGCCTGCTGCGCCACTGCTCGGTTGGTTGTCGAATCGCACAAGCTGAAACTCTGATTGCTCCAGCAGTGCACCGATCAAACGTTCGATCCGACCAACAGAAAGTGAGCGAACGACTGCGAGGAGCGAGGCCGTGATCCGGTTTTCACCAGTTGAATAGGAGGAGAAGATGCTGTCCATCAATGTGCCTAACGTGTCAGTAAGATATTTGCAAATTTAGAATTCTATCTCATTCTGCTGGATCTCGTTTAAGGATCTGCCCGACGAGTTCTTCCACATCAGCCGTCCGTTCGCGGCCGCTCCCAAGACCACTGCGGCAGCCGTTGATGGCGATGAAAACTCGTAGTCTTGGGTAAATCGGAAACAACTTCCGGCCAATTCCATAACACCTTGTTGGACCAAGTCGGCACGTAGCTTATTGATATAGCTGGGTACACTCGGCGTTTCTTCGATCGATGCGATCGATCCACTCGATACCACAAATCCCTGCGCAGATTCGAATCCCTTGGCCGTTAATCCTTTTGCGTCGATCGTCAAATGTCGATCGGTATGGTGTGTTTGCGTGCTTTTGGGTGTCTCGAAAACTCGCAGCCCCAAGAGAGGCAGAATGTCGAGAATTTCGCGCAGAAACCGGTCAATGTCTGCGGCGTCGGCTTCAGCCAACGGAGTCGGATTCGGTTGATTTGAATTATCAAGTTTCGCACGCTTTAGACTTGCGGCGAGGCGAGAAAGCTCGCTTTCCAAGTGGCCAATATGGGCTTTGTTCAGACTGTCATCTCGAGACACGAAAAAGATGGCTTGGTTCCAAAAGTCCTTCTTAACGAAATGCTGCTCGAGCCGCGGTTTTACAGGGTCTCCCTGACCAATGTAGATCGTTGACTGTTCCGCATCGTCTTCCTGACCTACAAGTATGTAGATACCAGTTCGTGCAAATTCGTCACGCTTCTTGGCACGAGTGAAAAGTGGCCTTGGAACAACAACTCCCAGCCCAGTCCAGCCTGGCTTTTCGACAATCCGGACACCATCAGGATCACCGTCAGGCATGAAGATCCGGATCGAGAATGGAGTATTCGGCTTTTCTTGCACTTACGTTGATCCATAAAAAGAGTTGAAAGGGTATCGCGAAACACATCCACCGGAATTATTCACGACGACAGGCGTCAGGAGAATTGCTTCAAACATTAAACCAGACGCCTGTCGTCGTGAATCATTCCGGTTGATATCGACGGCAAGCGAATTATTGACCTCGTCGAATTGGTGCGAATGAAACTCAACAGCCTTCGTCGCAAAGACCAAACCCACTTGATTGACATGATTCAGTTTGGCCTAATTGACCAAAACTGGCCGGAAAAATTTTAGTCCGGACTCGGCGACCGATTTCAGGAACTGCTCGACGACCCGGACGGCTGATCATATAGTATGTCCTTTGGATCGATATTGAGCTAAATGCTGGCTCTCGAAATTGGGCGTTTCAGAATTCAGCCCGGATTATTCACGATGCGTGGGCGTCGACATGGAGAAAGCTTGGTTCATTGGGGTATTGTTGGAGTTTTGTGGTTTCGACAGGTCACCCACGACGTGAAATTGAAGAATTTGCAAAACTTGCCTCCGCGTCCGGAGAATCGCTTCAAAGGACAAACCAGACGCCTGTCGTCGTGAATAATTCCGGTTCAGACTAGAACCTTCCAGTTTGTTCTACTATCGGTAGAGTGTGACCGGTTTCGAGGCCTTTGACGTTCGAGCGTTTCGAGATTCCGGCAAAGTACGATCCAATGGAGTTCCGGCAAGAGAAAAATAACGGAGTTTAATCTTGGTTCGCAATGCACAAAAGAAACAAAAACAGAAGCAACGAAAGCTTCGTCAACGCAAAGCACGTAATCAAAAGAAACTTTCCAGTACGGCGGGCATTCATATTCCCGAACCATCAGCGAAAGTTGCTCGAATGCTGGATGAAATATACCAGTGCATTGAAGATCGCGACATTAAGGAAGCTTTGATTCTCCTCAAATCGTTGGCCGGGCGTTTTCCCAACTCTGCTGCCGTCGCGGAAGTCGAGCTTCGTATCTACAAAAGCATTGGCGATCATGCGAGCGCGAGCAATGCTGCCAATCGTTTTCTAGAACTGGTTCCGCAGAATCCGGAAGCCATGTACGGTTACGCATCAACTGCCTTGAGGTGTTTACGCGTTACTCTGGCTTTGATCCAGTTCAGAAAGTTTGTGGATCGCTGGCCAAGCCATGAACTCGCGGGTAAGGCGCAGAAAGCAATCGAAGTCTGTGAAGCCGAGAGTCGGGGCCTCGTGAAGTTCGCGAACGAGCAAGGCGGCCTTGATCTTGAGTTTGACAATGGCGGACTTGAGTTCTACGCGCGACATGAAGAATCGCTGGAACAACTTGAGAGTCACAATTTGGCAAAAGCGATTGAGTTGCTTGAACTAAACATCGAACAGCAGCCAAAGTTCATGTCATCGCGAAACAACCTTGCGATCTGTCATTTCTATCAGGGGGATCTTGAACAAGCCGTTCGAACGGCTCGCACTACATTTGAGATTGCACCAGACAATCGCTTTGCTGAGGCAAATTTGATCAAGATCGAGTTTCTTTCCGGGAATCCGGAGAAAGCCAATGAGCTTGCTGGCGTGGCGATGTCTGATCCGCCCAAAGATCAGGATGCCTTTACAGCTCTGACTGAATCGCTTGGTTACCTTGGACGTGACGAAGACTTGATCGCGCTTTCGGAAATGTTGGACCAGGTAACGCCGCTTGATGACTACAAAAAAGCCGATCTGCTGCACCATTTTGCGGTTGCCCATTTCCGAATGGGCGACAAGGGCGAGGCCGAAAGTTTGTGGGCAGCGTGCCTCGATATTGATCCGAACCACGACAATGCCAAGGAAAACCTTGATGACATCGACATGAAAAACGGGCACGCGGCGTGGAGCCAAAAGTTGAACAAATGGTTGCCGAAGCCCTTCATGGACGCAATGATCAAACGCTATGAAAACAGCAAGGCGCCAGTCGCTGGCACTTTGGCCAGTAACAACCCCGTCATTGCAACAGTCGTACCCGCTCTGCTTGATCGAGGCGACTCGGCTGCCCGCGAATTCGCGTTTAATTTCGCAGCGGGTGATGGAACGCCGCCGATGCTTGATGCCCTCAAAACTTTTGCATTCAGTAATCGGGGGCCGGATGTGCTTAGGAATAAAGCTTTGATGACACTGAAAGAAAATTCAATCGTTGATACAGGGCCGCATCGCTTCTATTCACGTGGGAGCTGGACGGAGATAAAGCTGATTGGTTTTGAAATCACGGACAAACCATTTGACGTGGAACCGTGGAAAGGCGAACTTATGGCGCGCGGCTACTGGGCGATGCAAGAGGGTAAGTTTGATGAGGCGGAGGAAGCGTTTCAGCAGGTGCTTGAACGGGAACCGGGTTGCCACTTAGCGCGATACAATTTGGCTGGAGTATGGCAGCAAAGACAACGTGGTGACGAGCTTGAGCAAGCCGAAAAAGAAATCAGAAAAATACACGCTGACCATCCTGACTACCCGTTTGCAGCGCTTGCCCTTGCAATTTGCGAAGCCGGGAAAGGCAACATCGAGTTTGCCAAAAAACTGATAGGCAACGTCTCTCAAAGCCCCAAACTTCATATATCAGAGGCCATGATGCTGCTGTCGACTCAGGTTCAGGTCGCATTGTTCGACGATGATCCCGAGGCGGCCGAATCAACACTGAAAATGATGTACCAGATCTCGCACGTAGACGACCCGCGTGTCACGCAGCTTCGCAATAAAATTGATCTTTATCGTTACCAGAATTTTCAGAATTTTTAACTCGCGACCAGATCGACGCAGGGCCTTAAAACAAAAGCCCGGATATTCACGATGCGAGGGCGTCAAAATTGAGAAGGCTTGGTTCATTGGTTCATTGTTCCAAGTTTGTGGTTTCGACAGTTCACCCACGACGTGAATTGGTGAATCTGCAAAAACTGTCGCCACCTCAGGAGAATCGCCTCAAACATCAAACATCAAACCAGACGCCTGTCGTCGTGAATCATTCCGGATAAGAGACGATTCTGGTGCGCCTGCGCAAGTGCGACTATTCGGGAAGTGATTTTAGCCGATTCAAGTCTTCTTTGTACTGCTCACGCGAACGTAGGAAGCTGTTGATAGTTTTCTTCATTCTCAGTGTAAAGGGGCGAGTCGCGCGGTCGATGGTTGCATCGACGTCCAGATTGTCAACAGCGATCTGCTGCTGAAGATGTTTGCAATTGTGTTTGAGTGCCTTGATTGATCCATGTTCCTGATCCTCGGCCAGAAAAATTGCCAACTGCTGACACTCCTTACACTTGCAGCTTACTTCCGCAGGCCGAGTAAAACTGGCGGGTCGCTTTGGGGCTGACTCGGTTGCACGATGGAGGAATCCGCGAACTTTTTGAAGCCAGTCTGAAAGTGCTGGCAAGCGCCCGGCACGGTTTTTGTCTGACCACGCAATCAACTCACAGCACACGGTTACGTCAAACTCCCGAACAGTAAGTAGCTCTCCGGCATTCATTCGAAGATCGAGGCACCGAGCGAACCCCGTTTCGTCAACCGCCGCCACCATGGCCTTCATCAATGTAGGCAAAGCTTCAGCGATATGTCTTGGTTGTGGATAGTTAGCGCGGACCAGTTCGTCAATTTTCCTGTCCAATCGCCGGATCATCTGCTGGCTGAACCGCTGGAGTTGTTCATTGCTAAAGCCTGCCCGTGACTTCAATGTCGAAACTTTCAACAACCATTTTGCATCGCGGAGAGGCAGTCCGGACGCCATTGTCCGACCGTATTCGTTTGGCTCAGGTACAGTGTCGAGATAGCTTGAAATCACATCGGAAAGCTCATCTATTGCGAACTGTTTCGCGCTTATTTGAATTAAGTCCACCAACGGCAGGGACCAATCGCGAACTGCGATCTGTTGGAGAAATTCATCCAGCAGTTTTAAATCGTTTAACTGTGGCAATGCCTTGGCAAACTTTTCAAGGTGGATCTGTCGCTCGATATCCACTCGGTCAAACAGATACAGACGGTTTGGCCAGGCGTTGATGATTGCCCGAGCAAACTGAACTTGCTGGTTGTGAATTTCCGGATTGGGTTTCTTGCGGCTGGCAAACTTGTCCTGAAGGTTTAGGAACTGGGCGATACTGCTCTTCATCCCCATATCTACAAGCACATCAAAATGATCCGATTGAGCCCAGATTGCGATCGCCGACTTGTGATACCAACGATCAAGAGTATTGCCGGCGTTTCCGGTGTAGCCCTCGTAGTCAAATGACGTTGGTTTCCATTGTTCGATTGGCGTTTGCGAGACGATTGAATCGCCATCGACAGACAGAGGTTCCAGGGGAACTTTTTTTCCTGTCGTCGACCTCCAACCATCAACGGTCACGCACTCGTCAATGACCTCAAGTATGTCAAGATCGGACGGGTCAGTAACTTCAGCACTTCCATCGTGATGTCGATACCTTCCTCTTCGGTATCCGTCGTAACCCGAGTATCCTTCCGTGGCATGTTCGATCAGATGGCGTTCGACCTGGCCAAGATGCAAACAACAATTGGCTTTTTCGGCGGCGGCAATCAGGTGCTTGGCCATCGTTCGGTCTTTGCCTTTGAGCAAGTCTGGTTTCAATCCACTGGCGGTATACTGGTGCTCCATGGCGAACACCAGAGGAGTGGCGGGCCGGGTCTGTGTCCAGTTTTCGATTGCCGAAACCAGCGGCGATATTGAATCGACTTTGGCGGTGCTTTTGGGCTGCCCGGTGCTCTTGCGTTTCGCCTTCAAGCTCAGGTTGTAGGATAGACAGACACGCACTCCGCTGGTGACTTTACGGACTTCGTGCAAACAGTCTGCATAGAACGCGGCAAAATCACTGGCTTCCTGTCTTCGCGCCTGCGGGAAGTCAAACCTTTGAAGCTTTCCTTCGTGCTCAACAAGCAGGTCGCCACCGCCGAATCTCGAAGGCAGCATCACAATCAGGCTAGCAACCATCGCCTTGCTCTTTTCGCTGTCCCGATGGGGCAAAAAGAATCCGCCTTTGGGATAGATCAATAGCTTGTAAGGCTTGGCCTTGATCCGGTCGGGCGGCAATCCGAGCTTTTCGGCGGCCTCTCGAGCGGTTTGCTCGATTGCGTTTTTCCAATCGTTTGAAAAACTCAAACACGAAGCACTGATTTCCAGAGAATCTCGCACCGAAACGTCGACAATCGTTTGCGTTCCCTTGCCATAGGGAGCGGCATCCGCTTTGGCGATCAGTTCGCGAACGTCTTTGGGACGCATCGGAAGATTGAGCGGTCCAACGCCTTCGATCTCAATCGCGTCTTTGCCAGTTGCAAGGTCGATTTGCCCGGATGCAAAGAACTCTGCCTCGTGTTTCTCTACACTGTTGATGCATTCGACCAATTGTTGAATCGCCTTCACTTTATCAATCCTTTTGTTTCGAGGATGGCTTGGTAATGTTATTCGTTGAAACCAAACGTCATAGTTTTCGTGGGTTCCGTTCGCTAAACTGTCTTGATTCGAACACCGCAACTTGGCGGTGAAGAACTTCAGTGAATTTTCGAGCGTACGTTTTGCTACGACTGTCAAACGTGACGATTCAATATGACACTTAAACTAAAATTTCACAGCCCAGTGCTGGAAGTCGCAAACAACCTTTAACCGGAATTATTCACCACGACAGGCGTCTGGTTTGATGTATAAGACAATTCTCCCGAAGTGGCGACAGTTTTTGCAGATTCATCAATTCACATCGTGGGTGAACTGCGAAATCACAAACTTGGAGCAAGACCTCAATGAAACAAGCCTTCTCAATTTTGACGTCCGCGCATCGTGAATAATCCGGGCAAAGATTCACCAACTCTCAAGGCGGTTATGTAAGATATGCCCATCGATTCCTTGATGTAGAAATCATGAAGCAATTCAACAAAATGACTGCAACTCGAGAGCTTTGCCAAACGCTCATTGCGCGAAAGCGAAACCATCCCGCGTGGCAGTTGCTGGCTTCCAGAAATGCGCCGCTGACGGTTGCCTGCTTGAAACAGCTCATCGATGCGCATCCTGATGGGATTGATGTTGAGGACACCGTCGAAGAGCTGTCGCAAATGTTTGCTCAATACGCCAACGACTCTGAATTTGAAATCGACAACGACCATGCGATGGCGGCGCGTCGTGAAATCAGAAAATGGTTGAAGCGTGGGTTGATCGTCGAACGCGACGGACAAATCATGGCAACCGACGCATTGCAGCGAGCATTGCGGTTTCTCGCCAGCCTCGAAGATCAAGCCATGACGTCTACGGCTTCTCGATTGGCGACCGTTCAGCGAGCCATCGAAACTTTGGAAGCTCAGCTTTCGCGCAGTCAATCAGCACGAGCGGATTCGTTAAAGGAACGGATTTTGGCACTCCAGCAAGAGCTGAAGAATGTTGAAGCGGGACATTTCGAGGTCCTGTCCGGACGAGCGGCTGAAGAGGGAATTCAGGAAGTCTACCAGCTTGCGATTAGCCTCTGCGACGACTTTCGTCGAGTCGAAGACTCTTACCGCGAAGCTGACCGGTCTTTGCGACAGCGGATGGTTGGGCAGCAGCAGAACCGTGGCGATATCGTTGACGAACTTTTGGACAGCCACGACGCGCTGGTGCAAACGAACGAAGGTCAGGTCTTTGATGGTTTTTATCAACAACTGAAAAAGTCTGCTGAGCTTGAACAGATGAAACAACGGCTGCGTTCAATCATGCAGGACGAAAGTTGTGACAAAGCCTTGCCGCGAAAGCAGAAAAGCGACTTGCGGTTGCTGGTTTCGCGACTGGTTCAGGAATCCGAACGGGTCATCCAGGCCCGCGCTCGCAGTGAGCGTGATGTTCGTGGATTTCTGACGTCGGGGTTAGCCGATGAGCAGATTCGCGTCGGGGCAATTTTGCAGCAGATTTTCAGTGTCGCGATGCACGTTGACTGGACTTCACAGAAGACCCGTCGCAGCCCAGGTCCGCTGCCGCCGATTGGGATTTCGGCATCCAGTTTACCGCTTGTCGAAAGACTGTTAGCTCGCGATGCCGATAGCGACTCGGATCAAGAACTCGACTTTTCAGTTGCCGACGCTGACCCGGACAATATGGGTGACGAGTTTTGGAATGCATGGAAGGCGCTTGATCGAGAGGCCTTGTTCAAACAGACGATTGCGAAACTCAAACAATCAGGAAAACCGATGACGCTGGGCGAATTATCTCAAGCCCTGCCGCCGACTCACGATTTGGAAACGCTGACTTACTGGCTGGCGATGGCACGCGAATCCGGCATCGAAGTTACGCACCAGCGCGAGACGTTTGACCTCGTCAATGAATATGACGAAATCACGCGTTTCGATACTCCGTTGGTCAACCTGGATAAAGTATCGACGGATAAACTGGAAGCAGGAAAGTTGGAATGAGTAACATTTTTGATTCGATGTTGTCAGGTGAGTCCAGCGAGAAAAACTCACAAGTCTCAGACTCGCAAATCGAGAACGACCACAAACATAAAAGCGAAACCACAACATCCCCTGCGGCAACCACATCGCCAACTGAAACTTCGAACACGCCACGTGACGTCAAAGAAGCCACGCAAGAGTTGCTGCGGCACGGTCACATTGACGAAACTCGTAAAGCAGCTTTGTTTCAGAAAGCCATGATCCATTCGGCGGCAATCGGCGCTGCTCTGGAGCCGCTTGATTTATCGCTACAACTTGACGAGCATCGTGGCGTAGCGTTTTTGGCTGTTAGAAACATTGAAGATGGCGAACAAGGTCAGGAGTGGTCGCATCCGCTGGTTCGTCGTCAGCGTTTAACGTTAGAGCAATCGTTGGTGGTCGCGATTTTACGTCAGGTTTTTATCGCTCATGAACAGGAATCTGGAGTCGGCGAAGGTGCAGCGCGAATCGCCGTCGAGGATTTGCTGCCACAGTTTTTGACTTACTTTGAAGACAGCGGAAGCGATGCAAAAAATGAAAGCCGGCTAATGAATATTCTCGACCAGCTCAAAACGCATGGGATTGTCTCGGAAGTCGACAAGAAACAGGAAGTCACGATTCGTCCCTTAATCGCGCATTTGGCCGACCCGGCTTCGCTGACCATGTTGCTGAAATCGCTACAAGATAAAGCCGACCAGACCGAGATGGACGGTTTGGAGGGCGCCTTTGAAGAAAGGGAGACCATCCGTGACCAATAGTAAAGTCCAAACCGAACTCTATCCTCAGTCGTCTAGCCATTCCGAATCGAAAGTTTCGCAAGAATCGCAATCTGCCGAACCAACATGGCAATTGCATCAACTGGAGGTATACAACTGGGGTCCGTTTTCCGGATTTCATCAAGCCGAATTTGATCCCGTTGGCACGGCGATCATTGGCCCAACTGGTAGTGGCAAAACGACACTTGTCGATGCATTGATGACGTTGCTTGTCGATCGGCCTCGTTACAACCTTGCTTCGACCGGCGGTCACGAGAGCGATCGCACATTGATGTCGTACGTTCGTGGTGTGCTTGGTGGTGACGGTTCTGATGGCGGTGATGACGTATCACGATCGGGAAAAACAGTCACTGGAATCTGCGCGACGTATCGATCTGGGGAGGAAACGTTACGGCTTGGCGGATTGCTTTGGGTCGACGGCAACGGCACATCGACAAAAGATCTCAAGCGACGTTGGATTTTCTCTCAAGCGGAAAACCAATCGCTGGAGGGCTGGTTAAGGTTACTGCATGAAGAGAGCGTTCGTGAGTTGCTGCGGGTCGGGCGCGAGACGGCCAGACACCGGATTTTCGATAGCAAAAAAGCCTTTCTTGCTCACACACGAAAATTTTTTGACGTCGGCGAAAATGCATTTACGTTACTCAATCGCGCCGCAGGGTTGAAACAGCTCAACAGCATCGACGAGATTTTTCGCGAGCTTGTGCTGGACGATCGGTCGGCGTTTGACCGAGCGTTGCAAGTTGCTGCCGAGTTCGACAACCTTGCCGGAATTCATACGGAGCTCGAGAGCGCACGCCGACAACAGTCAGCGTTGGAACCCGTCGCCGTTGAGCACCGCAAATTGTTAAAGGCTCGCGCGAAGAAGAAATCGTTGCAGACACTGAAGCGGATTTTGCCGATCTGGTTTGCTTTAACAGGCAAACAGTTGTGGGAGAAGTCGCTGGAAGCCCTCAACGCCGAATCCGCGTCCAAAGGTTCGCAGTTGGCCAACCAGAAGAACCTGGAGACGCAGAAAAAAGCCCACGTCGATACCGTTTACAAAAAGTATCTTGAACTTGGCGGCGACGCGGTGGGTGGGCTGGAAGAGAAGATCGGATTTTTGAAAGAGCGGGTTGCCGATCGAAAAAAGCACGCCGATCAATATTTGCAGGCAATTCGAGCGTTCCAGCTGGATGAGTCATTGACCCAGGCGGCGCTTCAGCAGAATCAACTGGTACTTTCAAAAAAGCAGCAGAAAGTCACGCAGCAATTCGAAGCATCCGAAAAGGAGACCCTTGATGCGAAGTCGGGTCAACGCGATGCGGAAAAGCGGGTCGCTGAAATTTCTCGGTTGCTCGAAAAAGTACGCAGTCGCCCGGGTTCGAACATCCCTCCGCGACACCATGACTTCCGCGCCGATTTGGCAAAAGAACTTTCAGTGAACGAGAGTGAGTTGCCGTTTCTTGCGGAACTGGTCGAGGTGAAGCCGTCCGAAACCCAGTGGCGAGGCGCGATTGAGCGGGCGTTAGGATCAGGACGTTTGCAAATTTTGGTGCCTGAAAAACACTTGAGCCGCGCGTTACGTTGGATCAACGGGCGCAACAATCGGCTCCATGTTCGTTTGCAATCCGCATCAAAAAATGCAAAGCGTCGCGATTTTTTCGAGGATGGGTTTACGCAGAAGCTGAACTTTAAACAGCACGCGCTGATCGAGACCGCAAAAGACATGTTGGCTCGCTACGACCGGCATTGCGTCGCGTCGGCGGATGAGCTTCGATCGACCGAACACGGACTGACCATCGAGGGCACGATGTCGGGCCGCAAAGGGAAGTTCGAAAAGCAGGATCAACGCCAACTGGACGAAGACTGGATGACAGGCTTCGACAACAAGAATCAACTCGAATCGCTTGGGCAGCAACTTTCGGACCTCGCGGAATCATCGAATCAGCTAAAAGCGACCTTCGATAAGTGTTTTGCAAAACAGAAAACGCTCGAGCAACAACTTTCACTTATTCGTCAGCTGAGTGAGATTGAGTTTGCGACCATTGATCTTCCGGCCGAGCAGTCAAATTTGATCGCGACTGAAAAACGGCTGATGACACTGCTTGATCCGAACTCCGATACGAGTCGTGCAAAGTCCGATTATGATTCGGCAAACAGGGAGCTCGCGGAGTTGCAATCAACAATCAAAACGCTTGAGCAGGAAATTGCAGTTTTGAAACATCGGGCTGATAAAGCAACCGAAGAGATTCAAAAAACAGAAACTCGAATCGGGAAAGGCTTGAACGAGGACGAGGCAGCTTTGGCGAATTCTTCCTTTACGGTTGATTCGGATGTTGACGCAGGAGAACTTGTTGACCACGAGCGCGAGGCTTCTTCCACGCTTGATGCAAAACTGAAGAAACATTCGCAGCGTGTCGCCGAACATGAAACGAGAATCGTCAATCTGATGGGCAAGGCCAAGGCGGTTGACACCGGCGCTCTGACGGAAGTCGATGCCGTTCTAGAAGACGTTGATGACTACCTTGAGCGGCTTCGCGTGCTTAAAGAGGAAGCGCTGCCAGAAAAACTGAAACGGTTTTTGAAATATCTCAACGAATCGTCTGATCAGGGCGTGACTCAATTGCTGGCCGGAATTCACGAAGAAGTTGACTTGATCGAACACCGGATTGCGGAGCTCAATAATACGCTTCTTAGAGTCGAGTTTCGGTCGGGAAGATATTTGCAGCTTCAACCGCAACGAATCAAGCACGAGCGGTTGCGGACTCTTGAAACGGCACAAAAAAAATTGCGATCCGCAGCGTTCAAGGATGATGAGGGCGAAAGTCACTATCGAGCATTGCGGGAGTTGGTTGCGATCCTACGCGAGGCGGGTGAAAGCCGAAAGCAAAAGGGCTCGCGGGCTCTGCTCGATCCACGCTATCGGTTGGAGTTTTACGTGGTCGAAGTCGATCGAAAAACGGGTGATCATTCTCCACGCCGAAGTGGATCGCAAAGCGGAAGTGGCGGTGAGAAGGAACTGATGGCCAGCCACATTTTGACGGCATCGCTGAGCTACGCGCTTTGCCCAGCCGGTGCCAATCGGCCTCTGTACGGTACGGTTGTGCTTGATGAGGCGTTTTCCAAAAGTTCGCAATCGGCGGCCACCCGGATCGTTGAAGCATTACGGATTTTCGGACTTCACCCAATCTTCGTGACTCCAAACAAGGAGATCGGGTTGCTCAAACGACACACGAAACGGGTCATCTGCGTTCAACGCCCCAAAAAGCAATCGAGTCTCGCTTCGATTTCATGGGAAAAACTGGAGGGGCTCGCTCGATTGCGATGAAGTCTCCAACGGAACTCAAACTCAAGCTCAGACGACAGTGGGAAAGTGCAAGATGGAGAGAGTCTCGCTTACTTCAAGCTGAGGAGGCTTGGCCTGTCGTGTTGTCAATTGGGAAGCCGAGTCCGCGAGCGATGCGAAACGATCTTGACGCTGTCAAGCGCCATGTCGAGACATGGCGTCAAGTCAAGCTTGGGGAAGTCCGCTGGGAGCCAGTTCGGTATCGCGCGGCGGCTGAACCCGTTGATATTCCGGTGCAGTGGATAATCCGGCGGCCAACGGAATGGGCTGCTGCCGCGGCTGATTTGACGATGCGTCAACAGTTTGACTACCTTTCGGAACTTGTGGCCAATAGCAATCCCTGTTTTCACAGTTTACTTGTGCGACGCCGTTCACTATGGCGTGACAAACCGCTGTTAGAAGTCATACAAGCAACGCGTTTGGCAATGGCGCTTTCGCCAAATTGCGCGGTGGGATGGCCGCTTCGCACTCTGTCACTGGAGGGGGTCGACACAAAGTTTTTCGAGCGAAATTCCCACCTCATGACGTCGTTGTTGGATGCGAGGTACGATGGCGAGGTCAGTCGACTTGGCTTGGAAATTTTCCTTGGTGCGTTTATTGAGGGTAGCCACTGGTTGTTGGTGATTGACCTGGATGGATCGCTGTTGCCGTTTCGAAAAATGCGTGTCGCGAGTTCCGATTTGATGGAGGTTCACTTGCCCGGCAATCGAGTGTTGATCGTCGAAAACGAAAGTTGCCAACATCAGCTTCCATACTTGCCGGACACAATCGCAATTCTGGGAGCAGGTTTTGACCTCGAATGGACCCGCAGCGATGTACTCAATTCAAAATCCGTTGCGTATTGGGGAGACATCGACACTTGGGGGCTTCAGTTTCTCGGCAAGGCACGAACAAATTTGCCTGAGTTGAAGGCTTTATTGATGAGCCGAGAAGTATTCGAATCCAATCGCGATTCGACCGTAATCGAACCCGTTGTCGCAGCAGCGAATTGCCCTGATGGATTGGTTGAAAATGAGCAGCAACTTTACCTACAGTTGTTGGAAGAACGAAAAGGCCGATTGGAGCAAGAGTTTCTTTCACCTCAAGTCGTTGAGCGAGCGTTACGTTGTTGGGCTGCTTCCTGAATCCAATTTAATGAACCGTTTAGGCGTTTGGGCTATCGCCCCGGTTGAAGCGTCATTAACCGAGGCTATCGCCGGGTATCGCCTGAACAGCTGGCATAAAAATCTCGAATTGGACTAAATCAGCAAGCCGACGAGCCACGAGCTTCGGTGAAATCGATTCCGGGGTTACCTGACTTTCACAATCTCCAGAGGAGACCATTGCGTTGCAGCGGGCCGGACGAGGGACCGTTGCTGCCGGTGTCATGGTCGAGGATAACGAGAACTTAAGGTCGTATCTATTCGTCCACTTGAGTTCGCACCAAAGTCGTCGTTCCATCAATGGACGACGCAATCGTTGTGTCAGGTGCGGAATTGCGATTGAAGACAGAGTCTGTCACGAGCAATTCAGCATCGTTGAAGATTGCCGCTCCGGACGTCAAGCTTCGATTCCTGGAAAACTGTGTTCGCCTTAAGGTCAGGCTTCCAATGCCGAATTCGTTGGAACTGTTGAAGATGGCTCCGCCTTCTGCGTTCGCAATGTTGTTCGCGAACACAACATCACGTGCATCAACGATACCGCCGACATTATGAATGGCCGCGCCGCGAGGAGCGACCAGGTCATAGAGTTCCTTCTGCGGAACGCCTTCGCGGTAGCCGGAGAAGTTTTGAATGAATTGTGACTCGCCGAGAATTCTTACGGACGGAATCCCCTGTTCGTTCGCGCTCAGCGCAACCGCTCCACCACCTGCAGAACGATTGCCAAAGAAAGTCGCATTCCTTAGCGTGACATCCGAACTGCCTTCTGCGAACAGAGCAGAACCGCTGTAGTCCTCCCTGGAAAAGTTCTGATCGATGTGAGGAGCAGACTGGTTTCCGGCTTCTTTCGAATCGCTGAAAACAACGTTGATCCCATAGAGCGACCCGCTTTGGATACCAATGGCTCCTCCCCGAATTGAGGAATTGGATCTGAAATTGACGCCGCGAAGAACCACGTTTCCAGACTCGATGTTCAGCGCGCCGCCCGATTCAATAACGCCGACTTCCGGTTCCACCGAACTCGCTGCCTGAGCTGAGAGAAAATCAGTGTCGGTCACATAGAGGTCGCCCCGGTTGGTGATAGCTCCTCCCCCTCCATTGGCCAGCGCCGGCCAACTGAACACTTCGCGTTCATGAGAAGTAAACGTAGCGTTGACAATCGTCGCGGTGCCTTCGTTGACAATCGATCCCCCTTGGGAAACCCGGGTGTACTCAGGCTGATCCCAGTCAAACGCGCGGTTGCCTTCGAACGAAGTGTTGCTGACGTAGAGGCTTCCTTGATTGAAGATCGCGCCTCCGCTAAGTGCGACTCCTTCGAAAAATTGTGAGTCCCGAATGTCGGAACTGGCCGTTGGCTCGATAAAAATTGTGCCACCAACTCCATATTTTGAGGCCGTGTTGTGTCTGAACAAAGTGCTTCTGATCCGTAGCATGCTTGTTCCCGCCACATAAAAGCCCCCGGCCCCGTCGGAAATCTCGCCCGGTGAATCCGGATCGGAAAGGCTGGCAGCAAAGCCCTGATGAACAACCGAATCATCTATTCGAAGCTCGCTGTCGAGAAGATATCCGTGTGCGCCATAACTGAAGGTTCGACTGGTGACGAACTCGGACGCAGCAATCCGAATTCGGGAATCTTTCGCATAAATTGCGCCTCCAACCGACTCTCCGTTGGCAATATTAAAATCGAACAGAGTCGATCGAATGCTTCCCTCTGAACCGTGAAAAGAAATGGCTCCGCCCCCACCGTTTCTAACCCTATTGGTCAAGAAGAAACCTCCATTGAAATTCAAGTTGCCATCCTCGACTCGAATGGCAGCTCCGTTTTTTTCAGCCGAGTTGTTGAAGAAAACGTTTTGTCCAAACATTTCCAGGTTTGCTGTGGTCACGAAAATTGCTCCACCGCTCCCAACTGTGGACTCATTGAAAGCAAACTCAAAGGTACCCTGGTTCTGATACTTTATGCCGGGACCTTCCTCGAGTCGATCTGATTGATTTGTCGAACGTACGATGACATCTCCTGTCGAGAAGATCGCGCCGCCATTGCCTGTTGCATAGTTTTCGGTGTACTGGGAGTCAATGCTTTCCAGCAAGGCGGCGTCACTGTAAACCGCGCCTCCATTGCGTCCAACACGAAACCTTTCAAATTGGTCCCGACGGAGAGTCAGCGCACTTCCTGAATCAGCGTAAATTGCACCTCCGTTTTGCGCTCGAAATTCACTGTTGCGAAATCTATGAGCACGATAGTTGTTGTCTGACGATTCCAACATTGCGGATTTCAGTGAGACGGAACCTCCATTAGAGGTGGCCATGTTCTCATATAGCGTCGATCTGGCGATGGAGATCTGTGCAGATGCATCAGGCGAACGAACCGAGACAGCACCTCCGCTCTGACTGCTGAAATTTTCCCTGAATTCCGAATTGGAGATTTTCAGATTGATAGAACTTGCGTTGGCGGAGATCGCTCCACCATCCCCATCCGAACTGTTCCGGAAAAATGTTGAGTCATCGATAACCAGATTTCCATCGGCCTGAAAGATGGCGCCTCCTTGTCGAGCGGATTCGCTTCCAAAGGCACGATTGCCATTGAACTCGGTGTTCTTGATCCAGAGCGTCCCGGAGCTGGACATGTGGATCGCACCTCCACTGGTGTTTTGAGCAATGTTGCTCAAAAACAGGCTGTCAAAAACTCTCAGAATTCCATTGGCGACCACAATCGCGCTGGAGTCGACTCCGGCTCCTCCCCGGACCGTTATGTTTTCAAATGTCACCGCCGAGCGGGTTCTGATATGAAACGTCCCGTCGAATCCTTGAAAGTCAAAATCGCTAATATGAACCGGTTGAGTAATCGAAAACGGCGTGCTCGTGGCAGATGACTCCGGTCGAATTCGTTCGCCAGTCAAAGAAGAATCAAGCGTGATCGTGTCGAGTCCCGATCCCGCAGGAGCATCACCGAATGCCCGGTCCGAGTTTGCAGCGATGAGCGCTTCACGAAACGTCAGTTCGCCATCAGGTGCCGGGTCAGCGGTGTCTGCAAGACTGTTGACGATATAATTTGTCGCCAGCATCCTTCGCGATTCGAGAGCTTGGTACTGTGATTTTGAATGGCGGGCGCGTCTGTTCATTTGATCGACAATTCGCGAAAATATCGTGGATTTCCCATTACTACAGTCGTCTTCCCGAGAGACAGTAGTTCTTCAGAAATATTCGATTGATCCGGAATTATTCACGACGACAGGCGTCAGGTTTGTCCTTTGAAGCGATTCTCCGGACGCCGAGGCATGTTTTGCAAATTCGTCAATTCACTTCGTGGGTGAACTGTCGGAACTACAAACTTGGAGCAATATCCCAATGAAACAAGCTTTCTCTAGGTCGACGCCCACGCATCGTGAATAATCCGGGATTAGTCAAGAACACCGTGTTTTCTAAGTGCTCCCTTCAGCCGAGTCAGCGTTGGATGTTTGCGAGCCAGATGGGCCGCATGTTTTCTGGCGACGTTACTGCTTTTTGTCTTGGTCAAAGCTTCCTGCATGTCAGCCAAAATTTCGGCGGCCTGTTCATAGTTGTCTGTTCCGCGTTCATCTACCAGCACTTCGGTTGCGTTGATCCATTTCTGAGGATCGCTGACCATCTCGATCATCCGCTGCTCGCGAGCCTTTCGAGCCTTGGCGTCTTCACGTTTGGCCTTTGCGGCTGCTTTCTTTTCGTCTTTCGCGTCTTGTTCCAACCGCAGCTGCTCGGTTGCATCGCACAAATCCTTGAAAGTTCTCTTTAGTTTCAATGTTGGCCACGAAACGACTCCTTCTGATTCAGGAAGCTTCGCGAGAAGTTCAGCTTTGACGGAAGTCTCATCGTCAGTCAGAAATTGAGCAACGATTGATCGGGCTTCATTTGCTGAAAGCGATTTAGTCCATTCAGCAATGCGACCTTTCAGCGAGGGCATTTTTGACAGGTCAGGCAAAGATCCAGTTCCTGTTTTCGTGGTGATTTTTGCGTTTTCAGCGGCGGCTCTTACCAGCAATGGGTCGAGTTCAAAGAACAGGAACAGGTCTGGAAAGTCAGTTGCCAATTCATCAAGCCCCACTGGAACAGGAGGCTCGATCGCTTCATCCCAACCATGATTTTCATCGGCCGCTACGAAAAGCCAGCAAAGGTAGAGTGCCCTCAGGTCTCCGGCCATCAAGAGCTTCCGCAAAGCAATTGCCTGTTCGATGTAGTCGTCAAATTCCCAAACCGGATCCGGCATTTCGAGGTAGGGCTCCATCGTCAAGATTCCAGCCTTGTTGGGCTTGCCTTTGTTGTCTGGCTCCCACTGCAAGAGGTGCTTGTCAAAAAACTGCCTCGTCACGCGTCCATCAAACGGAAATCCATGCGGTAAACGCATCTTCAGCGTACGATTCCCGTAGTTGGTGTATTCGAGAAAAACGTCGTAGCCTTGTTTCAACAATCCATTGACGTTGCCTCGGAACGAGCTGTAGTTGTACTCATTGGCGAACCGGCGTTTTGAAATCTCGGCTCTGGACGATTGCTTTTCTGCGTAGGCCAGTTCCTTCTCGGTCAGCGGACGGTCAACGGCTCGAAACTCGATGTACTGGTATTCACTCATGATGGCTCCTTCGTGGTGCCCCGTTTTAGCAAGGTTTCAGAAAAGCTCCTACTGCATTCGCTTGGACATAGGCATCAAAAATGAATGAGCATCAGCTGTCATGCTTTTGGTTGTTCGAGTCTGAACCCCCGGGAGGTTGGCGTTGGATCGCGTCGCCAAGTTGCGTCATAAAGAAATTCATTTCTTCGGCGTTCTGTTGACGCTGCTCATTCCATTGCTCGTCTGTCAGCTCAAACGCCCGCTCGCCCTGACGCTCGACCGCCAATGATGTTGACTGGATGACGATCCTGCCGTTAGCGTGACTAAACCATTCCAGATAAAGCGCCTTTCGCCATTCCGTTGGAGTTTGCTCACCAAGGTAAGCCCGGTGGACAAACTCTTCTTCCGAG
>CAYZPA010000050.1:0-10405 GCA_964479855.1 uncultured Pirellulaceae bacterium
GCACTAGAGGTTTGTGACAACTCAATTGCAGGATGAGCCGTTTTGGCGATAGCCACGGTTCCCCGCACAAAACCGGGGCTATCGTTTAAACGGCTTAGGATTGAAACCCCGCTTTTAGCCGAGACAGACCACAAAACGTCTTCGATCATCTGCCGTTTCCTATTCGCTATAATTTGAGTTTCCTTTTCGTCTGGAAGACTATCGATGTCGTTTCATTTACCGACTGATCCCAAACCGCCACAAGAAAACGAACTTTCGATCGTTTCGTTTCGTGACTTCTATGCGTTTGAACAACACGTAAAAACATGTCGCGGAAAACGTGGCTTGGAAATGATTCCGCAATGGTACGACCAGCCAGTCTTCTACTTTTCCAACGCTCAGTCGCTCGTTCGCGATGGCGCTGAAATCACCGCCCCACAGGGTTGCGAAGAACTGGATTACGAACTTGAATTGGGGATTGTGATCGGAAAATCAGGCCGAAACATCCGCATCGAAGACGCGTGGGATCACATCGCTGGTTTCACGATCGTCAACGATTTTAGTGCTCGTGACCTTCAGCGTAACGAAATGGCGGTAGGGCTTGGCCCGTCCAAGGGGAAAGATTTTGCGACTGCGGTGGGGCCAAATTTGGTCAGCGTCGATTCGTTACGTCACAGGATTGATGCCGACAATCGCATCGATCTATCCATGACCGCCACCGTCAATGGAAACGTCCTGAGCCAAGGCAATGCGAAGACGATGTACTTCACATGGCCCCAAATCGTGGCTCACGCTTCACGCGACGTCACACTCGTCCCTGGAGAATTGCTCGGCAGCGGCACTGTGGGGACCGGTTGCATTTTGGAACTGGGGCCCGAAAATACGAACGGATGGCTCAAACCGGGCGACATCGTCGAACTGACGATCGACGAACTTGGAACTTTAAAAAATACAATCTCTACCCCCTGAGGTCTCGATGCCTTTTTACAGACAGCTCGGCACGGTACCGCCCAAACGCCACATCAAACACAAACGCCACAAGAACAGTCATCTTGACGAGGGCATTTACTACGAGCACGTGTTGACCACCGAAGGTTTCGATCGAGTCTATTCGATCACCTATCACCTTCGCCCGCCAACCCGCGTCGTCGGAACGACTTTGCTGAAAAACATCGCTCTGGAAGCCGCCGAAGAACTGCCGCTGCGAGTCCATCACTTTATGACGGCAAACATGCCTCGTGGCGGAGACCTGATCAATGGCCGAGTCCCATTGATGTTTAATGAAGATCTTGTTGCGTATCGATGTCGTCCCGCCGAACAACAGTCGATGCTATTCCGCAACGCGGCAGCGGATGAAATCATCTTTGTTCAGCAAGGAAGCGGCGTCGTTGAGACGACTTATGGAACGCTGCCCTATCGGCGAGGAGACTATATCGTCATCCCGCGAACGACCACGTTCCAAATGATTGCTGACGATATCGAAAAAGAAGATTATCTGATTTTGGAAAGCAACAGTCCGTGTCGAGTCCCACAGCAGTATCTGAACGTCGACGGCCAAATGATGCTGGGAGCGCCGTACTATGAACGGGACCTGCACGGTCCGGTCGCCGTCAATCCGGTCGACAAAAACGAGACAACAACGATCATCGTCAAGGAGCGTCATCGACTGACCAAAGTTGAAATGGCCAATCATCCGCTGGACGTTGTTGGCTGGGATGGTTTCCTGTATCCGTTCACATTTAACGCATGGGATTTCGAACCTCTGACCGGCACGGTTCACTTGCCGCCGCCGTTTCAGCAAACTTTTGAGTGCGATGGTTTTGTGATTTGCACGTTCGCGCCGCGGCACCTTGACCATCATCCCGAAGCGGTCAAAGTCCCGTATGCCCATTCCAACACTCAGGCCGACGAAGTCCTTTTTTACGTAGAAGGCCAGTTCGGATCGCGAAAAGGAGTCGAAGCCTGTTCCATTTCGTTCCATCCCGGTGGTATTCCGCACGGCCCTCATCCCGGCACCATCGTCGGCAGCGACAAACACGATCGGACCGAGGAAATGGCCGTCATGTTCGACACCGATCATCCGTTGGCGATCACAAAAGAAGCGATGGAGCTCGACGATCCCGAATATCCGCTGAGCTGGATTGACGAATAGAGCCGGACTCAGCATCGGATTTGGCAAAAGTACACTTAATCGAAGCAAGACAATATGAAATTTGATCCGAGTGAAATGGGCATCGTCGACACGTACCGTTTGATGGTGCAGCTGATCACGCCAAGGCCTATCGCGTGGGTTTCCACCGTTTCAAAATCTGGTGCCACGAATCTTGCTCCTTACAGTTTCTTCAACGGCATCGGAGCGAACCCGCCGTCGGTTCTCTTTTGCCCGGTTAACCGCCGCGATGGAACCAAGAAGGACTCGCTGTTGAACGCGTTAGAAACCAAAGAATTCGTCGTCAATGTTGTGTCCGCTGCCAACGCAGAAATCATGAACGCGTCTTCTGCGGACTACCTGCCCGACACGAGCGAAATTGAAGCACTAAACATTGAGACGATCCCTTCGCAAATCGTGACGCCACCGCGAGTCGCCGCTTCTTTGGCTCAATTCGAATGCAAACTGCTTCAGCACATCGAGCTGGCCGATGGCCCGGCAGGAGCCAACGTCGTCATTGGCGAAATTGTCATGATGCATGTTGATGATTCGATTATTGCGGACGGCATTATTGATCCGGCGCTGCTGGACAATGTTGGGCGGCTTGGCGGCAAAGCGTACACGAAAACGACCGATCGTTTTGAACTTGAACGTCCTCCTGCGCCGCAAAACTAACTTGCGTTCTCAACATGCCAGACCTTAACGACAGTTTTGCAGCGAAGTGGCTTGGCTCGTCCGAGTTAGCCGATTGTCATCGAAAAACGGTCGACGAACGTATCGCCTTGCGTGACGCAATCTTCGAAGGCTGGAACTCGGCGACCGATGGCCCTGCTCCGATTTGGTATCCGTCAGAGGCTGACATCGCAAACAGCAACCTAACCGCTTTTTTGAAACAAAAGGGCTGCGAAAGCCTCGATGCATTGCGGGCCTGGTGGCAATCGGAACCGTCCGAGTTTTGGGCGGCAGCGATCAAAACGCTTGACATCAAATTCCAGCGGCAACCCGAAAGCACGTTGCAATTTGACGATCCCCGTGATCCGATTTGGCTCAAAGGAGCCCAGCTGAATATCGTCGAAAGTTGCTTCTCTGCTTCAGCTGATGCCATTGCGATTAGATCCGGTTCGGCTGACGGAACGATTGATGACATCACTTATGGGCAGCTGAAAAAAGACGTCGAACTATTTGCCAAACGCATCGTCGCGGAAGGATTCGACGAAGGAGATCGATTGGCCATTGTCATGCCGATGAACGTGCTTTCGGTCATTGTTTACCTTGCGATCCTGCATGCCGGTTGCACCGCTGTGTCGATCGCCGATTCGTTTTCCGCCACCGAGATCGCGAAACGTTTGCGGATTTCGAAGGCGAAAGGAATCTTCTGCGTCGACGACTATTTCAGAGCGGGAAAGCGAATCAATATTTCGAATCGAGTCACCGAAGCCGTCAGTTCACTGAATTCTAATGGGCAGGAAGTACGACATTTTTCGTTGCCCATTCCGTTTCCGCCGGCCAGCGAGCAAGAAGCTTACATCCAATCATGGTTGCAGCAACAAAACGCAGCGCAAATCTACGACGGTTCGCCGCGCGACAGCTCGCCCGACCACGTCATCAACATCCTTTTCTCGTCAGGAACGACCGGAGACCCGAAGGCCATTCCGTGGGATCAAACAACACCGCTTAAATGCGGAACCGACGGCCGTTTCCACCAGAACATCAAACGTGGTGACGTCGTCGTTTGGCCGACCAATCTTGGCTGGATGATGGGGCCGTGGTTGATTTTTGCGACCTTGTTGAATCGAGCGACGATCGGACTGTTCGATGATGCTCCAACCGGGGAATCGTTTGGCAAATTCGTTCAGGATTCGAAAGCAACCATGCTTGGTGTTGTGCCCGCCATTGTTCGGCATTGGAAGAGAACCAAATGCATGGAGGCGTACGATTGGTCGTCCATTAAGTGTTTTAGCTCAACCGGAGAAGCCTCCAACGAGGCCGACATGATCTACCTTTCGGCACTCGCAGCATTCAAACCCATCATCGAATACTGCGGCGGCACTGAAATTGGAGGAGGCTACATCAGCAGCACGGTTCTGCAGCCAAACGTGCCTGCAGCGTTTTCATCGGTTGCCGTTGGTAGTCGATTCGAAATACTGGACGAGGATTGGGACGACGCAGATGAAGGTGAGCTATTTCTGGTCCCGCCTGCGATGGGGCTCTCGAGAAAGCTGCTCAATCGCGACCACTTTGATACGTACTATGCCGATCTGCCCCGCCGGCCGGACGGAACCTATCTGCGTCGGCACGGCGACCGCATGCAGCGTCTTCCTGGCGGTTACTTTCGCGCCTGCGGACGTAGCGACGACACGATGAATCCCGGCGGAATCAAAATTGGTTCGGCAGAGATTGAAGCGGTTTTGAACGCGAATATAAAAGTCATCGAATCAGCGGTGATCGCTGAATCCAAAGACGAAGCTGGAAATGCTATCCCGGATCGCCTTGTTGCGTTCGTCGTTTCGGAATCAGAATTTGATGGGGAAACGATTCGAAATGAATTCAATGTGCAACTGCGAGAACAGATCAATCCTCTGATTCGCATCGCGCGCGTCGAGAAGATCGACTCCCTTCCTCGCACCGCTTCCAACAAGATCATGCGGCGGGAACTTCGAAGCAAAGACTAGATGTAGGTTGATAACTTACTTCTGCGATGTTTCAGAGGCTTTGATTTCGGCCAACTTTAGTTCGCGTTCTTCGGCCGCGGCAGGCGATTCGTAAAATAGCTTCACTGTACCGACGATCGAAATCTCGCAATTCATTGGCAGCGTTTTCGGTTGACGATCGACCGTCGAGTCTTCGTAACCAGAATAGTAGGTGTTCTTTGGTCGAAACGCTCGCAGGACCGGTCGATCGTTTCGCCAGTTTTGTACATATTGATCGCTTTCGTCGGCTCGAAACGATCGATACATTTCCTGAGGCAACACTGTTTGAGTCGTGGAGCGAACGTTAATTAGCCGCGGTTTTTCGTCAAACATCGTGAGCAACAACGCAGATTTTTGCTTTGCTTTTTCAGCTGCCTGAGCCAATGCTTCCAGCTTGGCGGCTTCCATTTCCTCGCTTCCGTAGTCAAAACCGATGATGTCGGTAACGTCCATTTCAAAGAGTTTGCCAATAACACTGCGGGCCTCTTTTTCGTTAGCAACCCTGATGTGCAAATTGGTTTGCATTCGATAACCGGTCAGTACTTCTTTCGTGATCTGACGCAGGCCAAGTTTTCCGTCTTCAAATGTATATCGAGGCAAAACGGAGATAAAATCGTCGGTGATGGAATCTTTATCGACACCGCTGCTGGAAAGTCCCTCGCGAACAGCCGCCAGTTTTTCAGCGACTTTTCCGTTGCAGATGGATGATGTTTCTCCTTCGGCGGTGATCGCCACGATGATGCGAATTTGATCGGGTTTCAAACGGAGCTCGACTTTGCCTTCGAATTGCATGTACTTCTCGATGGACAAATCTGAAGACGGCAGCAAACTCGAATTCGCGAGAACCTGTTGTCCATATTGATGATGTACGGTGCCGCGAGACCCTGAAAGCTGAGCGACGCAAAGGCGACCTTGAGAAAAAGCAAAGATGAGTGCAATCGCAAGAAAGGCGGCGCTTTTTTGTGTTTTGTATGTCATGACGTGACCTCGATTCAAACAAAGATTCATGGACCAAAACTGTTCCTTAAAATTCGGCACCAGCGGAATTAGCTCCACTTCGCAGTTGAGTAATTCTCATTCGCAGTGCTGCAATCTCCAACTGCAGATTGCGTAGCATCTGGTTCTGCTCCATCGAATCCGCGATCGCGAACTCCCATTCTTTTTTGAGTTTGCGGACCTGATCCACGTTGTCGCGTTGCTTTGAAACGGTACCAAGAAGCTCTTCGATCTTGGCCAGTTGTGCGCGAACTTCTCCTCGGTTCGTGAAAAATTCCCGATATTCTTTTGTTGTTTCAGATTTTGTTGCTTCCTGACGAATCTTTTCGAGGCGAATCTCAGTTTCCAAAACAGCTGTCTGGGCTCGTGTCCGTTCACTTTGGCTTCTAGTCCCTTTAGCAATTAACTTGTCAGTCAAATCAAGTTCTGCCTTCTGAAGCTTGAGGATCTCTTCAAGTTTTTGAGCAAGCGGAGTCGCCGCTTTTTTCTTTTCGTCGAGATCTTTAAGGTATAGGCTAGTGAGGTTTTTCAATCGTCCGCTAATCCCCGCCTCTTTAATCATCAACTCGATCCTTTGAGTTTGTAACGTTTTGACAATTTCGGGATACGATTCAATCGAAAGGCTCGACGAAGACAACTTGTTGCTGCGGTTTCCAAGCTCTTCAAAGCTGGTTTTTTCCATCTGACGACTTTGGTCAAGCTCATTTTGTCGCAGTGAAAGCTCGGCTTCCTTATCAGCGATCGCACTTTCAATCACTGCAATCGAAGCAGCCACCGATGGAGATAGTGCTTTTTGAGGAGTATTGCCACCCGCGGATTGCGCAAGAACGCTGGTGCCGCAAAGCGTGCTCAACGCGATGCACACGAGGATCAATCTTCTAGAGATCTGTTTCATTTTCGGGTTCCTTAAAATTAGAGATGTACGTTTGTGCGAGTTCCGCACCCGCTGTGCCAGGGAATTCCAGAATGACATTTTCAGATAGAGCCAACGAAGTGGATCTGGAACCTCCCAGCAAATAGTGCGATTCGCTAGAGACAGCCGCCACAATCGCCTTTGTTTCATGGACGCTAATTGGTTCCGGAGGACGTTTCGCCCGTAGCGCGGCAAGCTCGCTACGCAAAGTTTCAATTTCCAACTCCATCAAAAGTTGTTCAGACAAGCTTGTTGGCTCAAGCTCATCGCGAGCCAACTCTTGCTCGATCGATTCATCGATCAAAACCGGTTTCGAATTTTCAACGAAATTATTGTCGGCTTGATCCGTCAGCGATCGCCCGACAAGAATCGCCGCCACCGCCGCCACGCTGGCTGCTACCGCCCACGCAATCAGGCGATGTCTCGATCGTGAGTCGCTCCCGCTGTCGACCGGCAACGAAACTTTTGCGTTTGATGTTTGGCTGATTTGTTTCAGGCTATTTTTGAGACCGTCAGGAATGTCAACATCCCGCAGCATCGCATCCAGATCTTCATCGTCGAAGTCAGATTCGTTCAATTTGTCGTTCATGACTTTGCACCTTGCGAATCAAGAAAGTCCGGATCAGCCATCAAGGTAAGTTTTAGTTTTTCGCGACCGCGATGAAGCCGTGACAACACGGTGCCTCTGGGTAAACCAAGCGCTTCCGCGGCCGATTCGACGGAAAGCCCTTCCATCGACACCAGCAAAATTGGCAGGCGAAATTTATCATCCATGCAAGCAAGAGCCCTTTGAACAAAATCAACTTTCTCAGTCACCATGGACTTCGAATCACGGTCGGAAGCAGGAACAATTTCATCCATGCTGCCTTCGCAAAGTTGTGGAACTTTCTTTTCGGATCGCACAAGTTTGCTGTATTGATTTCGCAAAATTGAAAACATCCAGCCTCGCATTTTCTCGGCATCCTTAAGTGAGTCGATATTCTTCCATGCTGCCAAATAGCATTCTTGCACCAACTCGGTCGCCAGCGTTGCGTTTCCGGTGAGCCGAAATGCGACTCGATACATCGAATCAGCGCATTGTTCGACGCACTGCTCAAACCGCTCTTTGAGTCGCTTGGATTCGCCGAATTGTTGGTCTGAAGGCATGTATTGGCTCGTGGACTGCCTTGAAGTACCCAAATGCCTGCCGCTGATTCCAGCAAATTGGCAGGAATCCAAAACTTATTCGATTTCGGCGTCCAATGCTGAAAAGTGACTCAAAAAGTACCAACTGCAACACAGCCATCGTTTTCCCATTTCGGGTAAGATTCCAACATGGAAAAAATCGCAATCTTTGTCGACGTTCAGAACATCTATTACACGACTCGCCAAGCACTTAGCCGTCAGTTCAACTATCGAGCTTTCTGGACCAAAGTCACTGAGGGACGAGAGGTTATTGCCGCGAATGCTTACGCGATCGAGAGCCAAAATGGCAAACAGCAAGGCTTTCAACAGATCCTTCGAGACATTGGATTTGAGGTGAAACTCAAACCGTACATCCAGCGAAGCGACGGTAGTGCGAAAGGCGACTGGGACGTCGGAATTACGCTCGATCTGGTCGAGCTTGCAGAAAAAGTCGACACCGTCATCCTCGCATCGGGAGACGGTGACTTTGATTTGGCGCTGCTGCGGATCAAGGAACGTTTCGATGTCTCAACCGAGGTTTACGGAGTCCAGCGACTGACTGCTGGCTCGCTGATTCGCGCTGCGTGCCATTACATTCCGATCGAAGAAGACCTTTTGATGCCACAGTGAAAGAGATCAAACTCTGGGAGAATCGAACTACGATTGAGCAACGTCAGAGCCGCGATTTCGAATGACACGAACGTCCTCGCAACGCGGCATCGAACGATCGTCCGTTCGCAACGCCAGAAATTGATATTTCCATTTAATGTTTCCAGCCAATTGGCCTGGTTGCGAAAACGGTCCGTTTTTGCAATCCTTTGGTAAACCGTTTTTACTCTTTTAAAGCACCGACCAGACGACAATGAGCAAGCAATATATCTTCCAAATGGTCAACATGACCAAGAAGTTTAACGGCAAAGAGATCCTGAAGGATGTTTGGCTTTCGTTTTATCCCGGAGCCAAAATTGGAGTGCTTGGCCGAAATGGCTCGGGTAAAAGTACGCTGTTGAAAATCATGGCTGGACTGGACAAGGATTACGACGGAGAGGCGAGACTGACCGACGGCTTCACCGTTGGCTATCTGTCACAGGAGCCGCCACTAAATCCGGAAAAGAATGTTTGGGAGAACGTCCTTGAAGCCGTCGCGCCGCGTCGAGCGTTGCTGGATCGCTACAACGAATTGGCGGCCAAGTGCAGCGAAGATCTTCCTGAAGACGCGATGCAAAAAGTCTACGACGAGATGGCTCGGGTCCAAGATAAAATCGACGCCAGCAACACATGGAATTTGGACCATGAAATCGAAGTCGCCTTCGAAGTCATGAACTTGCCTCCCAAAGAAGCTAGTGTCGAAACACTTTCTGGTGGTGAAAAACGTCGTGTTGCGATCTGCCAGCTTTTGCTTGAAAAGCCCGACCTGCTGTTGCTGGACGAACCGACCAACCACCTCGACGCGGATTCAGTCCAATGGCTTGAACGAACCCTGAAAGATTACCACGGAACGATTGTTGCCGTGACGCACGACCGTTACTTCCTGGACAATGTCGCTGGTTGGATTCTGGAACTGGACCGCGGCGAAGGGCATCCCTTCGAAGGCAATTACACTTCATGGCTCGAGCAGAAAGAAGCTCGCCTGAAGATCGAAGAGAAGATGAGCGAAAATCGAAAAAAGACGCTCGCGAAAGAACTCGAATGGATCCGCATGGCACCCAAGGCTCGGCAAACGAAAAGCAAAGCCCGTATCGGAGCCTACGAAAAAATGCTGGCCGAACAGCAACGTGAAGGCATCGAGGAATTGGAAATTCAGATTCCGGCGGGCCCTCATTTGGGCGACGTCGTCATCGAAGCCAAGAATGTTCGCAAAGGCTTTGATGACAAAATTTTGATGGACGATCTTACGTTTCGATTGCCGCCTGGCGGAATCGTCGGCGTCATTGGTCCCAACGGTGCTGGTAAAACAACTCTTTTCCGCATGATCACCGGGCAGGATAAACCGGATTCGGGCGAACTGAAGATCGGAGACACGGTTCAATTGGGATACGTCGATCAGTCGCGAGATACGCTCGACGATAACGCGTCTGTCTATCAGGAAATTTCTGAAGGCAACGACGTGCTTGAGCTTGGCAAGCGGAAAATCAACGCTCGCGCGTACGTGAACACGTTCAATTTCCGTGGCGGTGACCAGGAGAAGAAAGTCGGCGTCCTTTCCGGTGGTGAGCGTAACCGAGTACATTTGGCGAAGCTGTTACGCAAAGGTTCCAACGTGTTGCTGTTGGACGAACCGACCAATGACCTGGACGTGGATACGCTGCGAGCACTCGAAGAAGCAATCCTCAATTACGCAGGTTGCGTGGTCGTCACAAGCCACGACCGTTGGTTCCTTGACCGCTTGGCGACGCATATTCTGGCGTTCGAGGGCGATGGTTACGTGCACTGGTGCGAAGGGAACTACCAGACCTACGAACAGCAGCGTCGGGAAAGACTTGGCATTGGCGAAGACGAAGCTCCGAGATTCAA
>CAYZPA010000050.1:10505-14432 GCA_964479855.1 uncultured Pirellulaceae bacterium
TCGTAGAAGTCGATTTATGGAAGTGGATCAAACGAGCACTTGAATTGATCGTCTTCGAATTTTCGAATTTGAAATTGGCACGAATGCGTGTTCGGCGCACAAGTTTTCTTTTTTGCCATAGTGCAATCCTGACGTGCAAATTTTGAAGTTGCGCCAATACCAGCACGAAGCTCAAACGAGTGTGGCTTTGCCGCGTTCTAAACTCACTCGCTTGCGGGTCGTGCTTATATGGAAACGCCTCGCATTCTTGAATTTGCTTCGGCTGAATCAGCAAGCGAACAACGGCGATTTACTTCGCGACGGTTCGACGGTTGCTAAACGGTTTCCTTGATGTCGTTGGAAACAAGTGTTCCAACTTTCTCGCCCAGCACTGCCTTCATGATGTTTCCGTCTTTGCGGAAATTGAAGACACGAAGCGGCATGTTGTGTTCCATGCAGTGAGAGATCGCTGTTGAATCCATGACGCGGAGGCCTTTTTCAACTGCAGTCTGGAAACTGAGTTCGGAATAGAGCACGGCGTGAGGGTTCTTTTCCGGGTCCTCGCTGTAAACGCCGTCAACGCGAGTCGCTTTCATCAACACGTCGCACGAAAGCTCCATGCTCCGCAACGCAGCTGCGGTGTCTGTTGTCACGAAAGGACCACCGGTTCCGGCTCCTAAAATAACGACGCGGCCCTTCTCAAGATGACGAGTCGCTCGCCGACGGATATAAGGTTCGCAAACTCCGTCCATTTTAATTGCGCTCATCAGACGTGTTTCGCAGCCCATCGACACAAAAGCATCGTGCAACGCAAGCCCGTTGATGACGGTCGCCAGCATGCCCATGTAGTGAGCCGTCGCTTCTTCGACGACTTTATTGGTCTGCGTGAACTGGGAACCGCGAAGGATGTTGCCGCCACCGATCACCACAGCAATTTCGCAACCAAGCTTCTGAATTTCGCTCACTTGTTGAGAAATGTGAACGACTTCGTCCATGCTGATGCCACGTTCCCCGGAAGGAGAAAAACTCTCGCCGGACAATTTCAACAAAATACGCTTGTACTTGGGTTCAGCCATGGTTCGTCAATGCGGGGGGGGAACGAATGAAAGTTGCTTAATTTCGAGCATTATGAGTAACAATCCGGTTTTGTGAATCGGGCATGGAAGTTCAGCAGCCAGAACTGAAAAACGGTTTAACGAATATCAGGAACGCAACGATACACCGGTTCGGTACAGCAGTTTCAGTTCCACACGATGCCCTCGGTTCCTGGATTCGCCTCGGCGTTGGCACATCGTCTTAACTCTGACGCGTCCAACAAACCAATCCCGTCAGCGACCTTCAAGAAGGCGTGACAACGCAAACTTGTGCAGCCTGGTGGTACGATTAAGCTGAATTGGCCGGACGAGACTGTGAGCCGAGGAACGTAAGTTCCCGGGTTTCGGCTCATGGTTTCCGCACCCGGCCGCTTACGCGTCTCAGCTAACAAATGAGCACCAATCCTGAACACTGCCGAATGCTTCCAACTTAGCCCGACTAGATTTAGCTCAGCCGCTTACTCAAAAGAATCGAACCGACCACCATCCCAACGGTTCCGACTCCCAGCAAAATTCCGCAGGGCAGCAACATCTCAACCAACGTGAAATCGCGCCAGATAGCACCTTCAATCGCCGCAATCGCCCATTTTACGGGGCTCAAGATACTTACCCGTTTGATAATATCAGGCATAAACATCACCGGAATCATGCAGCCGCCAATCATCGCCATCACCATGTTGGACATCCAGCCAATCCCGGCGACAGCCTGCTCGGTTTTTCCAACGACGCTTAGAGTCATCATGATGCCGACGAAGCAGACGGCAACAGAAACGGCTGCCAGCACGAGGTGCAAAATGTTTCCGGGTCGCATCCCCAAAAAGTAACCAAGCCCGGTCATCATCGTGATCACGAACAACACGGCAAAGAAACAGGCCATTGCTTTGCCTGCAAGGACTTCGAAGCGGGAAAGCGGAGCCACCTGAAGTCGCATGAGAGTTCCGTGAGCATTTTCTCGCGCGATCGACGCCGCGAACCCGGCGATGCAACCGAGTATTCCCCAAAGCATTGCCTGCGGAAAGCTGATGTCCCACTGCGAGCGAATTTTGGCGACCTGACCTGCCTGGCTTTTCGGATCCAATTGCCGAGTAATATCAAGGTTGCTGATTTTCGCAAATTCAAAGTTTGTCTGCGCCGCCTCGTTTTCGCCTTCGACGACGCCTTTGGTTTGCATCGTATCGGCAGCATCGATCATCGAATCCACCGTCCCCAGGAACCCCAACAGCAGCTGACGGTTGATCGGATTCAATGACGGATCATTTTTGGCGTCGTCCTTGGCCTGAGTTAAAGCGGGTCGAAACTGATCCGGATTGTTGAAGCGTTGCCCCGCCATTTCTCCAACCGCCTGCATGATGTAGCCCTGCAACATTCCTGATTCAGCGCCTCGAGACGGATCCATTCCCAATTGAATCTCCGGTGGCTGCCCCCAAAAGACTCCAACATTGTCGCCGAACCCTTTTTGCAAAACGATGACTCCGACGTGCCTTCCTTTGCGGACATTATCTTTGGAGGCTTCCAGTTCGCCGGGCAACAGTTCAATCGCCGTGTTGCTGGCCAGTAAATCGACAAACTTCTGCGACATCTCCGACTGGTCCAGATCGACCGCAGAAACTTTCATTTTTGAAGACGAAGAATTCGAGCCCGCGCCTCCCATCATCAATCCGAAAAACAGCCCCATCAGGATCGGAAATCCAATTACGAAAAAAGCACCCGTCTTGTCGCGAAGCAGAATTTTCAAATCCTTGACCGCCATGCTCAAAATGCGTTTCATGGTTGTTATTTCGGTTTGATCGTTGAACAGGAAAGAATTTGGAACGTGGAAACTGGAAACAAATTCAGTCTCGAAGACTTCGTCCGGTCAGCTCGAGAAATACGGACTCAAGGTCAGAATTTGCGATCTGCAGGTTCGCGAATTTGACACCTTTTTGTGTCAGCCGATTCACTTCCTCGATCGGATCAGTGGACTCAAATCTGACACGTCCGTCTTGTATTTTCCCGGGCAAACCATCTGTCCTGGAATCGCGATCCAGCGTTGCCGTCACGACAGGCTTACCGCCGTATTGGTCGACAAGGCCGTCGACGCGATCGAGCGCCAGCAATTTCCCTTTATCGATAATCGCAACTCGATCACAAAGTCGTTGAGCCTCTTCCATGTAGTGCGTCGTGTACAGGATGGTCATGCCTTGATCTTGCAGGCTTTCGATGCGATCGAAAATGTGATTCCTTGATTGCGGATCGACTCCAACTGTGGGCTCGTCCAGCAGCAGGACCTTTGGTTCGTGAATCAAAGCGACCGCGATGTTCATCCGCCGTTTCATGCCCCCTGAAAAAGTCGAAATTCGATCGTGCTTTCGGTCCTCAAGACCGGCAAAATCAAGCCCCCAGTTCACTCGTTCCGCCAATTCAGATCCGCTGAGGCCATATAGACCGCCGAAGAAAACGAGATTCTCTTTCGCGCTAAGTTCGCCGTACAGCGACAATGCCTGCGGAGCGACTCCGATCTGTCGACGAACCTCTGGAATCGTGGGCGCTTCATTTTGATCGCCAACGCTGACTTCTCCGGCGTCTGGTTTAATCAGGCCGACCAACATCCCGATCGTTGTCGATTTCCCGGCTCCGTTGGGACCCAGCAATCCCAACGTTTCACCTTCCTTGATTTCAATACTCAGGCCGTCGACTGCCGTCAGCGAACCGTAACGTTTCACAAGGCTGTTTGCTCGAATCATTCGCCAGATTTACTCCGAACCAAGGATTGCGGACTGCGGTCATCGCGAATTGTGACCCATCAACCGTACCAGTTTGTAAGGCTTTTGTTTCACAAGTTCGCGCAAAGAAAAATTCGCGCAAAGACAGGTTC
>CAYZPA010000050.1:14532-22932 GCA_964479855.1 uncultured Pirellulaceae bacterium
TTTTTAGCTTCCAATCGCTTCGTGCAAATGAAGCGAGTTGAGGCTTAGCGTCCAGCACTAGCCAACCGAAACGCGGCGGTACTCAACGATTTCTGCATCAGCGTGAAAGTCCTTCACAGCCGTTTCGACTGTCTTGGTGTCATCGAGAGCGAAGAACTGAGCCATCAGACATCGTTCCTGGTCAAAGAGCGTGTTGTCAGCAACAAATCGCTCCAGCTTACCAGGCAGGATTCGATCCCAGATCTTTTCAGGCTTACCTTCGGCAGCAAGTTCAGCCTTGATCGCCTCTTCCGCTTTCGCCATCACCTCATCAGTTAGCTGCAGTTTACTGGCGTACTGAGGAACGTTTTTAAGCGGCTTGCCCAGACGAGCACGATCTTCGTTTTCGACCGTGATCTGACCGATCAACGCTTCTGTCGCTTTGTTGACTTCTTCCAAATCGAACTCGGAAGGATGCATGCTGGTCGGACACATCGCCGCGATGTGCATGGCGATGCTGCGGAAGAACTGAGGAGCTTCCGCGTTGCCGCCGTCTTTGTACGAAACCAGAACGCCGATCTTGCTACCCGCGTGGATATAGGTGGCGATGTTGTCACCAGAGACGACCTGCAGATCTGAAACTTCGAGCTTCTCGCCGATTTTTCCGGTTCGTTCAACCAGCTTCTCTTCGACGGTAACGCCTTCAATTTCCTGCTTTCGCAGCTCTTCAGCCGTTGTGCATCCGGTGTCGACGGCCAACTTGGCCAGCGTGTTTGCAAATTCGATAAAATCTTCGTTCTTGGCAACAAAGTCTGTCTCGCAGCTCAAAGCCATCGCCAGCGACTTGTTGTTTGCTTCATCGTCAACGATGACAACGATGCCTTCGGTTGCTTCGCGATCAGCACGTTTGGCAGCAACCTTGGCGCCCTTTTTCGCGAGCCATTGCAGAGCACCGTCGATGTCTCCTCCGGACTCCTTAAGTGCTTCTTTGCAATCCATCATGCCGGCACCAGTAGACTTACGGAGCGACATCACATCTTTTGCTGAAATCGACATTGTCTTCTTTCTACGTTTCCCAAATAGAGTTTGAGTTTAAGATTTGATTCGGGGCGGACGTTTATCAAAAGTCCGCGAAGAAAAGGCCGCTCAAAAACAAGAGTGGCCACTCTTTAAAAGTTTTACGACACAAAAAAGCGTGCGGGGTTCAATCGATTGAGAGAACCCCGTCGGAGACTAAGCTTCCGCTTTTTCAGCAGCGGCCGCGGCTGCCGCCGGTTTTGGCTTGTCTTTGCCTTCGTTTTTCGCCACGACGTTCTTGGAACCAGCGATAACGGCATCTGCCATGTGAGACATGATGACTTCGACGGCACGGATACCATCATCGTTGCCCGGGATCGGCAAATCGACCATGTCCGGATCGCAGTTCGTATCGATCAACGCAACCGTCGTGATGCCAAGGCTTCGAGCTTCAAGGATCGCGTTCTTTTCCTTGCGAGGATCAACGATGATCATGCAACCCGGCTTGCGGTTCATGTTGCGGATACCGTTAAGGTTGCGATAGATCTTTCTGTACTCACGATTCAAAGACGATTGAGCCTTCTTGGAATACTGAGCGATCTTTTCTCCGCCGCGAATCTCTTCCAGTTCCTCAAGACGTGACATTCGAGAACGAATCGTTGAAAAGTTCGTAAGTGCTCCACCCAACCAGCGCTCACTGACGTAAGGCATCGAGCAACGTTCGGCTTCACGGGCAACTGCCGCAGAGGCTTGACGTTTTGTGCCGACGAAAAGCACGAGGCTACCGCCGCTGGCTACTTCGGCGACGAATTTCTTGGCTCTAAGAAGCCCGCGAACCGTCTCGCGGATATCGATAATGTGAATTTGATTCTTGCGGCCGTAAATGTAAGGACGCATCTTTGGATTCCAGCGACTGGCTCTATGGCCAAAATGCACGCCAGCATCGATCAGTTCTTCTACAAGATTGTTTATAGACATAATTCTCCCGTTCGTGCCAGCATCGTGATGTCCTTCAAGCAGGGCATCGCTGACAAAATGGTTAAAGAAAGGTGAAAAAATGCGATCCAACACAGATCGCGGGTCGGTAGTTTATCGGGAGAAATCGGACCTGACAATTCCAAGGATTCGCAAAAGTCACTATTTTTCGGCTTTTGGGCGCCCAAGGTCCGTTCAGCTCGACCATGCGATGATTCGCCAATCAAGCCGTTTTAACCCGGATTATTCACGATGCGTGGGCGTCGACATGGAGAAAGCTTGTTTCATTGGGGTATTGCTCCATCGCGCTTCCACTGCTGAAAACTCGAGCTATCGAGCACAGATTAAACTTCGAAACAGCGATGCCAGACCAAAACACTCGCCGACCTAGCGGAATAAGACAAAAGAAACGAAAAAGGCCACCAAGGATCAAATCCTCGATGGCCTTTTCAATGGTGCGTCTGTTCTGATACGTCCGTTCTGGTACTTCTGTGCAGAGCCACTTTTTTGCAGTGGCTTGCATCGCCAGGTTCTATCGATCGAACCTGCTGTCGACACAATCTCGATTGAGCGTGATCGCCAGGGTGTGAAGCCGAACGTAGGCTTCCGACATGTAAAGATAACCCTTGTGCGGACCTATCTTGCCCCATGAATTTTTGATCAGGTAATACTTGTTGCCTTCCTGATCGGTGGCTCGTCCGACCAAATGCATCAGGTGGTCGTCGGTCGTCGAATAAGAAAGGAATCGCTCCTGTCGAAGCTCTTGAGTGACCTCCATCTGTTCAACTGGCCCAGCAAGGAATCCAGATTGTCTTTCCGCTGGCAGCACAGCCACGCCCTTGTTGGCGGAAAAACCTTTCTCGCTGACATCGCCATCCCACATCACGCCGTAGCCCTCGTCGAGCGCCGTGTCGATGATCTCAATGACGTCATCGATTGGAATATTGACAAACGAACCATTCGAAAAGTTGTCCGGGATTTCCAAAACGCAAGGTTTGTAGAACGGGTGGTGTGTGTAAGAAGTAAACGAAACGTAGTCGTCGGCATCAAATTCGATTGACTTGGCAAACTCCTTGGGAGTCCATGTTTTGTTTTGATGTTGGAATTTCTCTGGGGCTTCACCAAGGTACGTATCCAACACGCGATCCATCGCCATGCTCCAACGCTTGCTTAGCTTCTTTTGCTTAACGACCGCTTCAAGCATCCCTTTAAGGATCGATTCCATTTCGCCGTGGTCGTGAGCCGTCTCGCCAATCGTCTTGCCACTGAAAACTTCCTCAGGAACGACTCCATATTTTTCGATGGCTTTGATGTAATCATGAGCCAATGCTCCCTGACCGAACCCGGCTTTACCCTGACGCAAAACGAAGTTCAACGCTTTGTCTCGATAGACGTTTTTGACAACGAACATTTCTGAAAGGTCAAACGTCCCTTCGCTGCGACGCATCAATTCAGATTCCAGAAAAGAGGTTCCCGCAAAGCACCAGCATGTGCCCGTGCGGTCTTGGCTGCGAACGGGAGAGCAGGAAATTTCGGATTCAATCGTGAATTCGAAACCGCTTTTACGTTTCGCCTTTTTCTTGGCGGTGCCTTCGTCTTTCTTTGCGGCTCGATCTTTGGTGTCCGCATTTTCAAAGGACTCGTTATTGGCGTCAGTAACTTGAGCGAACGAGTGCGTCGGCAGCCCGCTCGAGCCTAGCAAGATCGCAAAGACAATAATGGTAAAACGAAGTGAGCTTTTCATAGATAGGTTCCAATAGTTCGAACAGACGGTTCCAGTATAGCTCAGACTTTGACCCTGTAAGCAGCGGTTTCCCAGCCAACGTTTTTCCAGCAAGGCAGCAACGCGACGAAAACCGGCCTGTGAACCGGAATGATTCATGTCGACAGGCGTCTGGCTTGGCCTGGTAGGCGAGTCTCCTCAAGCGGCGGCGAGTATTGCGAATTCATCATTTTCACCCATTGGTTGAACTATTGAAACCACGAACTGTTGAACATAAAACACTGCGGCCAAGCCTGGTGAATCATCCGGGCTTAAACAAAAAAAAAAGCGATGACCGAAGCCATCGCCATTTGTTTCAAATTGTCGCGTGGAAGCGAATTTTGCGAGCGTGCCCTACCCTACCATGCGAACTGCATACCGAAAGTAATCGCATGCATGAACAGCGTGTTGGCGGTTTCGATTTCGTTCGTTTCGACCGTCAGGAACGATGAAGGAGCCAGAGCGATGCCATCGATCCATGTTCCTTCGTAACCGCCGTACAACGAACAACCCGGAGCCAAATCGACGTAAAGCTTTCCGCCGACTTCGCCAATGAACGATCCGGTCGACTTCGTGGCTTCTGTATCCAAAGTCACGTCTGGTGCGACTTCGACAACGAAAGATTCCAAAGATGTTCGAACCGTCGTTGGATTGAAATAGCCACCAGCACGAATGAATCCGGCAGCTCGAAAATATTGCGACAACTGTTTGTCAAATCGCAAGCCAGCCTGTAGACCGATGAAATTGTTGATCGCCAGGAAGTCCTGGCGACTGGTCCGAGGAATCACGATGGTCGGAGGATTGAATATTTCCGCCCCTTCGGTCGAGATCTCGTCTCGCAAGGACACAAAACGCGGCCCTGCAAAAATGGTTAGTCCCTGTCCAAGGCTTCGCTTCGACATCAATTCGAAGCTAAAGATTTCTGACTGATAGGTGTAGTCCACCGTGTCAAAAACCTGTCCGGGAAAGACCGGCGATTCAATGTTGCCGCCTTCGAAAAAGTTATTGGTGTCCCAGTTTCCCAGAAAGGTTCGGAACTCCATTTGGCCACCATTTCTATTTTGAAAATGGTACTGTAGCTCGACCCCTGCAGCGGACGACGCTGAGGTCGCTGCGTTCACATCAAATAGAGTTTCGTTTGTTGTGCCGTCGATGAGAACTGGAAAATCCAAATCGGCACCAGGACGATTGAAAGCTCGTCCTCCGATCTCGATGTAGTTCTTTTGGGCAATCTGGGTATACTCAGGCCACTGACCCAATGCATCACCAGTGATGCACAGTGTCAATGTAAAAGCAACCATCGTAGTGAGTTGTAAAAGCTTCCGCACGGGAGTACCTCCAGACCTTTCGCAGGCGCAGTTTATGTCTGAAATTTGGATCGACCCGTAAGAGCGGTTTTATAAGAACAACACTTACTGCCAGAAGACTTTCCCAAAGCTGCCAACTTGATGCAGTTTGTGGATTCTCCTGTCGTAGCCCATTTTACCGACGATTTTCTAGCCACCTTACCCAGACAGCAACCATGAGCTCAAAGTTGAACGCGATCGTCGTCGCACCTCATCCTGACGACGCAGAACTAGGCATGGGAGGTGCGATTTTAAAAATGATCGGCCGTGGGCTGAAAGTTGGTATTTTGGATCTGACGACAGGTGAACCGACTCCGTTTGGCTCTCCGGAAATCAGAAAGAAAGAGACCGATAAAGCAACGGAAATTCTCGGCGTAACGTGGCGTCAGAATCTGGGATTACCCAATCGCAGTCTCGAAGCCACCTTGGAAGCCCGCCGCGAATTGGCGATCGTGTTTCGGGAAACGCAGCCGGATTGGATCTTTGCTCCGTACTGGGTGGATGCTCATCCCGATCACGTGGCGGCAACCGAACTGGTTGAAGCGGCTCGCTTTTGGTCGAAGCTGTCCAAAACGGACATGCCCGGAGAGCGGTTTCATCCCAAAAGGATCTTCAACTATTACTGTGTCCATTTAAAAATGCACGCGACTCCAGCTTTCGTGCTGGATATTAGCGATCAGTGGCCCGCCAAACGAAAGTCGATCGAATGTTATCACAGCCAGTTCGTTAAAGGGCGCGAGGACATGAATCCGACTTTTATCGATCAGTTGGAAATCGAGGCGGCGTGGTGGGGCAAAACGATCGGTGTTCGTTACGGCGAGCCATTTACTTCGAAAGAGCCAATTGGCCTTTCGGACTTCCGCGGCTTAATTTGACCCAAGCATGTGGACTTGAGCGAATCTTGGAAAGAAAGCTGGATTTGTGAGTCAATTCATGAAGGATGACGGGCTTTTCTATTTTCTGGCCATCTGAAGAATGAAAAGTCCGATAAAACCATCGTCGCATCCGCTGGGGCATTGCTCGTCTGTTGTTTTCGTTACAATGAAAACGAAGAAGTGTCTCCGTTTGCCAATGTACACCCTGTGTCCAAATCGAGCCCGATTCGATGAACCGACCAATCTTCTCAGCGACTGCAACAGGTCTATTTGCTGCCTTGCTGGTTTGCCTCTTCACGCCCAAGACTCATGGCCAGGAGTGGGCTCGCAAAATGTTTTCGGAATTCTCCCATGACTTTGGAGAGGTTCAAAAAGGTGAGCTGCCGGAATTTCGATTCCAGGTCAAAAACATCTACAACGAAGACATCAACATCGCCAACGTGTTTTCCAGCTGCGGCTGCACTCAGGTTTCTGTTTCGAAAAGAAATTTGAAGTCATTCGAAACGGCCGACATCATCTGCCGATTTAACAGCAAGCCATTCGACGGTTTCAAACAGGCAACGGTTTCGGTTTCGTTCGGGCCACCGATGGTTGGCGAAGTACAACTGACGGTCAAAGGAACGATTGTCTCGGCGATCAATCTATACCCGGAATCGATTGACTTCGGGCAGGTTTCGCGAGGGAAGACACCGACTTTTCAAACGACGATTACGGGAGCCGAAGGCGTTCCGTTTCAGGTGGTCGACATCAAGAGTACTTTTCCGCACGTCGGCGTATCGCTTGCCGCGCCCGTTCGAACCGGCAACCGCATCCAGTACACGATGCGAACAAAGCTGAAAGATTCGGCACCGGAAGGTTTCAGCCAGGGTGAGCTTTTCATCATCGTCAACGAGAATGGTCGTACTCGGCAGATCCCATTGAAGTTCAATCTCAAGATGGCATCCACGCTGAAGATAAGCCCATCGGTCCTGACGCTGAACGATGTCAAACCGGGCGAAGAGATTACTCGAAAAGTGGTTCTTCGTGCTGATGAGCCGTTCAATATTACGGATGTGAAATGCCGGACGAAAGCGTTTCGAGTTGTCGAAGCGAAGCGCGGAACGAAGAAGACTCACTTTCTTGAGGTCACTTACACCGGTGAAGAGAACGTCGGTCGCGCTGAAGCTGAATTGACGTTTTTTACATCGCTCAGCGAAGCTCCTTCTGGAAAGTTGAAGGCGATTGTCCAGGTCGTCGCGGCGGATGATGATTCTGTCGTGAACGCTCGATAGTCGTGCCACTTTTTTTCGCGTACGGCACTCTCAAGAGAGGGTTTTGTCGTCACCCTGCGATGGCAGGCCAAGAATTTCTTGGCGTCGGCCAAAGCGTTTCGGGATACACCTTGTACGATCTTGGCGACTATCCGGGACTCGTTGCATCCGAAGACTCGACGCCGGTTTGCGGCGAGGTCTATCGTGTCGATGAAGCCTGCCTCGAGCGTCTGGACAAAATCGAGGGCGTTCAGGAAAGACTTTATTGTCGTGGCGACATTCGTTTAGCGACGCCGTGGCACCACGATAAAATTTTCAGCTATTTTTATTTAAAGTCCACTTCGGGCTTTGTTCCAATTTCGAAATGGCTAAAAAAGTAACCCAATCGATATTCATTCAGGATAAAAAATGACCATTTTACGAAGCGGCCCCAGCAAAGACTACAGCGACAATTGGTCTGCAGCATTCGGCAAGAAAAAATCGACCAAAAAGAAGACCGCTAAAAAGAAGACTGCCAAAAAATCTGCATCTGCTAAAGCAAAAAAGAAATCAAAGAAAAAGTGATGATTGACTTTCAGAAAAAATGGGAATCGGCACTCGGCTACGATGATTATCTGGCGGCTCACGGCAGCGAGTCCGATCGTCAGCGGTGGAAATCGGTTTACGATGCCGTTCAGCTGACCGACGCTCAGAAAGATCTTCTTTCATCGTTCGTCAGACGAATGCCAGTCCTTTGCATGTCAGGGGCTTGGTGTGGTGATTGTGTTGAGCAGTGCCCAATTCTGCGACGGATCGAAGAGGAGAATCCGCTTATCGAGGTCCGTTTCATCGATCGGGATGCCGACGAAGAATTGAAGAGCCAGTTGACGATTTGCGGCGGAGCTCGGGTGCCGCAGGCTGTTTTCCTGAGCGAAGATTTCACTTTTGTTGCTCGCAGTAGCGACAAGACGCTGACCAAGTTTCGCCAGCTGGCAAATTCGGCCGGAGCGGCGTGTTCGACTGGCATCGTAAGTTCAAATGACGATGCGTTTCATCAATCGGTCAACGAGTGGATGGAACTGGTTGAACGTTGTCAACTGACGCTGCGACTTTCAAGCCGTCTTCGGCAACTGCATGGTGATTGAGGCGGTGTCCTGATTGAGCGGTATTTTGATTGAGCGGTATTTTGATTGAGCGGTATTTTGATTGAGCGGTAT
>CAYZPA010000050.1:23032-39750 GCA_964479855.1 uncultured Pirellulaceae bacterium
GCGGTATTTTGATTGAGCGGTATTTTGATTGAGCGGTATTTTGATTGAGCGGTATTTTGATTGAGCGGTATCCTGATTGAGCGGTATCCATATAAGGCTCATTGGCGGCGTGCTGGAACCGTAGCAAGGTTCAACTCAACCGGAATTCTTCACGCGACAGGTGTCTGGTTTGGCCTTTGAGGCGATTCTTCTGAAGTGGCAACAAGTCTTGCAAATTCGTCAATTTCACGTCGTTGGTGAACTGTCGAAACCACAAACTTGGAACGATACTCAAGGGAAATCAGCCTTTTCTATTCGGACACCCACGCCTCGTGAAAAATCCGGGCTAATATGGGTTTGAATATCGGCCGCATTGTTGCGAGCGTTCGACTTCGTGGCCCTTTGCAACTGCACCAGAGCAGACAACACTTGCCTTAATTTCCAAACCGTCCATGCAACCTCAACTGAATGAATCACTGGCTCAGTTGATGACCGGCATCGTCCGAGTTACCCCTCACGCAGTACTCGCATGCGACGCAACGGGTTGCATTCGATTCGCGAACGATGCGGCGCTTTCTGTCGTGGCAGCAACGAAAGAGCAATGCATCGGTGTCGCGCTCGGCGATGCGTTTCCCGGTAGCGGAATCGATGTTAGCAAAAAACGACTGAGAGGTATGCGATTTGTTCCCGCATGGACGCACAAGAGTATTCTAATCGACTTTGAAATTCGCGAAGTCGAAATTGAAGGGGACACATGGAAGATTCTGTTCCTGCAGGATGCTGAGCAAAATCGACGTCGAGAATTGATCCTTGAAAAAGAGGCCAGCACGGATGAACTGAGTGGACTCGCAAACCGGAGAGCATTTCAACGGTGCCTCGAAAGCCATCAGAATCACGCGTTGGTCCTTGCGATACTGGACATCGATCACTTCAAGAACATCAACGACCTTTACGGACATCCTACGGGTGACGAAGTGATTCGGCATACGGGCAAGTTGCTGAACGAGGCTTTTTCGAAAAGTTCGCTTGTGGTGGCACGGCTTGGTGGCGATGAGTTCGGGATTTTGTTCGACGCCGCTACGGTTAAAGCAGCAAGCTCGGCCTTGGAAGAATTTTGTCACCGAATCAAACTTACTGGTTCACCAGAATGCAGTGAGTTTTCTTATTCTGTTTCCATTGGCATCTCGATCGCCGAAAAGGCCGGTGTCGCGCCTCGAGAATTGCTAACCGTGGCGGACAAAGCTCTCTACCAGGCCAAAAATGCTGGTCGGAATTGCGTGCGAAGCAAAAAGATTCAAAAGTCGTAGACCGGTTCAACGCATCGTCACACTGGCTTAAAATCAAGGCCCTCCGCTGTCTCAAACTGCTGGATTGCTCATGACTGCCATTGAATCGAGAAGCCCCGTCAAGCTGGGTGTCGTTCCCACGCATTTTAAATTTGTGGGATGCCTGCTGCCCGACGAACACGGTCGGATGATTCGCGACGACGATGGTCAAATCGCGGTCGTGTCTCGAATGAAGCCCATCATGGAAGCTTCGCGCGCGAAAATCGAAGTCGTGCAAATCTCATTGTTTCCCGGAGTGGTCGATTCTGATATCGACGAAATGGTCAATGGACTTCGGGAGCTTGGACTTGAAGTGCATTTTATTCTGATGTCTGGCGGTGAGTTCGATCCGATGAACCCGGCTGACGAAAACGGCGTGGTTGATTCGTTTCTGCCCAGTCTTGCAGCCACGGCGAGGCTGGGAATCGAAACCGTCTGTTCAACTTCGATCGAAAACTGGATGCAGCCGGGGGCAACGCGAAAGGAAGGAAAGGAATTTGAAGCAGCGATTGATCAAAACATTGCCGTTCATCTGCGACTGATCAAGGAAGCGAAGATTGAAGAGTCCTCGATCAAGTCGTGGCACATCGAGTTTCTTCGCGACGTTGAGTTTCAAACTTTCACAGACCTTGGACGGGTTTGGCAGTTTGTCCAGAAAGCCAATCTTGCGGCAGGACACCGATTCTTCAAAACCATGGTGGACGCTGCTCACTGTGGAGATTCGAGACTTTCGATCCCAGAAAATATTGACTTGATCTCACAGATCGGCGAAGCGGATGGTTTGGGCACTTTCCACGCGTCCGCAAAAACAACTCGAGGCTGCCTGTCCACCGACGATGGTTGGATTGGTGCCCTGTTGACCGCATGTGTGGCGACCGGCAAACTTGAATATGCCATCGGAGAATTATTTCACCATGACGACCCGGGGCTTGAAGCATTGCGGAATGCTGTACCCGGCCACGGAATTGATACCACTGACGGAAGGACGTATGACCAAACGCTGATCGACGGTATGGAGACATTGGCCCGCCGATTGAACAATCTGGCAGCAAGAAGTGTCGGCCGTATCTAGTTTTTCAACCATGCTGCGTTGACCCGTTTGTGAGCCGAGACGGGTAAGTTTGGAAGTTGCGCATTTGAGATGAACTTTTGCATTTTATGCGATCAAACGCTTGTAAATTTAGAATTGCGAAGCGTTTCAATATAAGCCAGACGCGCGAGCGAGGGACACGGATCTCCTCGGAAATAGCCACTCGTTTGTCGGCTTGTCGATTTAGTCCAAATCGAGATCTTTGTTTCAGCCGTTTAGGCGTTAGCCTCGGTTAACGACACTTCAACCGGGGCTAACGCCCAAACGGCTCATAAAATCGACAAGTCGTTGTGCTTCGGGCGTGTATTAGTGCCACCTAAAAACGGGTAAGCGGCCGGGTGCGGAAGCCCTCGAACTTACATTCCTCGGCTCACAATCTTGTGCGTTCCAATCTTGTGCGTTCAATTCAGCTTGGACGGCATGACTTGTGCGACTGTCCGACCACACGAGCCTTAAAGAAATCCCCATTACTGAAAGTTACGATTTAGCCTCTTGGTCCTGCTCGTTGTTTAACCGGAATTATTCACGACGACAGGCGTCTGGTTTCCCCGTTGAAGCGATTTTCCGGACGCGGAGGTAGGTTTTGCAAATTGGTCAATTTCACGTCGTGGGTGACCTGTCGAAACCACAAACCTGAAGCAATATCCCAATGAAACAAGCTTTCTCCAGTTCGACGCCCACGCATCGTGAACAATCCGGGTTTAAGACATTTTGGCCACTGGACTCGGGCCTACGAATTGCCGTAGATCCTGAACTTGGTACAGCCTTAAAACTGGTGGCTTAGAAGGCGCGGCAGTCCTTCACCTGATCGGTTTGGCGGTGCGGTTGTTCCGAATTTACTGATTGAATTAAGATCTTGCCAACAAGCCGCTTAAACTGATACTTATCGTTGTACATGCGACACGATCGAAACATAATTGACTTCTTACTTTTCCGACATTCTTGTTCAACACTCGAATGACCATGTTGCAAAGCACTATCGCCAGTCGCACACAACCGGATCGAATTGCTTCTTTGTCCTCTCCGCATTCAACACATTCCGGGCTCCTATTTCGGACGATTACGACGTCCGAGATCGACGCCCCGATCGAGCAAGCATGGGAACGGCTACGCGCAGAAGACCGTGTCTACGATAGCCCCTATTTCGATGCCGAATTCACGAAGGCAGTAGCGCGAGTTCGCGATGATGTTCGCATCGCGATCGCGTTCGAAAACAATGTTCCCGTCAGTATTTTGCCCCTTCAGGAAAATAGTTCTGGCAATGCAGTCCCCGCAGGCGGGCGGCTGAATGATTGGCATGGCCCAATCGGTCGTTCCGATGCCGATATCATCGAACAGATGATGGCCAATGCGGGCATGAGTTCGTACAGCTTTCACGCCGCCGCAACCAGAGACCGGAGCGTCTCGAAATATCATTTTAAGGATCTTGAATCGCACTTTCTTGATTTGTCGCAGGGGTGGGACGCTTACCGTTCGTGGGTTCGCAAGCACTCCAGTACGGTGAAAAGACAGGGGCAAAAAACGCGGGCTCTAGGACGCGAGGTTGGGCCGATCCGATTCGAATTCGACTGCGATCAGGAAGAAATCCTTGAACGACTCATTGCGATGAAACGAACTCGCTATCAACGTTCCAACACTTTCGACATCCTGTCAGTCGACTGGGCAGCGGAACTGCTGCGCGAAATTTTCAAAATTCGAAAATCCAATTTCAGAGGACTGCTGTCCGCTTACTGGGCTGGAGACCAACTTGTCGGAGTCCATTTTGGGATGCTGACGCAAAACATCTTGCACTATTGGTTTCCGGTCTACGATCCGCAGTACCAGCGCTACTCACCGGGTACAGAAATGCTTCTGCAGGCTGCTGAACACGCTTGTGACGTAGGCGTGAAAAAACTGGATCTGGGTTACGGCGACGACGATTACAAATTTAAATTTTGTAACGCTCATGAACCGGTGGCTGTTGGCATGGTCAATTTCAACTCGATCGGCTGGGAACTGGCGAAGCAAAAATATGACCTTCGAATCCGCCTGAAACAGATTCCACTGAAGCCGCTGGCCAAACGGATGCTGCGAAGCGTATTCCCCAATTTCGGGGGATGGAACTTCCGCTAGCGTCACTGCAAGATGCTGCCAAAAGTCTTTCGAAGGATGCATTTCTTCCCTTAGCGAGCTTCTTTTTCAAAGCATTCGAAAATCTTTGAAAAACGGCAGAAAAGCCCGTTCGGTAAAGGCTTGGAAAAACTCGCCTGTATTGTCTTTCAACCCATTTTTTTCAGTGTTTCGAGAACGTTGACGACGGTTGGCGAGCTGCTATTCTGGCGAAACTCGAACTTGACGGTGGTTCATGGATCGCCACTCAATGCCCAGTCGCGTATCGGCGGTTGAGCAATCAAAACGTCCTCCGAGTCTGCCCGGACGACGAGCGAGTGCCATATCTGGTCACAGGATGACACCCGTTCGTTTTTTTGCGTTCAAGAAGATCGCATTTGGCAGACAACCTTGATCAGGTCCGACAACAACTTGATCATGAAACAGACGACCCGACGCAGGACGCGTGACGGGTCGTTTGTTTTTTCACTGTCGCCGTTTCTTTCCGATCACCGTTTCTTCCCACCACGGTTTCTTTCCCATCACAGCTTCGGCAGCACGATTTTTCGGAAGAATCGGTAACTCTTGCCAGAACGAACTTTCTTATCAAATTTCGGACGCTCCTCCCGAATTTGCCAGGAATACTAAAAGTCTGGCCTCACTTATATCGGCGTGTTTCCGATATCCCCTATTGAAGTGATGTCCGTTAAGGAAGTGAACTCAGGTTTGTCCAGTACGTTTGGAATTCTGAGCACATCCAGTTGAATCAATTTGAGTAGCGTCGTTTCTGTTTAAGAGGGAACGACGAAACTGATGGAGCTGTTGAAAATGTCGAAACCAAAATTCCTTGCTTGTGCCGTTCTCGCAGTCTTCGGATTGGCTACCGCCGCCACGGTTGCATCTGCTCAATGCTCATCCTGCGATACCGCTGGATCACAATTTTCCTACCCAGCGACGGGTCACGGTGGCCTGCTTGGTCGGAGCCAAATTGGCAGCGAACTTCGTTCCCAGTTCGAACAACAACGAGCAATCAACCAACGTATTGCTGCCCGCAACTTGGCTTGGCCAAGGCCATTCACCTGCGTCAGCCGTCAGCTTTATCACAACATGTTCAACGCGATGGTCAATGCCGGCTGGGAAGATCAATGCATTCTGACCGACGTTCACTTCGAAGAAGACACAGGCGAACTGACTCGCTACGGCGTTCAGCAGATTGGTGGCATGATGATGAATATGCCTCAAGGCCGTCGGGTCGTCTTTGTCCAGCAAGGTGCTGATCAAGAAAAGACCAGTGATCGAGTGCAGCGAATCCGCGACGTCATCTCGACTTACTATCCACAACGTGGAGGCATCGTGCAAGTTTCGGCTCGCACCCCTGCGACTCAGAGTGGTCTCCGAGCTGAGAACATCAGCAACCTTGCCGGCGAAAGCACCCCTGCTCCAATCATTCCTGTTGCCTCAGGTACTTCCGGCATCGGTGGTAGCGGAAACTAGTCTCGCTTGACGAACAAGAAACAAGTCGATCGAGAGTCAATCTCTCGATCGACTTTTTTTGTGCCCGCTTTCCACACTTGGCGACCACTTATGCACATCGATTGCGTCAGGTCCGTCGTCGAAAAGTGGCCTGTCTTCAAAGTCGATAACCACCAAACGCCCTTCGCCAAAAGTGTGTTCGCTTTTGTTCGCACTAAAAACAAAAAGCCGCATCAATTTCGATTGGCTACTTTCCGCTGGCTTTATCAATGTCAGCGTCAGCCTCTTGTTTCTTCGTTTTCGATCCGCCGAGTGCACCGAATCCTTTGAATAGATCAAACGATGGCAGCTTTTTCTTTTGCCGCGAACGCTGAATATCGACGTAGCCATGAACGGAAAACTGAGTTTCCAGCTGCGTTGCTTCCACATCCAGTCCACGGAACCACTGCAAAAGCGGAGCCGTATAGCCGTCGGGAATCTTAGGCTGTGAAAACGACGGCCACGCGGTGGAATGCCATACCTTTCGTCCCGAAGGCAGAGTCACCAATTCGTATTCTCCGCCAAGCGAACAGACCAGATCCACGTTAAGCATCCGTTCTGCGGTCTCCATCGCGATGTCTGGCGAGATGTCAAATTGTTGCACCAACATATTCAGAAGCTGAATATTCGATATCGATGTCTGCCAACTTCGCCGAAACGTAATCGTATTGGCCCAAGCTTTGATTTTCGAGTTCAATAAGTCACCGATCTCGACGCGAACCTGCGCCGGTCGTTCGACGGGAACGAGTCTCAAATGCGGTTTCAATTCTTCAAGGCGTCTTTGGTCGAACGCGAGGACTGAAAAATCATTCCACTGTAGACGCCACAGCGACAACAGCGGAGAGTGCGTATATCCGAACGCATCAGGTTGTGCTCCAAGCCGCGGCATCCAATCGGTATAGCCGGGGTTTGGCCATGCACCGACGTATCCCGGCGTCTGCTTCACCGTATCCAGCGCTTCCATGATGCTCTTCGGTCTAAGATCCAAATTTGGATCCAGATAGTCCTGAACTGCTGCGAAAACCTGATGCGTTGGCACTCCCGGAGAACTCATGCCTCCCTTCAAACTCGCTTGCACACGAATAATGTCGTCCGGAGTTCGGGGCACCTCTTGCTGCATCGGTGGTCCAACCATCGATAGCAACCACTCCAAACTTCCTTGGCCGAAGGGCAGCAGTCGAGCATCGAACACAACTCGTTCGACACTCTTTCCCTTGGCAGTCCCCTCTGTCGCCTTTTTCGTGAAACGGGAAACACCGATCGACATTGGATCCAGCGATTGAATATTCGATGCAAAGAAGGTCGCTCGCTCCTGAAACCAGTTTGATTCCTGCTGTGAGACTTGTCCAATTTGCATGTCAGGGATTGGCTTAAAGTAGCCCCTTCGCCCGCGAAGAGAATCTCGCCACACGCCATCGGAAAAATTGAGCTCTCCGCCGTCGACATGATAGCCAAACCGTTCCGGCAAAAACCCTCCTGAAATCAGGCTTGGAATCGACACATCCGAATAACCCTCGCTCGATGCACTTAAAGTTGCCATTTCAAGCAGCAGGATGTCACTGACTGCTTGAGTTCGGCGGCGAAGTTCAATCTGATACTTTGGCGTCAAAAGCTGTTGCAAAAAGGGAGTCGACATGTACGCGAACAGCGTGTCATCGCGGTCCAATGGCATATTGAAACGCGCGAATTTGAATTCAGCAGTATCGGCCAACGAGCCCTTCCCTGCCGACGCCTCAATGAAGCGTCGCGCAATCGTCGAAGACGTTGTTATCAAATGGCTGTCCCCAACAACAACGTAAAAGGAACGGTATCGATTGTCGGGCGAGCTAAGCAGCGAAACTTTCGTTCCGGCGATTTCGATAACACGCATCGATACGTTTTCCGATTTCCGCTCTGCAGTGAAAGATCGCCGTTTCCCCATCAGATTGGTCTTCAGTAGTGCAGAATTATGCGCCTGAAACATGACGCCAACCGCTGCGCCCGAATCAAGGTAGGTGTCAGTTCCGATGAGCGCCACGTCCGCGATCAAATTCCCACCGAAAAGGTTGTCGAACTCGTTAGACTGAACTGCCAACTGGTCAAGAAACTTCGACTGGATTTCCGATTTGAATCCGCGCAAGGCGATCATGCGGCCCAAATCGCCTCCGTATTCTTCGGTCAATCTTTGTAGCCAAAGGTGATTGTCCCAGGTTCCAAACCGGAGGTAAAAACACTCCTCCGGAACCCCGCGAGCGATTGGCTCGATATCAATTTCGGCTGGCAAATCCGTCACCGAAAGTGGCGACCACTGAATCGAAGCCGGAAGTGGCTCGGTCGCTTGGGAAGCGTCGACGCCAACAAGCATCGCCTGTTGAATGTTCTCGATCCGTAAAGACTCAACATCGAACAGCAGCTCAAAAGTCCGCATCATTGGATCTTTACTTCGACGCGATCGAAATTTTGGATCCATGCCCAACCGACGACCAATCAGCGACGTCAAATAGGCCTCAACAAGCGGAGGGTAGTCGCCGTCTTTAATGTGGGCTTCAGCATCGTTGTTGAAATTCTGCCACCAGTTGTCAACGAATCGCTCGTATCGTTTCGGCTTTGTGAAATCAACTGGAATATCGAATTCCGCCAATCCGCTGCCGTGCAACTGTGTCGTGAGCGGTTCGTCTCCTTTGAACAAGAACCAGATCGTCTTTAAATCGTCGGGCTGACTGCTTTTATCTCCCGTAACGATTCGCAAGAATTTTCGAACCGGAGTGTGCGATATGACCGGGTAGTGAATGCGATCATTTTTTTCGGTAAACCAAGTCGCTCCGGTCCGAGCAATCAACTCGTCGCCATCTCGAAGACGAAAGGTGACTTTTCCGATTCCGTATGGCCGTCCAGCGTGTGCTTCTGCCGAAACAACGACAGGCATGTTTTGCATCATCAAGTCTTGAGAGGATTGAGCGACCACGTTCGACGCGCAAAAGACCGCGAACAAGCTCAAGCAAATCAGACAGATTGATCTCAGCACGATCTTCAACTGACGACCAATGAAGATTGTCTTTTCGTTCTTTTCCTTCATCCCTGTAACCCGCATTAGGTTTGCACTCGAAGCTCCGTCCCAAAATTGTAACGAAAGAGCGCAGAAAATTCTTATGCCAGCTTTGGGGGAGCACCCTTTTGCGGGAAGGAATCGCCGCTTGTAGGTGTACTTTGTACGGCTCGGTCACTCAGACGCCCAAAACAAGTCTGAGCAATTCGCCGCATTGAATCTGCGGCATTGAGTTGAATCCGAAGCAGCGCAATTACCGCCGCCTCTGAAGCACCATTGTTCGCGCACGCAATTTTTCACGAACGCGATTCCTTTCAACCCGGATTATTCACGATGCGTGGGCGTCGACATGAAGAAAGCTTGTTTCATTGGGTTATTGTTCCCGGTTTGTGGTTTCGTTGAGTCACCCACGACGTGAAATTGACGAATTTGCAAAACTTGCCTCCGCGTTCAAAGAATCTATTAAAAGGGCAAACCAGACGCCTGTCGTCGTGAATAATTCCGGTTCAAACGTGCTTTGGATGAGAAAAACTTTTCTTACTCGCCAGTGCTAAGGATCGACATGAAGGCTTTCTGAGGGATATCAACGCTGCCTACCGACTTCATGCGTTTCTTGCCTGCTTTTTGTTTCTGCAGAAGTTTTCGTTTCCGCGAAATGTCGCCGCCATAACATTTCGCCGTCACGTTTTTCCGTTGAGCTTTTACGGTCTCACGGGCGATGACTCGAGACCCAATTGCGGCCTGAACTGCGACTTCGAACATGTGGCGATCGATTTCCTCTTTCAGTTTCTTGACGACCGCGCGTCCGCGACGATCCGCGTCAGATCGATGACAGATGACGCTCAAGGCATCAACCTTGTTTCCGTTGACCAGAATATCCATTCTGCAAAGATCCGCTGCGGTGTACCCGATGATGTCGTAGTCCATCGTCCCGTAACCACGCGTGATGCTTTTCAAACGATCATGCATATCGTAGATGACTTCGGCCAGTGGCAAGTCGTAAGTCAACATGACTCTCGTCGCCGAAAGATACTCGGTGCTGGCCAGAATTCCGCGTCGCTCGTTACAAAGCTTCATCACAGGACCAACAAACTCTTCGGGCTGAATGAGATTCACCCGAACGATCGGTTGGCGGAACTCCTCAATGTTTCCAGAATCAGGCACCTCTTGCGGTCGATGGATGGAAAGCACTTCGCCAGATCGAGTCAAAATTTCGTAAGTCACATTAGGCGCGGTCTGAACTAGATCGACATCCGATTCCTGTTCCAGTCTTTGCTGAACCACTTCCATGTGCAGCATTCCCAAAAAGCCACAGCGGAAACCGAACCCCAGAGCATCACTGGACTCGGGCGCGAACTCAAAACTTGGGTCGTTGATCGCCAGTTTCTCCAGTGCTTCGCGAAGTTCCTTGAAATCCTGACCATCGCTTGGGTAAAGCCCGCAGTAAACCATCCGTTTGGGTTCGTGATAGCCAGGAAGTGGTTCAACCTCCGACGCTGCCAGAGTCGTCACCGTGTCACCGATATTGACGTCGTTCAGCGACTTGATGTTGCAAACAAGGTATCCGACCTGTCCCGCCCGAAGTTCAGCGCAGGGCGTTTGTTGCGGTCGGAACTGACCAATTTCGACAACTTCGTGAGTCGTGTTGGCGCGGATCATGCGGACTTTCTGTCCCTTTTTCACCGTTCCGCTCATCACACGAATGTAGGTGATCGCTCCACGGTATTCGTCATAGTGCGAATCGAAAATCATCGCCTGAAGATCACCAGCAGGGTCTCCGCCGGGCGGCTTGATTCGATCTACGATTGCGTCAATCAACCCATCAATATTGATGCCAGATTTTGCGCTGACTCGGACAACGTCTTCCGCGTCAACGCCCAGCGTCTGTTCCATTTCCTGAGCGACCTCGTCAGCACGTTCGTGTTTCAGGTCGATCTTGTTGATGACGGGAATGATATCCAGATCATGTTCGATCGCAGCATAGCCGGTGGCAACCGTTTGAGCCTCGACACCCTGAAACGCATCCGCCAGCAAAAGTGCTCCTTCGCAACAATTCAGTGAACGGGAAACTTCATATTGAAAATCGACGTGACCAGGCGTGTCGATCAAGTTCAATTCGTAAACCGTGTTATGATGCTTGACCGTCATCGCGACAGCTCGCGCCTTGATCGTGATCCCACGCTGTCGCTCAAGCTCCATGTCGTCCAGCAGCTGTTCCTGCATGTTGCGTTTTTCGACCGAGCCGGTGTGTTCCAGGATTCGATCCGCGAGCGTACTCTTTCCGTGATCGATATGCGCAATGATGCAAAAGTTGCGAATGTTTTTTTGTTCAATCTTCGACATGAGTGATTTCAAATTGCCTTGCAAAGGATCGGTTTATCACGAGCCATTGCAATGAATAGCGGTTGATTTAAAAGCTGGTTTGCGAGTGGCCTGTCCAGTCAGGTCTGACTGATTTGTCGTATCGGCTTCGGTTGGAATTCTGTTCTATGCGTTTCACCATCAGGCCGTTTACGACGAACTGCGGAACAAGAGATGGCGACAAAATGGAGGATTCGATCGAGCTTTAAACAAACTTGTGCTTGGAAATAGTGCAAGTAACCGGAGTTGGCGATTGACATCGTTTGTTCTTTCTTGCCACTACCAGAAATAGAACTTTAGTTTTGACTGTGCTGTACGCGAGCCAAACCTGCGGCTCCGACGAATCCGGCATCGCCGCCCAGTTCTGCAAAACGAACGATTAACCTTTCAGCCAAAACTGGGAAGACCAATTTTCTCGTTTCTTCGATTACCGAATCCAAAAACTTTCTTCCAAGCGGAGTGCAAGAACCTCCAAAATCCATGGCACCACCAAGAATAAATGCCTCCGGATCAATCACATGTGCCAGAGCCGCGATTCCTCGCCCGAGATAATGGGCTGTCTCCCGCACTAATTGAAGTGCCAAATCATCACCCTCATCGGCCGCGTTGGAAATCATTAATGCCGACAGCGGGGATGCTTCTCCTATTTTCTGAGACAGCAGACTCGACGCGCCGCGACTGAGCGCTTCCTGACAGCGAGCTACAACGGCTGTCGCACTCGCATAGGCCTCCAGATGTCCAACCACTCCACAAGGACAGGTTCTGGCATCTTGTGACGTATCGATCGTCATGTGTCCGATTTCCGCGCCGTGACTATGAGCGCCATCGATGCTGAAATCATTGACGATAATCCCGCCGCCGACGCCGGTTCCCAACGTAATCAAAACGAGGCTTTTATACTGTCGGCCACTTCCAATCCAGTACTCGCCGAACGCCGCCGCAGCAGCATCGTTGGCGAAAGTCACCGGTTTTTTGGTGATTTCAGAAAGCTTGTCTCTGACGGGAAAATTTCTCCACGCCGGCAAGTTGGTCGGCGTCAAAACGACTCCTGCGGCCACGTCCATCGGACCCGGCGTCCCCAGCCCAACGGCAGCGACTTCATCCCAGGAACGCCCGGCAGATTCGAGCAGTCGACCGATCGAATCTCTGGCTTTTTCCAGCGACTTGGAGGGTTCGTGATCGGCCATGGTCGGAAATTTCGACTGAGCCACAATGCGTCCGTCGTCGCAAACGAGGCCGACTTTGATGTTCGTTCCTCCGACGTCAACGCCCGCAAAAAGTGTTTTTGAAGCGTCTTTCAATTCTGCGTCTGTTTTCGAGTGCGACATTTATATGGTTGCGTTTACATTTTCAGATTCAATTCGGCAAAAGTTTACTTGAACGATGCTCGTTTGAGTACAGGATTCAACACTTTCGAGTGCCGCTGAAAGGTTGAAAATGCCCAATTCATCAATGCTGAGAGCTTTTGAATTCAATTTTCACAAAAAGCCCGTAAATATTAGGCTTCCGCTGTAGGCAACGGGGCAAACTTCAGACCACAATAAGGAGCCACGGATCGCAATTGTTTGCGTGAAAATCCGCGCACCGACAAATTGATCACCCATTATCCAGATTGAGGGTCCAAAAATGAACTGTATTCGATTGGTAATTTTAGTGGTGGCGGCAGCTGCATTTTGCTGCATCCAGCCCTCAACCGCGAACGCTCAAGGTGGTGCCGACGCCATGAATGACGCGATGCAGCGAGCGATGCGTGGATCAGCGCCGCCTCCTGGCGCACGCGGTGTACCTCCACAGGGCGACCAAGCCGATCGTGGCGCTGCAAGGCCAGGGATAGGAGCGGAAGGCGGAAGTTCAAACCGCTCCAATCGTTCCTCATCTTCGTCGCGATCTCGACGTCGAAGCTCGCGGAGCTCGGACAGCGACAACGCAATCAAAACGAATCCGCTGTTTCAGCTTTTTGACACCGATGGAAACGGCCAGCTTTCGCTGGAAGAGATCGATGCCGCTTCCCGGATCCTGTACATGCTTGACGCTAACGAGGACGATCGCATCACGGCAGACGAAGTCGAAGACCTCGCTGGCGGTGGTTCCGACGACTACGACAGCAATGCGCGACGAGACAACGATCGGGACGACGACCGACAAACAAACCGAAGTCGTTCGAACCGAACTGGATCAAACAATCGCTCCAACCGGGACTTCTCGGACAGAATGTCACAAAACGGAATGTCTGACCGTGGCAAAAACAGCGGCAGCAGCTCAAAGAAGAAATCGACCAACAGACGCGGCGGTCGTGATTTCTCAAGCCGAATGTCACAAAACGGTATGTCAGATAACGGACAGGGCGGAGACGCGAGCAAGAAACGCGACTCCGGCAGTTCACGAAATCAAGGTGGTGATTCCGACTTTGACCAGTACGACAAAAATGGCGACGGCGTGCTAAAACGAACCGAACTATCTTCGCGTTTGCGTTTGAAATTTCGTAAGATGGATGCCAATGAAGATGGCGAAGTCGATCCGGACGAGTTCGACGAATACATGAGCGATCCAGCTCTTAACGGCGGTGTCCGCTAAATCGCCGGAATCATATTTTTGAGCCGAGCAGGTTTTCCTGCTCGGCTTTTTTTGTGGCAAGCCTGACAGTCCGGGCATTCTCAACGCAAAACCCCGACCCTACTCCAATCGCGTTTGGGTTATCTTTCTAGAAGCAGGAATGCGGAGTCGCTCAAGAGTCTGGCGAAGAGCGCTGATGAGCCCGACGCCTTTCGTTCTGCGGTGATTAAGATTCACAAGGAGACGTCCAAATCCACCATGAGCAAACTTGAGTTAAGGCAAAACCTCGCTGCGGTTTTCGCATTGATTTTGTCAGCGTTTTTCGGAGAACGCAGACAAGACATCACCAGCAGGGCAATGTCGAGGAGTTCGGGGCGTTTCAAGACCTGACCTGACACAATAGTGTTCGGCACGACGCCTGCGTGCTGGTCGGCGCAATTGGCTTGGCTGATATTTAGCAAACGAGGGAGGCCGCGTTACAGAATCCCTGCGTTCCAGATTTACTGACCGCGCAGCATTGAGCAACTCGTCAGCAAGCCGAGTTGCTGCGAGAGTTCACGCGTTTCTTTTTTTCGCCTGCTTGGCCTTGAGCTTTTCAATGTGAGACTCGAGTTCGTCAAGCTCAGCCCAGCCTTGTAGATAAAGGCAGATCATTTCAAACGTTCGCTTGTTAGGCGAAGAGCCGGTGTAGATCAGAATCAACAGGCAGGCAATGATCGCCATGTACGCCTGAATCTCGACGCCGTTTTGTTTGGTGCTCAGCAAGTGATTGCAATGAAGCATCGTTTTGATCGTGCGAAAAAGCAGTTCTACCAACCAGCGGCTACGATAAACACTTGTCAACCAATCCCGAGAGTAGACCTTCGTCTCCAGAATCGTGGTTGCGATCGTGTACTTTGTTGAACGAAACCCGGGTTGCTCAATGAGCACATCAACCAAACGGATTTCAATTTGCTCAGGACATTCGGCGTACTCCTCCTCGCTCATCCAAGCCGGGCGTTGCGGTCGCGACCAAACCGTCGTGCGCTGGTGCTTGTCGATTCGCGTGGCACCCAAAGGATCGTCATCGCGTTTGTCGTGGTTCTTCATCACGATATTAACGCCTTTGTTTTTGCAAGCCGCAATCAGCCAGTAAGTGCAGTAAAAACAATCAGCGACCAGCGTATCGCCCGGCTTTAGCCGATCAAGCATCTGCCACAGCAATGCCGTTTCGCCGCTTTGTTTTCCAGCGTAAGGCCCAAGCATCAAGTCAACCAACAATCCGGTAACCATCGAGATCAGGCTCACGCCGCGAATGATTGGAAACCCGAGCCCTTCTTTTTGCGACGGGTTTTGCGGAAACTCTTCCTGGTTCTCAGGCGTGTCAGCAGCCGTGACGGTGAAGCCATCGACCAGCATGACACGTCCGCTCGTTGGAGTCGCTTGCGTTTGAGCGACGACTTCGTTTTGAACCTGTTCAGGATCAACACTGTCTTTGTCGTACATCACTTCAGCCGATTCGGCGATTTGACAACAGATGTCGCGGACCGCTTGCCATGAGATCTTGGCTCGTGCGCGACAGTAGGCTCCTGTGTTGGTACTGCAAACTTTCTTGCCGAGCAGTGCCCAATAGCTGGCTACGCGTCCAACGGCTGCTTTGCAACTTCGCAATTCGCCTTTTAAGAACGCCTGCGAGATCAAAGCCCAGAGAGTAATCGCTGGTGTGTAGACAGCACCTTCGTCGCTGCCAAAGTCGATCTCGTGAGATTCGAAGATGCTTTGCCATTGGTTTTCATCAATGACTTCAGCCAAGGGAAGTTCATCCGACTGGAGCATGCTGTCTTTGATTAGGCCAAATCTGCGACTGACCGGAGCCCGTGGATTTGATACTGAAGCAGCCATGAGAAAACCCTCTTTGGCTTTTTCACCGGAAGTGAACCAAGGAGGGCTTCTGTTTCTTCGCCAAGCGAAGGGCATTCAATTGAACTTTTCGCAAGACAAGTAGAGATTTTCAAAAAATCTCTCGCCTGTCAATAGAACCGCTACGCGCGCTCATCAAAAATGACTTCCGGCAGTGCCATTCCCGCCCGAGACCTTTTCTCACTCAAGCAGGTCAAAGTGCTTTCGCGACAACGCTACAGTGAGCAGCGATGGGGAATGGCTACCACATCTTAAATCGTCGCAATATTGATACCGGCATCTTCTTCAAAGATGCGACTTCGAAGTCTTTGAACGGGTCGCCAGTGATTGGCCCTGAGGCATGCCAGCAGAGGCAAGACACTGAATGAAAGGTCGCACTCCTAAAGACACAAGTTTTTCGACTGTCGACACAAAAAAAGCCCGCCTCGCTTTCACGAGACGGGCTTTATAAATAAATCCGGCAATACCTACTTTCGCACTTGCAGTACTATCATCGGCTAAAAGTGCTTAACTTCTGTGTTCGGGATGGGAACAGGTGTGACCACTTTTGTATGTTCGCCGGAAGAGACCACGCCGACTTATTCACCCGACGTGACCTTGATCTTCTTCCGAGTGGCCAAGCCAAATGCAGGCCACAGGATCAATCTGTTTGTTTGTGTTGTAGATGACGTCTAATGCGTCACGAACACGAGCGATACTCGTGATTCGCTTACCCATACTTGAGCAGCATGATATTGGATATCACAGATTGAACTGAGAGAATCGAATATATGTGGTCAAGCTTTCGTCCGTTAGTACCATTTAGCTGAGTACATTACTGCACTTACACATATGGCCTATCAACCTGATCGTCTTTCAGGGGACTTTCGTTCTAATGAACTTACGA
>CAYZPA010000051.1:0-38974 GCA_964479855.1 uncultured Pirellulaceae bacterium
GAAGAATCGCTTCAAAGGACAAACCAGACGCCTGTCGTCGTGAATAATTCCGGCTAAATCACTGCGTCTTAGGGGCCTGAGACACTGTCTCCTGTGCAGACCAAAGTCCCGCTGGAACAGGGGTCGGCCAAGCAGCCTTCCACGAAAAATTAGTGCCGCTGTTGAATCGGTTTTTGAACGGTTGATTCTCGCACGTTTGCGGATCTTGGAATTGTGGCGTCTGGACGTATAGTAAACTCTTTCATTGAACCATTCTGAATAAGATAAATCATGCTGATCGTCGTCTCACCTGCCAAAACGCTCGATTACGAATCGCCTGTATCGATCAAGAAATACTCTCAGCCCGTGTTCATGAAACAGAGTGCGGAACTGATTGAGTTGCTGCGAGAATACACTCCCAAAAAACTGGCCAAGCTGATGTCCATCAGCGACAAACTGGCTGAACTGAATGTGAATCGGTATGAGGCTTGGGAACCCAAAGCAACCAAAAAGAATGCGCGGCAATCGTTGCTCGCTTTCAAAGGCGACGTCTATGTCGGCATCGATGCGGCAAGTTTCAAGGAAGCCGATTTCGATTTTGCTCAGGAGCATCTTCGCATTCTGTCAGGGCTCTACGGTCTGCTGCGTCCACTGGATTTGATGCAGCCGTATCGTTTGGAGATGGGTACGAAACTGGACGGCCCTCACGGGAATAACCTGTACGATTTTTGGGCGGATTCGATCACGGATGCTCTGAACAAACAGCTGAAGAAATCGAAAAGCGAAGTGCTTTTGAATCTGGCGTCCAAGGAATATTTCAGTTCGGTGGTTCCTTCGAAGCTGAATGCGAAAGTGATTTCCCCGGAATTCAAGGATTTCAAAAACGGCAAATACAAGATCATCAGCTTTTTCGCGAAGAAGGCTCGAGGAACCATGTCAGGTTGGATCATTCGCAAAAAGGTCACAGATTCCCGGAAACTGCGTAAATTCGCCGAAGATGGCTATCGTTTCGATGCCGAGCAGTCGACCGAAGATAAGCCGGTGTTTCTGCGAGGGGGATGATTTTTTCCATCTTGCCGCGATTAACGAGCATGAGTTACAATTCGTGACCCGCTAATTTGAAGCGGAAATTACGAACAGCCGCCAGAGTGGCTCTTTCAAACAACATTAAACAACACATCAGTCATTGGAGACTATCGCGTGGGCACTAAAAGGACCGGAAAAGGTCGACGAAAAGTTGGCAGAAAAAAGAGACGTATGAGAGCCAAAATTCGCCATCGCAAGAAGTAATCTGGCGATCTGCCTGCACGACGCAGTTGCGGGGTCGGAAGCGTGTTCGGTCACAAGCCCGAGCGTGTTTTCGGCCCCGTTTTTTCATGGACGCTGGCTTGCCGAGAGCCACTTCATTCAAACTGGTTTCTGTTTCGGGATAACCGGTCCTGTACCGGTTAAATGATGTCAGTCCGCAACCACTTCAATCCGCAATCACAGCAGTGGCTCGATGTCAGCCGGAATGATTCACGACGACAGGTGTCTGGTTTGTCCTTTGAAGCGATTCTCCTGAAGTGGCGACAGTTTTTGCAGATTCACCAATTCACGTCGTGGGTGAACTTTCGAAACCACAAACTTGGAGCAATGCCCCAATGAAACAAGCCTTCTCAATTTTGACGCCCGCGTATCGTGAATAATCCGGGGTCAGAACTGAAAACTGAATCTGCCACAAAAGAATACGACGGTCACGGCGCGGGCAGAACGAATCGGTTCGGCGGCAGGATCCTTGTGGTCGTTGCGGCGGTGCTCTGGAGTTCCAGCGGCTTTTTCGCGAAGGCTCCTATCTTTGCGGATTGGCCGATCGATTCACGTGGTGCCGTATTGGCGTTTTGGCGCGGGTTCTTCGCAGCTGCCGTTTTGATTTTCTTTGTGCGGAAAGTTCAGTGGACTTGGCGACTGTTGCCGATGGTCACGGTGTTTGCGCTGATGAACTGGACCTATCTCAACGGCATGGTCCACTGCGAATCTTCGTTGGCGATCTGGTTGCAGTACACGGCACCGGCGTGGGTATTTCCAATGGCTTGGTTACTGTGGCGAGAGAAACCTCGATGGGCGGATTGGGTCCTGTTGATTTTCGCAACGCTGGGCGTGGGAGTGATTCTGCAAGCGGAACTGCTGGGTGCGTCAGCGATTGGAGTCAGGTACGGGTTGGGATCGGGATTGTTTTTCGCCTGCGTGGTGATTTGCCTTCGGGGGCTTCGCGACGTCGATGCGGCTTGGCTGATTTTCCTGAACCAGTCCGTGACAGCGATCGTTTTCGCACCCGCTGCCTTGACCGGTGAAGTTTGGCCAGACGGAAACCAGTGGATCTATCTCGCTCTGTTTGGTTCGCTGCAAATGGGGTTGCCGTACGTGCTGTTCGCCCGTGGCCTTCAATCGGTTTCCAGTCACGAAGCCAGTGGGATCGCGTTGTTGGAACCGGTGTTGGTTCCTGTCTGGGTTTACGTTGCCTGGCGTGGAGCGGCGGATTATCAGTTGCCTGCTGTTACAACCATGATCGGTGCGGTTTTGATTATGGCTGGTTTGCTGGCAAGTTACTGGCCAAACAAAAAGCCGCTTTCCAGACCTGAGGCTTCAACAAATCCTCAAAATCCGACGTCATAGATCTCGCAATAGCCTCGCACCATTTCGTCGACCGGGTACTTGCCGTCGAGCGACGCCCTGCCCTGCTGAGCCAATTGTTGGGCGGAGTCGGTTTGTTCGAGAAGATATTTTGTCCAGCGAGCGAATTCGTCTCGAGCTCCAAAGTTCACGACGAACGCATTTTCTTGGTGTCTGAGCGTTTCCGCAGTGCCCGGTCCAAAAACAGAAACAACGGGAACACCGCAGGCCATCGCAACATGCATGGCACTTGGCAGCGGTTCGTTCAAGTGAGACTGCCAGAAAAAATCGAGCCCCGGGATCAGTTCCATCGCATCGATTTGAGAATCTAGGAAATGAATATGGTGGCCGGCTTCGGTTTGGCTGGCGAATCGTTCGAGTCGCTTTCGCTGTGAACCGCTGCCGAAAATGAAAAAGTGGACGTCGTTCCGAATGCAAGTTAGCAAGTCCGTCGCCCAAATGGTGTCCTTCAGTCGAGACCGGGGAACCAGCGGCGCGACGGCGCCCGCGATTTTTGTGTTCTCCGGAAGCTTTGCCGTGTCCAGTATTGTCTGGCGAGCAGACTCCCTGTTGATTTTCATTGGAGGATCCGAGATGGCGGACGCCACCATCGAAATTCTGTTTTCGTCATAGCCATGCAACACCAGTGACGACTGAACTTCGGTATGCGACACGACAAACCGTTCCACAGTTTTGCCAAGCTGGCGGTCAATGCCTTCGTTAATCATGTTGGACGATGGTCGAATATAGAGCTCGGAAACGACTTTTCGCAGCGATTCCATGTTGGCGGTGGCAGCGAGGGTGATCCGTTCAGCGGGCTGACACCACGCGTGCACCAGATCGGGTTCAAGTCGATCGATTAACTTTCGCAGCCTCAAGCCGGATCGCGTTTGCGTCCTGAAAGAAGGGCGAGCGTTCAGGTCGGAAGTTGCGGCCAGAAAATGAAAATGTCTACTTTCATCATCGCCAAACAGTTTGGGCGTTCCATGTTTGCCTCCCAGCACCGCGATGTGGACATCGTGATGCAACGCGACGCCTTGCGACAGCAGATGCAATTGCCATGAAGCTCCAAATCGATCAAAGGAATCGATCACGTAAAGGATTTTTCTTCGTCCGCTCAAAGCGTTGCCTCGGTGCGATGATGCGTTGAAACCTTCGGCGAAAGGGCGTCCAAAAAGACCTGTGCAACGTTGCGAATATCAATTGCGTTGCGAAAGCTTCTTGCTGCGGCATTTCCCAGACGAGTTCGCAAATCGCTGCTGCGGAGCGCCATCGTGATCGCTTCTCCCAACGCCACATGATTTCCGGAAGGAGCAATGATCCCGTTAACGTCTTTTTCAATCACGGCGGTTCGAGGTTGGGATTCGTTAAGGACCGGGATCGGTTCGACGGACGAAGTCGTTACCAGTGGACAAACATGATTGGCGATCGCTTCCAACAGGCAGTGGCAATTGACTGGTTGTCGGGTCGGGTGAACGTACAAGTCGGATGCCTGGTAAAGTTCGCGATGGTCGTCGAAGTAACCGGGCATGATGGCGGTATAGACCATGTCGTTCGCAGAGATTGCTTCCCAGATTTTTCGACCGCGTGGACCGTCGCCCAACAGCCACAATTTCGCTCGCGGAAACGATTCCAACACAATTTTCCATGCTCGAACCAAATCGTGAAGTCCACCGTCTTTGTCCATCGGAGCGCCGGTGATGACCAGCGGTTGGGCGGGTTCGATTCGCAGGACTGGATGAGCGTCTCCGAGTGAGGCTCGAGAATTCGCCTGACGAACGAGGGTGCGGCGATGATCTTCGTCGTAGCAAATTCCATCGACCTGCAGACGAACGTCCGCCGGTAGGGGAAGCTTTCTGGTAACCAGTTCATTTCGGGTTCGTAGTGAATCGCAGATCACCGTTGACGCCAAATCCAAACGCAAATTCTTTTGAATTGATCGGCTGTTGCCTGACAGTTGCAAATGGTCCATCCGCAAAACGCATGGGATCGAATCGCCAACCAGCTTTCGCACCGAAGCCAGTTCTTCTCCAGTGCCAAACAAAAGCACTGCGTCGGGTTGGAAGGATTCGAGTGCCCGATTCAACGCTCGCTGATATCGATAGGTTCCCCATGGTCCCGAAAGGGGTCTGGAAAGACGCTGCAGTCCAAATTCGCGAAACGAGCAGTCTCGAGGCCAGTGCTTTTGCCATGCGGCGGTAAAGAAATTGACTTCGTGCCCACACTGAACAAATTGATCAGCAAGGTCGGCGGCAAAGTTTTCTGTCGGACCGCTGATCGGCCAGAATCGTCGCGACACCATCGCGATTCTTTTTGGCTTCATGGGTCAGTCCGGTCTCAAAGATGCTTGTTCGTGGAGTCAGGTTGCTGACTCGAGTTTAACCAAATGGCTCGGTTGCTGGTCGTTTGTTGGTCGTTTGCTGTGCCCGTCGGTCGTGCAAAAAAGTCTCGTTCTGTTAATTCGCTGCGCTGGCTTCGATGTCAGACGATTCCAGACACGCCAAATACGGAAGGTTTCGATATTCGTCGTTGTAATCCAGCCCGTAACCGACCACGAATTCATCCGGGATGTCAAAGGCCACGAATTCAGGACGAAAGTCGACTTCCTGGCGGCCCGTCTTGAGTAGCAACACGGCTGACTTGATCGTCTTGGGGCCATGATCGTTTACCAGATTGGTAACGTTGACGAGCGTATGTCCCGTGTCAAAGATATCATCGATCAGCAGAACGTCACGGTCTGCGATGTCCAGCATCATTTCTGAATTGATTGTCAGTTCGCCGCGTTCGGTACCCTGATAGCTGCTCGTTTGAACAACGCCAACGCGGAGAGGCATTCGCAATTTTCGAATCAGATCGGCGCCCAAAACGATGCTGCCCGTAAGCACGCAAATGATGGTCAACGGATTGTCTCCGTAGTGCTCGTTGATACTCTCGGCGAGCTTTTCAACGCCTTCATTGAGCTGTTTTTCGTCAAGGAGAATTTTCACGTGTGCACCGAAGAGTTCTGGTTCAAGATGGCCGCATTGTAAGCAATCGATTTGGTCGCGATAAGGCGCAATTCGAACTCAGTGGAAACGCCCCAAACGGTGTGTGCCGCTGACGAGAATTTAATTCGATTGTTCGCTTGTTTCTGGCGGCTGCGGAGTAAGGTTCGCCCTCGCAAAATCGACTCGCTGCGTTTTCACTAGTTCGTCGATCGTTTGTTTGATCTCAGAATTGATGCGTGGGACGACTTTCATGTTCCATGGAACGGTTACGGTAAAGGTACTGCCTTTTCCGACTTGGCTTTCAAGCGTGATTTTTCCGCCCAGCAAAATGCAAAGCTCTTTCACGATGGATAGCCCCAGCCCGGTTCCCGATACTTCTCGCGTGAGTGCATCTTTGCCGATGGCGGATGGGCCCTGACGAAACTTTTCAAAAATGATGTCCTGGTCAGACTTGGCGATGCCGACCCCGGTGTCAGAGACTTTCAGGGTCAGCGTGTGGTTTTTTCGCGTTGCCAGCAATCGAATTTTTCCACCTTCGGGCGTGAACTTGATCGCGTTTGAAAGCAGGTTGGTCAGGACCTGTCGAATCTTGATTTTGTCCTGAAAGACGGGCTCAAACGATTCGTCTCCCTGGTAGATCAGTTGGATGCTTTTCTTTTCGGCAAGCGTACGAACCATGTCGCTCAACTCTTCGCAAAGTTGGTTGATGGAAAACTCGGTCGGACGAACTTCCATCATTCCGGCTTCCAGCTTGGCAAGGTCCAGGATGTCGTTGATCAGATCCAGAAGTAATCGCCCTGACTTTTTGATGTTGGAAGCAAATCGCAGTTGCTTGGACGAAAGTTCGCCGGCTTCGAGAACTTCTGAAAAACCGATGATGCTGTTTAGTGGCGTGCGCAATTCATGGCTCATGTTGGCGAGGAATTCGCTCTTGACCTGGTTCATCTCGTAAAGCTTCAGATTTAATTGAGCCTGCTCGTCGACTTTGCGATCGAGGTCAAGGTTGACTTGCTGCATTGCGGACTGCGTGTCCATCAAGTTGTGAAGCATCTTGTTGAAGGATCTTGAAAGCCCTTCGAACTCATCACCGCTTTTAAGATTTGCTCGCATGTTCAATTTACCTTTGCGAACCTGATCGGCGACTTCGGTCAAATGCTTCACAGGTTTCACGATCACGTAACGAACGATGACCCAGACGGCACCGATCGAGAAAACCACCGTGCCGATTGCAAACGAAATTAAAATTGCCCGGTTGTAAGTGATCGATTCCTTTGCCTGTTTGTTGTCCAGCGAAATGCGTAGAAAGGCGGGTGGAGCGAGTTCACTTTTCTGGTACTCGATTTCGTCTCCGTCGACTTCGGGTTTTTCCTGCAACTGATCGAGCTTGGCCAGTTGAGGATTGTTCGGGTCTTTTGCGGTTGTGTGGTGGCATCGCAGGCAAACCGAGTGAAACGTAATCGGCGTGTAAAAAACGTAGCTCTGACCGAATGTAAAATCGTCAGCAACGGGTAGATCGGCGTCAGGGTCCAGCGGCGGTGTGGGGTTGGGTTTTTCGCCCTGGAAGGCATTCCAATTGGCCAGCTGTTGTCGATAGGTTGCGATAGAAGTCAGCTTTTTCAGACGTGCGACTTCGTTGGGGTCAGTCGCGATGGCGGGCGTGAGTTCGTTGCGGCCAAAGGCGTCGTCCAGAACCAACGTTTCGACTTTGTATTTGACATCGGATTCGCTTTCGTTGGCGAGCGCTTTGAAAAGATCGGCGGACGCGGTGCCGATCACGTTCTTGAGAAATTTGGCTTCCCGAAGATGCGTTCGAAGGATGAAGTCTGTCGTCAGGCTTTCGGCTTTTTCGCGAGTGTTACTGCGAATCAGATCTTCGGTGATCTTGCTGACGCCCCAGAATGCTCCACCGATCAGCGCGAGAAGGCACATGCCGAAAATGACGCGGATTTTCCGCTCAAGCCGGGATTCTCCAAAAACGCGTTTGATTCCGCGATACGACATGCACTCCACCGATAAAAGACAACTTTTATCTTAGGACAGCCGAGTCCTGGTTCACAGAGCGATTTGGAAGTCAGAGCGGATTATTCACGATGCGTGGGCGTCGCCCTGGAGAAAGCTTGATTCATTGCGGTGTTGCTCCAAGTTTGTGGTTTCGACAGGTCACCCAAGATGTGAAACGGACGAATTCGCAAAGCTTGCCTGTGCGTCAGGAGAATCGCTTCAAAGACCAAACCAGACGCCTGTCGTCGTGAATAATTTCGGGTCAAAGCGATTTGGGGCCATTTCTAACCTTCAACCGACTATTCACCAATGCAATACAGTGCCTGGTCGCTTCGCAGAAACAGGCGGTTATCGGAAACGGCTGGCGAAGCATTGAAATCGGTCGTGTCGCCCTCGATGACATTGCGAGCAATGGGTTCGAATGCTTTGCCGGGTGGGTAGACAATCGTTCCTGCATTTCGAGTCACAACATAAATGTGTTCGCCAATAAGGACTGGCGAAGCGTAGACGGGACGGCCCGTAAGTCCTTTGACGCGTTGGCGATAGATCTCTGTGCCGTCGGTGGCGGAGGATGCGTTTGCGAGCCCGCGATCGTCGATCCAATAGAAAACGTCTTCGTGAAGCAAAGGCGTCGCTACGTAGGACGTCGACTGACTGGTCCAGAGCTTGTTTGAGTCCGAAAGATCTTTCGCGCCACCCTTGCCGTCCACGTTGATGGCGACGCTGCCTTTGGAGCGGTATCCGCCGAAGCTGTAAATCAGATTGTCCTTTACGACGATGGAAGGCGATACGTTTCCGGTCAAAGGAGTCGTCACGTACCATCGTAGCTTTCCAGTTTCCGGCTTCAGGGACCAAACTTCGCCGGGGACGCTCAACACAATTTGCGAGTCACCCCCTTCACTGGTAACGATTCGGGGAGTGCCAAACGCGAGTTCCAGCATGTCAGAGTCGGCTCGCCATGTTTCTTCACCGGTTGATTTGTCAAATGCGATTACGGCGCGAGCTTCTTCTGCAGCGTTTACGATGACTTTGTTTTCGACAAGCAACAGGCTGGCGGCCGAACCCCATCGCCGATTGCTGGATTGTTTGCCGACTTCTTTGTGCCATTTCTGATTTCCATCCAGGTCAAAAGCGTAGACTCCGCCTTTGCCAAGAAACACAAAAAGCGATTCGCCATCGCTGACAGGTGTGTTGCTGGCGTATCCGTGCTCGCGTAAGTAACCATTGAAGCCGTCTTCCTGGTAGTCAGCTTTAATTTCTTTCGACCAGATTTTGGTGCCGTCCTTTTTGTTGACGCACACCACATGGCGAACGACCGAACCTGACTGGCTGTCGAAACAGGTGACGAATACTCTGTCGCCGATGATGATCGGGCTGGACGAACCTGCTCCTGGAAGATCAAACTTCCAAGTCATGTTTTTCTTGGCATCCCATTCGGTCGGTACCGAGTCGGTGCTTTTTGCATCTGCGTTGGGACCCAGAAACTGGGGCCAATCTTGTGCAGCAACCAGCGGTTGGAAGCAAAATAGAGTGGAAACGACGACCAAATAAAGTAAACGCATACTGTCCCAATCAAATTACGGTCTGAAAAATCAGGCGCATGTCGTCGTGAATCATTCCGGTTAACCAACGTAGATTTGCGTTGCCCACCATTTGCCACCGCTCTTGACGACGCCGATGCCGACCTCTTGGAACGTTTGCTTAATCATGTTGGCGTTGTGGCTCGAACTGTTTCGCCATTGGTCATGGAAGTACTCCGCGACCTCGGCTTCGGATTGTCCGATGTCTGTTACCCACCCAATATTTTCTCCGGCTTGCGTCCGGCCATTGGTTAACAATTTGACTTGTTCACTGGACGGTGAATGTTCCAGTCGATCATTTTTTGCCATTTGAAGAGACCAATCGCGTGCATAGTCCGCCAGATCTACCGGTTTTGAAAGGGCGACCCGATTTCTGGAATCTCGATAATTGTTCAGGCTGTTGAAATTGGTTTCGTCCGCTATTCCATAAACCGCCTGCTGGCCGGAGATGATACGGTCGTTGAACTCGAGCCAGCGAACGTTGCCCATGAAGTCACCGCTGACCGTTACTCCGTTTGATTGGGGAACTACTTTTTCAACGGCGTAATTTTCTTTTATGACGACTTTGTCTTCGCCATTACCGCCCATGATGAAGTTCTGTTTGGAGCCTACGGTGATGGTGTCGTCACCGTCATGTCCGAACATCCGATTCTCACCGGATCCACCTGTCATGATGTCGTGGCCTTCACCTCCCAGGAATATGTCCAATCCGCCGCCACCAAAAAACTGATCGTTCCCTGAATTGCCGCGCACGACGTCGCCCTCGCTGAATTTTCCGCCGGTTGTTCCACCTGGTCCGCTGTAAAGAACGTCATCACCGCCTAACGCGAGAATCGCATCACGTCCTTCACCCCCGTTTATCTCATCAGCGTCGTTTCCGCCGGTCAGTGCATCGTTCCCTTTACCGCCAAAAATCTTGTTCATCCCGCCTAACGCGTAGACCGTATCGTCTCCATCATCGCCATGGATTTCGTCCGCTTCCGCACCGCCGTAAATTGTGTCATTGCCATCTCCGCCGTGGATCAGGTTTTCGCCTGCAGTGCCGAAGATTCTGTCTTCACCATCGCCACCGTGAAGTGTGTCGTTACCACCGACTCCGACAACTCGATCGTTTCCGCCCATGCCATTGACGATGTCGTCGCCGGGTCCTCCCACCAGGTTGTCATTGCCTGAGCCTCCGATCAGCGTGTCGTTTCCAAGATGACCAAACATTGATACCGCGCGGGACGAACTGTTGACGAAAGTGTCGTCTCCCGCATAGCCAATGAATACGATGTCGGTGACGGTAGAGCTTGCAGCAGAAAACTGTTTGTCGTCAACACTGGCTACAACTTGGCCATTGTTGACTGACACTTCGCCGACGTTGTCGCCTGAGTCGCCAGCGACATACAGAGTGCCGGTTGCCGGATCGTGGAAAATGCTTGCAAGCAATTGCCTTGGTTCAAGTTTGGAAAAGCTGAGACCGGAGCTTTTGGATTTGGAACGCATTTTGGAGTGTTTCATAATTGACCAAGAGAGAAACTTGAACAAAATCGCATCCCCTTTGATAACTTTTTTTTGCACAAACCGCTGCGCCGAAAAACGCTTTAGAAATAATTTCTTGCGACAGCAAGCATGCCGAACGGGCGTTTTGGGAAGCTGGTCCACGGTCGTTGCGGCATTGACCAGATGCCCACGTTCGTTCGGACCGCTTCGTTCTGTCTGTGTACGGATCCTCACAGGTTAACCGGAATGATTCACGACGACAGGCGTATGGTTTGCCGTTCGAAGTGACTCTCCTGAAATGAAGACAAGCTTTGCAAGTTCGTCAATTTCACATCACGGGTGAACTGTCGAAATTACAAACCTAGAACGATGCCCCATCGAGTCGAGCATTCTTCATTTCGACGCCCACGCCACGTGAATGATCCGGGGTTAAACGTCTTTGTACCAGCAGCGGATAAATTGATGCCAGCGGCTGGGAGCATCGCTACTGGTTCCCAGGCTGGCGTCGTCCGATCCTTCTTCCCAGCGGCTCCAGATGTTGGGTAGCACAACGGTTTCGATCGAAACCAATGCGATTCGATTTTCTGAAAGCCACTTGTTGGCTTCTTCGAGCGCGTCGTTAAAGCTTTCATGTTGGCCTTCTTTGAAAAAGCCAGGCGCTTCAATTTCTTTGGGAACGAAATCCTTGTACTTCAGCATCGATGAGCTCAACTTTTTGGAACGTACAGTTTTTGAGTTTCAATATATTTTTCAATGCTGCGAGGAACAAGGAATCGTATCGAATTCCGCTGAGCTGACTTTTCACGAATGTTGCTGCTACTGATGTCGATCAATGGACTGGTGACTTTCAGTTCATGCAGTGAAGCAACGTAGTCTGCCGATGAAAGGGGTTCCAGAATTCCAAGGTCGATTTCGGCCGAACCGGGCCGGCCAACCACGATTGGCTTGGCCATGCGAAGAATTTCTTGCGGCTCGTGCCAAGTCGGAAAGGACTCCAGCGAGTCGGCTCCCATGAGGAAAAACCACTCATTGTCGGGATGCTGAATCATCAACGCTTTGAGCGTGTCGACGGTGTAGCTGACGCCGCCACGCTTGAGTTCAATGTCGCTGGACACGAAATCACGATGTCCGCCGATTGCGAGATTTAACATCTCCATCCGTTGCCGATCGGTACCGTGAGCACCATCCTGCTTGTGTGGAGACATCGCGCAAGGGATAAACAGAATTTGGTCAAGGTTCGCCTGTTCGCGGCATTGTTCCGCAAGAATCAGGTGGCCGAGGTGGATCGGATCGAAAGATCCGCCGAAAACGCCGATTCGCATAAAATTATGATGAGGTTAATTTTCAATTCGTTGAGCCCACAGCATAACCGTCGGTCGAAGATAACCCAATGACCAGATGAGTCGCTTCGCTATGATAGAGTTTCAAAGACTACGCTTTTTATAAACCGCCTCGCAATTTTGCCGATGACCGACAAGCAATCATCTCTGTTCGACACCGAGCCACAACAGTGGCAGTTGGATGATCAGGACGATTGGCTTGCGGCAAGAATTGTTTTTGCGGCGCCTCCGTTCGGGCCTTATGACTATTCGATTCCAGCAGAATTGGAATCCGAAGTCAAAAAAGGCGTTCGCGTGGTCGTGCCGCTGGGGCGTGGAAATCGAACGATGCAAGGATATTGCATCGATGTCATCGGCCCGTTCCACGAAAACGCTGGCTCGGTAAATCCGAAACGACTGAAGCCTATCCAGCGGGTCATCGACGCAAAGCCGCTGCTGGATGAATCACTGTTGAAACTTTCACAGCAGATTTCAGATTACTACATCAGTCCGCTGGGGACTGTCATCGAGACCGTGGTTCCGGTCGGCGCCCGAGACAATTCGGGAACGCGAGAGATGATTTTTCTTTCGGTAGATCCCGATGTCGCCAAGGACCTGAGTTCGGTGAAGCTGACGGAATTGCAAACGCGAATCCTGACAACGATGCTGGTTTCCAGCCAGGATTGGACCCCGGGCGAGTTGGCGGAAACCGTCGGCTGCACGCAAGGTCCCATTTCTACGCTGCGTCGCAAAGGGCATATTCTTTCGTCAACGCGACGTGTGCAACAAAAGACTCACGAGATCGCAGCCGAGCAACGGATTTCGAATCTCGAACTGAACCCGGAACAAAAAACGGCTCTTGATGCGATCGCCGCAACGATTGATGCCGAACAGCACAAGACGTTTCTGATTCACGGCATCACCGGCAGCGGCAAGACCGAAGTTTACATCCAGGCGATTCAGCAGGTTGTCGAATACGGACGTCAAGCGATCGTTTTGGTGCCCGAGATCAGCCTGACGCCGCAGACCCGGCGTCGGTTTCGAGCGCGTTTCGATCGAGTCGCGGTACTGCATTCGCATCTGACTTCGGCGCAGCGAGCATGGCATTGGAAGCAAATCTCAGACGGCAATGTGCAGGTTATTATCGGAGCTCGCAGCGCCGTTTTTGCGCCAACGCCACGGCTGGGCCTGATCGTGCTGGACGAAGAGCATGACGGTTCTTTCAAGCAGGACAATACGCCTCGCTATCATGCCAGAGACGTCGCGCGATGGCGTGCTGAATCGGAAAACGTGCCGCTGTTGCTGGGCAGCGCGACTCCATCGCTGGAAACATGGCATCATGCACAAGCGGGCTCTTTTGAGACGTTGTCGCTGAAGAAACGTGTGTTGGATTTGCCGCTTCCTGATGTCGCGACGATCGATTTAAGGGACGATTTTGGTTCGCGTCGAAAGAAGTTCAGTCCCATCAGCCAGAAACTTCGACAGGAAATGTCGCTTGCGCTGGCCGATGGAGGCCAGGTGATTTTGCTGCTGAATCGACGGGGATTTTCGACTCGGATTCAATGTCCGTCTTGCGGCAAGGTGGAATATTGTCCGGACTGTTCGATTCCGATGACTCATCACGTCGAAGGCAAGAAAGCGGTTTGTCATTACTGCGACTACCAGATTCCAGAGCCTCGTCGTTGCAGCGACTGTGGCAACGATGCGATTCGATTTTCAGGTTTGGGAACTCAGCGACTTGAAGCCGAAGTCCGCACACTGTTTCCGGATGTGGAAATTATGCGGATGGACACCGACACGATGCGGAAGCCTGGCAGCCACGAGAAAGCACTCAATAAATTTCGCGATGGCGAGACGAAAATTTTGTTGGGAACCCAGATGATCGCGAAGGGGCTCGATTTCCCAAACGTGACACTCGTTGGTGTTGTGAATGCAGACACTTCGTTGCACTTGCCAGACTTTCGATCTGCCGAACGCACTTTCGGTTTGGTGACTCAGGTTGCGGGTCGAACGGGGCGTGGCGAACGAGGCGGTCGCGTCCTGGTGCAGACCTTCAGTCCCGAGAATCCCGCCATCGTGTGTGCGACGCGTCATGACTACATCGCGTTTGCTGAAGGCGAGTTACCGGTTCGGGAAGAGTTCCACTATCCTCCGTTCGGAAAGCTGGCTCGGATTGTGGTACGTGGCGAAATTCAATCCAAAGCGGAACAGATGGCGGAACATATTGCGGAATGTATTTCAAAAACTTCGGAACAGATGGAACTGCAATTGAATGTGCTGGGCCCGGCAATCGCTCCTCTGGAAAAGCTTCGCGGAATGTATCGATTTCACATCATGCTAAGCACGGTCGAGCCATCCACGATTCAGAAAGTGATGGTGCAGAGCAAGAAGTCGATTAAGGATATCGATGATGTGCAATGGATCGTTGATATTGACCCTTACAATATGGTTTGATGGTCAGTCTTTCTTGTTGAGCCTTCGTTGCAAAAACGAAGTTGTCGCAATTACTTCTGCCCGTTCAAAAACGCCAGCAAATCAACCGCTTGTTCAAACGTCAATTCCGAAAGCAGCTCGCCGTCGTCAGTGGCGACAACGTAGCCACGATAGGCTTCGTCGATTTTGCTGGATGGTTCAAGGATGCTTTTGAGTATCTCTGCCGAAGATCGCTTCGTTCCGATTTTGTCCATCGCGGGCCCGACCATCTGGCCGATGCCGCCGATTTGATGGCAGTTGCGACAGGTCAGAGCGCTGTTGAACCAAAGTGTTTTTCCGCGTTCAAAATCACCGGAAGCCGCCAAAAGCTTGTCACGATCGATTGCAGCACCGAGCCTGTCCGCTTGTTGCGAAGCTGGCAAAAATCGTTCGAACAGGTCGCGGATTTCTGCGTTCTCATGATCGGCCGCGATTTTTGCGATCGATTCCCGAGTCGATACCGAAACGTCGGATCGCATCATCGTCATCGCCAATGCCATCGCCGAAGACGTTGACTCCAACTGAAAATTAACCGAAGCGATGTCGGGATATTTCAAAACTGCTTTACAAGTTTGTTCGCGGTCCAGCAGTTTTTTCGGCGGTTCGTTCAGGGACTTGATCCAGTCGTACAGCAGCAGGACGCCCTGATCGTCGACAACATTGGTGCCGAATTGTGGCATGCGTCCGTGACCTGTTTTCATGATGCGGTACAGCAAGGCGCTGCGAGTCGGATCGCCGCTGGCAATCAGTTTCGCATTCTTGATTCCAAAGTCGCCTTGATTGGCCTGTTCATTGACAAGGTTCATCTCCTCGAGCGAACCTTGATTTGCAAGAAGGAATGAGCCGGTACCTCCTCCGCCAAACCGATGGCAGTGAGCACAGTTAAGCCCGGATTATTCACGATGCGTGGGCGTCGACGTGGAGAAAGCTTGTTTCATTGGAGTATTGTTCCAGGTTTGTCGTTTCGGCAGGTCACCCAAGACGTGAAACAAACGAATTTACAAAACTGCCTCCGCGTCGGGAAAATTGCTTTAAGGCGTAAACCTGACGCCTGTCGTCGTGAATAATTCCGGTTAAGGTCCTGGAACGAGCTTCGACGTGGTCGTGTTCAACAATCGGCTTGGTGATCGGAATGGGGGAGGCGCCGCTGATTGGCTTCACAGATTGGCTGCCTTTCATCACGCTCCAGCCATAGTTCGCACCGCGATCGATTCGGTAAACCATCTCACGCATTTCCCAGCCGATGTCGCCTGTCCAAAGTTTGTCGGTTCCGGGACGAAAGCACATCTTCCATGGATTACAAACTCCAAACGCCCAGATTTCTGGACGAGCATTCGGAGTGTCGACAAATGGATTGTCTGACGGGATCGAGTAATTTAGTTCGCCCAGCTTTTCGTGAACGCTTGGTTTGTTGACGTCGATGCGCAAAATGGACGACTGCAAATCGCTGATATCCTGCCCTGTGTTGCTTGGGTCAGGAGGCGAAGGCCGCTGACCGTCTCCGATTGAAAAATAGAGAAATCCGTCGGAACCGAAATGCATGCTTCCGCCCATGTGGTCGAAGCTGCTCCACCGCATCAGCACGACTTCGCTATTGGGGTCCAGTATCGGGATCGCAGGATCCGTCACGGTGAAACGAGTCAGCATCGTTCCGATGTCTGACTTGGGTTTGTCCGCCATCGAAATGTAGACGTGTGGCTGCTTTGGGTATTCAGGATGAAAAACGATTCCATAGGCGTGCCATCCTTTGGCGGGAGTTTCTTTGAGATCGATCGAAAGCCGAGTGTCGGGATCGCCGGATCGATTGAATGAGAAAACCTTTCCATTGAGCTGAACGGCGATCCAGCGATCGGTACCGGGAACACGCACAAGGTCGGTGGGCTGACTCAACTTCACATTGGTGAAGACAGCTTCGGTTGAAAAAGGCAGCGGCGGATCCGGAGTGCCCTTGATGCGGGAGGTTGTCCAAGGGGTTCGGTCTGGTTGGCTCGCTTGTAGAGAAGCTTGCTTGTCGGTTGAGGTCGGTTCATCCGGAAAAGCGCTGAAGGTTCCGAGGCTGCCGACACTTCCTGTCGCAACTGCCAAAAACAGGAAGACGATGAATCGAAAGTGATCTCTCATTGTGTGCGATTGGCGTTGAACGGGAGGGGAAAGAGCGAATCGTGCCTTGCAGGATCCGTCGTAATAGATTGTTGCAGTCTGATCCATTCAGGTTATCAGTTTGCCCTGTGCGGGATCAAATGCGCCCAAAATGGTGCAAGAATCTACGTTTACGTTTTCTTCCGAAACCAACACCCTCCCATGGGGGTTCTTCCGCTCTATAATCTGTTGCATCGTTCTTTCGATCCCGGTTTAGCAGCCTCTGGAACCGCCGTTTTTTTAGAACTTCTTTCTTCTTTTTGAACCCCGATTACCTATGTCAACCATCGATGCCAACCTGGAATCTGCCGTGGCCGCCGCCAAGGAGCGGCTCGATCAGCACACTGTTGAAATTGTGCAACGTCACTTTCATGAATCCACCGGCTGCCCATTTTGGCTCGAGAAAAAGAAAGAGCTCAATTTTGACCCGCTAGCTGAGGTCAAATGCTATCAGGACCTGCAAAAGTTCCCTGCTTTCGAAGACGACTGGCTGCGAGGCGGTCCGGTAGAACGATGGATCATGAACGACATGAAGCATCTGCCGACCTACGTTTTCGAAACCGGCGGAACGACGGGAGTTCCCAAAAGTCGTGTGGTCGTGAATGACTTTCGTGACGACTACGAGATCTTTTCCGATACACTGCCAGATGAATATTTCCCGAAGGGTGGGAACTGGCTGATGCTGGGGCCATCGGGTCCGCGTCGTTTGCGTTTGGCGGTTGAGCATATGGCTCAATATCGCGGCGGAATTTCTTTCTGCATCGATTTGGATCCTCGCTGGGTCGTGAAGTTGATCAAAAAGGGCTGGATGGATCACTTGCAGGAGTACAAAAAGCACTGCATCGATCAGGCGATCACGATCCTGACCGCGAACCACAATATTAAATGCATGTTTGCGACGCCCAAGCTGATTGAATCGCTGTGCGAAGGCCTGGAAGAACGCGGCATGTCGATGGCGGACACCGGCATCACGGGAATCTTTTCTGGCGGTACTGAATTCACTCCGCAGTGGACACGGTTCTGTGTTGAGGAACTGTTTGGTGGGCCTGCAGAAGAGTCGGGCATCTTTATGACGCCGACTTATGGAAACACCTTGATGGGCCTGGCTTGCAGCAAGCCGGTTACCGCCGAAGAAAAATATAAGATCTCGTATTACGCTCCCCAGCCACGTGCCGTCACCGAAGTCGTCAGTTTCGACGACTACAACCAAACGGTTGGCTACGGCGAAACGGGCAGAGTCAAGCTGACGACGTTGACGCCTGAGTTCTTTGTTCCGGGTTTCATGGAACGCGATGAAGGAGAGCGGGAAATGCCGTTTGAAACATACCCTTGGGATGGAGTCAGCGGCGTTCGACCGTTCCACGAAATTGCCTCGGGCACCACGGTCGGTGTCTACTAGGATTTCGGGCGACGCCATTGAGCGAACGGGGCTCGGCAGGCCTATGTTCCGCGAGTTCTGAGTTCTGCCGATCCTGAGTTTTGCCGATATTGAGCCTTTCATCGAAATCGTCTGCAATGCTTTCGTAGGTTTGGATCTGCCTTGCAGGCTTTTTGAAACGCTTCGGGATGACTCAAAGTCGTCGCCAAGTTGACGCCAATAGAATAAGAAATAGAACGTACAACCTAAAACTTCACATTGAAAAACCCATGTTAGAAATCCCTGTTGTCCGTTGGGGCAAGCCGTACGAGTCGCTTGAAACCACCGAAGTAACTCACTTCAATACGAACGAGCCGATCGCGAAAGTGCATTCCGCGAACGGCGGTTTGGTGACTCGTGACATGCGAAAGGCGAGACAGGCTCGCGAAACGTTGCGGCAGTTTAGCTGCGCCCAGTTGATCGAAATGGTTGGCAAAGCGGCTGACTTTTTCGAGAACGATACCTTGCCGATGGGTGATGGAGTTCAGTCTCCGGAGGATTTTGTCCATCAGCAGTCCGCGTCGACAGGCCTGCCGCAGCACATGTGTGCTTCGAACATGAAAAAGAACTCCTTCGTCATGCGAAACATGACGGAGATTCTGGACTGCCTGACGCGTGGCTTGGACCTTGACATTTTGACTCGCGGTTACGGAAAAGAGGAACGCGGTGTTGTGGTGAGCTATCAAGCGCAGACGCCAGTTCTTGGAGCAGTCTTGCCGTCGAATTCGCCCGGTGTTCACACGTTGTGGCTTCCTGTGATTCCGCTGCAGATGGGCTTGGTTTTGAAGCCCGGTTCGTCGGAGCCATGGACGGCGTATCGAGTCGCGTCGGCTTACGAAAAGGCCGGGATTCCGAAAGAGGTTGTTTCGCTTTATCCCGGCGGTCACGATGTCGGTGGAGCGTTGCTTGATTGTTGTCCTCGCAGCATGATCTTCGGCAGCCAGAAAACGGTTGATCAATACTCTGGGAACAAAGGCGTTCAGGTTCATGGACCCGGTTTTTCCAAGATCTTCCTTGGCGACGATTGCGTCGACGACTGGGAACAGTATCTCGACATGATGGTCGAGAGCGTTTACATCAATGGCGGTCGTAGCTGCATCAACTGCAGTGCCATTTATGCGTCACGTCACACAGAAGAGATCGGCAAGGCACTCGCTGAGCGACTTGGCCCGATCGAAGCTTTGCCGCCGGAAGATCCGAATGCAGGATTGGCTGCGTTCACGATTCCCGGAATGGGCCAAGCGGTTTGGGATATGGTGAAAGCGGATCTGGAAAAAGACGGCGTCACCGATTGCACGGCTCCTTACGGCGATCGAGTCGTCGAACTGGAGCGAGCTTCTTACTTGCGTCCCGTCATCGCCAGAGCGGCCAGCCCTGAGTGCGAGATTGCATCCAAGGAGTTCATGTTCCCATTTGCAACTGTTGTTGAATGTCCGCAGGAGAAGATGATCAAAGCCGCGGGACCAACGCTTGTTGGTACTGCGATTACCGAAGACATGAAGTTCATCGATCAGCTGACTGACGCGACCAACATTGATCGTTTGAATATCGGGCCGATTCCAACCAATCGTTTAAACTGGTTGCAACCGCATGAAGGAAACATCATTGATTTCCTTTTCCGTTCGCGAGCTTATCAGATGCCTCAGGAAAAGGTCGCGGCTCTGGTTTAGTCCTACCAAGACCACGATGTCAATTCGGGTGACGGCATGGCCGTTACCTTTCGTTGGTCGGTATTAGATCGCCGCCAAGCCAAATTTTTGTCCGAAGCAGACACCAATGCAGCCATTTGATTTTGAGTTGAAAACGCGAATGGTTACTGGATCGGATTCGATCCTTCGCGTTGGTGAATTGGCGACAGAATTGGCTTCAAAGAGAGCCATGGTTGTCAGCGATCCGGGGATCATGGCGGCGGGCCACGTCGATTGTGCCTTGGAATCGCTTCGTCAACAAAACATCGAAACCATTGTTTTTGATGGAGCTCACGAAAACCCAACAACACGTGATGTCGACGCCGGGTTGGAGGTCGCTCGTGAGTTCAAGCCTGATTTGTTGATCGGGCTTGGTGGCGGTAGTTCGATGGACTGTGCGAAAGGCGTAAACTTCGTTTACTCTTGCGGCGGTTCGATGAAAGACTACTGGGGAGTTGGCAAGGCGACTGCGGAAATGCTTCCGATGATTGCTATTCCGACCACAGCCGGTACCGGCAGCGAGATGCAGTCTTTTGCCTTGATCAGTGACGCTGAGACACACGTGAAGATGGCATGCGGTGATAAACGAGCCAGTTGTCGCGTCGCGATTCTGGATCCGAAGCTCACACTGACGCAGCCGGAATCGGTCACCGCTTTGACGGGCATCGATGCGGTGTCTCATGCGGTTGAGACATGGGTCACGACGCGAAGAAGTCCTGTTTCGAGGCTCTATTCTCGCGAAGCGTGGAGGCTGTTAGCCGGAAGTTTCGCCAACGTGCTGCGAGAGCCGGATAATCTCGACGCTCGCGCTCAAATGCAAATGGGAGCCGCTTGGGCTGGTTTGGCGATTGAGAATTCCATGTTGGGAGCGAGCCATGCTTTGGCCAACCCGATCACCGCGACGCACTCAACAGCTCACGGGCAGGCAGTCGGTTTGATGTTGCCTCACGTGGTCCGGTTTAATGGGGTCGAGCACGATTCGTGGTATTGCGAATTGCTTGCGGCGACTGCCGGGATCGAGGGCTTGCCTGCGGCAGATTCTGGATCGGCAGGTTTGGCGGACTATCTGACTTCATTGGTCAGCCTTGCCAATTTGAAGACGCGGTTGTCGGATCTGAATGTGGATTCTGCGGAGATTCCTTCGCTGGCCGAAGCAGCTGCTAAACAGTGGACAGGAACTTTCAATCCCCGTCCTGTCGATGTGGATTCGCTGACCGCGATTTACGAATCGGCAATGTGATTCTTAGTGATCTGACGTTCCAACCCAATAATATCGTTCTGGATGTTGGGTTGCGACGCCAACACCTTGCTGACCGGGATCGTTCCGTTTTCAACCGGAATTATTCACGACGACAGGCGTCTGGCTTGCCCTTGAAGCGATTCTCCAGACGAGAAGGCAAGTTTTTTAAATTCGTCAATTTCACGTCGTGGGTGACCTGTCGAAACCACAAACTTGGAACAATACCCGAATGAAACAAGCATTCCAATTTCGACGCCCACGCATCGTGAATGATCCGTTTTCAAGAGAACCTGAACCGGTCAGATCGGTTAGAATGTGGTAACCCCTTTTCGAGGTGCCGTTCATGAAACAAAAAATTTGCGTTGCGATATTGTTTAGTCTGGCCGCGTTTTCGTCAGCAGTCGCTCAGGATGAAGTTGCTTCCAAATCCAAAGTCGCAAACAGCGACAACGCCAGTGCCAGCGCCAGCGCCAGCAACAACACGGAAGACGCGGCTCGAAAGCTGGTTGATTGGCCATTGGCCAGAGGCAACGCGAATTCGACAGGAGCGTTTCCTGAAAGCGTGGGCGACGAATTCGAAATTGAATGGGAAGCCAAGTATCCCAAAGGAGCTTTTGAATCGAGTCCGATCATTGTGTCGCGTGACGGCGATTCGACCGTTTACGTCGCCGGCATCAATGTGGATGTCAAAGGCGCTCTGTTTGCGTTTGATCTGAAAACTGGGACGACCAAATGGACTTTTGAAATCGACGAAGGGTTTGTAGCGCCTCCCGCATGGCACGACGGGAAAATCTATGCGGGCGATATGGCTGGCATGGTTTATTGTGTCGACGAAAGCGGCAAAAAAGTATGGCAATACGAAACGAAAGGCGAAATCAGTTCCAGTCCAAACTTTTTCGGTTCCGTTGTTCTGATTGGTTCGCAGGATGCAACACTTTATGCGTTGGATCAAAAGACTGGCGAACTGGTTTGGTCGCACACCATCGAAGAACAGATCCAATGCGGTGCCACGATTGCTGGTGATCGATGCTTTCTGGCTGGGTGCGATGCGAAGCTGCACATTGTCGATCTCAATAGTGGCAAAGAAGTCGATACGGTTGAGATCGGATCGCCAACCGGAACCACTGCGGCAGTGCTCGGTGATGCAGCTTACTTTGGGACCGAGCAAGGAACTTTTTTCTCAATTGATTACAAAGCGGCCAAGGCACTGTGGCAGTTCGTGGACCCCAAGGGCGCGACATCGATTCGCAGTTCTGCTGCGGTTACATCCGACCGAGTCATTTTTGGAGCAAGAAACCGAAAGGTGTCGGCTTTGAATCCGAAAGACGGAACGGAGCTGTGGAGCACGACCTTGAAGGCAAAAATAGATGGTTCTCCCATCATCGCGGGAGACAGGGTCTACGTTGGATCGACCGACGGTCGTCTGTACACATTGGACTTGGCCGACGGCAAAATCCTGTGGAAGAAAGAGTTTGGTGGCTCTTTCATGGGCGGTCCAGCGATTGTTGGCGGTGCGTCGCCTAGGTTGGTTGTTGCTACCGAACGTGGTGTCGTCTATTGTCTAAAGAGCACTAAAACCAAGCGTAATTGATTCTTCAACCGGTCAATTCAAATCGGTTAACCACTCGGGCAAATCAACCTTCTGCGGAATGGGCACCTCGAATCGAGTGTTATTCCTGGAACAGAAATAAACATGGCTGAAACAACAAAAACAGAAGTTGGAAGTTACTTTATCTCCAACTACCCTCCGTTTTCTCAATGGAGCGGTGACCAGCTGTCGACCGTCGAAGCGGCACTTGCGGCTCCACCGGCCGAGGATACGCCGCTGGGGTTATATTTGCATATTCCGTTCTGTCGGAAACGCTGCAAGTTTTGCTATTTCAAAGTCTTCACCGATCAAAACGCCAAAGAGATCGAAGCTTACGTCGCGGCGTTGTGCCGCGAAATCGAATTGGTCAGCAAGCAAAACGTGATGGGCGGTCGGCCTTTCCGATTTGTCTACTTTGGTGGCGGCACGCCTTCCTTTCTAAGCTCGCGTCAACTGACTTCGTTGGTGGATCGACTTCGCGAGAACATCAACTGGGATCACGCTGAAGAAGTGACTTTCGAGTGTGAACCGGGAACTCTGAAAGAATCGAAACTGAAAACGCTGAAGGAACTTGGTGTTACTCGATTAAGCCTTGGCGTGGAGAATTTCACGGACTCGGTTCTGGAAGAAAACGGACGGGCTCACCTGTCACCAGAAGTTTACAAGTCATGGGAATGGATCAAGGCGCTAGACTTTCCGAACGTCAACATTGATCTGATCTCGGGCATGGTTGGCGAGACATGGGAAAACTGGAAATTCAATATTTCTGAAGCGATCAAGCTTTCACCTGAAAGCGTCACGATCTATCAGATGGAACTGCCCTTCAACACGGTTTACTCCAAGGACATCCTGGGCAACAAGATTGAAACTCCTGTGGCAGATTGGCAGACCAAACGGGATTGGCTGAACTACGCCTACGATGAATTTCTGGCTGCAGGCTACAAGATCAGCAGTGCGTACACGGTCGTCAAAGACAACGACAAAGTGAATTTCAGCTATCGTGACAATCTTTGGCAGGGCTCGGATTTATTGGCAACCGGAATCGCCAGTTTTGGACATGTTTCAGGAGTCCATTATCAGAACAAGGCGGATATGAAACAGTATCAGGAAGATCTGATGGTGCACGGAAAGTTACCGCTGGGCCGCGCCTATCAGCCGACGCGTCATCAAATGCTGATCCGCGAAATGATCCTGCAGCTCAAACGTGGCTACCTAGACGTAGGTTACTTCCGGGTCAAATTTGATGTCGGGATTTTGGATCATTGGGCTGCAGAGTTTAATGAGCATCGTGAAAACGGCATGCTTGAATTTGATGCCGACCAAGTTCGTTTGACTCGCAAGGGTTTCCTGCACGCCGATGCTTTATTGCCATCGTTTTTCGAGGCGGAGCATCAGGGAGTTCGCTACACATGAGCGATGTGGCTGGCGAGCTGACGTTTATGATGGGCGAATTCGAAGCGGTCATTCCGACCGATCGAATGTACGCCAAAAATCACATGTGGGCGAAGCGGCCCGATGGCCAGAATCCGCAATACCGTTTTGGATTCACGGCTTATTCGGTGCGCCTTTTGCAGGACGTGTACTTTCTGGATTGGATGTTCGACGCGCCGCAGGCGGTAGAGCTGGGCTGGGAAATCGGTGCGGTAGAAAGCAAGAAAGCAGAGAGTTCGCTCTTTAGCCCTCTTGCCGGAACGCTGGTGGAATTTAATCCAGCTCTGTTGGAGGATCCGTCTGCGATCAATGTTGATAAGTATGGCGATGGCTGGCTTTTCGATATTCGGTCTGACGACGATTCGCCGCTGTTGGATGCGGAGGCTTACGTTGAACTGTTGGCCGAAGTTTGGGACAAGACCCAGAAAACGATCAAGGGCCAGCTCAACAGTTAGATCGCAATCGTGGGTTAAGCCCAGCCGGTGGAACGGAGCGAGACATGTGACCGCGATTGGCAGTCGCAGTCTGGCTTTAGTCGGAATTATTCACGACGACAGGCGTCTGTTTTGCCCTTTGAAGCGATTCTCCTGACGCGGTGGCAAGTGTTGCAAATTCGTCAATTTCACGTCGTGGGTGACCTGTCGAAACCACAAACCTCGAGGCAATACCCCAATGAAACAAGCTTTCTCTATGTCGACGCCCACGCATCGTGAATAATCCGGGCTTAAGGATCGCTCCTCCGAAGTGCTATCGACGAAACACCGGAGGTCCATCGTTCGCGCTTCGGGTCATCATCGACGAAATGTTCTCTGGGGAATCATTGTTGATATCAATCGTGTTGACGGATCCGTCGCACATGCCAATCAGCGTTCTACCACCGTTCCAGTTGTTGCCGAGCGAACGGGTAGGATCCGAAGGGTCGAACTTCCAGTCCCGCGGCTGGGTCCATGGGACGGCAGCTTCCGCATTGACCTCGACGATCATGACCGTGTTCGAGATTCCATCACTGATTTCACCGATTGATGGTCCAGGCTGTCCTTCGACCTGGATCGTCGGGTTTTGGTCCGTCGATGAGGAAGTAACCATCTGGTAAACCGTTTGTCCAGGAGGAAGTTGCAGCGAAGGGTGTTCGTAATAGGACGGCATCTGTTCCGCCAAAGCGAGATTGTGCGAGCTGTCCCATGGTTCGTCCAAACGAAACTGATCGTATAGCTGCTGTTCGCCCAGGTAAGGCAGTATGTGGACTCGCCAGCTGAGGTTAGCGCCCGAATCAGAATCCGCTGTTGGAAAGTCGGATGGAAAACGGAAATGCTGGGAATCATAATTCAAGGAAGCCAGTGACAATTGTCGCATCTGATTCATCGACATTGTTCTTTTTGCCGCGGTTCGGACCTGTGAAACTGCCGGAAGCAACATTGCCGCAAACACCAGAACGATGGAGACAATGGATCCAATCGCCCCCAATGCGATTCCGGCGATTGCCATGCCCTTGCCGCCCATCTGGCCTTGACTGCTGGAGATTTTGGTCAGCGCGATGATTCCCAAGACGATCGCAATAATGCCGGTGAAGATGGAACAGAGGAAGCTGGAAAGGCCAAGGATCAAACTGGTGATTGCAAGGCCGCTGTTACCGGATGACTGCGTGGGAGCCTTGAATTTTTCAGGAGTGGAATACTGCGACATGTCTTTTGATTGGAATGATTGAACGAAGAGTAGCGTGGACGTGGTCTCTGATTATAGCAGGGTTGATTGGGGTTAATTTGAAGCTCAAACCACCACGGGGGCCGTTTGCGTAAAGGTTAGTTCGGAAACACGAATGGAGGTGCAAGCTAAATTGACCGGCCGAGATTTTGAGCCGAGGAGCGTAAGTTCCCGGGTTTCTGCACCCAGCCAACCACGCGCTTTGGAGTTGCGCGTTTGAGACGGGGTTTCGCGTTCTACGCGACAAAACACTCGTTATTCTAGAAATGCAAGTCGTTTCAACCCGGATTATTCACGATGCGTGGGCGTCGAAATGGAGAAAGCTTATTTCATTTGGGTATTGCTCGAGGTTTGTGGTTTCGACCGGTCACCCACGACGTGAAATTGACCAATTTGCAAAACTTGCCTCCGCGTCCGCAGAATCGCCTCAATGGGGAAACCAGACGCCTGTCGTCGTGAATAATTCCGGTTCAATACAAGAAGCGCGAGCGAGGAATACGGATCTCCTCGGAAAGACTCACTCGCTGGCGCGTCGTGCTGGTATTAATGCAACTTCAAAATCTCAATTCAGGATCTTTTCACCGGTGGCAAGCTGGGTGGCCTTGGTTGAGTTTGGTGATATTGCAGGTTCGAACGAGCGTGATTCCGGTTTTTCCGTTTTCAACGGGAATCAGGCTTCGATTAATCCAATTCTAGTGACGATGACCTTTTCACGCGACGTAATGAGTGCGCACGGTGTGCGTTTGATTTGGCTTATCCGAAATGTGTGGCCAGCATTGACGTCGGTAACAGACACGGACACAAAGGCGCGATTTTAAGTCTCCCCGCAGAGACCGAGTTGCGTAGTCGACCCAAAAAGGAGTTTGTGATGAAACGGATGTGGCATAAATGGTTGGCACTTGTGGCGACTGTTACGATGGTGGGTGTGACCCACGCACAAAATGATTGGAACCAGCCATCTGAAATCGGCTCGTACCAGTCGATTCTTTCTCGTGCAGGGTACGGTGGATCCGCACCGATGATGCAGCCGGGAGTTCCCATGCAGGGAACCGCGATGCCATCCCCTCAGATGATGCAATCGTCTCCGATAATGCAATCGGCCCCAATGCAGCACAATATGTTGCCTCCGTCCGGTGCTGCAGCAGGTTGGGGAGCCCAACCCGCAGGCAACCAGATGATGGGCGGCATGGTGCAGGGTAGCCAGTCCAGGCACGGTCAAATGCAGACCGCTCCGATGGTTGGCGGTCCTGTAGTCAATGGATCGATGACGGGCCAGATGACGGCTCCGATGGTTGGTGCTCCAATGGCTGGTGGCGCAATGACCGGTGCTCCCATGACAAGTGCACCGATGGCCGGTGGCACGATCGTCAACGGCGGTGCAGTATCGGCTCCGATGGTCGGTGGCTCGAACGCCGGATTTGTTGGAGGACCTTCTGTTCCTGCACAAAGCGTTTACAGTGGAGTCGTTGGCGGCAATTACGCTCAGCCGATGGTTGCTTCGCCAGTCTATTCAGGGGCGGCCGGATCGGCGTGTGGAGGTCCTGTTTATTCGGCTCCGGTTTATTCTGAGCCCGTATATTCACAGCAAGTTTTCGCTCAGGCAGCCGCTCCACGAGCAAACTATACGGCGGGAATCTTTGGTCTGTTGTTTCAGCGAGACTACGAAGACAACCGTTTTCTGGCTCGAAATCCATCTGGAGACACTCTGTTCACCAACGATGCCGACGAGCAAAACATGGACGGCTATGGTTTGAATGTGGCTCGACGCAATGCGAACGGAAGCGGATTCGAAGCCATCTATTGGGCTTTGAACCCGGGTGCCGTTACCGGAACTCTGACTGGCGTGGACGTTAACACAAACATCCGCGGATTCGACCGTTTGACAGACCCGACTTCCGGCCGAACGGTTTTCGATATCTACACCGATGCCGTTTCTCAAACGGTCGTCCGCAATACGGATATCAACAACCTTGAATTCAATATGCTCCGAAATGGTGGACGGTTCTGCCTTCGCGGTAAGCGTGCAGGGTTCTACGAACTGCTTGGCGGTTTCCGCTGGTTCCAGTTTGACGAAAGCCTGCAGTATCTTTCGGAGACTGATACGGCGACCTACCCGCTTTCATCTGCCAACTACGCGTACACGTTGAACGCTCAAAACCGACTGCTTGGACTGCAGTTGGGAGCTCGCAACGAAATCTGCTTTGGTAGCCGATTGCGGCTCTTCAGCGGTGTTAAAGGCGGTATCTTCAATAACAACATTCGTACTCGACAGAATCTGGTCGGCAGCGATGGTGTGACTTCCAACGTCAACTTTGGAGCTTCTGCCGGACGTGCGTTCGACTACGAAGACACCAAGAACGACGTCGCGTTTCTTGGCGAGCTGGATTTTGGAATCATCATGAATCTGACGTGCCGTTCACGAATCCGTTTGGGCTACCGAGCGCTCGGAGTCAGCGGAGTCGCTCTGGCAGCAGACCAAATGCCTTTCGACTATTCAGATGCTAACGAGTTGTTGCGAGCCAACAGCAACGGCAGCCTGATTCTTGGCGGCGGCTACTACGGACTTGAGTTCTGCTTCTAGGATTTGGATTCTGGCAGAGCCGCAAAGCCAAAATGCGGCATTGAAAACAAAAAAACGCCGCGTCATCTGACGCGGCGTTTTTTAATGCGGATTATTCACGATGCGTGGGCGTCAAAATTGAGAAGGCCTGTTTTGATTGGGCCATCGTTGCAAGTTTGTGGTTTCGACAGTTCACCCACGACGTGAATTAGTGAATCTGCAAAAACTGTCGCCACTTCAGGAGAATCGCCTCAAACATCAAACCAGACGCCTGTCGTCGTGAATAATTCCGGTTCAATGCCAGCTAATATTCACAACCAAGCCACAGCCTACGCTTTGAATTCGCGGCTTACGCTTTGTTGGGCGAGATCGTGCAGATCATTTTTCGGGACTGTTGCGACGGGCGATTTTCGACTTTGCCGTGTGCGGACAATTGTTCGATGATGCCTTCCATGACTTTGCGGCCTTCTTCGATGTGGGCCATTTCGCGACCTCGGAACAGAACCGTAACCTGAACTTTGTCGTTGTGCTCAAGAAAACCAATCGCTTTTTTGACTTTGAAGTTAATGTCGTGTTCGCCGGTCTTGGGGCGAACTCGAATTTCCTTCAGCTTGGTTTGATGAGCTTTGTTTTTGGAAGTCCGCTTACTCTTGTCGTATTTGAATTTACCAAAATCCATAATTCGACAGACAGGCGGTTTGGCTTCAGGCGCTACTTCGACCAAATCAAGACCTTGGTCTTGAGCTTTCTTCATGGCGTCTGCCGTCGAGATGACTCCTAGCTGAGTTCCGTCTTGGTCGATGACCCGGATTGGCGTGATACGGATTTGTTCGTTGATCCGGTTCTGCTGCTTCTTTGCGATTGTTGGTTCCTCTTTGAAAACTGAAGGTGGAATCGATAAGTGCCAACCAAATCGACACTGAATTCCAAACGGATTATTGGTTAGTTTACATTCTGTGGTCAAACGCGAATGCCCCGATTCGAGAAAAATCCGGCAATTCTGACTATGATTTAAGCTTCCTGAGCCGTTTCATGCTGCCGGACTGTTTGTTTTTCGACCTCGTCAGTGAACAGAGCAATCGCTTCCGCTACCGGCATCGGGCCAAGATCGTCTTTGTAACGATCCCAAACCGAAACGGTCCCATTTTCCGCATCGCGCGGCCCAACGACCAGCAAATACGGCAGCATATCGAATCGGCCTTCGCGAATTTTTGCTCCAAGCCGTTCCGATCGATAGTCACCGGTGACTCGAAGTCCCGACGAAATCATCTGTTCTTCGATCTGACGCGCGTAAGGTTCGGCCTTGTTGCTGACGGTCAGGATTCTTGCCTGTTCCGGAGCCAGCCACATCGGGAAAGTGCCCGCAAAGTGCTCGATCAGCACCCCGATAAAGCGTTCCATCGAACCGAACGGAGCACGATGAATCATGACAGGACGATGCTGTTGGTTGTCGGCTCCGGTGTAGCTTAAGTCGAAACGAACCGGCAGGTTGTAGTCCACTTGGACGGTTCCCAGCTGCCAACTTCTTCCGATGCAGTCCTTGACCACGAAGTCGATCTTTGGGCCATAGAACGCTGCTTCGCCCGCTTCTTCTGTGAACGGCTTGCCCAACGACTTGGCCGCTTCACGGCAAGCTTCTTCGGCAAGGTCCCAATTGGCCGGGTCGCCAACGTACTTGCTGGAATCCGGATCGCGCAAACCGACTCGCACAGAATAATCATCCATGCCCATGGTTGCGAAAACGGTTTTGACCAAATCCAGACAACCTCGAACCTCGTCCGCGACCTGCTCCTGAGTCACAAACAGGTGAGCGTCATCCTGAGTGAATCCGCGAACACGAGTCAGTCCACCGATTTCGCCTGATTGCTCGTAGCGATAAACGGTACCAAATTCGGCCAAACGAATCGGCAAATCCCGATAGCTGCGTTGTTGCGAATCGTAGATCTTGATGTGATGCGGGCAGTTCATCGGACGGAGCAAATAGCCCTCGATGTCACCCTGTTCCATTTTGTTGGCCAGTTCCCCGCAAGTGCATCCCTCGGTCGCAAGCTTCGCCAGATTCTCCCGGCTCACGAGGGCCGGATACTGGCTGTCCTGATAGTACGGGAAATGGCCGCTGGTTTTGTAAAGGTCCAGTTTTCCGATGTGCGGAGTGAAGACCTGGTCGTAGCCCTGGCGTCGCAAATGTCCGGAAATGAAATCCTGCAACTGTTGACGAACGAAAGCGCCTTTTGGAGTCCACAGGATCAAGCCTTGCCCGACCATCTCGTCAATATGAAACAGGCCAAGCTTACGCCCGAGGACGCGATGGTCACGCTTTTTGGCTTCCTCGAGTGCTTCCAAATGAGCATCCAGATCGGCTTGCTTGAAGAACGCGGTTGCGTAAAGTCGCTGAAGCTGTTCACGATCCTGATCGCCTTTCCAATAGGCTCCGGCGAGCGTCATTAGCTTGAAAGCGCCAATTGATTTTGGAGTCGGAACATGTGGGCCGCGACAAAGGTCAAGGAACTCTCCCTGCTGATAGAACGAAAGCGTTTCATCTTCGGCCAAACCTTCGGTGACGTGTTCGACTTTGAATTCCTGCCGCATATCCTTGCAGATCTGAATCGCAGAATCACGCTCACGCACGATGCGTTCGAAAGGTTCATCCAGTTCGATGATCTTTTGCATTTCGGCTTCGATCGCCGGAAAGTCCTCTTCGGAGAGCGGCGGTTCGCATTTGATATCGTAGTAGAAACCGTTTTCAATCGACGGTCCGAACGCCAGCTGAACGTCTTTGCGGATTCGCATCACAGCGCGAGCCATCACGTGAGCGCAACTGTGCCGAAGGGTGGAAAGAGCTTCCTCGGAAGTCTTGGTGACAATTTTGAGGTCGACGTTCGCACCGTCGGGGATCTCATAATCCAGCTTCACCGGTTGGTCGTCGACTTCGCCCCAGAGCGCCGCTTTGGCAAGGCCTCGGCCGATGCTTTTGGCGACGTCATGGACGGTTACCTGATTTTCAAATTCTTTTACGCTTCCGTCGGGGAGTTTGACGCTAGTCATTCTATTGGATCTTTGTTTTGGAAAGAGTTGGCCGCAGCTACAAATTGCGATCACAAGGCACAGAGTATAGGCAGTTGGACAGGGTTCTCAAATGTCGGTTCGGCGATCCGTCATGCCGGAATCGAAATTTGACGAACGTTCGAGAAAAAGAGTGATTTGCGGGGGCAGCGGTTTCGCCCTGTGCTGCGTGGGCTGGTCGAACGAGAGAAGCACAAGCCCAAAGCACAAATGCCAGCCCGACGCTCAAGTTTACGTTGCCAGGCTATTCAACCGCGATATCGTCTGTGAACAGTGACTCCAGCTGTTTCAGCTCTTCCGTTTTATCCAACGACCGGTAGCAAAAATGCAAACCGCGAAGCGACGGCCAGTAATTCGCACAGTCTTCAAGCGATAGCAGAAACATCGTTTCGGCGCTTTCGACGTCGCCCTTGGTCAGCAGCCCGGAACCAATATTGAACTTGATACCCGCGTTGACCGGCACGTTGTCCATGAGCACATCGTATCGATCGAGTGCTTTTTCAATTTTGCCTTTGTTGGCCAAAATGTTGGCGTCATCGAGCCCTTTCAAAGGCCCGGAATCAACTTTGCCGCGATAGCTGCGGAACAGCTGAACGATCGCAACGGGCAAACCCAGAAACCCAAAGATGTTCGCGAAAAACATCTTCCACGCTTCGGTCCGCATGCAAGCCGGACAGCGAGTTGTTTTGTCGCTGGACCAATGAATGAAGTAAAACAGAAACACAAAGTAAAATACGGAAAACGTTTTCGGTGACGAATACATATCGCACTCATCACACATCCGATAATTGCCTTCGATCGAAGCGTCCAGTGTCTGCTCTTCCAGTTCCCGGTCGCCGTAGTTACCTCTGATTGTGAACAACGAGTCGCAGTGTTCGCAGAAGCACTGTGGCGTCTGAGTGAATCGAGACAGTGAAATGGTTGATTCACAGTGCGGGCAGATTTGGCTGCGAAATGTGCCGCCGAGCCCACGAGCGACAAGGTCTTTCTGTTCCTGAGTCACCTTTAGCAAGCTGCGGCTGCGATCGATTGCTTTTTTGATTCTGTCAGGCGATGAGCTACCGTTGAGCACGATATTCAGATGCTCGAAATCCTCTTCGCCCTGGACAACAATCGACATGACCTTGTCCGCGTACTCCGCCGCGATAACGGAATCGACCGGGAACTCATAGTCAGCCAACTTGAGCGTCACGCCATCGAAAGATCCAATCTGTCCCATGAATCCGCTGACGTTACCGCCTTCCATCCAGCGGAACTTAAACTTGATCGGATCGATTTCATTCATGTCTAACCGTCAATCCGCTGGCGAATGATGCTCGCAAGCTCATCAATTTTCACTCGCGATTGTTCCAGCGTGTCACGATCGCGAATCGTAACCGTTTGGTCTTCCAGTGATTGTCCGTCGACGGTGATGCAATACGGCGTGCCCGCTTCGTCCTGTCGTCGGTATCGCCGACCGACAGCGCCTTTTTCGTCGTAGAAGACTTTGAAGTCTTTTTTCAGTTTCAGGTAAATGTCTTTGGCGACTTCGGGCATGCCATCTTTTTTCACCAAAGGAAAGACAGCAGCTTTGATCGGAGCCAAACGCGGATGAAGCTTCAGCACTTCCCGCTTTTGCATTTTTCCGTTTTCATCAGGCTGCTCGTCGACCACATAGGCATCACATAAAAACGCCAACGTCGCGCGATCGGCTCCGGCGGACGGCTCGATCACGTGAGGCGTGTACTTTTCGTTGGTCAGGTTGTCACGGTAGGAAAGATCCTTGCCGCTGCCCTTCCATTTTGGCTTTCCATCTTCGCCAAGCTGCAACTCAAGCGGATCAGAATTTTCGTCCAGCTTGCCTTCCATGTGGCTGCGAAGGTCGAAGTCACCTCGATGAGAAATTCCTTCCAGCTCGCCAAACTCTCCTTCGGCCATGAACGGAAACTGGTACTCGATGTCTGCGGTGCCGATCGAGTAATGGGCCAGTTCATCCTGAGTGTGCTCGCGCAAAATCATCTTGCCTTCTTCGATGCCCATGTCGTAGTACCACTTCATCCGACGATCACGCCAGAACTGATACCATTTCTGCGACTCGTCCGGATGACAAAAGAATTCGATTTCCATCTGTTCGAATTCCCGGGAACGAAACGTGAAGTTCCGCGGTGTGATTTCGTTACGGAAGCTCTTTCCGATTTGGGCGATTCCCAGTGGCAAGCGGTGACGTGTGCTGTCGAGCACGTTTTTGAAGTTCACAAAGATTCCCTGGGCCGTTTCCGGACGGAGGAAGGCGGCTCCTTCTTCGCCGGACAGTGCGCCGACATAGGTTTTGAACATCAAATTGAATTCGCGTGGCTCGGTCAGAGTTCCCTGCTCTTTCGCGTCCGGGCCAAGGACTTGTGACAGGTCTTCGATGTTGGTCAGGCAAGTCGAATCTCCGTCCCATTTCAGGTCGTCGATGTTTTTGTTGCGAAGGTTGAAAAACTTCAACGCACGCTTGGTCATGACTTCCTGTTCATCGTCTCCAGCGGCTGCGGTCACGAAGACTTTTTTGCCTTTCGCTTCGACCCAACGTCCGTTTAGTTGGTCGTGCCGATATCGTTTTTTCGTTTCGCGACAATCGACCATGAAGTCATGAAACAGGTCGTAATGCCCGCTGCATTTCCAGACTTGAGGATGCATGATGATGGTGCAGTCCAGCCCTTCCATCGCGTAAGAAGATGGAGCACCTTCGAGCGTGCTCATGTCGTCATGACCCGAGACCATGTCGCGCCACCAGGCTTCTTTGACGTTGCGTTTGAGTTCAACGCCGAGTGGACCGTAATCCCAGAATCCCTGCAGGCCACCATAAATTTCGCTCGACTGAAAGAGAAAGCCACGTCGCTTGCACAGCGAAACGATTGAGTCCATGTCCATTGAGGTACCGGGAAAATTGGGAGGTTAAATTGTCGCTCTGGGTAAAACGTGAATTCTAGTGGAAACGTGCCAATGTCTCCATGTCACGTTGATCAACTAGGGGAGAGGAACGTAATGCTTCGGTTAGGAAATGTTCTATTGGATCGACCAGGATTCTTTGCAGAGTTCCGGAACGCGATTTCGGATATCCATTTGAGCCGCGAATTCAACGTCTTTCGCGTGTCCAATCCTGACCAAATTGATTCCTCCGCGACAATCCTTGAAGAATTCCGACAGCTCCTTACCAGAGTCCAATTCGGCTCGGATGGTTCGCCAGTGATGAAGCGCAATGCTGGCTGGGTCGGTCAGTTTGGTTGGCTCAGCTCCGGCCGCAGTTCTTAGCTCCAGAATTCGTTCGACCAACGCGCCCGCGAAAATCACGTCTTCGCTGGTGACCAGCCGATCGGTTCCCGAACACACGACCGCGACGCGCGGTATGTCGACAAGCTCTTTCGCGACGGCTCCTACATTGACCATGGCTCCGATCAAAATACGATCGGCGGATCGGCAGCTTTCCATGGCGACGGTTCCATTGGTGGTCGCAAGGATCAGTGTCTTTTCTGCGACCGCTTCTGGCGAATATTCCAGTGGCGAATTTCCGTGGTGGAAACCATCGACGATTTTCCCCTGCCGCTCACCGCCCATCAACGAGGTATCTGGCATCGTCGCATGACAGTCGCGAGCTCCTTCGATGCTTGGCTGGGGAAGCACTTGTGGGCATCCGTTTTCGATCGCGTTGATGATGGTGGTTGTGGCTCGCAATACGTCAACGACGATGACCGTATGACCAGCAAGTGATTCGGGTTTGATCGCCGAAGGAAGCAGGGCGACATCGATGACGGAGGGTGATTTTTCTGTGTTCATGCCGACAAAGTTAGTCACTTGTCGAAATTCTCGCCAGATCCCCAGATTCGGATGGATCCGGATCGAATTTCACGCCCGCCGTGGCGGGCTCCGCCGTAGTGGGTTGGTTCGCATGTGAGTAGCTGCAAGCATCGAAGCTGCTTAAACCGGAATTATTCACGACGACAGGCGTCTGGTTTGCCCTTTGAAGCGATTCTCTGGGCGCTTACGCAAGTTTTTCAAATTCGTCAATTTCACGTCGTGGGTGACCTGTCGAAACCACAAACCTGAAACAATACGCCAATGAATCAAGCTTCCTCGATGTCGACGCCCACGCATTGTGAATAATCCGAGTTAAGTTCAGTAGACTTCCCAGTTTCTGGTTCGTAGTCCAGAGTGATAGTGCTTTGTGATTTTTTGTTGTTTGGAGCACCGACGTTTGGCAAACTTTTCCGGCGATATGGACTTGAGCAGATGTTTCCGTCAGTAAAAGGCTGAAGTTGAAAAGACTTCGCCTTAACTGGCTTAATCATCGTGAACAATGACGTGCAGAGAAGCGTATCTCTCGCACCTTTGTTTTGCCAGAGAACTACGGAAATTGTCATGTCAAAATTTGCGTCATCAAGCGTCCCTGTAAAAGCCTTGCGAAGGAAATCGCAGGAATGTCTGCTGTTTTTAGGGCTGGGAGCCGCGATTCTGTTTTCCAGCGGTTGCACGTCGAGCGGCACGTTTCCAGCTCCTCCCGTTTTCCCAAAAAATGGACCGGCTTATTCCGCAGGGCTGTTTCAAAAGCGACCGGCTTCGCCATACGCTCCGCTCGATGGATTCAGTTCGGCGCCGCAGCGGGCTCCTCTGTTTTCTGCCGGATCGGGAAGCCGCAGCGGCGGATCGTGCTGAGGCAAATAAGCCCGGGCACCGTGAGTGCCTTTCAAAAAAATGACGCCGCGATGTGTCGAAATGACGCTGAATCGTGAAATCCACCAGTCAACATGGTCGGAATCGATAGTTATCCGGAATTATTCACGACGACAGGCGTCTGGTTTGATGTTTGAGGCGATACTCCTGAAGTGGCGACAGTTTTTGCAGATTCATCAATTCACGTGTTTGAACTGTCGAAACCACAAACTTGGAGCAATACCCCGATGAAACAAGCCTTTTCAATTTTGACGCCCGCGCATCGCGAATAATCCGGCGTTATCTCTGCAAGCCACGTTAAGCTGTACCTTCCGGATTCGGTCGGTACCAACAGCGTGGCTTTTTTCGTGCCATTCCACGAACTCACGTAATCGTGAATCGAGTCCGTTCCTTCACGTCGCACACCGCAAACTTCACAACCTGATTTAATGTCTGTCGATAAATCCAACCAACGCGTGCGAGACATGTTTGGCGAAATTGCGCCGAAGTACGATCGCATGAATCATCTACTTTCGATGAACGTCGACCGATACTGGCGTTGGCGTGCCGTGAAAAAACTGGCTCCCAACCGCACCGATCCGATTCTTGATGTTTGCACCGGGACGGGCGACCTTGCGTTTTCGTTTCACAAATATACCGATGGCAAGGTTCCCGTGGTGGGCTCCGATTTCTGCTTCGAAATGCTCGAAGTCGGCCGTCAGAAAAGCGACAAAACCAGTCGGGAAGTTTCGTTCATCGAAGCCGACGCTCAGGACTTGCCGTTCGATTCAGACAAGTTCCAAGTCGTCAGTGCGGCGTTTGGTTTGCGGAACGTTGCCGATACCGATCAGGGCCTTCGCGAGATGACTCGGGTTTGCAAGCCCGGCGGAAAGATCGCGGTTCTGGAGTTTTCTGTTCCTCGCTACCAACCGATCAAAGGCATTTACGGTTGGTATTTTAAAAACGTGTTGCCGAAGATCGGACAGATGTTGGCCCGCAACGATTCCGATGCCTACAACTATTTGCCCGACAGTGTTGGCGAGTTTCCTTGCTACGAAAAGCTGACGGAAAAGATGTTGGCAGCCGGAATGTCAAAAGCAAATTTCTATCCTCTGACTTTTGGAATTGCGACACTTTATATAGGTGTCAAATGAGTCAGCATCCCATCGTGCTTGCGATCACTGGAGCCAGCGGTGTGATTTACGGTCGCCGGTTGCTTGAAATTTTGCTCCGCTCAAACATCGAAGTTCACCTCACGATCAGCGAATCTGGCCAGAAGGTTCTGCAACACGAACTGATGTCGCAGGTAGACATTGATGACTTTCAGCTAAACCAGTTGCTGGACCCAGCAGTCATTGATGAGCATTCTATTGACGCGTCGCTTGTCCGGTATCATCACTACAAAGATTTTATGACACCGATCGCGAGCGGTTCATTTCAAACGCGAGCCATGGTCGTTTGTCCCTGCAGCGGCAGCACTCTCAGCGGTATCGCGACGGCGGCCAGCGGCAATCTTGTTCAGCGCGCTGCGGACGTGCATTTGAAGGAACGCCGACCGCTTGTGTTGGTGCCACGCGAGGCTCCGCTTTCCTTGATCCAAATCGAAAACCTGCGAACGGTGACGCTCGCCGGTGCCACGGTCCTGCCGGCATCGCCCGGCTTCTATCACGGCTACAAAATCGTCGATGATTTGGTCGACTTCATCGTGGTTCGTATCCTGGACAACATCGGCATCGACAGTAATCTGATGAAACGTTGGGGAAGCTAAGTCGGTTCGGTTGGTCGACTCTGCGTGCGAACCGTGAACGCTCGTCATTTACCGGCTTTTTGGAATTTGATGAAGGTGGTGCGGGAAATTCGCCAAGCGGATAAGCCAAGCTGATTCCGATAGACAGGGAAGCTTAGACAGGGAAGCTGTGAGGCTTGCGTTTGCACCAAGGTCGGTTGTACCAAGGCTCCCATTGCTTCTGACAGAAACGCCCGTTGAGCCGACTGTTTGTGCTGCATCGATTCCAATTTGATTCGCGCCGCCGGGCTGTGGGGCAGAGTTGCTTTGAGGAGATGCGGCAAGAGCTTGAGCCCGATAAAGCGTCACCCAAGGAAGGGATTCTCAACAAAGTAATCTCAAACCAAGAGTTTTTAGCTGCCTGAAAGTGATCCGGCGGTCCGTGAAGCTATGCGACAACAGGATCACAGCTTGGACGCCTACCCTTTTATGCGTCTCGCTTTTTCTCCTTTCAGCTTGGACGCCTACCCTTTTATGCGTCTCGCAGTTATTGAGCTGCGTCCCTTTTTCTCCTTCCTCTTTTTCTCCTTCCTTTTTCTCCTTCTTCTTTTTCTTTTCGAAGTTCAGTCAAACCCTTCGCCAAGCTTCTTGGCGCAATGCCCTTTCATCCATCGACGCTACAACGCAGGTGGAAGGCATAAGCCATCTTTGTCAAAACCAACAGTCAAAGTTTTAAATCCCCATACATCATAGATCCAATCTCCCTCTCCATCGATACGATGGGGCGAACCGATTCGCGAAATAATCTGATCGGCATTCATTCCTTCCCGTACCTTGGATACTTCACTTGGAAGAAGACCGCACCTGCGGAATTGAACGTAGCCAGTCAAGAGTAAGCAGATCATTGCAATGACCAGAAACATTCGCTTGATCGAGAATGCAATGTGTTTTTTAGAATTCATGACGCCAACTATCGAGAAATGGATCCAGTGGTCTATCTGCGTGTGCCAATCTTTCATTCCTTACAAGTTTTGCGTGAATGCTCGAGACTTCCGGACATTTCCCACCAAACGCGTCCATGACCGCAGCCTCCTTCTTGAAGGAAATTACATGCAGAATAATACCCCGCGAAAAGAGAAAAAGGTGTCAGCGACGTCGCTGACACCTTTTTGCCTTCACGATCAAATCGACAGGATACTTCTCCAGCTCCAACTGGATATCGCGCTCGAATGCTTCGAAGTCGCTGTCTTTGAAGAAGATATTGTTCCGTGCGTT
>CAYZPA010000052.1:0-29972 GCA_964479855.1 uncultured Pirellulaceae bacterium
GCCGAAAAAACGCTTCGACATAAAAGGGTCCTCCTCGAACGAGACTCGAACAAAAAAATTTCAAAAGATGCTGCCACGATGCAACATCTCATACTCATTTGATTGGTTTCCCCCGAGAGGAGAAAACCGACAACGGGCACGGTTTTAAAGCGAACAGCGACCGTCGCGCGGCAGAGTTTAACTCCCCCAAAACGACTGTCAATCAGCTGTAAATCCATCTAATACCCCTGTTTGCGTACCGGTAATAGTCAACCGGATCCGCAAACCCAATGATTTCCGCTATAACTTAACCCAGTGTTCCTGCTTTACCATCACTAAGGGGCAACAAACTGAAAATTATTAAGAAATTCCGGTTAGCCTGATCAAAACCTGAATTTTCAGCAATTCATCGAGTTAGCTACAGGTTTCAAGAAACGAGCTCTGGTGCAAAAAACCTGAGTTCGGGCAAGCACGATTCCACGCTTTTTTACTGGCGAGAATTAGACTTCAAGCTTGCTCATGAGGGATTGTTTGCAACTTCCAGAACTTGACGATTCAGGCTCCCGCCCGTTTATTGATGCTTGGTCCCTTACTTTTAAGCTAACTTCTCAAGCAAATTCTCCACGCCTCAAGCAAATTCTCCTCGGATTACGCAGAAATTAAGACTGCGTTCGACAAACTTTCTAAATTTCAGGCTAAATCATGAAACGCTTGTCCAGGAGAATGCATCGTTGGGGAGCCATCCTCATCGCCGTGCCCACACTTCTGGTGATCCTTACGGGGCTTCTATTGCAGCTTAAAAAAGAAGTCGCGTGGATTCAGCCTCCGACGGCGAAAGGCTCCAGCCAATCCCTTCAAATTGACTGGGAGCAGATTCTCGACGCGACTGTCAAAGACCCCCGATCTGGAGTAACTTCCTGGGACGACATCAACCGGCTGGATGTTCGGCCCAAAAAAGGCATTGTCAAAGTCCGATGCAACAACGGCTGGGAAATTCAGCTGGATACCGCCGACGGTTCCGTATTGTCTTCAGCTTATCGCCGAAGCGATCTGATCGAATCGCTTCATGACGGTTCATTCTTTTCAGACAACGCGAAACTGTACCTGTTTTTTGCCAACGGATTGATCCTGTTCGGACTCTGGCTGACAGGAATGTATCTTTGGTATCTTCCAATTCAATCTCGACGCACCAAAAAGAAACGGATCGCCATGAAATCCAACCAGCCTACTTAAGTATTCAGAAGCTTACTGAATTGACTAGATTTGTTGAAACCTAAGCCAGACGATGGAGCCGGCGAGTAGTCCACTCCAATGTCAGACTGATCGCGATCAATGCCATCAACCACATCATCAACTTTCGTTTGAACACTCGATCCAACGCTCCAGTCAACAAAGTTTCCTGATCTCGAAGTTGGATCAGATTTTCGGGTGCCGATTCTGATTCTGGCGAAACAGAAAATGCTTCGAAGCCACGGTAGTAGTACCCTTCCGTTTTATCAGCCATTTCCTGAAGTAGCTTGTCGTTTCGTTGCGGTCGCTCTTTCTCAAGATCCGGAATGCTTGACCGAACTGTCGTGGCAAGCGTTTCAAGATCTGGACTATCCGGAATCGGCAGCGAAATTCGATAGTCGCCTTCGATTGCCGCAATAAACTGCCCCGAAAAAGTCCCAGGCCGCACCGCTGCGGAATTACTGCGTAACACAATCGAATCCGTGGTATCGTCTGGCCGCAAAATGGTGGCCGTCACTTCCGACATCGATAGCGGCTGATCCTGAGCGTCGCGCAAAATCGCCTGCAAATTGACATTGTCTCCCATCCAACAGCGTTGCCGGTCAGCCAGCAAAACGCCGCGTTTGGAATCTCGCATCAGCCTCCCCTGACTCGCCCAACGAACCAGCCGATTGTAGTAAGCCTCGAAATAGTCCACGTTCATCCGCCGGACTCGCCACATTTCGCCGCTCGCCTGAAAGAAGACTCGCCCAGCGCCATAAAACTGACTGGCCAAATAGATCGGCAACCGGTCACCGACCATCGTGTTTGGATCCGCAAAAAAAGCCAACACGTTCGCCCCGGCCTTCGATTCATTAACCGCGTAGTAACCAAAAACGCCATCAAACGAGTCCCACGTTTCAGAGCTACGTGCAGAAGAATCATCCAACCATAAATACTCTGCAGCCCGACCTTCACGAGTAAATTCAATCGGATAAGCCTTGTCGCCACCAAACCGTCCCAGCTTCAAAACCGCCGACCCTTGGCTGTAGAATGAAACGGGGTAAAGCTTTCTGAGCGGATCGATCGCTTTGTCACCTCTGGGCCTGCGAGTCCATTCGGGAGTGTTCACTGGACCAGCGACAAGGATCATTCCTCCGGCCTGCTCGGCAACCCATCGCTCCAACAGCTCAGACTGATCTGCCGAAAGGGCTCGCCAATCCGGATCGAAAGCGATGACGCAATCGAAAAAGTACATTTCATTTTTGGTTTCAGGAAACGAATCCAACAGCACATCCGACTCCTGATCCGAGCCCGGTTTGGCCGACTGCAACCACACATGGGTCGTCACGCTTTTATCGCGATAGAGCTGATTTCGCAAAAACCGAAACTCTCGAGTCGGTCCGCCAGCGATCAGCAACACATTTGTCTTTCTTTCAACAATACTGACATCGGCCGAGCGCTGGTTGTCGCGAACTTCTCGTTCCTGCTCCAAGGGTATAATCCGCACGATGTATTTCCGTTTCCCTTCCTCGGAACGCTGCACATCAAACGACACAGGTACAGGCTCGCCGTCGGCTCCCAAACGAATGGAATCTTCGGCTTCTTCGATTTCGGCTTCCGTTTCGTCGGCATCGATTGAAAACAGCCTCGCCTTTGCCGAGCTGCCTTCCAAGCCAAAGGAGGTGACCAACGCTTTGACTTTAAAGCGGTCCCCCGGAAAGACTCGTGGCGGAGCCTGCACATCGGCGACAGCAATATTTGGCGGCGTCACGTTTGAGCCAACCCCAATCGGATAAAGCGGAATGCTCGCGTTCGCCGCAGCGGCAACGGCGGCTTGCGGAAGCTTGCCGGCATTGCTCTGCCCATCGGTCAACACAACGATTCCTGCGATCGGCCCTGCCCTTTCGCGATTGACAATAAATTCAATCGCAGAACCAAGACGCGTCGATCCACCACGAGCAGAAAGACGGTCTTGCCAATCGATATCGGAAACCGTGGGCGCGGGATCCAGCTGACTTTCATTTAAAGCCAAATCTACATCACTCGATCTATCCAACACTGCCGGCGCCTTCTTCCATCCGATCGAAGTCAACAAATCGAACTCGGACGCCGACAAATCCGCGATCCCAAAAAACACTCCGCAAACAAGACAGCTCAACAAACTGATCGCAGCCCAAAACGACGCGGATTCAGGCTCTTTGATCCGCTGCCACGCCCATAGAGCAAGCGAAAAAAGGCTTATCGCCGCCAAGACAAACGCGACCGCCGCAAAACGACGCGATGTTCGAATCGTTTTAAGCTGAGCTTCACCTACTGGAACCGAATCCGTTTCCTTCTCACCATCATTCGATCTCAGCTTCGGAAAGCTTGCGACTTGTTCGGGTTGAGCGTCCTTATCGAAACGATAAACCGTGACTTCATGATCGGCCTGCAGCCTCTGGATCGGCGATTGCTGTTTCACCCATTGAGCAACCTGTTCACTGCGAGTCGCATTGCGTGCATTGTTCGCGATCGAGGATGGCGGTCCATCTTCGTCGCTCAATCCCATGCTCAAACTGGTATCGACCAGAATGGCAATTCTTGAGTCCTTCGTGATTCGTGTTTCGGTCCGCTTTCCCGGCGAAAGGAAATAGACCAACACAAGAGCCATGGTCGCGACACGCAGCGTCGTCAATGCAATCGCGATCGGCGTTCGCAATTTCGCGGTGTCTCGTCGATACAGCCAAACTGACCAGCCAAGAAACATCCCAACTGCGCACAACATCAACGCAAACTGCCACCACTCGACAATCGGCAAAAGCGGTTGCAATTCAAAATAGGTTCGTATGTCAGGCTGGTTGTTCATCGACGATTCAGGTGTGATAACTGCATGACCACGCCAGCGTTTGCTCCACGATCAAAATGACAAATAACAACAGAAGCAACAATCGGTTCAAAGAAGACGTCGCAGCCTGAGCCGGTTCAGAATCAAATTCATCCCAATTTACGACGATAGGTTTAAGCTCCGCCAAATTCGCTTTCAATTTTTCTTCTGACACGATCGACAAATCGCTCTCGGCCGTATCGACATTGACCGATTTCCTTTCCACGATGGTTGACGAATCCATTCCGCGAAGCCAGAACTCGTAGCTTCCCGGATTTCTCGTTTCCTGGTTGATCGCGGCTTCCGCCGAGCCAAAAATCCCTCGCAAAGTCTTCTCGTTGGGAACAAGCTTTATCTTGCCTTCAAGCTTTTCACCGGAACTGAAACTTGACGGCGTCGGAATTCGGGACGGCGAATAAGTAGAAACGTCTGGAGTGACCGAACCTTTCGATTTTTCGATTTTGATTGCCTGTCCAACAAGGTACTCAACTTCCTGTTTTCGGCCTTCTGCCATGTAGTCTTCCAGCAGCAGCAAAATCGGCGGAAAGGTAGGATTCCGCATCCAATTGTTCCACATTGGACCGGCCGTAGACAAAAACGCCATGGTCCGTCCTTTTCCGAACTGCCCTTCCACAATCAGCGGTTTTTGTCGATCTCCACGAACGGTTGCGATGACCCGAACCTGAGGCGGTCGCGCGTTGAGCCATTCAAACGTCGGCAGCATCATTTGTTTCACTTGCACCAAATCCAAAAGCGAATTTCCAACGCCAATCACAGGCGCAAAGATCGGATGTTGCTCGGGAACAATATCCGGCGGATCACTTTCAATCCGCTCATCCACTTCCGTGACTTCTGACAGTTCGACCGGCATCAAGCCTTTTCCATTTTTGAACAATGCAAGGTTCGCGAAACCGATATTCGTGTTGGGCCCGACAAAGAAAAGGACTCCACCGCCCTGTTTCGCAAAAGTTTCAAGGTTCCGAACGGCCACTTCATCCAATGGCCCCACGTCGCATAGGTAAACGACATCAAACTCGTTCAATGATTCCGGCGACGCGTCGCGCAAAAAGTCTGCTGTTTGGAAAACCGTTCGAATTCCAGTCGACTGATTGGGATTCATCGCCAGCGACAAAAAGGTCGAATGCCGACGATCTGCTCCATCGATCAACAACACGTCGGCGTTTGCTTCAATCTTCACGGTGCTGAATCGAAGGTTGTCGACGTCGACCGAATCTTCCTCCAGCACTGCCGCAATGCTGTGTTGGCCGACCTGCTGAAAGTAAACGGGAAACTGCCGAACCTCCGTCGCCCCCGGTTCTATCGAATCGATAAAGACGGTAGGAAGTTCCTCTGATGAAGGAATCGAATCAACCAAACCGTTCCTTGCTGGTTCATATTCGGTTGCGATGATTTTGACTTGTATTTTATTGGCAACTTCGGACGACGGATTCGAAACAGCGACTTCCATCATCAACGGCGTTTCGGCAACTCGCACATTGCTCTTGGGCCCAAGCTCAGTAATCGCAAGATTGGCATGCCTTTGTTTGACACAGCGAATCAACTCGACCGCTGCTCCAGACTCTGAGATCTCCAACAATGCATTTTTGGCTTGATTGGTCTCATTCCAGTCCTTGTCGCGAAAATCCGACAGAACGTAAACGATCGCTTTTTCCTGATCGCGGCTTTTGATCAGCCGGTTGACTGCTTCGACAGCCATTTCTGGAGAAACCGAAAAAGCAGAATGAGTCAGCCCGTTGATTGCGGTTTCCAGCCGCGTCGCGAAAGCAGAATCAACCAATTCGTTGTCGACATCAAATCGAGCCATCGTTTGGTCTTCAGAAACATCAAACGACGAAAACCGTAGCACTGAAAATCGATGGTTGTTTCTGTTCTGAGCTCGACCAAGGATTTGCAAAATCGCGGCTCGGGCACGATCCATCGCAGACGCTTCGTTGTCACGATCGGACATGGAAAAACTATCGTCGACCAGCACATAATGATGCGTGGAACTGCCTCCGATCATCGATGAAAGCCGATCGTTTTCGCAGCCAATCTGCGAAAGCATGAACAAAGCCAACAGCAATATCAGGATTCGCGACAGCAATAGAAAAAATTGCTTCAACCAAACCCAGTTTCGATTTTTGCGATGGCTCTTGAGCAAAAACTCCATCGCAGCCCACTCAATCGTCCGGTGCCGAACAAGATTGATCAGATGAATCAGGATCGGAAGCGCGACCAATCCTCCGATTAATCCGTACCAAACCGATGGCGACGTCGTGAACAGGTTGGTGAACATGGCCGCCTACTTCCGAGCCATACGGCGACTGATGAACTGGGCCAACGCGGCATCGAGCGGATCGCCTGTTTTGATCATCGCGTAGTCTATCGACCCTCGAGCACATCCACGGCGAACCTCGTCAAGAAATTCATTCATCGCCTCAAGATAGCCGTCTCGCAATGCTTTCGGATTGCAGTTCAGTTTCGCGGAAGATTCCAGATCAGCGAACCGAGCCGAACCGCTAAACGGAAACGTGAGCTCATCATCGTCAAGCACATGCAACACCATCACGTCATGGCCGCGTTGCCGCAAGATCCGCAGCCCCTTCAATGTTTCTTTCACATCACCAAACAGATCCGAGATCACGATCATGATGCCGCGTCGTGGAAAGGTCTCCGCCGCATCACGAAAGATCGATGACAGATCCGTTTTTCGATCCGGAGACGCCGCCTGAAGCGTATCAACGATCGCGTTCAACTGCATTTTTTGGCTGGAATTCTTTGTGCGTGAGCGAACCTGTTCATCAAAAGTCATGCAACCGACCGCGTCTTGCTGTTTCAAGACAAGCCACGCCAAAGACGCCGCAATCGTCGCCGCGTATTCGAACTTACTGAAAACGCCCTGACCGTATTTCATGCTGCTGGACACGTCGACCAACACGTTGACTCGCATGTTGGTGTCTTCTTCGTACTGTTTAATGTACAGCCGATCCTGACGCCCCCAAACTTGCCAGTCGACATGGCGCAGATCATCCCCGGGAACGTATTCGCGATGTTGGCGAAATTCGATCGACTGACCAAAGTGAGGACTGCGGTGCATCCCGGACAGAAAACCTTCGACGATATGCCGAGCTCTCAAGTCCAGTCGAGCAATTCGCTTGATCGCCTCAAGATGCAAAAATCTTTTGGAATCGGGCATCAGAAGTGAGCTCGTCCTCTCGAGTTGGCGTGTTCTGCAAAAGTTGGTCAATCACATCGTCCGTCGTCATGCCGTCGCTTTGAGCCGCAAAATTTATCGCAATTCGATGCCGCAAAACAGGCTTGGCCAATTCAACAATGTCCTCAGTCGTTACATGAGTTCGACCGTAAAGCAACGACCGTGTCTTGCTTCCAAGAATCAAATTCTGGACCGCTCGTGGCCCTGCTCCCCAGCCAACGTTTTCGGAAACAAAATCAGGAACTCCCTCGGTGCCGATTCTTGTCTGCCGCACCAATGCCAACGCAAATCGAATCACGTGATCAGAAACCGGAACATCCCGAATCGCGTCCTGCATCCTGAGAATATCGTCTCCGTCGAGCACGGATTTGACGTCGTGAGTGCTGCGAGCGGTCGTACGCCTAGCGATTTCCAGCTCGTCATCAAACGACGGATAGTCAACGAAGACTTTGAACATGAAACGATCCTGCTGAGCTTCGGGCAGCGTATAAGTGCCTTCCTGCTCAATCGGATTTTGGGTCGCCAAAACGAAAAAAGGACTTGAAAGCTCATGACGAATCCGCCCCACCGTCACCGTGCGTTCCTGCATCGCCTCAAGGAGAGCCGCTTGCGTCTTGGGCGGAGTTCGGTTGATCTCATCAGCCAAAACGATGTTCGAAAACAGCGGCCCTTCCATGAATCGTCGTTCACGGGCTCCCGTCGATTTGTTCTCTTCCAGAATCTCAGTGCCGGTGATATCCGCCGGCATCAAGTCAGGAGTGAACTGGATTCTCGAAAAACTTAGATTCAAAGTCTTGGCAATCGTGCTGATCATTAGCGTCTTTGCCAGACCGGGTACTCCTTCAAGTAAACAATGGCCTCGACTGAACATCGAGATCAAAATCTGCTCGACCACATCCTGTTGCCCGACAATGACTTGCGAAAGCTCGCTCAGTATCTGCTTTCTTGCGGACTGCATCAGATCGACAGCTGCCTGCCCAATCGGTTGTTCTGCCATGCGACTATTCTTGATTCTGGTACTATTTTGATCTTCCTGTGCGATCGATTATAACCCAACCAAGGTCGCTTGTCGGTAAGGCATGCGATTACGCCGGTCCCAGCCACCCATCGACAATAACTCTGGCCACGCAAACAAACCTCACACCTGACACGTTTCCACGACATGTTCATTCACGACGATTTTCTGCTGCAGACTGAAACCGCCAAGACACTGTATCACCAATACGCGGCTGACCAGCCCATCATCGACTACCACAATCATCTATCGCCGCATGACATCGCGACGAATCGCCGATTTGAAAATCTGTTCGAAATGTGGATCAATCACGATCACTATAAGTGGCGAGCGATGCGAGCCAATGGCGTCGATGAATCGCTAGTCACGGGATCAGCGTCGCCAAAAGAAAAATTTTTCGCCTTTGCCAAAACCGTTCCGCATACGCTCCGCAATCCGTTGTTTCACTGGACTCATTTGGAGCTCAAAAGATTTTTCGGAATCGACGAATTACTTTCCGAATCGAACGCGGAAGCAATCTGGAACCAATGCAATGAACAGATCGAATCCCGAGACGAACTGACGACTCGCGGAATTTTGAAGATGTTCAAAGTCCGTTCGCTCTGCACGACCGATGACCCAACGGATTCACTCGAACATCACCAGTCCATCGCAGAAGACACCCACTTTGACGTCGGTGTCTTTCCAGCCTTTCGTCCAGATTGGGCTCTATTCGTTCACAATCCGACAGAGTTCAATGCGTGGATCCAAAAGTTGAGCACGTCGGTTGGTTTCGAAATCAATTCTTTTGATCAGTTTCTGCTCGCAATCGAAAAACGCCACGATTTCTTTCATTCGATGGGAGCAAGGCTTTCCGATCACGGCTGCCAGTACGTGCCGTCAAATTTTTGTGACGAACAGTCGGCAAAAGACATTTTTGATGCAGCCGTCGCTGGCAACGCGGCTTCGGAAAATCAGCACGACATGTTTTCGACTTTCATGTTGTTGTTTCTGGCAAAGTTGGATCATGCCAAAGGCTGGACAAACCAATTTCACATGGGAGTCTTCCGCAACAACAACACGCGTCTCTTCGAAGCCGCCGGACGAGATCTTGGCTGCGATTCGATTGGTGATTTCCCGCAAGGCAAGACACTCGGTCGTTTTCTTGACAAGTTGGATCAGACAGATCAACTGCCCCGCACGATCGTTTACAACCTGAACCCAAGCGACAACTATTTGATCAGCACCATGATTGGAAACTTTCAGGACGGACGCGTTGCGGGGAAGATGCAGTTCGGTTCGGGCTGGTGGTACCTCGACCAAATGGAGGGCATGCAGTGGCAGATCAACACGCTCTCAAACACCGGACTGCTATCGCGATTCGTCGGCATGCTGACTGATTCAAGAAGCTTCATGTCGTTCACGCGGCACGAGTATTTCCGCAGGATCCTGTGCAATATGCTCGGCACCGAAATCGAAGATGGACTTCTTCCAAACGACATCGAACTGGTTGGAGGCCTGGTATCAAGAGTCTGCTACGGAAACGCGACAGAGTTCTTGCGCCTACCGATCTGCTAATCCCGGATGATTCACTTGGCGTGGGTGTTGAAAGTGAAAAGGCTTATTTTCCTTGAGCATTGTTCAAAGTTTGTGGTTTCGACAGTTCACCAGCGACGTCAAACTGATGAATTTTCAAACTTGTCGCCACTTCAAGAGAATCGCCTCAAAGGCAGGCCAAATTTATCAGCGGCTTAATTTCGGTAACGGCTTATTCACTGTCGCACCAACGATGCCACATCTCGCGAAATGAATTTTCCAGGTCGATGGTAAACCGTTTTCCATCTGTGATGGTTGCAGAAACCGCAGACCGCAAGCTACCACGAAGCATTCTCAATCGTTCCAGATCGCAAGAAAGCTTGCTGACCAGTTCGCAATAGCCATCAGTTGAATCGGCGATCAATGATTCCTGGCCGACATTTTTCATAATGACTGCCGTGGCTCTTGAGCTGCGCTGCGTTCCATAAAACGCGACCACCGGCACGCCCATCCAGAGCGCCTCCATCGTTGTCGTGCTGCCAGCCCAAGGCACCACATCCAACGCGATATCGATTCGGTGATAGATTTCCAGATAGTGAACATCGCCCGGATCGCTTTCGACTGAAACTCTTTGCTGATCAATTCCGCGCTGCGCCAGACCGTCCACGACCATCGGCATTGAAACGTCATTGAATTGAGTATGAAAAACGATCATGCGGGCGGCGGGACAAGCCTTCAAAACACCGGCCCACAAGTCCAACGTATCTTCCGAAACTTTCTCGGGTCGATGCAACGCTCCAAAAGTCACCTCGCCTTCAGCCGACGCAGGCAAAGCGTTAACGGGAGGCGCATTTTTCGGTTCCGCAAAACAAAACGACGCGTTGGGCATCCGAAACAACTCTTCGGTATGGTAGCTCGGTTCGCCGATCGGGTTCTGAGTCTCGCAACTAAGCCGATAGTCGATCGCCTCCAAACCGGTTGTGTTAGGATAGCCGAGCCAAGTCACTTGAACCGGAGCCGGCTTGAAAGCAAAAACTCTTACGCGATTTCCACCCGTGTGCCCCGCCAGATCAACAAGTATATCGATTTCATCATTGAGCACGTGCTTGGCCACCTGTTCATCCGAAAGCCCGACCGTGAATTGCCAATGATCTGAAAGTTCCTGCAGACGTGCCGTTCCGGTGTCAGGTGAATAGACTTCCCCGTAGCAATAAACTTCGAATTGGCTGCGGTCCATAAGCTGCAGAACAGGTTCGAAGAAATACTTAACCACATGGTTGCGAAAATCGGGTGACACAAATCCGATTTTTAGCTTCCTGTCTTTCGAACGGTCGCGAAGCTGTCGCCATTGAGCGTCTGATCTAAGCCGCTGCACATTGCCGTGCCGCTGGCCCCATTTTTTGTGTTCGTCAAACACTTCCTGTTGACTGACTCCCGCCTTGCTGCTGAGCATATACAGCAGCGTTCCGTGAGCCGCATACGAATTGGGATCGCGATCGACCGCTCGTCGAAAATTAAACTCCGCCTGTCGGTATTCGCCGATCTCAAGATACATCCTTCCCAATCCACAGTACGCTTCAGGACGCGCAGGATGTTTTTCAATCAAACGTCCCAACTCACGTTTCGCATCTTCCCTTCGATCGACCACGCCAAGATAACGTCCGAGGTGCAAACGCATCTCGTAGGAATCGGGAGCCAGATTTACCGCCTGCTGCGTCGCATCAATCGCCGCATGCATCTCCCCCTGTTGGCGAAGTGATTCGCCAAGATTGTTCAGCAACAAAGGATTTTTGGGCTGGCGACGAAGCAACTTGCGGTACGCATTTTCCGCTTCCTCAAACTTGCTTTGTCGTTGCCACAGGTTTGCAAGATTCATTTTCGCTTCAAGCGAATCAGGTGCGAGTATTACCGCTCGTTGAAGTTTACATTCGCTTCCTGCAAGATTTCCGTTTTCCATGTAAACCGTTCCCAGATTGGAAACGGCCATCGAGTAGTTCGGGTCCAGTGCAATCGCCTTTTCCAAGACAAGCTGGGCGTCGTCAAGTTGATTTGCTGCCCGATAAACGACGCCAAGGTTTGTGTAGACAGCCGCTGCATTCGGCGACAGCGTGATCGTGAATTGCAAGCTTTCAATCGCTTCGTCCAGACGGCGCAAAGAGTAGAGCGTCATTCCTAACAAGTGCCATGCGTCAGGATTTTCAGGTTCCTTCGCGATGACCGTCCGATAAAGTGATTCTGCTTCGACAAGGTTGCCCGCCTTTTGCAATTCCAACGCTTTCGCAATCAAAGCTGCAGAATCAGTCGTTCGCGTGGAAGCAAGAGAGTTGCTTCGATTTTTCAATCGGCGTCGAAGCTCCCGAGCCTTTTTCTGAGATTTGGATTTTGACTTACTCATTTATTCGCAATTCGTTTCGAATTCGTTTTCCAATTCGGAGCCTTGCATCGGTTTTGCGATCGGCAGTGCAAAACGATGTCGCAAATTTCTTTTAGATCATCAACCGTGACTGCCGTTCCGGTTGGCAAACACATCACTCTCTCGCTCAGGTAGTCCGTATTGGTCAAAGTCCTGCCGGTTTTTTCGAAAGCAGCCCGATACGGTTTCATCATGTGGCATCCAGGAAAGAAGTAACGTTTCGCAAAAACGTCGTTCGCGATTAGAACGTCTACAAGTTCATCACGGCTGCAACCGAATTCACGCTGGTCAACTTCGACCACAACATATTGCCAATTTTGATTCGGGCGGCCATCGTCTCGACCTTCTGCGGTCAGCTCATAAATTTTCAAACCGGGAACGGCGCCCAGAATCGATTGATAGACTTCAAAATTCTCTCGGTTTGTGCTGGCGATAGACTGGATACATGGAAACATTGAAACGCCCATCGCCGCGTTGATTTCTGACATTTTCGCGTTGGTTCCAATACTGGCGATCTCGTCTCTTCCCTGGAAGCCAAAGTTCCCCATCATGCGAATCCGTTTTGCCAAATCATCATCGTTGGTCGTAATCGCTCCGCCTTCAAACGTGTTGAAGAACTTGGTGGCGTGAAAACTGAACACTTCACAATCACCAAAATTTCCAATCGGCACACCACGATGGCTGCAATGAAAGGCGTGTGCTGCGTCAAAGATAAGCTTCAGATCGTTTTCATCGGCGATGGTTTTAAGCTGCTCGGGATAACAGGCGTTTCCCCACAAGTGCACTCCAATGATTGCCGCCGTGTTTTCATTGACCAGCGAGCGGACGCTTTCTGGGCAGAGGCAATGCGTGTCTTTGTTCACGTCCGCAAAAACTGGTTTCAGCTTTAACCATGACACCGCGTGAGCCGTTGCCGCAAAAGTGAACGCGGGCAAAATCACTTCGCCTTCCAGTTCCATCGCTTGACATGCCAACTGCAATCCAACCGTCGCGTTGCATACCAAAATGCAATGTTTGACTCCCAGATGATCCGCCACTTGTCTTTCGAAACGTCGAACTACTTGCCCGTTGTTCGTGAACCATCGCCGTTCAAAAATCTCATCAACCAATTGGTCAAATGCTTCCCGATCGCCGACGTTGGGGCCACCAACATGCAGTGGCCGACCAGAGCGAAGCTTGTCGTGAGATCGAGGCGAAGGCATATCGCTTGCTGATGATGGTTGGACGGGTTGATTCAACTCGATTCGGTATCGGTCGATTGCAAGTGTTTCCAACGTCGAATTTCGCGCGAACGAGCTGGCCCGCTAGCGAAGTGATCTACTCTGCTTTGCGGGCCACCCACAAAAAGATGATGATTTTCGCGTTCGAAAACGGCGGCGCGATAAAGATCAATTACTTGCCTCGACCATGTTTTCCAGAGGAAAAACAGGAATTCGAACTGACCTACACATCAATCAACGCCGACTTCCGCAGGTCGTTTCCTGAACGAACTGGACCTGCCAAACGATGTTGCGACGAAGTTCAACACGGATCTGTTCAGGGAAAACCCTCGCATCACGAAAGCGACCTACAGCAAAACTATGTCTGCAATTTGAGTTGATCGAAAATCGAGTTTGGACGACGTTGCCGATCTGTCGATAGGACAAACGGAACAAGAACGCTTTTCAAATTTGCCACGCCTAACAAACCAATGCTGCTCAAAAAGCCACAGCAAACAACTCACTTCACGCGCCGACTCCAATTCACTTCTTCGGCACGAGTGGCATGGCATGCGATTTTAAAAAACGTCATGACGTCGATCGCACGAACCCCCAGACTTCTCCTTCCAGCTTACATTGGACAAAACGAACGCGAAGGATCAGGAGTCTTCGATCCCATTCGACAACTCAATTGTGAACATGCTTTCTATTCACTAGATGACCGCCTTACGCCGTGCGAAAACGATATCGAACGGCAGCTTGAAACGGAGCAGCCCGACTTACTGCTGGTCATTCATTACTTCGGATTCGTGAAATTGAACATGGATCGCATCCGAAACCTTTGCGACAAACATCAAGTCATTCTTGTCGAAGACTGTGCTCACGCTGGCGTCTTTGATGAAAGAGCAACAGCGGGCGTAACAGGGGATTTCAGTTTTCACTCACTGCACAAGTTTTTCGCGGTCGATTCCGGTGGCGCTTTACGAACCAACCGCCAAACTTCGCAGCAGCCAGCGATCGCTGAACAAGAGACTTGCGATTCAGCGGTGCTGGAGCAGGTTCTTCGAAGCGACGTTCAAGCGATTTGCTCAAAACGAAGAGACAACTACAAATTTCTCATGGAACAGCTGGTCCGAATTGACGAACTCACGCCGCTCTGGAAACTGGACAGCGAAACGGTTCCGCATAGCTTTCCGGTACGCATCGCCAATGGTGCAAGAGAACGACTTTACTTTCATCTTCTGGAACAAGGCATGCCAACGATTGCATTGTACTACCAGTTGGCGGATGAACTTAAGCAGGCCGATCATCCAACGTCTTTTGAGATATCGAATAGCATTCTGAACTTGCCCGTCCATCAGGACACGACTAACGATGACCTGATTCGACTGGTAAATGAAATTGAGGTCTTCTTTGGATACTAAATTGAAAAGTCCTGCCACGGCGAAACCACTAAAGCCGATCGGCGGTTTCTTCGAGCTTGAAATTCCGCCAGCGATGCAGCTGCACCACCGCGACGCGATCGCGCTCAACACGGGACGCGCGTGCTTGATGGTGTGTCTGAGTCACCTGAAACCGCGCCGAGCATTCGTACCTCACTACACTTGCGATGCAACGCTTGAGCCATTCAATCTGTTGAACATCGAAATCGAATTTTACAACCTTGATTCGCGATTTGAGCCATCTGAAATTCTGGACATCCAGCATGACGAGTGTTTTCTGATCACGAACTATTGGGGCTTGCAGCGTGACTTGATGGAGCGGCTTTCAGTCCAGTTCGGAGACCGCTTGATCATCGACAACACACACGACTTCTACTGGAACGACACCCCATCGCGCTCGTGGAGCTTCACATCCGCGAGGAAATGGTTTGGTGTTCCAGATGGCGCGTTTTTGAACATCCCTTCGAACATCGACTCGCGTGATCTTGTTTCGGACAGACTCCCGACCAATCAGGCAATCTCGCTACAACATGCCGTCAACCGCAGCAACGGCCAGCTGAAGTTGGCTTTTGAACAATATCAAGACTATGAACGCAGCCTCGACTGCGACCCGCTACTGATCTCAGAATTTTCCAAGTCCATCCTCTCTCATGTCGACATGAATTCGGGCGCTGAAATACGCAGAAAGAATTTTAGATTTCTCGATCGACACCTGTCGTCACGAAACCAACTTCGAGCCCTAACGAGTCAAGATTTAACTCCGTTTGTTTATCCATTTCTAACGAAACGCCCCATCGATCGCACAAAGTTTCACAGCCGCGATATTTTTGTGCCGCAACTCTGGCGCGACGTTTTAAAACGCGACAATTGTTCCTGTTTGAACTCGGAAATCTGGAGCAGGGATCTTTTGCCACTGCCGGTCGACCAGCGGTACGGCGTTGAAGAAATGAAACGGATCGTCAATGTCATTGATGAGGTGCAATCGAACGATGGATAGTCAAACGCAAGCTGACTACTGGAGCGACTTCTGGGCCGAGCATAGTTTCAAAGCGGAATCGCTCGACCCACACTCGCAAGTATTTCGCACTTTGAATCGCAAGCCGATCCAGCAGGACCGCTGGAATGAAACGGTCGAGCATGTTTTGTCCCAGCTCCCGCTTAAGAACTCCCATTCGGTTCTTGATCTGGCTGGCGGTAACGGGCTCTTTGCTCAGGAAATCGCTTCGCACGTTTGTAAAGTCACTGTCGTTGATTTTGCCGACGGACTACTGCAGCAGGTCACCCAAACGGAAAACATGGAAACGATTTGTGACGACATGCGAGTCGTTGAATTACCCGACGAATCCTTCGATCACGTTTTGCTGTACGCAGCTCTTCAATATCTGACACTCGCGGAAGCGACTCGACTTTTTAAGCGAATCCATCGCTGGTTGAAACCGGGTGGAGTATGCTTCATTGGCGACATTCCAGATGCAAGTAAGCGTTGGAATTTCTTTGATTCGCCGCAGCGCAGATCTTCGTACTTCACTTCGCTGGAACAAGGCAAACCGATCGTAGGAACATGGTTTGATCGTCAGTGGCTGCAATCTTTGGCGGAGCATGCCTCGTTCAGAAACATCAAAACGATGGATCAGCCTTCGACGCAAATTTACTCGTGGTTTCGCTTTGATCTACGGTGTGAGAAATGATCGCTCAAAAATGCATCTGGGTCGCAGGAGTCGCCAGGAGCGGAACCAGTTGGATCGGCCAAATTTTTAACAGCCATCCAAACGTTCGCTATCGTTTTCAGCCGCTTTTCTCCTACGAATTCAAAGGCAGGCTGAACGAAGAATCAACTCGCGTCGCGTTTGAAACGTTCGCTGACGAGCTTTGGCAATCAGATTCAGAATTCCTGACGCAGGCAGATAAAATCGCATCAGGCGAATACCCTCGCTTTGTAAAAAACAAAGAACCAACAACGCTGGTCTTCAAGGAAAATCGATATTTGAGTTTGATCGAACCGATGCTGCGACGAATGCCATCTCTTTCGGTAGTCGGCGTCGTCCGGCACCCGTGTGCCGTCATCGAATCGTGGAGTCGCAATGAACGCGAGTTTCCGCGAGGTTCAGTTTTGCGCGAACAATGGCGATTCGGTCAATGCAAGAATTCGGGTCCTCAGGACTATTTTGGATTCTACAAATGGAAAGAAGTCGCGAATCTTTTTCTGGATCTGGAACAACAGTACCCGGGCAGGATGCAGCTGATTCGCTATGAGGAAATTGCCAACCAGCCAGAATTGACGGCAGAAAAAATGCTCGAATCCGCAGAAATCGAGCTCTGCGATGAAGTCACAAACTTTCTCGCTGACAGCCAGAGCCATCATTCAGACAGCTACTACTCGGTTTTCAAAAACACTGGCCAGCAGCAACGTTGGAGAGAATCGCTTGATGCTCACATCATCGATGAAATATATTCTGATTTGCAAGGAACGCGTTTGCAGCAGTTTCTTGAACCCGGAGTTGATACAATACCGCTCAACGAACACAATGCAGTTCAACAATGAACCAAAAAGCGGCCGTGTTTTTGTCGACAAGCATTAGCCGCCAAGGTTTCTCGGCTTGTCATTAAACTGCTCGTTAAAGTTCAACGCTCGATCCGTCCGTGCGTTAAACAAAACCCAAATTGCGAACGTGCTCTCGTGGCACGCGGATAGATCGAAATTCGTTATCCAACTTGGAAGGTCTAATGCAGCGACCAGCCTTTAAATTCTCACTTCGCTCACTTTGCATCTTTATCGCTTTGACTGCGATTGTGCTCGTGGCTGGAATCAAATGGCATTACTACCACAATTCGCGGCCCATCCAAGTAGCCGTCGATGACTACAACCGTCAGAATAGCGATCCGCGACTCGAATTGACCGTCGAGGAGGTAATCAAGTCTCTCTCCCTCTGGAACGCTCAATCGCAAATCAATCAGCGACATGCTAGACAATTCGGCGCGATATTGTCATCAAATAGGATGCCAAACAACATCGAATTCTCCGTGCTTTCAAACGTAACCGACAGCCAGCATCGCCTCTTATTAGGCATTAGGGTGATCGATGAACAAGGTTACACAATTCGAACTATCGACAACGGGAAATGGGCCGGATTTGCTCCGGGACAATACTCGACTCCCTGATTCCAAATGAATATTTGACTTCGCCGGTGCGGCGGAAGCCGATTGATCAATTCGAGAATTCTCTTTGGCTGTTGGTTTGTGGAAGCTATTTGGGTCTCTCTGGAGCTCAAGCATTTTGTCCAATTTCCAAATTTGGATCGTCGACGAAACTGACTTGATAGTCGTCAACCATTTGCCGCGTTCGCTCGACACCGTTGAACATCAACACATCCAGAATCGACAAACCAGCCACGAACTGCTCATTGCGTTGTTTGTATTCTGGCAAATTCGACTGAACAAACCCGAGTCGAATGCCTTGGTCGCGAAACTTCACGGGATCAAAAAGCTCGCGGCCGCCTATCGGGTTGAGGTAGGCTTTTGCTCCCATCACGACGGCCGTTTTCAAAGCCCACTCTCCAGGATCTTTGACTTCACCGACTTCCGATTCAATTTCTGAAAACATGGTCAGCTTCAAATCCAACTGTAGTAACTTACACACCGATTGCAGACAGTACACATTCAGATCGACCATCCGATCCGTATCCATTTCGAAACAGCGAACTATCAATTCACGTACTGTTTTGAAATGCGGAGTCGCTTTCTTGTAGTGCTGAATTTGCCCCAAAATGCGATGCTTCCATGCTTTTTCATTTGCACTTCCGTTGGCAATGCGAACGTCGCGAATCTTGGTATCACGAGCATGCTTCACAAGCGGAACATTGACGTATTGCGGTTCTACGAAACCGGGTTTCAGGATTCGATTTCGATTGATCCAACCATGCCGAATGTACTGCACTGGATCAAAGACCACGAACTGATCCGTCGCCGCGATCAAGCTGAAGTAGCCAAGGTAAGGAAAAAAGTAAGGTTGCATTACCGCCAGCCGCATCGCCTAACCCTCATGCCGGTCAGTTCCAGCACCGGCCGCATGCTGCCACCACGATCGATGGTCCAAGTACCATTTCACGGTTTCGCGAATGGCGTCGCTCCAATTCATTTGAGGACTCCAGTCCAAATGGCGACGAATTTTTTCCGTATTGAGAGCGTATCGAAAGTCGTGTCCCTTACGGTCGGTTACAAATTCGATCAGCTCTTCATGCCGAAAGCCATCGCCACAGTCATTTTGTGTTAGCTCATCGATGACTCGGCAAACCTCGCGGACAAGGTCGATATTTTTTAGCTCGTTATCTGCTCCGACGTTGTAGCTCTCTCCGACCGATCCATTTTCCAGCACGCGACAGATCGCCAGGCAATGGTCTTCCACGTGCAGCCAATCACGAACGTTCGTTCCGTCTCCGTAAACGGGAATCGACTGACGATTGACGGCTCGGGAGATCACCGTCGGAATCAGTTTTTCCGGATATTGATAAGGACCGTAGTTGTTGGCCGCATGGGTCACGATGACCGGCAACCCATAGGTCACATGCCACGCCAAAGCCAGATGGTCTGAACCCGCCTTACTGGCGGAATAGGGTGAGCTTGGAGCGTAACGATCGCTTTCAAGGGTTGCGGGATCATCGACTTTCAGCGAACCGAAGACTTCATCCGTCGAAACGTGAATGAACCGAAACGTATGTCGCAATGATTCTTCAAGCGACTCAAAGCTCTGCAAAGCGCAGTTCAACAAATTGAAAGTTCCAACCACATTTGTCTGAATGAAAGCGGATGGGCTGTCGATGGAGCGGTCGACGTGCGATTCAGCGGCCAAATGGATCACGGCATTGGGCTGATGTTCTTCGAAGACGGCCTCAAGTGCAGCTGCATCCACAATGTCGCAATCACAAAAGCAATAGCGTTCATCATTTTCGACGTCTGCCAGCGAAGTAGGGTTTGCCGCATAGGTCATCGCATCCACGTTGACCACCGAGTGCTGCCCGCCCGACAGCAAATGCCGAACAAGGTTCGAACCGATAAAGCCGCTGCCACCAGTAACCAGAACTTTCATCTCGCCTCAGGCTTCCGAATCATGTATCAGTTCAACCGACTCTGCATACCAGAAGTTTAATCCGGAGTTATTCACGACGACAGGCGTCGTGAATAATTCCGGTCCAAGCACTCGGTGAATCATGGAATCGAAGAACTCAACATTCAAAAAGGGCATCATTTTGGCGGGCGGCAGCGGCACGCGGCTCTACCCGTCGACTGCCGTCATGACGAAGCAGCTCCTTCCGATTTACGATAAGCCACTTATCTACTATCCGCTTTCGGTTTTGATGTACGCCGGAATTCGGGAGATTCTAATCATTTGCACCGCTGAAAACCAAAGCAGCTTTCAAACGCTACTGGGCGACGGTTCAAAAATCGGGATCCGAATCGAATACGCGATCCAGCAGGCACCACGAGGCTTGGCGGAAGCATTCCTGATTGGTGAAGAATTCATCGGCGACGACAACGTTGCGTTGATTCTGGGCGACAATGTTTTTTTCGGACAGGGGCTGGGAGTCAAACTGCAGCTTGCGGTCGACGCGGCCAAAGGCGCCACCGTGTTCACGTACCCTGTCAAAAACCCGGAAGCCTTCGGAATCATCTCCTACGATGCCAACGGAAATCCGGAAACGATAGAAGAGAAACCGATCGATCCAAAATCAAACTACGCCATCACGGGACTCTACTTCTTTGACAACGATGTGGTCAAAGTTGCCTCGCAAGTCAAACCATCGCCGCGCGGAGAGCTTGAAATCACTGACGTGATCCGGCATTACATGCTCAGGGGCGATTTGAACGTACATGAATTCGGTCGAGGGTTCGCGTGGTTCGACACGGGCACCCATGACTCGATGTTGCAAGCGTCAATGTTTGTCGAAGCGATTCAAAATCGCCAGGGACTTCGGATCGCCTGCATCGAAGAAATCGCTTTTCGAAAAGGCTTCATCGACAAAGCCAAACTTCGATCTCAGGTCGTCAGCCATTCAAATGACTACTGCCGATATTTGATGAGTTTGGCTGCGGATGAGTGACGGGTCCCCGAAACGAATCCTGGAAACGAATTAACGTGAGCTTTCAGCAGCGAACGCGGATCAGCGGTGAGCTGCCTTTAACCCCGGATTATTCACGATGCGCGGGCTTCGAAATTGAGAAGGCTTGTTTCATTGGGACATCGTTCCACGTTTGTGGTTTCAAAAGTTCACCCACGAAGTGAATTGGTGAATCTACAAAAACTGTCGCCTATTCAAGAGAATCGCCTCAAACATCAACCGGAATTATTCACGACGACAGGCGTCAGGTTTACGCCTTGAAGCAATTTTCCCGACGCGGAGGCAGTTTTGCAAATTCGTTTGTTTCACGTCTTGGGTGACCTGCCGAAACGACAAACCTGGAACAATACCCCAATGAAACAAGCTTTCTCCGCGTCGACGCCCACGCATCGTGAATAATCCGGGATCAAACCAGGCACCTGTCGTCGTGAATCATTCCGGTTAAAACGAACACTTCAAATCTTGCCGCTGGATTCACTGCCCCGGAGAGAGGAAGTTTTTCAGAGTATCCTCAAGGCCTCCCGGCAGCGGCAGGTCTCCGGTGACCGACTTCATTTCTTCGACGTGCAATTCTTTTGCTTTCGCGGATGCCTGATTGATCGCAGCTGGCAACAGGTCCATGACCATTTCGAAGTCATTTTTTTCGATCAGAACTGGATCAATTTCAACTTTCGTGACGGTTCCAAGCCCATCAGCATGAACCGTAACCATGCCTCCACCAGCCGTACCGCTAACAGATTTAAGCTTCAGTTTTTCCTGAGCTTCCTGCATTTTCGGGCCCATCTCTTGAGCCTGCTTGATCATGCCTGCGATGTTGCCGAGGTTTCCAAGTCCTTTAAACATTTTCTTCTCCGTTTTTTCTTCGTGTGTTTTTGTTCGAGCCTGATTGTCTTCTTTTTTACGGCCAGTTCGCCACGACCGTCACTGATTCAAACTTGACGACCAAATTTAGGACCTTGTCGCCTTGGGGTCAAAGTAATCGGCGATTTGAGCATCGAAAATCTTGATCGCATCTTTCACAAAGTCATTCTCACTGAGCTCCCGAATTTGCTGAGCCCGAGACAGAACAGGAGTGCTATCCTGCGCCAATACGGCTGTTTCGGACAGAGTGAATTCGACATGAATTCTTCGACCAGCCACTTGCTGCAAAGCCTCTTCGATTTTGGATTTTCGCTCGGTTCGAGAACAAGTCGTATGGTGGTACGCGTCACGGAGCGAAACTTCGATACGATCGGTCCCTTTTTGTATCACCGATTCAAAATTTCTCGCCATATCGGCGGTCGTATCCGCAAGGCTGTCCAACGCGGTTTCGTAAATCGCTTTTAAGTCTTGAGTTCCAACACTTGAGCCAGCTTCTGATGATCGTGCGTCTTCTGCCGTGACTTGCGTTCCCGGCTGATGGACACTTTCCTTCTCCGTTGTCGCGGTCTCCGAAACCGCAGGCGATTCAAGGGAAGCTGCCACTGCGGAAGTTGCCCCCGCGGAAGGTGATTCGACGGAACCTGACTCCACCGGTGGAGCCATCGAAACGGAAGGCGATGGCGCGACGGGCGATGACACGCTTGCCGCGCCGCCGTTCACTGTTGTAGCCGACGTCACAACAGCAGCAGCTGAGCCGGCGCCGTTAGCCGCAATGGCAGAAACCCCAGATGCTGCGGCTGCAGAAATGTGAGGCGTTGGTGCGGAACCTTGCCCCGCAGCCACTGAAGAAGTAGTTGCTCGAACCGCATTCGAATCGTTGCCGTTCGATTCGCCCTGGTGCTGATCGGACACCGACGGGTTTCCGCCAGATGTAGCCGCGCCGCTAACTATTTCGTTTTTTTTTACCGCTTTACCGCCGTCGCTTGAGCCATCGCCAGAGCTATTTTCCGCATCAGTACCAACGCGAAGCACCGTCTTGCCGGCAGGCAAAGAGTTCAAACTTTTTACCAAATCGGAAATCGATTCCATGTGCTGCAGGTTGCAAACTCGAACCGCCGCAACTTCGAGAATCGTTCTCGCGTGCAAGCTCGATTGCATTCGCACGATCGCGGTGTCGATAATCTGAACGACATTCAAAATCGTCTGCAGGCCCAGCTGTTTCCCAACCTCGCGCAACCCTGCGGCATCACTGGCCGCGCAATTGAGCAAAACTTCTTCACCGCAGCCAACATGCATGGCCATCATGTCTCGAAAGTAGCCAAGCAACTGTTTCGTCAGCTGCCCCGCGTCCACCCCGCTGGAAATACTCTGATGGATCAGGTTCAAAGTCGAAGTCGTATCGTGAGCCGTCATGGCACTGGCGATTTCTGCGATGCGGCCGATGTCAGTCGTTCCCAGCAATTGGTGAACTTCGTCGACGGAGATATCTTTGCCGCAGAAAGAGAACAATTGCTCCAACAAAGACTGGCTGTCTCGCATTGAGCCGTTTGCGCGACGAGCCAACAGTTGCAATGCTTCGTCGCTTGCCGAAACACCTTCGTTGGTCGCGATATCCCGCAGTCGGTTCGTGATCTCATTCGCCTGCACGGGCGAGAAATCGTATCGCTGACACCGAGACAAAACCGTGATCGGAATCTTTTGAGGATCGGTCGTGCAGAAGATAAATTTCACATGTGCCGGTGGTTCCTCCAGTGTTTTCAACAGCGCGTTAAACGCTTGCTGAGTCAGCATGTGGACTTCGTCGATGATGTAGATCTTGTATCGACCGCGCCCGGGTCGAATCGCCGCGTTGGATCGCAACTGCCGAATTTCATCAATCCCGCGATTACTGGCTCCATCGATTTCCAGTACATCAACGTCTTCGCCGACGGAAACCGATTTGCAAATATCGCACTCATTGCATGGTTTTGGAGTCGGTCCTGCGGCACAGTTCAGGCATTTGGCAAAAATGCGAGCCGACGAAGTCTTTCCGACCCCACGGGCACCGGTGAACAAGTAAGCATGCCCGACACGATTCGATTCGATGGCATTGGAAAGTGCCTGCGCGACATGGCCTTGGCCGACCAAGTCACCGAAAGCTTGCGGACGGTACCGCAACGCAACGACTTGATACTGCTCGGACTCTGGAGAATCGACCTTGGTTTCGCTCATTGTTTTCGTGCAAAGAAGGGTGCGAAAAAGTTAATCGGAGTGCCTGACAGCGTAAGGGCGAGTTTTGAAGTTGCACATTTGAGATGACTCGCGTCTTGGGTGAAAAACGCTCGTAAATCTAAAAATGCGAAGCATTTCAATACAAGCCCGACGCGCAAGCGAGGGATACGGATTTCTGCGGAAGTATCCACTCGCTTGCGCTTCGGGCTTGTATTTGTGCAACTTCAAAAACCGCGAGCAACAGTTCAAAACTTTCGCTCAATCGAAAGTGATCCTTGCTGACCGGTTACCGAATTCTATCCGGTTTTGAGGTCGGAGGGCATGGGCAACCACCTGAGAGCAACGAATTGTCGATGCGAATTGTCGCTTTCGACAACCGTTCGCAAAATGGGTCGCTCGGTTCGTCCGCGCTGAATTGGTCAGCTGGTGAGCCGAGACGCGTAAGCGGCCGGGTGCAGTCGGCGTAGTGGCCGCCAAAGTGCTCAAACCCGGGAACTCACGTTCCTCGGCTCACAATGGCCGTTGTCAAAGAGATCGCAACTAAAAGAAAATCTGCCCGGAAGAGGACTCCGCACAAGAGTACCCCGCTTATGGCTGCTCCGGTTAAGGCCTGACCAGGTTCACGGCTCCCCCTCGCGGAGCCCACTTTCGAGCAGATTGAATCAATGCCGTCGATGGAAATAGTGTTTTACGGCAACCATGGCGTTTCGTCAAACGGTGATCTGTTGAGCGAAACAAGACGGTTCAAATCAAGGCCGTTCAAAACAAGATGGAGCAAACCTCGACCGTGCTGCCGACTCCTACCTAATCCTCATCAGGCGGGTCAAACGAAGGAGCCGTTTGATCAGGCTCATCGTCGTCCGAAATTGCGGTTTCGAACTCGTGAGGCAATTTTTTGACCTCATCAATCTCCTGATCCAATTCGTTTTTGATCGAAGTTTGGATGTCGTTCAAACCCTTGCGAAACTGCGTGTAGGACTGGCCGACCGAGCGAGCGACCTCCGGCAGCTTACTGCCGAACAACATGACGGCGACGATCGCAATCATGATAATTTCGCCAGAGCCAATACCTCCACCGATCCCAAGAAATCCAAGCACCATCGTTAGACGCCCGCCTCTTCCTTCTTCTCAGATGCAGTTTCCTCTTCATCCTCTTTTTTGGATTTATCCTCGAGCCCTTCCGGCTTGTCAGACATGCCCGCCTTGAACTCGTTTACGCTGCGGCCCATGTTTCGCATCAGAGACGGAAGCTTGGCACTGCCGAACAGCAGCACGAAAAGACCGGCAACGATCAGCCACTCGTAGCCACCGCCAAAAATAAAGCCTATCAAGATAGATTCAGGATTAGCCGCAAACATTTTTTCGCCGTTCAATGAGTCAGTAAAAGCGTGAATCGCCTAACCTCATTCTAGAAGCCGCCAGATTTTCGGTCAAACCCTGAAGCAGTCCCATTTGTCGCAGTTTTACTCACGACTGACCGAATATGCCAATTATAAGAACGAATTCCTTGGAGCGTCTTCCGCCGACGGCACGCCCGACCGCACGACCTATCGCACCAAAGACGCCGCAGTTCAGCCCAACACCAACGAAACAAGCGTTCTCCGACTCGCCGCCCAGGCCTCGTAAGCAATCCGCGATCACAGTCCCGGAATGAACTCATCGGCACTGTTTATCGAACACGCGAACGCAGCCAGCAATTTCGCACATTGCTCCAAATCATCCAGCGAGATGACTTCGACAGCGCTGTGCATGTATCGGTTTGGGACGCCGATCAACCCGGTCGCAACCCCGCCACGGTTCACCTGAATCACATTCGAATCATTGGGAGCGGCTCGACCGAGCGCACTTTCCTGCGGCGTAATCGAATCGTCGTTCTTCGCCAGCTCATGCAATCTGGCGTTGACCTTGGTATTGATATTGGGACCACGCACGACGACTGGACCTCCACCAAGTGAAATATCGCCTTGCTGATTTCGATCGATGGTCGGGCAGTCGGTAGCGTGAGTCACATCGATCGCAATACCAACATGAGGGTCGATGCTGAACGCGGCAGTCTTGGCCCCTCGCAGTCCAATTTCTTCCTGCACTGAACTGACGGAGTACATTCCCACCGTCACCCCCTGCTCGGCCGCCAAACGCATGGCCTCAACCGCAACCCAGACTCCAGTCCGATTGTCTGTCGCGGGAGCCGAAATGAGATTATTTCGCAAGCGAGTCATTCCGAGCTTCAACGTGACACTGTCGCCGATCCGAACCAACGACGCCGCTTCGTCACGGTCCTTGGCTCCGATGTCGATCCAAAGATCTTTTGTTTTCACGACTTTCTTGCGTTCGGCTTCGTCCAGCAAGTGAATCGCTTTCCGGGCGATCACGCCGTCAACCGGTCCGTTGTCGGTCCAAATCGTCATCTTTTGGCCAATCAACTGTTGAGGATCCCAGCCTCCAACCGTCTGAGTGAAAATGAAACCGGATTCGTCGATGTAAGAAACGATCAGACCAATCTGGTCGCAGTGCCCGGCCAGCATCAGTCGCACTTCCGCTTCCGGATTTTTGCACAAAATCAAATTGCCGTGCGAATCGGTTGTCATCGAATCGGCAAACGGCGCCGCGTATTCTCGAACGACCTGCTGAACAGGTTCCTCATATCCCGAAACACCGGGAGTGTTCAACAACGTTTCAAAAAACTTGAGAGATGAATCGTTCACGGCAAGGACCTTCAGCTGTTCAATTGATTTCCACTTACAGATTGGCGCGATCACAGATTCACGCGTTCACCGAAGATGAAATTTAACGGCACCGGCACGAATTGAACACATGGCATCAAGAGCGATTACAATCGAGCTAACGGGTCACGACGACCGGTTGTTGGCTTTCACTTCCTGAGGACACACATGTTTCGCGAAACGTCGATTTTTTCTGCACGATTGAGCTTGATTCTTGCCGCCACGATTTGCGTTTTGGCGTGTTCCAGTCACAGTTCCGCAGCCGAACCGAAGCTTCCAAACTTTGTGATCGTTTTCATTGATGACATGGGCTACAACGACATCCAGCCCTTTGGAGCCGAAGGAATTGAGACGCCGCATTTGAATCAGATGGCGGCCGACGGCATGAAGTTTACGGACTTTCAGGTTTCGTCGGCGGTTTGTTCAGCGTCTCGAGCGGCTCTTTTGACGGGCTGTTATCACACAAGAGTCTCGATCAACGGAGCCATCATGCCGGCCCAAAAACACGGCTTGCATCCGGACGAAATGACTCTGGCGGAACTCTGCAAACAAAAAGGATACGCAACGGCCTGTTACGGAAAATGGCACCTTGGCCACTCGAAAGAAATGATGCCCAACGCGCAGGGGTTCGACGAGTATTTCGGATTGCCGTACTCAAACGACATGTGGCCTTACAACCCACAGTCGACCGAACCCGGAAACAAAATGCATTCATTCAAGTTTCCTAAGCTTCCGCTATTTGAAAACGAAACCGTCGTCAATGAGGACGTCAAACCGGAAGACCAGGCTCAATTGACGACCCAATACACAGAGCGAGCCATTCAGTTTATCGAAAAGAATCGTGAGTCACCGTTTTTATTGTACGTTCCTCATTCGATGGTTCACGTACCGCTTTACGTTTCCGATAAATTTAAAGGCAAAAGCGAACGTGGTCTTTACGGTGACGTCGTGATGGAAATCGATTGGTCGATGGGCCAAATCAATCAGGCGTTGCAGGACAACGGAGTCGCGGACAACACGTTGGTCGTTTTCACAAGCGACAATGGACCGTGGCTAAACTACGGCGATCACGCTGGTTTGGCGGATCCACTTCGTGAAGGCAAAGGCACGATGTTCGAGGGCGGTTGCCGCGTGCCGACGATCATGAAGTGGCCGGGAGTCATCCCTGCCGGGTCCGAGTGCGATCAGATGCTTTCGACGATCGACCTTTTTCCTACGATCGCGAAACGCATTGGTGCCACTTTACCGGAACGGAAAATTGACGGGATCGATATCTTGCCAGTCTTGAAGGATCCGACCACCAAAGCAGATCGGAAGTATTTCTTTCACTACTACGGTGGCGGCAAACTACACGCAGCTCGTGACCAACGATGGAAGCTCCACTTCCCGCATCAATATCGCACGCTATCTGGCAGAAAAGGTGGCTCAGGTGGACTGCCTGTAAAATACGATTACATCAACACGCCGTTGGCACTCTACGATCTTGAAAACGACATTGGCGAAACGACTGACGTTTCCAAACAGCACCCGGAAATCGTTGCACGACTGACCAAGGCTGCGGACATCTGCCGGGCGGAACTCGGTGATGGCCATTTAAACATCAAAGGCGAAGGCGTTCGGGAACGCGGCATGTCAGACGAATGAACGCTGACAACGAAGGCCAATCCCATCAGTTTGTCAAAGCAAACGACATTAAAATCAAGGCAGGAACAAACCCGAACAAACCATAAATCAGCATTCGGATGCATTGTTGCAAGTTGATTCGTTTGAATGTTTGATCCTGTTCTGTGACGACGATGCAAAACGCAAACAGCGCAGATAAAACGATCAGGATGGCTCCGCAAAGGGCAGGAATTAACGCAAGTACCAGCGAAAGAGCGATAGTCAGATAGCTATGAGAGATAAGGAACTGAAAAGAGACGATCGTAAGTGAACACGCGATCATCAATCCAAAAAGCGTTCGTGTACCGAACTGCTGAGCCCCCAAGAAATTTTTTGATGTGCGATGTTCATGCATTCTCGTAACCAAACCCAGAACAGTTCAGCGAAAACAATTTAGGCTTCCGCAGTTAACGCTTCCCAAGCGTCGATGATGATTGAAGCCGCTCGATCGACTTCTTCTTCGTTGCTACCGCGTCCAAAGCTGAACCGAATTGACCCTCGCATCAAATCCGGATCAACACCCATCGCGCCAAGGGTTCCTGATTCATGATCGCCCGAGCTATGACATGCCGAGCCAAGCGACGCACATACTTCGGCGGCACGCAAAAGCATTTCCTGTCCTGACGCTCCTGGAAACCCGATGCTGATCGTGTTGGGCAATCGATCTGCTTCCGCACCGTGCACGACTGCGGTCGGAATCGCTTCTGAGATCGCATCCCAAAACCGCTCCCGCATCGCTTCGGTGTGCTCGGCAGTTTCGTCCAGATGTGCCGCCGCTAAAAAAGCAGCTTGACCAAGCCCGACGATGTAAGGCGTGTTCTCTGTTCCGGCTCGCAAACCACTTTCATGCCCGGCACCGTGCAGTAGTGATTCCAAATTCAAACCTTCTCGCACAAAGAGAACTCCAATCCCCTTGGGCGCGTAAAACTTGTGCCCCGCGATCGTCATCAGGTCGACATCCAACTGATCAACGTAAGTCGGAATCTTGCCGATCGATTGAGACGCGTCGGTATGCACAAGAATCGAATGCTGATGGCAGATCTCAGCGATTTTTCGAATCGGCTGGATCGTTCCGATCTCATTATTAGCGTGCATGATGCTTACCAGCCGAGTGTTAGGCCGAATCGCTTTGGCGATCGATTCAGGATCCACTCGCCCCTGTTTGTCGCACCCGACCACGGTCAGCTCGCATCCCATGCGTTGGACAAACCGAGCCGGTTCAGTCGTTGCGGGATGCTCAATCGCGGAAGTAATCATATGCCCTTTGCCAAAGTCTCCCTGCAGCATGATTCCTTTGATCGCGAAATTGCTGGCTTCCGTTCCGCCGCCCGTGAAGACGATTTCATCTCGATCGCAGCCGATCATCGCGGCGACTTTGGCTCGCGCGTCCTCGATCGCTTCATGAGCGGCTCGTCCAAGGCTGTGTGAGCTGGACGGATTTCCGAAATGGTCATTTAGATAAGGAAGGATCGCGGCGGTAACGCTCGGATCGACTGGCGTCGTGGCGTTGTAGTCAAGGTAGATTGGTTTCACAAAGAACTCCAGCGAAA
>CAYZPA010000052.1:30072-33751 GCA_964479855.1 uncultured Pirellulaceae bacterium
CACCTTCGCAGATCGAACAGAAGCTTTCGTAGCGACGAGCATCAATTTTACCGTCCGCAACAGCCCACTTGACCGCACAGTCGTCTTCATGCGTGTGAGTGCAATTTGGAAATCGGCATTCATTGATAAAAGGACGGATGTCGCGAAACAGTCCGGCGACTTCTTCCGGAATCACGTCCCACAACTGCATCGACCGGATTCCAGGCGTGTCAATTAGATGGCCTTTTCGATAAAGCGAATTGCTTCCGTCGATGTCGACTTCGGCCATGGATTGGGAAAGCGGAATCAGGCGCGCAGTCGTCGTCGTGTGGCGTCCCTTCTGGTTTTCCATGCTGACGTTGCTGACGCGAAGCTGCAAACCGGGCTCGATCGCGTTCAGGATCGAGCTCTTTCCGACACCGCTTTGCCCGGTAACGACACAGTCTCGCCCTCGAACCAATGCCCGAATCTCATCGATCCCCTGACCCGTTACCGTCGACGTCAGGATGACCCGATAGCCGAGCTGGCTCCAAACACCAATCGCAGGTTGCAAGTCCGCTCGATCGACCAAGTCTGCTTTGTTGATCAAAATGACGGGCTGAATATTGGATTGCTCTGCCGAAACCAAAAACCGGTCAATCAGGTTCGGTTTCAGTGTCGGCTCTTTGGCACTTGAAACGATCATCGCAAGGTCGATATTGCAAACGATGATCTGCTGACGTTTGCGACTGGTTCGGCTAATCGAATTACGTCTGGGTTCAACCCGAACGATCACGGCCTGATCTTCTTCGCCACCATCGACTTGCTGAATCGTGACGAAGTCGCCCGCAACGACCACATGCTGCAGTTCGGTAGAAAGCGACTTCAATATCCCTCGAACCGAACAGCGATAGGTTTTTCCGTCAGCGGCTGCGACGTAACTATTAAGCCCGTGAACCGTCAGAACGCGACCGGCTTGGCTATCCGAACCATCGATGTCGAGGTCGACTTCGAATCCAGATTCGTTGTTTTCGGCGTCGGCACCGATGATCGTTCTTTTACGAGAAAGCGCCCCTTTTCCGGATACGCGCTCTCCAGCACTCTGATTGTCCAGCTTTTCGACATCGTCGGCGAATTCGCGAGTGAAGTCGGTTTTGCGGACGCGAGTGTTTTGCCGCTTTCGAAAGTTTGCTCGAACTTTCCCGCCGCCTTTTCGTTTTTTCGCCATGGAGGGTTTTATCAGGGAGGTGAGGTTTGATTTCGAGAGTTTCCGATGCCGCGATGTTTTGCCGACCGCGAAGGGCACGACCATTTGGCGACGGAACAAGGTGTCCAGAAGACACAGTTTGCCATCTTTCGGTTCGCCAGTCTAACCGATGGCCGCCCTGTTAACTCACAAATCGGGACCGCGACTGCGATGTGCGTTGCAAAGTGCGATCACTTGCGGCAGACATTGAACCGAATCCAGAAAGAATCGCAGCGTTGACTCTGACGTGACAGAACTGGCTGAACATGCCGTTGGAAATCAATTTGAGCTCAAATTTTGCTCGAAACTGTGACGATCAAAAAGGAGAATCGGGTTGCCGAGGATTGAGCACTACTCTGCGAATCGCGATGGCCGGGCGTCTGACGATTCGGCTCTGAAACAAGTTTCAAAATCGCAGTGCAAACTGTCTTTTGAATTTGCGTTGAAGGATATCAGATTCGGCTCGACAGTCAGCAAACGAAGGTTACACTTGCCAATGGGCATGCTTTGATTGAACTGATAACCGTTCGCCGGTCTGCCAGAACGGACGAAATCGTGACTAGAATACTATCCATCAAAAACGATCAATCCGGCGACGAGCCGCTCCCGTGGGACGACGTTTCAGTCGAAGTGACTCAGGTTTCGGACTCGCGAAACGCCCTGTCCATGATTCTGGAAGACCGTTTCGATGGCGTTTACTTCTCTGGCATGCCGGAGTCGCTCGCCAAAGGGCTCAGCGGCTCCCGAGTGCTCGATTGCATTCCGCTCGGCGTTGCTCTGCTAGATTCGAAAAATCGCATCGTTTTTGCGAACCAAAGGCTGACAAGTTGGTTTCCTGACCAGAAATTTGTCGGCCTGAATTTTTATGAGGCCATCGGCTGTCCCAGTATCGTTGGCTCCGAGCCCAGCCCGCTCAGTTCGGCGGTCGCCCTGTCGCGTCGATGCGAAGCCGAAATTCAAATCGGTGAACAGTATTTCGTCATGTCGGTGATGCCGGTCATCAATGACAATGGAGACGTGGACCAACTGGTCGTGTCGCTACTTGATTCGACAGAAACCACGCTCCAGCGGCAAAAACTGCACGCACTCCATCAAGCTGGTGTTGCTCTTGCGGACCTTCGCCCCGAAGAGATCTACGAGATGGAAGTCGAAGAGCGAATTGAATTGCTCAAAGACAATATCATTCACTACACACACGACCTATTGGATTTCGACGTCATTGAAATCCGGCTGGTCGATCCCAAAACGAAACTCATGACGCCGCTCTTGTCCGTCGGCATCAATTCCGGCGTCGCTGAACGACCTCTGTTTGCCAAAGCGACTGAAAATGGAGTCACCGGGTTCGTTGCGGCCACCGGCAAAAGTTACTTATGCGAAGACACTACCAATGATCCCATTTACCTTGACGGATTGATGGGAGCGAAAAGTTCGCTGACGGTACCGCTCAGGCATCACGATGACGTCATTGGATCTTTCAACATCGAAAGCCCTGAGGTCGGTCGGTTTTCGGAAAGCGACCTCAGGTTTGTCGAGTGTTTTGCTCACGATATCGCGAACGCGATCAACACCTTGAATCTGCTTAACGCTCAACGGACCGACACGGCGTTGCGTAGCGTGGAAGCGGTTCGAGCCGCCGTTGCGTTGCCGGTCGACCAGATTCTTAACGATACCGTTCAGGCAATTAGCGGCTACATTGGACACGATCCGGCGGTAACGGCTCGGTTAAGTGCCATTTTGCAAAACGCCAGAACGATCAAACAGGCAATTCAGGCGGTTGGCGAGGAGATGGCGATTGAGGAAGCGATCCCCGAATGCGTGAAGCCTGAATCACGCCCTTTGTTGATGAACCGACGGATTTTGGTCATCGATGCGGATCAGGAAGTCCGAAGCTCGGCTCACCTTTTGCTTGAGCGATTTGGCTGTGTTGTGGAAACCGCTTGCGAAGGCCGCGAAGCGATCCTGATGGTCAAAAACTGCGGCGAAAACGTTTGTTACGATGCGATTATCGCGGACATCCGCCTACCCGATATCGGCGGTTACGACATGCTGATTCAGCTTCGTGAAATTGTGACCAATCCGCCCCTGATTCTGATGACTGGCTTTGGTTACGATCCCGGTCACTCGATCGTCAAGGCTCGCGAAGCTGGATTGAAAGCGAACGCTGTTCTGTTCAAACCGTTCCGTCTGGATCAACTTTTGAAGATTGTTGAAGAAATGGTCTCGAGCGATTGAGAGTCGTTTTTTGTGCGGCCAAACGCAACCATGCGAGCCCAAGTCGCTAGCAGAACATCACTGGACACGGCGAGCAGTTTTTGAAACGCTCCCGCCGCTTGAAATTTCTGATTCCAGTATTTCTGATTCCAGTGAGTCCTTCTATGTACCTCTTGCCACGACTAACGTTCTTCGTCGCAATCTCGATGATGTTGATCCTTGTTGGTTCGAATGAAACGATCGCTCAGCAACAACAGTATCAAC
>CAYZPA010000052.1:33851-38512 GCA_964479855.1 uncultured Pirellulaceae bacterium
ATGTTGATCCTTGTTGGTTCGAATGAAACGATCGCTCAGCAACAACAGTATCAACGACCGTCCGATGAGCGAATGAATTTGTTAAGTCGTGGGCTGGAGGACGCGTCACGACGACTTGAGGAACGCGGAAAATCGCTTTTTGCTTCCGAACGTCCGCAATTCAAAAATCCGTTTGCAAAACTAATGGATCGTTTGAAACCTCCAACCGATTCCTTGTCTGAGCCCAGACTCGGTTTGATGGACAAGTTAAAAGACTTAAACCCGTTTGCCGGACGCGAATTTTCTTTGAAACCAAATTCACCCATGTTTTCAGGAATGAGCAACCTTTTCAAACCTCGTGAACGGACAGGACCCACACTACTGGAACGGCTTACTGGAAATTCCTTCGGTTCGACCATCGGAGAAGACGAACTTGCAAGGCTCAACAATATGGCTCGAGAAGGCTTTGATGGCGGCGCACAATACGGTCGCGAAACCCAGTCAGGCATGAAGGATTTGTTTTCCAGAAATCGAATCGCCGACGAGTTTCCTCGTCCGTCACTACGATCTGCCAGGCAGAATTCAGCTCAGGCACCAAATTTCTGAAAACGGCAACCGTTAGTGGTATGTCAAAGCTGAATTGACCGGCCGAAATTGTGAGCCGACGAACGTAAGTTCCCGGGTTCGAACACCCACCCGAAATTGTGAGCCAAGGAACGTGAGTTCCCGGGTTCGAGCACCTCTGGGTCCACCGCAACCGGCCGCTCACGCGTCTCAGCTCACCAATGAATAAACTGCTACTGCTACCAACGCTACCCTAAACCGATCCTCAATTAGAGTTCCGACGGTTGCGGGCCGCCGCTTCCTGGGCCGCGATTCGGTTGATCACCTGATCGACATCGATATTCGCAGAAGCAATTTTTCCCTGCTTGTCGATCAGAATAACGTAAGGAAAAAAAGCTGCAGGAAACTGCTTGAAATAACTGCCCGAAGTCTCGTCCGTGCCGATGTAAATTCTGTTTGGCACTGAGCCAAGCGATTTAAGATCGACCTCCGTAAGCCCGGTGCTAAACACCAGCACGATTCGAAAATTCTTGATCGGCTCCTGAACCAAAGGCTTCAACTTTTTCAGAAAGGCTTCAGACTCACGTTGTTTGTCGCAGAACGCAACTACGGTGTACTTTGTCGCATCGGGCTCGATTGAAGACCCGTCCGCTGCCGATACACCAGCGACATCAAAAGGGGTGCCGATCTTGCTGGCTCGGATCCGCTGCTTATCCAGAATGTCGACCAAAACCTGACGCTTCTCATCGCCAGGGACTCCGCTTGCGATCTTGCTAACCTTGCTCCACGCTGCCCCTGCCTCTTCGATTTTGTCGATCGAAAAGTACCCTTCGTAGGCTTTGATCAGAGTGCCCCACGTTTCCATCGTCGCTTCGTCATGTTTGGCAAGCTGCTCCACCGCACCAGCCAAGTCCTCAGCTGCCTTCACACCGGACCACGTAATGCGTTCCTTCAAAGTACCAATATTGAAGCGTCCGAAAACTGATTCTTCCAGAAGCTGCGCAGACAAATTTTTAATAACCGGATTGTCGGCTTCCGTAAGCACCTGCGAAAAGTACCTCAGACACTCGCTACTCTTGGGATGGTTGGGCAGCCGTTTACTAAACGCCACCAACATGGATGCCAAGGATTTCGAATTCTTGACATTGTCGACAAAACCGGCCAGGTTTTTCTCGGCAGCGATTTGAAAATTCTCGTAGCTTTCATCAGACGGGTTTTGAGTAAATTCATTTGTCTCGATGACCGCCAACGAAAAGTTCGCGATTTCTCGCAAATCCTTGTTCGGGTGATCCCGGAATTTACCCGCTTGCTCGATTAGCTTTTCCCGATAGGGGTCGTAGGCGAAGTCGCCGCGAATCGCCTCCAAACAGATCAATGAAAGGTTCTGGATTTTCAATCTGTCGATCGCTTCTTGTTGCTTGGCGGACAGGTCGTTGCGTTGACTGACTTCCTCGATTTTTTCAAGCCGTTCATCGACCTCCTGCATTTTGACCAGAAATTCCATACGCTCAAATTCTTGGGCGTCGATCTTCCCCATCTGATCGATGATTTGGTCAACCGAAAGTACTTCACGCTCCTTCTCGACTTCGTTTCGAACAATCTCTCTGGCAGGGTTTTCGCCATTCTCCGGTTGCAAGACAACGTACAGCAGGACTCCCAGGGCGATCAGCAAACCGATCGAGCCAAGGATTCGCATTGGAGAAAGCCCCAAGCTGGATGAAAAATCATTGACCGACTGCTTCAACTTCTTCTTGCGACGTCTGCGTTTCGGATGTGGCTTGCCTTGGCTGGACATATTTCGGTTGATTGCCTTCAGATATGGGTGGACATCGAAACTTGGCTGGCTCGGTTAGAGTAAAATTCAGCGAGCGCAAGCCTTGAATTTGCGTCTAATACTACCGCGCAGACCCGCTCTGTACAGCGTGTGCCACCACCGGAAATGACTCGACATGTCCATCAGGAACGTAGCCTTGCATTCGAAATTTTCACATTGGGCAATCGCCCTCATAACGATATTCAGCTTTTCTTCTGGTTGCGACAGCCCGATCACTGTCGAAGGAACGCCTCGCGATTCCAAACAATCGCCGGTATTTGCGAGCGATCTGGCGAACAACAAGCCTCAGCTGATCCGTGACATCATCGGATTGGCTCAACCAAACCATAACGTCTGCTTTCGACTGAACGTGCCCGAATTGATCAACAATCCTGATCTGTCGGAAGTCGACTGGAATGGCCTGAACGAAAGCCTCGAAACCTATGTGGGGAAAGCCAATGCAGATATTAAAAATTTGGCATCGATGGTCGTTCTGGCGGATCTAAAAGGCACCAGCCTGTTTACGATCGGTTCAGGAGGATCACTGCCGGGAATTTTTGTACTGGAATTTATAAACCCGATCGACGCTTCCGGGATGCCCGCTGAAATCGAACAAAAGAAGCGGCGTTTCAGCCGAAAAATCGTCGGTCGACTAATCGAAGAAAAATTTGTCTTAATTGGCCGTCCGAAAGACATCGATCCGATCGAATTTTCCTCTACCACGATCGCCAACCAAGTCAGAAAATTATCGAACAACCAACAGCAAGTCGTCTCTGGAGTCATCTCCTTTTCCAGCATGCAGGAGCAGCTCGATTCGATATTCAAGATGGTCTCTGGTATTCCGGGCCTGGACATGGGGAAGCTGGCCTCATTCCCTCAATTCGCGGACAGACTCGAATTTCAGGGATCGCTAGATGGCAAAAAAGTCATTGACCTGCGCGTGTTCACCGACGACGTCGGGCTCAACGAAGAAATCGCAAAACGAATTCGTGGCCTCGTTTCGGATTCAAAGTCAGCGAAATCGGGAGGATTTGGCGACGTCAAAATGATGCTGGAATCATCGGCTGCCGAGATCAGTCAAAAAGTCATGACCGAAATCTCAGAAGAAAATTTGCTTCAAGTTCAACATGACGACAAACAGGCCACGATTGCACTTGAGAAACCTCAGGACATGAGCCGCCTGATCAAGTCGCTCGTTCAGGACGGCATCGAACAAGGTCGCCTCACAAACCGCGTCGTCCAGCTTCAGTCCATCGCCAAAGGGCTTGAGAAATGGATGAACGAAAATGAAAGCTTGATCACTCTGTTTGCAAGTTCAGATGCGGACGCAGATTCGGATGACGCTACTGGAAAACCATTTAATTGGCGTGTTGCATTGCTTCCGTCGATGGGTCAGCAAGAGCTTTTTGACAAATTCGATTTCTCGCAACCGTGGGACAGCGGAACCAACCTTGCAATCGCCAAGGCGACGAATCCGTTTGGCGGTAACGATGGAGAAACTTCCATCCACCGGGTCGCCGGGACGCGAGCGTATGATTTGAGTACGGAATCCGTTGAGGGCGAAGACCCCAAATGGTTGCTGATGGAGTTCGGTCCTGAAGAGATGGCATTCTGGACCGCACCTACGAAACCGGTATCGGTTGAAGATGAATCGCTGAAAAAGTTTGGCATGCCAGCGGAGCAGGGCGTGTTGGTCGTGAACCAAAAACTGGAGGTTAAAGCGTTTTCGAAACAGTCACCCGACGAACCCGTGATCTGTCCTGGGATTCAGCAGAGGACAGGTGGAGGCGGCTTTGAAGGTTTCGGTTTTTAGATCGACTTTCGCGATTTTTCATATCCTGACGGATGATGGATGCGAGGGAATGTCCCAGCTGGTGTCAACTTCGCTGACGGAACAAATGGCCTTGAGCGGACATGAAAAGCCGTCAACCCTCCCGAAATCCATTACGATAAAGTGTGACCGAGTCGCTTCGGGCGACAAAGTTCAACGCGCGATCTATCCGTGTGACCAACCAAAATCCGAATTGCGAACGTGTCTTCTTGGCAAACGGATAGATCGCAATTCGCTTAACCAGTTGAGGCTGTTGTGCTACGGTTAAAATTAAAGACACTGTTTTTAGCTACTGCATTGGTCGCGGTTTTCGTCGCTCTAATTCTGTTTTTGCAAGAGCGTCATCCCATCAAGTTTCGAGACGCGCCTGATCGCTCTGCCGGTTTGTCAATTGCAACGTCGCACATCGGGCAAATGAAAATTGAATCCCACGCTGAGCATCACGAAGGCATTCCCGCTTGGTACGCCACCGAT
>CAYZPA010000053.1:0-37022 GCA_964479855.1 uncultured Pirellulaceae bacterium
GACTCAAATACAATCCCAAAGCAATACCCGTGCCGAACACTATTGTGGATGTCCCCTTTTATTCCCTTCTTCCCTTTTATTCTTCTTATATTCTTGAATCAAGCAAAAATGTGATTGCATCGGAACGCTCACCCGTCCGACGCCCATGAGAGTGGTTTAGAAGAATAATCGGTTTTCCGTATCAGTTTCGGGCAGACAGCACGGTCTCCCATCACTCTATTTGATACGACATAAAAACATTAACATTCATTTGGGAGACACAAAATGAAGATCAACTTTCGCGTCGTAGGAATCTTCTGCCACCTCAAAGACTTTGATATCGGTGAGTTTGTTCTACCGCCAACTGTGCGTGAAGCGATGGAGGTCATTCGAACCACAAGTGGAAGTGGTTTTACGTTTGTTGCTGATGATGAGGCCAATCCGAACATCCCTCTGGATAAGGCTTCATTGACCTCCGCTTCGTTTTTCGTTGACAAGCCATTTACTTCGCCAACCGGGAACAAATATCCTGCTGACGTCTATTCTTTGAGCGATAATGTCGACAAAGCTAGTGGCGTACTTCAAGTATTTCAGTACTACATCTTGAGGCCGCTCGAGAAACCAAATCAGTTTGAAACCATATCTGTAGGAAACAAATTCATTTCATTTGGAACTAGCGAAAGACTGAGAGACGGAGACAGCGTAGTCTGGCGACAAGTTTCGATAAAGCTTCCAAGGTATCAGATGGAAGGAAATGAGCAGTACAAGCGAATGCAGGAAGTCGGCATCGCATAGATGCACTGCGACTACCGGAATGAAGTGGTCCACGCCTTATGGTATGGGCCCCCTCTTCGCCACTTGGCTTGCTGGTTTTCAATCCCTACAGCCATTTAAAATGCGATGGAGTTAGCTCGAATTGAGATATATTCTCAGAAGCCCATACGATCCCATTAGTTTTGATCCCGTGGAAGCGATGGATCTATGCAGCCAAGATTAGATGCATTCAGATCGACGGGATACCTGAGTCCAAAAACTCAGTCGAAGGCCAAAATTGGTCTTGGCTGGCGATCACACTCTTGGTGCTTTTGCAACTCTTTAAAGTTGGTTGGCCTACCTTCACAGCAAGCTACTCAAACGCAGGAGCTTCTTGGCAGCAAAGAAAGTTTCATCCACCAGAAAAGCATGTGACATTTTGGTTAGGAAATCGATTAAAGTGTCCGCAAAAATCACCGGGCCGACGTCACGCGATTCGCCGACAAAAGAAGGGTGGCTAATGGGACTCGAACCCACAACCCCTGGAATCACAATCCAGTACTCTAACCAATTGAGCTATAGCCACCGTGTTGAGTCGAGGATTTTAGTCCCCATACTTCTGTGGGTCAACGCGCGAAAAGGTTCGTTTTTTATTGAAAAACGATTCCCCGCAACCGCAGCCCCAACAACGCTACACGCGACACAAAAATGTGGCAAAGTTGAACCATTTCAACAACACTTCGACTCGGGTGAACCCTGCGTTCCGTATCAATTGTAAGTTCGATTCTGCCGTCAAAGGCACCAACACGTTCTCCAGAGCATCGCGTTTGCGAGAAATCTCTAACTCGCTGTAACCCTGCCGACGCTTGTACTCAAAATACAAATCCACCAACGCGTCATCCATCGCAGGCTGCTCGTGAGCCACCTTTTCGCTGATCAGCAAAAATCCACCCGGCCGAATGGACTCTCGAATTCGACGTAACATCGCCGGTCGGTCCAACTGCGGCACAAACTGCAAGGTGTAGTTCATCAAAACCGCAGACGCGTTTTCGAATGCATAAGATTGGATCGTATCACAGACCGTTTCAATCCGGTGCGAAAGTTCGACCGTCTCCAGTTTCTCCTGACACTGGTCCAGCATCGGTTGGGAGTTGTCGACACCGACCAGCTCCAATTCATGTTCCGGCAGCATCTGAGAGAGCAATATCAAAGAGGTGCCCGTCGAACACCCAAGATCGATCACTTTCGCAGGAGCGTGATCAAGTAAACTGACCAGCATCGGAACGCTTCGCTGCACGTCCGCATATAGCGGCACGCTGCGAGAGATCATATCATCGAAAACTCGGGCAACGTTTTCATCAAATGAGAACGTCCCCGCGTCGGGTTCGATTTTACTAAAAAGTCGATCGATTTGAGCCACAGAATTGCCGCAGGATTTTTCAATGTTGTTTTGGGAACGCCCCGATTTACTGGAAAGATTATCTCCAAATGTTGACATTGCAGAAGTCCGCAATCTGAGAAAATTACGTCAAGCCGATATGAATCTGCCTCGTGGAACGGGACTGGCGGAAGTTATCGAGCCACTTCCGGTCGCGGGCGACCTCGCCGAACCGCTGGACTACGATTTCTCCATTGATGCGGTCACCGTTGGAAAGAAGACGGACCTGACCGACGACCAGCATCGGTTGCTCGAAGCCGCGATCCAGCAGTTCCACCCATGGCGGAAGGGACCATGGAACTTTTTCGGCCACCACGTCGATGCCGAATGGCAGTCCAATTTGAAATGGGATCGAATTGAACCTGCTTTGGGGGAGCTTGCCGGAAAACGGATTCTGGATGTTGGCTGCGGAAATGGTTACTACATGTTTCGCGCGGCATCCCAGAACCCGGAACTGGTTTTGGGACTGGACCCTTCGGTGCCGTTCTATTTGCTGTTCGAAATGGTGCAGCGTTTTTTGCAGTTGCCGCACATGCAATACGATCGGCTGGGGTGCGAAAATCTGAACCTGTTTGATCGATGTTTCGACTTGGCTCTTTGCATGGGCGTGCTCTACCACCAACGCAACCCGGTTCAAATTCTTCGAGACTTGCGGAACAGCTTACTGGTCGGCGGCCGCGCGATTGTCGAATCCCAGAGCATCGACGGCGAAGGTTCAATGGCGTTGTTCCCGGAAGATCGATACGCGAAGGCTCGCAACGTTTACTTTGTGCCGACGAAAGATTGCCTTGTGAATTGGGTTCGGCGGGCGGGCTTTAAAGACGTCGAAGTGGTCTCCCATTGTCCCGTCACAACGGAAGAGCAACGTTCGACCGAGTTCATGACTTACCATAGCCTTGCCGAGTTCCTTGATCCTGAAGATCCGACGAAAACCGCCGAAGGCTATCCTGCGCCATGGAGGACGGTTGTCATCGGAACGCGAAAGTTTCTGGATTGAAATTCCCCTGAGCGATCAGGTATTCAATGACAGCAGTTTCTCTCTCGATCAAATCTACAATGCGATTAAGTCGCTACAATGTATTGAAAACGGCAATGCAAAAATGGAGTTGATTCGATGCAGTGGAGCCTAAAGCGTTTTCTGATATTCGTTCCTGTGATGGCACTGATTCTGGTTTTCCTGATCCAAAATCTTTTTACCCCAATCTCGGAAGGACCGTTTGCGATTCTCGGTCCCATTACAACTGGAGCGAATTTCGAGCTACCGCCGCCAGACGAAAATTTAATCCTGCGAGTGATCGAGCGGAACGACATGGTCGCAGGAAAAGGACCAAATCTTTTGAGCCCCTCAGTCGTCGAGATCGAGGAAATCGAGTCATGGTTTGATGAAGAGAAACACCATCCACTTATTGGTCCTGCGAAAATCCACCATCGCGTTTGGCGGTGTGAACTGGAAACAACGATGGTTGACGGTTCTGTTTCACGGCGATCGATTCTTTTGGACCAAAACCATTTCCACATGGACGGAAGTGTGACGGGCAATAGTAATTTTTGATTCGTTCAGAAATGGACAGAAACTGACGCGAACCGAAACCTTGCCAGGTTGTCTGGCCCACATGAAAATTCTGCATTTGGAACCGAAACCCATTGTCGAGTTCGACTTTCTCAACGCGGGTCGGCGTCCAAATCAATTCTTCGTTGACAAACTTCCTGTGTTTCTGGGTCAAGTGGACCGACTGCCGAGCGGCGTTGATGCGATGGTGGTCACGGCTGACCTTCAGGGCCGCGAAGTGTTCCCGAATCGCAAATCTGGGGATCAGCTGAGGCTGTTGGGCGAAGTGCTTCCCAGCATGCTTTTGCCGACGCTGGATTCGATTGGAATTGAGCCCGGTCAAAAAATCGGAGCCGTTCTCGCAGGTGACTTTTACACTTACCCTGATCTTCATGGACGCGGCGGAACAGGAGACGTGACTCCTGTTTGGCATGCCTTTTCAGATCAATATCACTGGGTGATTGGTGTCGCCGGAAACCACGATACGTTCGGCAGCTCAGAACGCATGTCGAATTCGCGAGCCAATATTCACTTTCTGGACAACGAGCGGTTCATGCTGGCAGACTTAAAAATCGCCGGCTTGAGCGGTGTCATCGGAAACCCACGGAAGAACTTTCGTCGTACCCATGATGAATTCCTGAGAGCCTTGGAACAGCTGACCGCCGAACCAACCGACATTCTGATCATGCATGATGGACCTGACGGAGGTATGCCACAGTTTAGAGGAATCCACGAAGCGAGAGACATCATCGAATTCACTCAGCCCAAACTCGTGATTCGCGGACACTCCCATTGGCCGAAACCGCTTGTCGAACTGGACAACAAAGTGCAGGTGCTCAACGTGGACGCTACTGTCGTGATTTTGACCCAGTGATCCGGTCTCCGTTTTACCTAAAACGGAAACTGGTCATCGATTTCGGAATTCGAAAGTTCAAGCAGAAATTTGCTCAATCGTTTTACCAGCACTTCCATCATGCGGTGTCCTTTTTCAGCACTTGCAGCGTGAGGATTGGCGGCTCCTGAGTTCGTAGTCAACAAATGCCATGGTCGACTGATCGAAACCCAACCTTCGTTGAGTGCTTCGAAACGCATTGGTCGAGTCACAGCTTCATCAGCCGGCAGTGAACCGTCTTCATTGACGGCAACGTATTCGGGAAAGAAAGCGAGCCCAAAGGAAGTTTCGACTTCACCCGCGTGATCTTCCCGCGTTGAAAAGAGATCGTCGTACACGTCCGGAAACGCGTCGTACCAGTTGCACAAAAAAAGGTGAGCATCGGTCTTGCCGGACATCTCTCGCAAGAACGGTTTCATGCCGTTACCACCATGACTGTTCAGGAGTACAATTTTCCGGATTCCAGACTGCAGTAGTGATTCGACGATGTCTTCGATAATTCGGTTCAAGGTCGAAGGATTGACATTGATCGCCAGGGGAAACTCACGCATGTTTGTCTCGGTGCCATACGGGATGGTTGGCAGCAAAACCACTTTGCCTCCTTGGTCCCACGCGGCTTCGCAAATTTTCTCGCCAACGATCGTGCCCTCGTAGACATCGGTCGCGTAGGGCAAATGTAAATTGTGGGGCTCGGTTGCTCCCAGAGGCAATACCGCGACCTCGTACTGCTGTTCTTTGACGGTGGCGTAAGTCGACTGGGCAAGGTTCCAGGGTTTCATGGTCACACTTGAGGTTGAGAGGAAATTCTTTCGTCGGTTTCTTTTTTCCGGCATCTGCGAATTCAAGTTTACCTGAACCGGAACTATTCACGACGACAGGCGTCTGGTTTTCCCTTTGAAGCGATTCTCCGGACGCGGAGGCAAGTTTTGCAAATTCGTCAGTTTTACGTCGTAGGTGACCTGTCGAAACCACAAACCTGAAACAACCCCCCAATGAAACAAGCTTTCGCCGTGTCGACGCCCACACATCGTGAATAATCCGGGCTGAAGCGATTCCTTTTGTATTCGCCAGTGCGAACGCATAGAATCCACATGGGAGAGCTTTTATGTACGTGGTTCGGTTCTGTATCTTCGCGTTGGTCATTTGCGGTTGGGGCTATCCAACTTGCAAGGCTCAATCTGCGTCGATCCAGAACCTGAATTGGCTGACCGCCGACGAGCGGGATTTTCTTGAAAAGCATCCCGTCATCACCGTCGCGCCCACTCCTGACTATCCGCCATTTGAGTACTGGTCCCCGAAAGCCAATGGCGAGTACGAGTTTAAAGGAGTGGTTTCGAGCTATCTGAAGCATTTCGAATCCGAACTGGGAATCAAGTTCGAAATGATTCGAACCGAACGCTGGGCTGATAATCTTGAGGGACTCAAAAGCCGAGAAATCGATGCTGTTTCGTTGCTGGTGCCGTGGACCGACAGAACCTTCGTCAAGGTTAGCGAGCCATATATCTCTTACCCTGCCGTCATCATTGTGCAGAAGAGCGTGACAGAAGATCTTTCTTTGAAGGATTTGAACGGGAAGAAAGTTGCAGTCCCCGACAACTACACGGGCGAGGCTTTTCTTAGGCAGAACTACCCGGACATCGACGTCGTCGAAGTCATCGACCCGGCTGATGGTGTTCGCAAACTGGCTGCGGGTGAAGTTTGTGCTTTCTTTGGTGGCTCCGCTGTCGTCGCCTACATGGGACAGCGGGAAGGAATCAACAATCTCAGAATCGCGGGCGAGTCCGACTTCATGTACCAGAATGGATTCGCGATCCGCAGCGACTGGGGCATCTTCGCCGACATTATTTCCAAAACCTTGAAACGAATTCCTGCCGGGCAACGAAGCGCCTTCCATGAGGAGTGGATCAGTGACGGATTCTTTCAAAAAAAGTTTTACGAGTACGCGCAGTTTTGGTGGGGACTGGGGTTCGCCTTGAGCACGCTGGTAGTTGGCACGGTTGGGATGATCTTCTGGAACCGACGCCAAGCCGCTTTCATTGAGCAACTGGAAGCAGAAAAACAACGCACTGAAGTGGCTCGTCTGGACGCAGAAGCCGCGAACGAAGCCAAGAGTTCTTTTGTCGCCATGATTAGCCATGAAATTCGCACGCCGATGAATGGTGTTCTTGGAATGTGCGAACTTCTTCGCGCCACCGGTTTGGATACCCAGCAGAGCGAATATTTGGATTTCGCCAGCGGCAGTGCAGAGAACATGGTCGAGCTAATCAACGATCTGCTGGACTTTTCAAAAATGGAGGCCGGAAAACTGGAACTGGACCTGCAACCTTTTTCGTTGGAACGGCTCCTGAAAGAAGTCATCGCGCTCATGCGAACGCAAACCGACCGAAAAGGGCTTACCCTGTCGGTTGATCGCAGCGAAAATCTGTCCAGCCACTATTTGGGTGATTCACTTCGTATCAGGCAAGTCCTGCTGAACTTGCTTGGTAACGCGATTAAATTCACGGACAATGGAAGCGTGACCGTTCGCGTTAGTCGCGACGAAAACAAATCAAAAAATCCTGAGACCGAAACCGACATCGAAAAAATCGAGACCGATCAAATTCATCGGCTTCGATTTACCGTCGAAGACACCGGCATCGGAGTTGCACCTGAGAAACTTGCGACGATCTTCGAACCGTTCAAGCAGGAAGAAACCAGCACGACGCGGCGATACGGAGGAACGGGGCTTGGCCTTTCGATTTGTAAAACATTGGCTCAGATGATGGGTGGCGATGCGTTTGCAGATTCGACTTTGGGGCAGGGCAGTACATTCGGTTTTTCGGCCGCCCTGCGACCTACCCGCGAAACAGAAGACGCTCAGGAACCGGGCTGGTCAAGTGCCGTTGGCGATGCTCCGACAAGGAGCCGCCGTGTACTTTTGGCCGAAGACACGGTTGTTAACCAGAAGGTCGCGGAAGGGCTGTTAACGCGGCGCGGACACCATGTAGAAATCGCAACGACAGGAATCGAGGCACTTGAAGCGATGCAGAAGACCGAATACGACGCGGTGTTGATGGATATCGAAATGCCAGAGATGGACGGCATCACCGCAGTTTCGAAACTTCGCGATCGGGAAAAGAAAACCGGCAAGCATCAATGGGTGGTCGCCATCACCGGTCACGCGATGGTCGGCGACCGAGAGCGTTTCATGGCTGCCGGGATGGACGCTCATTTGGTGAAGCCCTTCAAACCGGTCGAACTCTACGCCGCCGTCGAAGGTGTCATTCCAAAAACCCGGAACTGAGCCAAATCGAAAGTCACTATGGAAAATCAGGACGTCATCAACAAACACCTTGCACTTGCGGCAACCGGAGGCGATCGTGGACTTGCTGCGATGTTGCTGCAAACCTGCGTGGAAGAGTCTCCCAAAATCATCGCTCAAGCACTGGAGGCGATTTCGTCAGAGCAATTCGACGCCGCGCGACGCTGTGGCTACTCGTTGCGATCGAGTTTTGCGGCGGTTGGAGCGATCGCGGCGTCCGAACGTGCAGGGGTTTTGGAAAAGATCCCCAATCAAAAGCTGGCTGACTTCTACAATGCTTTGACTTCCGTCAAAAACGAATTTGCCAGAGTCGCTCAAGCCGCCGAAACTTGCTGGCAGGATAGAGACGCAAACTAACGTGACGCTACCTGCGAAGCTTACCGAATTAACTGAACATCAGCACGCAGACTGGAAAATTGCTGCAACGCCTGAGCGGACAATTTCAGGTTCCGCAGATCCAACTCCTTCAATCGAGGCAGTTTCGCGAGCGTCAGCAATCCTGCGTCAGTGACACGCGTATTGGCAATTCGCAGCACCTCAAGATTCTGCAGCGACAACAGTGATTCCAGATCAGAATCATCAATCGAAGACGCGATCAAATCAAGTTCCCGAAGCTCAGCCAGCTGGTTCAGTAATTTTAAAGCGCCTTCTTCAATCGAGGCCTGTTTTAAAAAGAGTTTCTGCAACGCATCAAGCCCTTTCAGTGAGATGATACGTTTCTTCGTAAGCGTGACTCCGGTCAAGTCCAGCCATTGCAAGCTGGCACACCTGCCAAGCGCTTCAAAGGAATCATCGTCCAAATCGGCGTTCGGAAGTGACAGCTCCAAACGCGTCAGCGGACTTTCGATTCTTTTCTCAACGTCCCGCGAAGTGACTTTCAGAAACTCGGTGTAATCGTCTTCAAGTTGTTCGAACGTTCGCCCCATCAACTTTGAAAATGCATCCGGCTTCACATTTTTTTTGTGAATCGCTTTCATGAACGCAACCAACGGCCCCTGCAAGTCATGTTCGCGATTGTCCATCAGCATGTGAGCGATTCCTGCCGATTCAGAATACAGCCTGCCGATGTCTGGCCGCTGCTGAAACGTTGCCTGACTCATCGCCGCCAATTCTGCAATCGGAACATGAAATCCCTCTCTGACTTTTCGAACTCGAGCATACTGCAAACGCTGCGCATCGAACCCTCCCAGCGTTACATATTTGTCGAACGTCACGAGCGATTCAAAATACATCGCAACGCCCTCATCAAGCCACAGAAAGTTCGACGCAAACGGATTGGGTCGCGTATTGATCGACTCGCGGAACAGCTGATGAGCCAGTTCGTGTCGCCATGTCGCCTCGTCCCGCACGCCACTTTTGTCGGCCGCAGGGAAGCAGGACATTTTCACTTGCCCATAGTAAAAACCGCTTGAGCCTTCGATACCACGGCCTCCCCAGCCCTTCATCGTCAGCTCGTTCACATAATTTGCGTGATCCTTGAAGAACGAAATTCGAAATCGCCGTCTCGGCATTTTCAAGCTTCCCTTACCAGCGATCCACTTTTTGACCGCACCGGGACTACTCCAGTACTCAAAAAACACCTGCCGCCAAACATAGTGCCATTGCTCAAGCCGACTGGCCAGCAACTCCGTTTCAGCCAGCGAAGCATTGGAATCGATTTGAAAGTGTGCCGTTTTGGCGACGTAGTATGTTTTCGCCGGCCAACCAAAATGGTCGTGCTTTCCTCGTGCGAGTCGCGGCGGGCTCAAACGTTCGGGGAACAATCGCCAAGTGCCGTCGTCCTGTTTTTTATGCCCAAGGATTTTGCGAACCTGTTCGTGGTCGCGATCCAAATGAATCACTTCGTGCAGCAGTTGAAAAGCGGCGGCTCCGGCGTCTGCGTCGGCTGCTTCCTTAGCCAGTTCAAACAAACGAACTGCCTGAGCCCGTTTGATTTCGTTAAGTCGCTTCAGCCATTCTCCGGGCTTGCCGTCGGGAGGAATCGGCATCCTCTTTTCGGACGGCAAGAAAATGTACTGCCGGTCGAGACCAAAATCCAGATAGACTTTCATCGTCTCTTTGATTTGCTCAGGGATGCCGTTTTCGCGACACCAAATCACAAGCCCCTGCAGGTCGTCTCGATATTGTCGGTTCAATACGACTCGTCGAGCTCGCCAATTACCTTTGCCCTGCGAACTTGCGGCTTGTTGAGCAACCAGTTCCGAAGCCGCGACCACAAACCAAATAATGACTAACAGCGCGTTTAGTTTTCGAGCAATCATGACTTGGCTCACAATAACAATTGACAGAACATGGCCCTCGAGCCTCCGCATCGAACCTACGATCTATAGCAATGAATCAAGTTCATCAACAAGATTCGAAAAATGCTTGAGCGCCGTATCAACGGGTTCCGGCTTTTCCAAATCGACTCCCGCATCACGCAACAGGTCCAATGGATATTTCGAACAACCGCCGCCGAGGAATCCAAGATAGTCAGAAAGCTCCTGCTGGCCACCGTTAAGCACGCGTTGGCTAAGTGCGATTGCAGCCGAAAGTCCCGTGGCATACTGATATACGTAGAAAGCACGATAAAAATGCGGGATCCGGAAACACTCCAGCGACAACTCTTCATCGATCACAAAGTCAGGACCGAAATAATCTTTTAACAGCCCGCTATAGACTTCCTTGAAGGCATCGACGGTCAATGGGTCGCCGTTTTCGCACATCTCATGAGTGATTTTTTCGAATTCCGCAAACATGGTCTGACGAATGATCGTCGCACGAATGGAATCGATTTCGTTATTGATCAAGTAAGCTCGGAAGCGATCGTCTTTCGCGTTTTTCAGCATGTGATGCGTCAACAATTGTTCATTGAACGTGCTGGCGACTTCGGCCACGAAAATCGTGTAGTTGTAGTATTCGAAAGGCTGATGCTTGATCGACATCCACGAGTGCATCGAATGACCCGCCTCATGCGTCAACGTGAAAACATCGTTCAGCACTTTGGGTTTGTAGTTCATCATGATGTAGGGGTTGCCGTCGTAGCTTCCGGCGCTAAAGGCCCCCGACTGCTTCCCTTTGTTGGGATAGCGATCGCACCAACGCTTGGTTGTCAATCCGCCTCGCAGCGTCGAAACGTACTCCTCACCTAACGGAGCCAGCGATTCACAGACGACTTCGACGGCTTCGTCCCATGTGTGTTCAACTTCAATGTCGCTGAGAATTGGAACATAGGTATCGTAATGATGAATCTCATCGATTCCCATTTTCCGTTTTCGCAAATCGTAAAATCGATAAAGCGCCGGCAAGTTATCTCGCACTGAAGAAATCAGACTGTCATAAACGGTTTGCGGCACATTGTCGCTGTAAAGCTCCTGGTGCAACGCACTGTCGTAACCACGTGCTCTTGCGTAGTAGCAATCTTTTTGAATGGAGCCTTGCAACATCGCGGCCAGCGAATTTTCGTGGGCGGCGTACTGTTCGTAGTACTGATGAAATGCTTTTTTCCGCACCTCACGTTCAGGAGAAATCATGAACTGGGAAAGCGTGCTATTGGAGAGCTCTCTTTCCGTTCCGTCGGCGTCGATGATCGTGCCAAATTTCAAATCCGCGTCGTTGAGTTGGCGAAAAATTCGGCCGGCCGCTCCTGCCATCTCGCCCTGCATCGCTAAAAGCTGTTCCTCACGCTCGCTGAGCGTATATTTTTTGTAGCGAGTCAACCTTTCGAGACTCAAGCGATACAACTCAAGGCAATCCTCTTTCAGAAACGACTCCATCTTTTCGTCAGGAATCGCAAGAATTTCGGGACGCACGAAGCTGCCGGCTTCTCCTGCTTTGGTCGCGATGTTTTGAAATTTCATCATCAAACCCTGATACTTACTATCGGTTTGATCTTCGGTCGTTTTCAACATCGCGTAGTAAGCCAAACGTTCTCCGATGCGACTGAGGTCGGAATCGAAGTTCAGACAGTCGGCCAAGGTCTGAGCACTTTCGCCAAGCTTGCCGTGAAATTTTTCGTAGCCTGAGATTTGCGAATCGAATTCAGCGATTGCTTTATCCCATGCGTCGTCGTTTGGAAAAAGCGCCGTCAAATCCCATGTGTCGCTCGGGTCTACTTCTGATCGTTCAGGAAGGCGGATTGCTTTGTTCATAGCGGTGCGAATTAGCTTGAGACAGGAAACGATGAATAAAACCGTCATGATAAGGCATTTTCTCGCTCGATCACACAGGAGTTAGAAACGCCTGCTCAAGCCGGCAAAGCCCACAACGCACACCGTCACACCACTAATTCAGCTGCACCAGCGACTTGAAATCCGTCGGCACGAACAGGCTTCCACTGGCTGTCCGCTGAGGCGAATTCTTTTCCAAAACGCTCTCTAAATCGTGAGCGATGGTCAGCCCATCCAAATGATCCTGAAAAGCTTCCGCGATCGCGACAATTTGATCAGGCGACTGGTAAACAAACTCCAAACGAAAATTTGAAATGCCTGAAGCCATCCACAACGCCACCGAATGCGGATCGGTTTGTGCTTCGGCTCCAAAAACCGTATTTCGACATCCAACATCCGCCATCACCGGATGCTCTCGCCCCTGCTGGTCCCGAACCGCGATGCGATGCGTCTCACAGGGATGACCGCAATTCGTGTTGTCGGTACCATCAGAAAGAAAGCGACAAAAGACACAGTGTTCAGTGTGGAACACTGGCAGATGACTGTAAGCGATCACCTCAATCGATTCGGAACCACTCGATTCCGCAAGTTCCGCGATCTGTTGAGCATTCAAATCATAAGTTGGCGTGATTCGAGCCAGCCCCATTTTTCGATAGGTTTCCATCGAAAGGTGATTCGCCGCGTTAAGGCTAAAGTCGCCGATGAGCCGGTCGTGATCAATGTCGCTCTTAAGAAGATCCAACAACAGGCCGCCACTACGAACAACGATCTCACAGTCCAACGACAGAAGGAAACGCACGATATTCTGTTCGCTGGGCTTCAGAATTCGCGGACTGGCAACACGAGCCACAATGTTCGCCGCGAGAATCTTCTCAACCGACGGACGAAGACCATAAAGTTCAAGGTAGTCCAGCGTAATCGAAGCGGGCCGCGATCGAATCGCCGCATCCAATTGCTCGGCCGTTCGCACCAGCAAATGCAATTGTGGTGAATCCGTTTCATTGTCGGCAGGTTTACTCAACGCAGATGCATCTTCGGCAAAAGCAACGTCGACCAGTTCACCAGCTTGCCCCGTCGGCAGGATGACGGCACCCGCTTCATCCGAAACAGTTCCTGTTTCACCCGGCTTCGTCTCGGCAAGCTTTTCCAGCAAGCTCGCCACCAGTTGTCGTCGCGCCTCATTGAGTAAACTTGTCGGCACGAAAACCGCATCGTCTCCCAATCGTTCGATTGCCCCAAGATGAAACGGCGTTCCGCCCAATCGACCAAGCTTATCCTGAAGCAATTCCTCATCCAAAGCCCGTTTCGAAGCGGCTTCCAGTGGATCGCTGGCCACGAAAGAGACCGTTTGTCCCGACGCGTGCGTCGCAACGATCTCCAGTGGCGATCCGATCGCAACCGAGACCTTGAAGTCGATTGGGCGAGTGTAAACAGGCTTGTTAGCTTTTGTGATTGGCTTGAGCGATTTCGAAACGGCGGCATGATTCGTTCGCCAAACAAGGTCACCAACCTGAATGCGATCAAAGTCAATTTTATCGTGTTCAAAATCAATGCTGACGAGCGCTTCGCCAATCGGTTTCACATTGTAGATACTGCCGCCTTCTTCGGGCTCGTCAGGGCTTCGCCAATCGGCGGCATCGAAAACAACGCCGTCCCCCGGAACGATCTCATGCTCTGTTTCGACAACGACGCTTCGGTCGCCAACGGAAACGACTTTTCCAACCAACACGCCTCGATGACGCGGCGCTCGCCCCTGGACGACGGTCTGATGATTGACTCCCGACATGAAATGAGCACCAAGCCCGCGCGAGTAGATCTGTTCAAGGTCCCGTTTTTCGTCCGCCAAATCTTCGTTAGGCAAACCGACCATCGCCAGATCGATCGCCTCTCGATAAGCCCGCGTTGTCGCCGCGACGTAGTCTTCGTCCTTGTAACGACCTTCAATTTTCAGGCACGCAATGCCAATGTCGACCAGCTCTGGAATCTGCTCGATCGCGTACAGATCGCCAGGCGAAAGCAAATATCGGTACGGGCCAAGATCTCGAACTTCGCCGTCGACGATCAGATCGTAAGACAACCGACATGCCTGAGCACATTTTCCCCGGTTGGCACTGCGGCCGCCCCACGCTTCGCTACTGAAACACTGCCCCGAGTACGAAACGCATAACGCTCCATGCACAAAGCACTCGAGTTCGACGTCGGTTTGCGAGGCAATTTTCCGCATGTCGGTCAGACTGAGCTCTCGCCCCAAAACGACTCGATTGCAACCAAGTGACGCGGCAAGCTCAACGCCCTGTGCACTTGTCACTGACATTTGCGTGCTGCCATGAATCGCCAAATCAGGAGCGATTTCGCTGACCAGCTTGGCGACACCAACATCCTGCACGATGATTGCGTCGACCTTGGCTGCGGCAATCTTCAGGATGGCCTCTTTCGCAGCTTCGATTTCGTGGTCGAAAACAAGCGTGTTAAAAGTGACAAACCCCTTAACGCTGCGGCGGTGCAGCGTCCTCATCAATTCCGGAAGTTCCGCAAGCTCGAACCCAACTTTGGCTCTAGCTGAAAAATGCTGCAGCCCGAAGTAGACCGCATCGGCCCCTGCTTCGATCGCGGCTCGCAGCTGCGGCCAGCCTCCGGCGGGACTCATGAGTTCAGGTTTGCGAGGCATTGGATTTTCAGTGTGCGAGCGACGGGACACTCAAAAGTTACACTGCATCGCCGAAAGTGGCTATAAGAAATGCGACGCAACGGCACACTGCACGCAGAAACGCCTCACTTTTCACATGGTTCCTCAGAGTTAAATTGACGAACCGCTTGATGCAACTTGCCAAATCAAATTCGCTCGCAAGTGATGATTTTCCAACCGGCCGATTCAGGTCGGTTGAATCATTACGCCAGCAGATCCTTTACAACGTGACCATGAACATCGGTCAGCCGGAAGTGCCGCCCCTGGTATTTGTAAGTCAGCCGCTCATGGTCAATCCCCAACAAATGCAAGATTGTCGCGTGGAGATCGTGAATATGGACTCCATTTTCAGCCACGTTATAGCTGTAATCGTCCGTCGTCCCGTACGAGCACCCGCCCTTAAGGCCGCCGCCTGCCATCCACATCGTGAAGCACTTTGGATGATGGTCGCGTCCAAAATTGGTGCCTTTGATCTTGCCCTGGCAGTAACTGGTTCGACCAAATTCGCCGCCCCAAATCACTAACGTGTCCTCCAGCATCCCGCGAGCCTTCAAATCTTTCACCAACGCAGCTGACGCCTGATCCGTTTGTTTACACTTGTGGCGAATTCCATTGGGCAAGTTTCCGTGGTGGTCCCAACCTGGATGATACAGTTGCACAAACCGCACGCCGCTTTCAGCAAGTCGCCTCGCTCGCAAACAATTGGCCGCAAACGTTCCGGGCTTCTTGACGTCGTCGCCGTACATTTTAAGTGTCGCTTCCGATTCGCCCGAGATGTCGGTGACTTCCGGAATTGAAGACTGCATGCGAAAAGCCATCTCGTACTGGGCGATTCGAGTTTCCAAAGCCGGGTCACTGGTCTTTCTCAGTTCAAGCTGATTCAGTTCCTGAATTCGGTCCAACATCTTTCGACGTCCCGAAGAACTGATTCCGCCAGGGCTGTTCAAATACAGCACCGCATCCTTATCCGGACGGAGCTGCACCCCATCGTATTTGCCAGGTAGAAAACCGCTGCCCCATAAGCGAGACACAAGCGGCTGGCCACCGCGATCGTTGGAGACCATCACAACAAAGCCCGGCAAGTCATCGTTTTCAGATCCCAAGCCATATCCCAACCAGGCGCCCATGCTGGGCCGGCCCGGAAACTGGGAGCCCGTTTGCATCATCGTCACACCCGGACCATGGTTAATCGCTTCGGTGTGCACCGTTTTGATCACACACAAATCGTCAGCGATTTCAGCGGTATGAGGAAGCGTTTCGCTCATCCAGTGCCCGCATTCGCCGTGCTGCTTAAATTTGAACGGAGAACCCACCAGCGGCAAGCTCGCCTGATAACCGCTCATCCCGGTCAAACGCTGCCCCATGCGAACTTCGGGAGGAAGCTCTTTGCCATGATCCTTGTTCAAACGCGGCTTGTAATCAAAGGTGTCCATTTGTGACGGAGCGCCCGCCTGAAACAGAAAGATGACGCGTTTCGCCTTGGGAGCAAAATGCGGAATCGAGATATCATCGCTGCCAAAGACTTTATCTTTGCTCAATAAACCCGCCAACGCGATCGCTCCAAGCCCATGCCCAAAGGACTTCAACGCATCGCGACGCGTGAAAATACCGTTATCAAAGCCAGTGCAGGGTGGTTTCTTTTTCATCGGAGCCTCACGCTTTCATCAAGATTCAAAATGGCATTCACCAACACCGTCGTCGCCGCCAGATCCGCTGCCGGTATCGCCTCGTTTGCCTTCGCTTCGCCGGTTTTCAAAAGCTCGACCGCGCTGTCCGGGTTTTCATTGAACAGGTCCAATTGTTCCGCGTACAGCGATTTCAGAATTTCCATCTCACGTGCTTCCGGAGCTCGGCTGGTCAGCAAACGAAACGACCGAACGATCATCTTTTCGATATCGCCATCACATTGCTGATGCACCTCGGCAGCCATCATCTTGGACGCTTCTACAAACTGAGTCCCATTCAGAAGCACCAATGCCTGTAGCGGCGAATCGGTCACCTCGCGTCTCAAACGACAAACGTCCCGCTTGCTCGCGTTCATGGTCATCATGACCGGCGCCGGCGAAGTTCGTTTCCAGAACGTGTAGATACTTCTTCGATAGAGCTTTTCTCCTGAATCGACTTCCAGCGGCGTGTAGGCGAGAGCAACGTCGTAAGGTTTGACCGGTGGTCCACCGACTTGCTGTTTCAGCTGGCCGCTGACAAACAGGATTCCGTCGCGAAGCATTTCAGCTGACAAACGCTGACCGGGAGCACGAGCAAAAAGTCGGTTCTCCGGATCGCGATCACGAACCTCACGAGAGACAATTGAACTCTGACGATAAGTTCTGGACAACGCCATCATTTTCAACATGCGTCGAACATCCCAACCGTGACTGATAAAATCTCTCGACAACCAATCCAGCAGCTCGGGATGCGTTGGCGGTTCCCCTTGCAGCCCAAAATCCTCTGGCGTTCGCACCAGTCCGTTACTAAACATCAATTGCCAGTAGCGGTTGACGGTAACGCGGGCCAACAACGGATGATCGGGTGAGGTGATCCATTTTGCGAGCCCAAGCCGATCGCGGGGCGCGTCTTCCGGAAACGGCGGCAAGAACTCTGGCGTGTTCGCTTCGACCTTTTCGCCTCGCGAATCGTAAGCTCCACGTTCCAGAACAAAAGCTTCTCGTGGCGTTTCGGTTTCTCGCATCACACTGATCGCCGGAATCGCATCCATCACTTCGTTCCACGCCAGTCGGGCCGCCGTAAGTTTTCCTGTGGCCTCGCGAACTGCCTGTGAATGAGCGTTGACGTAGTAGGCTTTTATGGCCTCAAGAGAAGCTTCATCGACGTTGTTCGAATTCTCCGAATCGTTTCCAAGAAGCTGACTCAATGATTGACCATCATGCAATTGTGCGATTTCGACCGGAGCCAACACTCGTTCAAAGACACGGAACTCATCCACTTGTCCGTCTTTGAAACCTCGATCCCGATAGCGAGAACCGATCGCAAGATGATCTTCGCCGTTGCGCCATGATTTGATTTGACGCGTCAAATTATCCTTGTAGATCGTGGTTTCTGCAGGCTTTCCATCGATCGAAAGTTTCAAGCCGCTCGCATTGCTGGACCCGTCGTAGGTCCACACGACGTGATACCAACGATCCTTTTCCAGGACGCTGCCAGTCTCAACGCAAATCGCATCGCCGGGCCAAAAGTGAGAAATCTGAGCACTCAACCTGTCGCCAAGCTTAACCAACGCGTAGCCAATATTTCCCGCATCATCCCAGCCTCGTGAACGACGGAAAATAACGCCGCGCTCTTCGATATCGCTTGTCTTGATCCAGATTGAAACAGAAAACGGCTGATGCCGTCCGTAGTGAGCCACGTTGGGGATCGTGACCGGATCGTCTCCCGTCAGCTCGATCGCTTTACCTTTTCCGTTTGGACCAGACACAATCTTCTGAGCCACTTCGCTCCACGGTTTATCGGTTTTCGAGTCGGGGTTTTCTTCTAGAGGCAGGGCGTCTTTGGCAGGCGAAGAGTCCGGATCAGATTGCGATGATTTCTCAGCAACCGCCTTCTTGTCGGGTTCAGCTTCGTCAGACGCTTTGTTCTTGGCCACCTTTTTCCCAGCAGCTTTCTTCTTGGAATCCTTTGGTGTTTCAACAACGTTTTCGGGCTGGTCAAACGTGAGCTGAACAACGCGACCGGGCATCAGGTCGTCTCCGGATTCAAACTCAGCCAGCCACTTTTTGACGACTTCGGATTGGCTCTCGCGTTCAATGGTGGCCCTGAGTTCTTTTTCGGCTGTGAGGATCTGCTTTTCCTTTTCAACAAGTTGATTTTCCTGATCAGGAGACGGCAGCGGATACGCAGGCGTTGGAGCCGCGTCGGTGAAATAAGAGATCAATCCATTTTCATCAATGTTGGCGAAATAGGAACTGAGCTGATAGTACTCTTTCGTTTTCGTCGGATCGTATTTGTGATCGTGGCAGCGGGCACACTCCATCGTCAGTCCCATAAAGGCAGCTGAGAAAGTGTGCGTTCGATCTGCAACGTTCTCTACACGAAACTCCTCGATCGCTACGCCGCCTTCTTTTTTGTGAGAATGCAGGCGGTTGAAAACTGTTGCAACAATCTGGTCACGAGTCGGGTTCTCCATCAGATCACCCGCCAGTTGCCATGTTACGAACTGGTCGTACGGCATGTTTTGCTTAAACGCTTTGATAACCCAATCGCGATATGGCCACACGAAACGTTCGTCATCCCGTTGATACCCGAACGAATCAGAATAGCGAGCCACATCAAGCCATTCACTGGTTAGCCGTTCAGCACATTCATCGCTTTCAAGCAATCGATCTACCACTGCTTCGAATGCTTCTTCGCGATCGTCCTGCAAGAAGGCATCAATCGCTTCAAGGGTTGGCGGCAGCCCTGTCAAATCAAAGGTGACTCGCCTGAGCCACTTCTCCTTTGAGGCTGCAACGTTCGGCTGCATGCCGGCGCCGACGATTCCGGAATAGACAAATCGATCGATTGAATTGGAGTTCCAATCCTGATTCGAAACCTTTGGCGGTTGAATGGAATCCGAAATCGGTTCAAACGCCCAGTGTCCTTCCCACGGTGCTCCCGCATCGATCCAGCTATCGATGATCTTTCGCTCGGCATCGGTCAGCTGACGAAGCGCTCTTGGCGGCGGCATCACATCGTCTTCGTCTTGCGACCAAATGCGTTCGTGAATCAGGCTGTTCTCTGAATCGCCTTCTTCGATTCCTTCGAGTGCATGTTCGCGGGTATCAAGTCGAAATGACGATTCCTGATTGTCTGCATCAGGACCGTGACAATGAAAACACTTGTCCGACAGGATCGGCCTTACGTCGCGGGTAAAAGAAACCTCCTGAGCGACCCCGTGATCAAAGAGCATGCCCCACAAAAAGAGAGTAAAGATCGTTGGCTTCATCATGGTATATTTTGACTGGTTCGTAGAATGAGCCACCATTGGCGATTTCGCTCCGACGCCGCGATTCATTTAACATAATACACTCAAAACCGCTTCGGTCTTGTACCTCGAAACACCCGCATTGGTACGTTTTGACAATGACACATAAACCCGGATTATTCACGATGCGTGGGCGTCGACATGGAGAAATCTTGTTCATTGGGGTACTGTTCCCGGTTTGTGGATTCGTCGAGTCACCCATGACGTGAAATTGACGAATTTGCAATGCTGGCCTCCGCGTCCGGAGAATCGCTTCAAAGGGCAAACATGACGCCTGTCGTCGTGAATAATTCCGATCAAAAACACCGCTGGTTACCCCGGAAGGCAAAGCGATTGGAATCGCTGGCGTGATGTACCCGACCAAGACTCCAGAAGAACAGGCCAGCTACTTCAATCGGAGTTAACGTTTGACGTCGATCGCTGCTTTTCCGAAACAAGAATCAGATTTCAATGATTCCCATTCAAGGTTATTTGCAACCTCCAGCACTGGATCTAACGAATCGAAGAGCTGATCGATTCCATGATCCATCGATCCATATCGCCCAGGACTTTTGCTGACATATTGGATGGTCCGGGATATTGCCGAACGGTGGTCTCGAATCCCGCCACGTGCAACAAACGAAGATGGTGACAGAGATCATCTTGCGAGTATTTGTCAGATTGCCGGAATCCGGAAAGCAACACCGGCAGTTCGCGGCAACGCTCCCAGTCTCGCAGAGGCAAGTGCTGAGTATCCATCGCTCCATCGATAGAGATGACGCCTCCGAAAACATCGGGACGCTCGAAGGCCAATCGCATCGCCATCGTTCCGCCGGTTCCATTTCCCGCGATGAAAATTCGCTTTGACTGAATATTGAATCTCATCATCGCTTCATCAATTGCTGCCATCACACCTGCGTACGCGGCATCAACCGATTCGGTACAGTTCGGCCATGAGATGGGTGCACTTGCTGAAAAGCCTGATTGAGGAGCAATCGCGACATAATTTCGAATACTGATTTGCGGCATCAGTCTTTGCAGTTCGCCGCAGTCGGATTCATCCGAGTGAAGCCATACAACCAGCGGGTAAGCGTAATTTTTCTCGTAGTGCATCGGCACGAACAACGAGAACTCGCCTTCGGTCGCTTTCCCCGAAAGAGTTGTAGGTCTGGCCGCCGACGAATTCACGGACGAAAAAACGGCGCTGTCCTGACCCGTTTGGACATCGTCAAGTTGAGCCGTTGCGAGTGGGCTGATCTTGATCCGATTCATGGTTGCCTCAACTGCCGTGTTGGAAATCCTTCAAACGATGGAGGTTTTTAAAAAACGTTTCCACGGGCGTCAACGCGAACCTCGCAACATTCGAAACCAAGGCCATTTCTTTCGCACTCTCAATCGCTAGCGAAAAAAACAGGTAGCCGCAAAGTCAAAGCGGCTTGCCTGAGTTACCAAATTTCACTTTGCCAGGATTCTCGACAGCATGCGATTAAAGAAGATCTTTTACTTCGTCGCGTTCTTCCGCCAACTCTTTCGCAGTGACGTCCATACGTTCGCGGCTGAACTCATCGATTGGCAAATCTTGAACGATCGAATACTCGCCACCGCTACACGTCACCGGGTAGCTGTAGATCAATCCTTCTGGGACGCCGTAGCTGCCATCGCTTGGAATCGCCATGCTGACCCAATCGCCATCAGGAGTGCCAAGCACCCAGTCACGCATGTGATCGATCGCAGCACTCGCCGCCGATGCAGCACTCGACGCGCCCCGCGCTTCAATGATGGCGGCTCCGCGCTTTTGAACCGTGGGAATAAAATCGCTGCGATACCAATCGGTGTCGACCTGCTCCGGAGCCGGCTTTCCACCAACTGTTGTTTGGCTGATGTCCGGGTATTGAGTCGCGGAATGGTTGCCCCAGATGGTCATTTTCTTGATGTCTGTCGAAGCCGATCCGGTCTTGCCAGCCAATTGGCTGATCGCTCGATTGTGATCCAATCGAGTCATCGCAGTGATGTTTCCATGCTTGATGTCGGGAGCATTCGCCATCGTGATTAAAGCATTCGTGTTGGCAGGGTTTCCGACGATCAACACGCGGCAGTCTTTCTTTGCGTTCTCATTGATCGCCTTGCCTTGAACCGAAAAGATTTTTGAGTTCGCTTCCAGCAGATCTTTCCGTTCCATGCCTTTCTTTCGCGGCATGGCTCCAACCAGCAGCGCAAAATCAGAATCCTTGAAACCAACATTCGGATCGTCGGTTGCTACGATGTCGTGCAGAAGCGGGAAAGCACAATCGTTCAGCTCCATCACGACGCCGTTGAGCGCGTTCATGGCGGGAGGAATCTCAAGGCATTGCAAAATCACAGGCTGATCTGGGCCCAACATATTGCCGGCAGCAATACGAAAAAGAATGCTGTAGCTGATGTTTCCGGCGGCGCCGGTGACGGTGACTCGTACAGGAGATTTCATGGGAAACTTTCGGGAATCGGACTTAACAGTTTATGAACCGGAATTTTTCACGACGACAGGCGTCTGGTTGCCCTTTGAAGCGATTCTCCGGACGCGGAGGCAAGTTTTACAAGTTCGTGAATCTCACGTCGTAGGTGACATGTCGACGCCCACACATCGTGAATAATCCGGGATGAATATCGCCAAGCGTGGCATGCTTGGCAAGGTGGGCAAAGACAACTCATCAATTGCGGGATTGCACTAAAAAACGCCTCGCAATCGAAAGACCGCGAGACGTATCGCTTTTTGTCAAAGCCGGCATAAAACCGTGTTCACTACCAAGGGGCGCGAACTGAATACACGCCGAATTGATCGGTGCTCGAGGGCCAGTAAGGCGTGTTCGAAAACGCACCTTCACCGCTTGGTCCGCCAACGTTGGCTCGTCCGCCACGCCCAAACTGGTGATGGATTGGTGTGCTGCGTACCTGCCCGACACCCCATGCGTAGCTGGATCCATAAGACGCATTGGGAGGAACCACCAAAGCGGTCGGAGTTCCCCAACGCCAGTTTTGGTATCCGCCATGCCATGCGTAAACGTCCTGCTGCTGACCGTTCCATTCGTGGATGTTTCCAGCGGTGATCCCGTGGTTGCTGTATGCGTAAGCGCGATGCGGAGTGAAATGATCCTGAATCGCTCCCTTGACGGCAGCTCGACCAGCAAACTCTGTTGTGGTTTGCGTCATCCCATCGGCATCGTATATCGCACCGGAAGCACTCGGGCGGCTCATCAGCTTTCCAAGTCGACCTCCAGTTCGGCCTGCCAAACGACCACCGATGCCCAACGAACCGATGACAGAATCGCTACCGCAACCTGCACACTGAGCCTGAGTCGTTTCCGCCGCCATCAAGCCACAAGCCAACAACGCGATTGAGTAAGTTAAAACGTTTCGTAACATGATCCTGAAACCTGTTTTCTAAATTTGTCGAGTGCGATGCAGTCCAAGGAGTCGATCGCCGGAAAAATTATTGGCCGCAACCGCCGCCGATGCAGTAAGCCCGCTTGGCGAAGCGATATTGCAATTTCTGCAAACGCTGATTCGAAAACGGAAGTGGGCCAACGCCCGATGCTCCGTTTTGCCATCGCACGGAAGTTTTGTTGAGCGATCCGCCACCACCGTAGAAGCTCGAATCGTTGTAGTAGTTGTAGTAATTCCGGGAATGCACGTACATCATTTCGTGCGGCATCAACGGCTGGTAAGTGTAGTTGGTCATCCCAACGTTGTAGGGAACGGGATGCGGTGCGGGATACATGGCAGCCGTCGCAGAGCTGGCGGATCCCTGAGTCGTGTACTGAGAGAACACAGGGTTCGGCAGGTTGCCCTGACCGGTTTGAGCATTGATCGATTCTGCAGCGACTGAAAGTACGGCTACGCAGCAGATGGCGACGAAGAATTTCTGGATCATGTTTGTCATTCCTTTTGACTTTGGCTTCCCGGTGCTTCCGGCAACCGGCTGTGTTGGGAGGATCGGCCCGCCAGAGGCCAGCTTTGAAGACATTCGCTCAACCGAGCCCACAAAACCGTTGGCCTTGCAATACAAACCGCAGCAGCCGAAAAACCGTCTGTGAGGGAAACATGGCGATTGCTATACTCACCACAACTCACCCATTCCTCCCAATTGGACATTCTCCTTTTTGAGGGATTTTAAGTTCGACTAAGTCCGAATTGACGGATTTTAATCGGTAGATCGCGTCCGCCGCTGCTCAGCAGATGGCGGCTTTGAAGACAACCTGTAGCTCCAACCCAAGGCATCACCGTGGCGAAACGCCGGCCCAGCAACAAGAAAAAAGCTTCCAAGTCCAAGCCGCGTTCCTCTTCCAAAAAACGCTCTTCCGGAAAGGATGCGGATCAAGCGACACTTTTTGAGGATACTCAGTCGGACGCGCTGACAACGATTCCGCTGAGATTGGCCGCGCAGTCGAGGTATTTGAATTACTCGCTGTCGGTCATCACCAGCCGAGCCTTGCCTGACGTTCGTGACGGCATGAAGCCTGTTCAGCGCCGTATTCTGTACACGATGGGTGACGCCAGACTTTTTCACACCGCGAAACATCGCAAATGTGCCAAAGTCGTCGGTGACGTGATGGGTAACTTGCACCCGCATGGTGACAGCTCAATTTACGATGCGCTCGTTCGCATTGCTCAGCCGTTTTCATTACGCATTCCGCTTGTCGATGGTAGCGGAAACTTTGGTTCAGTCGATGGCGACAACGCGGCGGCCATGCGTTACACCGAATGTCGTTTGACTCGAATCGCCAGCGAAGTTCTGACCGACCTTTCGACTCGAACCGTTCCATTCAAAGCAAACTACGACGGCACCCGAGAAGAACCGGTCGTACTCCCTTCGCGGATCCCAAACCTGTTGGTCAACGGTGCGACGGGCATCGCGGTCGGCATGGCAACCAACATCCCGCCGCACAATCTGAAAGAGGTCTGCAACGCGCTGCTGAAACTGTTGAAGGATCCGGAAATCAAAGCTTATCAACTGGTGGCCAATGACGCGGTTCACGGCCCGGACTTTCCAACCGGCGGTCAGGTCATCAACAGCAAGGAAGAGCTTCGCGAAATTTATGCGACAGGCCACGGAAGCATCGTGCTTCGCGGAACGTCGAAAGTCGCCTCCGCAGGAAAGGGATCAAAAAACAAAACGCTGATCCTCGATTCAATTCCTTACGGAGTCAACAAAGCGAATCTTGTCGAATCGATCAATACGATGGTCTTCAGCGGCAAGCTTCCTCTGGTCGTGGAAGCGCGTGACCTTTCGACCGACGACACGCGAATCGATTTGGAACTTAAAAAGGACGCCGACCCGGACAAGGTCCTTGCCTTCCTTTACAAGAATACAAAGTTTCAGACTAACTTTGGCGTGAACCTGACCTGCCTTGTACCAACCGAAAATCCTGAAGTCGGCGCGCCCGCAAGGTTGGGACTGAAAGAAATCCTGTGGTACTTCCTGCAGTTTCGCCTCGAAGTCGTCACTCGACGGCTGGAGAACGAACTGGCGAAACTGGAAAAGCGACTGCATATCCTGCAGGGTTTTATCACGGTTTTTGACGCTCTGGATGAGATCATCCGCATCATTCGTCGCTCTGACGGTAAAGCTGATGCGGCCCAGAAAATCATGAAGCGGTTCCCTGCGGCCAAGGGTGGTCTGGACGAAGAACAAACCGATGCGATCCTGGAACTGAAGCTCTATCGATTGGCCAAACTGGAAATCAATCTGATCCAGGAAGAATTCAAAGAGAAACAGAAACGGGCTCGGCAAATCCAAAAATTGCTCAAAGAGAACACTGAAGACACAAACGCTTCGGGCCGATGGAAGATCGTTCGCGAAGAGATTGAATCCGTGCTGACGGAGTACTGCAAAGACAAAGAGGCACGACGTCGAACAGTCATCGAAGCAGCAGAGGCTCAGGTTGAATACAGCGCCGAAGACTTCATCGTCGCCGAAGACTGTCACATCCTGATCACCAAAGATGGCTGGGTGAAACGTCAAAAGCAAATCGCAGATCCATCCAAAAGCCGGGTCCGAAGCGGAGACTCGATTCTGGGCATCGTCGCTGGATCGACTCGTTCCACCGTTGGCTTCTTCAGTTCGATGGGATTCTGTTATACGGCTCGAATGATTGACATTCCTGCTTCGACTGGCTTTGGGGACCCGATTCAAAAGCTCTTCAAACTAAAAGATGGCGAAAAAATCGTTTCCGTTATGTCGTTTGACTCTCGAGTCATTGGCAACATCAAAGAAGATCCCAAACAGCCCGAATACTGCCCCGAAGTTCACGGCCTGGCGGCATCGAGCGATGGTTACGCGTTGCGATTCAGCCTCGAGTCATTGGCAGAAGCGTCGACTCGTAGCGGTCGCCGATTTGCTCGTGTCAAAACCGGCGCGGCACTGGTCGGCGTGTACGCCATCACGGCAGAAGAAACGATCCTTGCGATTTCAGCGGCTTGCCGAGCGATGGTTTGTCCGTCGGAAGAAATCAATTATCTGTCCGGGGCAGGGCGGGGCGTGATGCTGATCAAATTGGCCAAAACCGACAAACTGATCGGCTTCAAACCTTCGAAAGGCGATCGCGATTTGTTGGTTGTGGAAACGAACCGAGGAGCCCAAAAAACGATCTCGACGACGAAGTATCGTGTCACTTCGCGCGGCGGAAAGGGCAACGAGATTCAAAAGAATGGCAAGATCGCCAAGATCGTTGAACCGCCGGTCGAATCTCCTGACGAACTCAAGCCTCTCAAATGATCGAGTAAGCCTCCGCGACCGTATCACTCGCTGCAAATCTGAACACCGCATCTGAAGACTGATTCCAATGCCGACCGCATCCAAAAAAGCCAAGTCCTACAAAAGCGAAAACATCACGGTTCTGGAAGGGCTGGATCCGGTTCGCAAACGTCCCGGCATGTACATCGGCGGCGTCGGTATGGCCGGTCTGCACCACCTTGTCTGGGAAATCATGGACAACTCGGTGGATGAAGCGATGAACGGTCACGCTTCCGAGATCAACGTTCACCTTCATAAATCCGGGATGACGGTTGCCGTATCGGACAACGGACGCGGCATTCCGATCGACATCCACAAGAAAACCAAAAAGAGCGCCCTGGAAACGGTGCTGACGGTTTTGCACGCCGGCGGAAAATTCGAAGGCGACAACTACAAGACGGCAGGTGGCCTACACGGCGTCGGTGCTTCGGTCGTCAATGCACTTTCGAAATCCCTGATCGCTGTCGTTAAACGCGATGGTGCTCAGTATCGAATGGAATTCGCAAAAGGACACGCGAAAACGAAGTTGCAAAAACTCAAAGGTGCTGTTCGGGGAACTGGCACGACAATTACGTTTACGCCCGACCCGACCATCTTTCCAAAAACTGAATTCAATCCGGCGACCATTCGCAGTCGAATTGAGATTGTCAGCTTTTTGCATCGCGGCGTGAAAGTAAATTTCTCTGACGATGTCAATGGAAAGAAAGAATCATTTCATCACGAAAACGGCATCGTTGACTTCCTTGGCAAAGTCTCCAAAGATCGTTCCGCCGGCGCGATCCATGAAACTCCGTTTTCGCTCAACAGCAAATCTTCTGATGAACGATTTGAACTGGTGCTGCACTGGACGGATTCGACCGACGAATACGTTCGCTCATACGTGAACGGCATCCCAACGGCAAACGGAGGAACTCACGAAAACGGTTTTCGCTCTGGCATGGTGAAGGCCGTCCGCAACTATATCGACATGCACAACCTTGTTCCTCGCGGTGTGAAAATTACTCACGAGGATATTCGTGAAGGCGTCATTGCGATCATTTCGGTCTTCATCAAGGAACCACAGTTTCAGGGCCAAACCAAGGACCGGCTGAACAATCCTGAAGTCGCAAGCATGATCGACAGCGAGCTTCGACCGGCGCTCGAACAGTGGATGAACAACAATCGAACCGTGGCGGACGGCATTGTGGCGAGAATTATCGCTGCATCTCGGGCTCGAGCTGCTTCGCGGGCGGCGTCGGCGTCAGTGTCGCGAAAGGTCAGTGGCAAGCGTACGATGCTGCCTGGAAAACTGAGCGATTGCATGGCTAGCGGGCGCGGGAGATCAGAGCTGTTCATCGTCGAAGGTGATTCGGCGGGTGGCAGTGCGAAACAGGGGCGTGACCGCAACTTTCAGGCGATTTTGCCGCTGCGAGGAAAGGTGCTTAACACCGAGAGTGCGACCCTGAAAAAGATTCTGGATAACAAAGAGATTCAGGACATGATTTCCGCGATTGGATGCGGTTTGGGCAAGAGCTTCAACATTGCGAACTTGCGATATCAAAAAATCATCCTTCTGGCAGATGCCGATTCGGACGGCCATCACATCACCACATTGCTGCTAACGTTTTTCTTTCGCCACATGCCGCAATTGATCGCAAACGGCAACCTGTTCATCGCCGTGCCGCCACTGTTTCGAGTCGACATTGGCAAGGAAACGTTTTGGGCCGCTGACGAAGAAGATCGCATCCGAATTCTTGGAGAGCACAAGGGTCGAGCGATTCCGGAAATCACTCGCTTCAAAGGCCTTGGTGAAATGATGCCCAAAGTGCTCTGGGAAACGACGCTCAATCCGAAAACGCGTCGCATGCTGAAAGTCGAAGTTGACGATCAACTGGAAACCGATCGAGTGATCAGCGATTTAATGGGCAAGGACGCGTCAGCTCGATTCCGCTTCATCATGGAACGAGCCGAAGACGCCGACGAGATCGATATCGACGTTTAGGATTAGCACTGAAATAAATTTCCAATTTCAGAATCGATTCCAACATCAGTCGTTTTGGCGTTAGCCACGGTTTGTTGCACGTCGGAACTGCAGAGAATTTCAAAGATCGCCGGTTTCCAAAATCAGTGAGCGATCAGCCAGTTCGCGCCGTGGCCGGTCTCCACTTCGATCGGCACTTTCATTTCCAAAGCTCCCTTCATCGCATCCACGATTACAGGAATCACGGTCTCGGTCTCATCGCGATGCATGTCGAAAACGATTTCGTCATGAACGGTCAACAGCATCTTTGTCGCAAAACCACCGGTTTCTAGCGCCTCGTAGACTCGAATCATCGCCAACTTCAACATGTCGGCGGCGGTGCCCTGGATCGGACTGTTCATGGCCAAACGTTCAGCTGCTCGTTGCAGCGTTTTGTTCCGCGAGTTGATATCGCGAAGGTAGCGACGACGCCCTGTGCGCGTCGCCACGTAGCCATGTTCTTTGCCAAATTCGATCGTTGAATCGATCCACGTCTGAACGCCCGGATGTTTCTCGAAATAGTTCTCGATCAGTTCGTTGGCTTCGGCGCGAGGAATATTCAAACGTTGCTGAAGTCCGAAGCCAGAAATGCCATACAGGATTCCGAAGTTGACGGTCTTGGCCTTGTCACGCATCTCCCGAGTCACATCTTCGGGATCGACTTTGTAGACCTTGGAAGCAGTCGACGTATGAATGTCTGCTCCGGAATTGAACGCCTCCAGCATCGAAGGGTCTTCGCTCAAGTCTGCCATGATGCGAAGTTCGATCTGGGAGTAATCCGCCGACAGGATCTCGAACTCTTCACTTCGCGGCACAAAAGCGGCTCGAATTTCGCGACCACGTTCTTTACGAATTGGAATCGTTTGCAGGTTCGGATTGTTGGATTGCATCCGCCCAGTCGCCGTCCAAGTTTGGCTGTAATGCGTGTGCAAACGGTTGTTTTCGTCGATCGTGCTGGGAAGCTGATCCACGTAAACCGACTTCAGTTTCACCGCGTTGCGATATTCCAGGACGTCCGCCACGATCTGGTGATTGGGAGCCAATCGAATGAGTTCTGTTTCTCGGGTCGAGTACTGGCCCGTCGCTGTTTTTTTCGGGTTGGCCACCAATTCCAATTCGTCATACAAAATCGTGCCCAGTTGTTTTGGCGAATCGATATTGAATTCTCGACCAGCGGCTTCGTAGATTTGATCGCGAAGTTCGACGATCTCGACGTCCAGCTTTTTCGAAAACGCCGCCAACGAATCGGTATCCAGCGTGATGCCTTCGTACTCCATGTCGACCAGCACGGGAATCAGAGGACATTCGATGTCGTAGCAAACTTCGCTGACGCCTCGCTGTTCGATATCCGGACGCAGCACTGCCGCAACCTGCAGGGTGATGTCCGCGTCTTCGCAAGCGTATTCGACGACGTCCTCCAGCGGCACATCTCGCAGGCTTTTTTGATCTTCACCTTTGGGACCGATCAGCTGTGAAATCGGAATCGGTTTGTAAGCAAGATATAGCTTGGCCAGATAATCCAAACCGTGGTTCATTTCTGGCTCCTTCATCGAATGAGCCAACATCGTGTCCATCAGTTTTCCGCGGACCTCGATTCCATGCCATTTCAACAACGTCACATCGTATTTCAGATTGTGCCCGATTTTTTCGATGCGGCTGTCTTCGAAGACCTCCCGAAACTCCTCGAGGACAGCCAGTGCCGCTTCTTTCTCTTCCGGACAAACAACGTACCACGCAGAATGAGGCTCAAACGCAAACGCGATTCCCAGTGGCATCGCGACCCGAGGATTCAGCCCGGTCGTTTCGGTGTCGAAGCAAAACGCAGATTGCTTCTTAAGCAGTTCGATCAGTTCCGCGCGACCTTCTGGGGTATCGACCAGGCGATAGTCATGTTCGACCGAAGCGATTGTTTTCTCTTTGACTTCACCTTGTTCGAACAGAGATGACTGAATCTCTTTCTCGCGTTTCTCTCGAATGACAGAGGCGCGTGAACTGGACGAAGAAAACGACTTGCCGAAGAGCTTCTTTCCCAGCGAATCAAATTCTAGCTCCATAAACAGGGCCTTCAATTCGTCTTCGTTTGGATCACGAATGTAAAAGTCATTTAGTTTCAAATCGTGCGGCACATCTGTTTTGATCGTGACGAGCATTTTGGACAGAAGCGCCATGTCGCGATTTTCTTCGACGCGTTCCTTTTGCTTGCCTTTTAGCTCGCTGGTGCTGTCAAGCAATTTTTCGATCGAGCCAAACTGATCAATCAGCTTGACAGCCGTCTTTTCACCGATGCCTGGAATCCCGGGAACGTTGTCGCTTTTGTCGCCCATCAGCCCAAGAATGTCGATGACTTGAGGCACGTGTTCGATCTGCCATTTTTCCAAAACGGCATCCACGTCCAGAACCTCAAAGGTTCCGCCTTTGTGCCCAGGCTTGTAGACCTTGATCCGGTCGGTCACCAATTGGTGATAGTCTTTGTCCGGCGTCACCATGAAGACTTCGAAGTCTTTTTCTGCAGCTTCGATCGCCAGAGTCCCGATGATGTCGTCCGCTTCGTAGCCGGGCGTTCGGATAATCGGAATATTAAGCGCTTCCATCAACCGATCGACCAACGGAATCTGGATGGCGATGTCTTCTGGCAACGAATCACGTTGAGCTTTGTATTCATCGAAGACTTCGTGGCGAAAAGTGGGATCGCTGGTATCAAATGCGATCGCAATATGAGTCGGCTTTTGCTTCTTGATTAGATCGAAAACCGTATTGGCGATTCCGAAGACAGCGGAGGTGGGAATTTCCCCTGAAGTGAATCTGGGGCTACGAATCATCCCAAAATGAGCTCGATAAATGAGTGCCATTCCATCGAGCAAAAACAGTTTTTTGGGCTCATTGGCTGAAAACAGGTCAGGTCCCAAACTCGTATTTTTCTTTTTCGCCATCGATTCCTCTGAATGTTCCGCTTTCCCATGTGTTCAGGTTAACAAATCGTGAAGCTTTTGAAGCGGGGGCAATTCGGGCGTAGAAAACTGGAAGATTTAGAGCTATGTTTGAAGCGGATGAGAACGCGGAAATCGGCCTGTTGGGACGGTTTAATGAAAAGCTGAATCTTTCAGCTGTTTTGGATGTGGAATCGAAATGCCAGTCATTGGGTTGACCGGTGGCGTAGCCAGCGGAAAAAGCTTCGTCGCGAAATGCCTGAGTGATCTTGGCGGAAAGCGTATCGATGCCGATGCGCTGGCTCACGAGGTCCTGAGATTGCCTCATGTTGTTCGACAAATCGTCGATCACTGGGGCTCAAGTATCCTTGATCATCAGGGCCAAATTGTTCGTAAAGAGCTTGGGGTAAAGGTCTTTGCGGACGAAGAACAACTGAACTTGCTCGAATCGATCACTCACCCTGAGATTGGGAAAATGATTCGAAGCGAACTGGCGAAGTACCAAACCGATTCCCAAAGCCATGTCGTCGTACTCGATGTGCCGCTGCTTTTTGAAGGCGAGTGGGACAAGGAGTGCGACCACGTAATTTACGTTGATACAGATTTGAAGACTCGCCAGCAACGCGCGAAAGCTCGCGGCTGGAGCGACGACGAACTGCAAAAACGTGAATCACAACAATTGGCGACCGAAGAGAAACAGCGGAGAGCTTCTTTCATTGTTGATAATTCGGGGACAAAGGCCGAGACGGCCGAGCAGCTTTGCCAGTATTGGGAAAGTCTCGGTTTCGCGGTACCTGAACAATTCCGCAAGCTTCATTTCGATGACAATCAACACGAGTGATCCACCGGAATTGCCATGCCACCGGGCAAGCTGCCAAACTTGAAAAAACGCTCCAGCAACCAGACAGAAAGCCATGTCGCCGTTGCCGATCTTCAACGCGCCGATCTGGCTCAATTGAATGCGGTTGCCAAACAACTGCGGCTATCGGTCAGCAAAGATATTTCTCGCGACGAACTCCTGCATTCCATTCTGGTCAAATACACCCAGGAAGGCCGAACCCTGATTGGATCGGGAACGCTGCAGATCTTGCCCGACGGATTCGGATTCTTGCGCAGCCTCGCTTTCGACTATTTAAGCAGCTCCGAAGACATCTACGTTTCCCCCAGCCAGATCAGAAAATTCAATCTTGGCGACGGATCGGTGGTTTCAGGGCACATTCGCCCGCCGAAAGAAAACGAACGCTATTTTGCGCTACTGCGGGTGTCTCAAGTCAACGGACTTGAGCCTCAACAGGCCGCCGAAACGATCAACTTCGAAGACCTGAAACCGCTCACTCCTGACACGGCCATTCGATTCGAAACCGGACCTAATGAGCCCATTGGGCGGATCGTCGATTTGATGGCTCCGATCGGATTCGGACAACGCAGCGTCGTCGTGAGCCCACCTCGAGCCGGAAAAACCAATTTGGTTAAAACGCTCTGCGGTGCGATTCAGACCAACCACCCGACAGCCTACGTTTGCTGCGTCATGATCGACGAAAGGCCTGAAGACGTTCGTGACCTTCGAAAGGAGTTGGCCAGCGACCGATGCGAGGTCATCGCGTCAATGTTCGATGAGTCCGCTGCAAGGCACTCCGACGTCGCCAATATCGTTTTGGAAAAAGCAAAACGCATGGTTGAGACAGGTGAAGAAGTCATCGTCATCTTTGATTCACTGACTGATTTCGCTCGGGCAGAACTTGAGTTCGACAAATCATGGCAATCGGCCAGAGAGGACACACCTTTGAAAGCGGATGCACTGCCACTGGCAAAGAGTTTCCTGCGCAGTGCGATGCGAAGTGAAAACGGTGGCTCTCTGACGATCATCGCAACACTTCATGTGGATACTGACTTTTCAGTAGACGACCAGATTCGCGATGCACTACGCGGCTTGGCGAATCACGAAATCCTGCTGGACCAAGCCCTTGTGCAACAAAGAATCTGGCCAGCGATCAACATTCATAAAAGTTCCACCCATCACGAAGAAACTCTGCTTGGCGAAGCAACCCAACCGGTCCACCGACTCCGGCGAACCTGCGGCGAAAAACAGGCCGCCGAAGCGATGGAGCTGCTTTTGAGCTTGCTGGATAAGTACGCCACGAATGACGAATTGCTCGAATCGCTTGACGAAGAATCGAATTGAGATTCCGATAGAGGCCGGTTCCATCGCTCTGATGCAACTCTATTGGTTTTTCTCGACACGGATTCAGAAGTGACTATTGATTCTCACAAAGGTGAACTGGGACAACCCGAACTTGTTGCCGGCAGCCGGTTTGCGATCGTCGTATCCAGCTACCACATCAACATCACTGGGAAACTGCTGCAAGGAGCCACGGATTCTTTGACATCCGTCGGAGTTCCGGACAGCGACATTTTTACGGCATGGGTTCCCGGCTCTTGGGAAATTCCATCGGCAGCGCAAAAACTACTTGAAACCAAAAAGTTCGACGCCGTCATTTGTCTTGGTTGCGTGATCCGTGGCGAAACGACTCACGACCAGCACATCAATACGACGATCAGCAATTCGCTTGGGCGGCTTTCGCTGGACTTCGGCAAACCCGTCGCTTTTGGCGTCTTGACCTGCAACACGCTGGAACAAGCCCTCGCCCGGTGTGGCGGAGCAGTCGGTAACAAAGGGACCGAAGCGGCCGAGGCCACTTTGCACATGCTGTCGCTTTTTGAGTCGATCAAAAATCAAGCCTGATTTCGAGGATGGCTGGCTGCGGCAACTCACCGAACTTGTAGATCTTCTGGACGCCGACGGATCGGTCATTTTCGAATCGAGCAGCGTCGATTAGACTGTCGCGTCGATTGGCTGTGCGGCGATCGAGCACGCTTACAGCACTTTCCAGGGCAATTTTCCATCTTGTCTCAAGCAATAACGTTTGGGCTAAAAAAACAATCGGCACTTCGGTTCCGAAACTATCTATGTCACGCAGAAGCCGAGCCAGAGAGATCGTTTTGCAAGTTCTTTATCAGAACGAGCTGAACCCGGAGCAACCGGATTTTGTGCGCACCCGATTCGTCGAGGCGAGGCTTAGCCATGATGGAAAACTGGTTGCGTTCGCGCGTTCGCTGATCGACGGCGTTCGCATTCATCGCGAATCACTGGATCAGGCATTGGGCCGCACGGCGATGAACTGGCGGCTTTCGCGGATGGCAGCGACGGACCGCAACGTGCTTCGATTGGGAGCCTACGAATTGCTTCACACTGACACTCCTGGGCGAGTGGTGATCAACGAAGCCATCGATTTGGCTCGGCGATACGGTTCTGACAATTCCGCCTCGTTCGTGAACGGCGTGTTGGACAAACTGATGAAGCTTGACGCACAAGAAAAATCCGGCAGCAAGCCTGACAACGCCAATAAAGCCTCTAACCACTCAGAGAATTGATCGACGCCATGGCCAAGTGGAATCCATTTCGAAAAGACAAACCTGTCGAGACGCCAGCTCCCGAATCTTCAGCAGATCCGTCGCTGGATCCTGAGACGACACAAACGAACTCAGGTGAGACCGACGCGTCAAACAGCGACCCCTCGTCCGATTCTGAAAAGAAGACTGGCTTCCTTGGAAAATTCAAACGTGCTCTCAAAAAGACCACGAATTTCCTTAACACCGACCTTCGCGACCTCGTCAAAGAAGGCCGGCTGGTTGACGACGACTTCCTGGAAGAGATTTTCGCTCTGATGATTCGCACCGACATGGGCGTCGCTTCCGCGGGCAAAATTCGTGACGACATCAAATCAAAGTTTCGCGGTCGAAAAGTTGAATTCAGCGACTTGGTCGATTCGGCAAAAACCACTGTCCGCGAAATCATGCAGCAAGGTTCGGCTGATGTGAGCTTCGCTGATTCTGGCCCCACCATCATCATGGTGGTCGGCGTCAACGGCGCCGGAAAGACGACCTCGATTGCAAAGCTCGTCTATCGATTCAAAGAACAGGAAAAGTCCGTCGTTCTTGGTGCGGGCGACACCTTCCGGGCCGCCGCCGTTGAACAGTTAACGGTTTGGGCCAATCGACTGAACGCCGAAATTGTCACCGGCAAGTCAGGCAGCGACCCCGCCAGCGTTGCCTACACAGCAACTGATACCGCTTATAAAAACAACGCCGATATTTGTATCATCGACACGGCGGGACGGCTTCAAACGCAAACCAACCTGATGGACGAATTGGGACGCATCCGTCGAATCATCAACAAAGCGGCCTGTGCTTGTGCAGAAGGATCGACCGCGCCGCACGAAGTGCTGTTGGTGCTGGACGCAACGGCGGGTCAGAATGCAATCAGCCAAGCGAAAGGTTTTTCCGATGCCGCTGGCTGCACTGGAATCATTCTTGCCAAACTTGACGGAACCGCCAAAGGCGGCGTCGCCATTCCGATTTGCCAGGAATTCGGGCTGCCCGTGAAGTTCATTGGCTTGGGAGAAACGCCAGAAGCATTCGCGAAATTCGACGTCGATACCTTTGTCGATGCGCTCTTCAGCGCAGAGTAGTGGGCAAGCTTACTCCTGATCGTCTTCCGCCGAATTGTTACCGGGAATCAGGCTCGCCCATTTTGACTTCATCGCGTCGTGGGCTGAAAGAGTTAGTCGGTCACGATTTTCATCAATTTTAGTATTTAGTTTGCTGACTAATTTTTCTTCTTTGGCGGAGATCTTTTTCTCAATCGCCTTGCGAACGGCTTTCGTGATTTGTTGAGCAATTTCCCCGCCCGCTTTACTAACCCGGTCGATCCGAAAATCAAAAAGCTCGATATCGGCTGCGGAGATTGCAGGATCGAGAATCAGGTCGGGAGGAAACTTCGCCACATCCAGCGTTGACTGCAACTCGACCGAGACGGTCAGTCGAAGATCGGCCGAACCCGTCGCACTGATGCTGTACAGCTGCATTCCTTTGACCCATTTTGATTGTCGACCGGCGACCTTGATTTTGGCTGAGACGACAACATCGAAAGCAACTTTTCGATCCGCGAGTTCACGAAAATTATTGAGCTGAACAGAGAACTGTTCCTCGGGGTCCACCAAAGAAGCTGAATATCGTTTCCAAGTTCCGTGGTTTACCATTTTCTTGCGGCGTTTGGTTCGCAGTTTCCCATTTTTGAATGAAACTTTCACACCGTCCCAACGCTCATCCTGCTGCCCCCAATCTTCGTCTTCTTTAAATTCGACGGGCATGTTGTCCAACGCCAGCCGTGTCAGGAATCGATCCATCTGAGCCGCATCGTTTTCTATTTCGTCTTCGTTTTCGGTTTCACCTTCGGCTTGTAAAGTCGAGTGGGGCAGTGCGATGCCCTTTGGTCCCGAGTCGTTTTGAGCGACACCAACTTGAACCGTCACCGCGACGAACAACAGCGGCGAAATGGCAGCGGAGAAGAAGCCAGATAATTTTCGTGTCGGTGTCAGCATGCTTGATTTCTCGGTCCGTACTTTCCGCATCGATCTGTTTTCACTATTCTGAACGAACGTCGTATTTAAGCCTATCGCAATCCAGACTCTTTTTCTCGTCTCCGCATGTACGGCCCTAAACATAGATCAGCCCGGATTATTCACGATGCGTGGGCGTCGACATGGAGAAAGCTTGTTTCATTG
>CAYZPA010000054.1:0-2958 GCA_964479855.1 uncultured Pirellulaceae bacterium
CTCGGAACAGGCAGAAGTCGGCGAGTGGGTTGTCGCGATCGGTAGTCCATTTGGACTCAACCAAACTGTCACCACCGGGATCGTCAGCGCTTTGGGCCGTGATGATATGGGGATTACCAATTACGAAAACTTCATTCAAACCGACGCCGCAATCAATCCGGGCAACAGTGGCGGTCCGTTGGTGAACTTGAAAGGCGAACTACTTGGTATCAACACGGCGATCGCCAGTCGTAGTGGAGCCTACAACGGGATCGGATTTGCAATTCCTTCGGCAATGGCCAATCGCGTCATGAACGGAATTTTGGATCACGGAAAAGTGTCGCGAGGCTATTTGGGCGTCATGATTCAGGACCTTGATGAGGGCTTGGCTTCCAGTTTTGGGTTCGTTGGTAAAGGAGTGCTGATCGGCGACGTTGTTGCCGACGGTCCGGCCGGTAAAGGCGGGCTTCAAGCGGGCGACATCGTCACGAAATTGAACGAAACGAATGTTGAAACTGTCAATCAGTTACGAAACCGAGTCGCGGACCTCGCGCCCGATTCGACCGTCAATTTGGAAGTCGTTCGCAACGGCGCGGTGATCAATCTTGAAATCGTGCTTGGAAATCGCGACGCAACGCAGCTCGCAAGCTGGTCGCGGTCGCGGTCGGGTGAAGCGGCGTCGGCAAGCGAGTCGTCGTTGGGCATCGCTGTGCAGGATCTATCCGATGAAATTCGCCAACAAACTGGCACCTCGGTTGATGGCGGAGTTCTGGTTGCGGAAGTGAACCGTTCCGGGTTGGCGTGGCCAGCAGGGATTCGCACCGGAGACGTTATTGTTTCGTTGAACGATAATCAGGTCAGCTCAATCGCTGATTTCAAGGAAGAAATGGCATCCAGTGATCTGCGACAAGGCATCCGAATGCGAATCAATCGCGAGGGTGCAAGCCGGTTTGTGTTCCTGCGTTCGAACTGACAGGAAAGCTCTTTCGCTAAGAAAGCTTTTTTGTTTGGACAGCCATTTTGTTTAGAAAGCTATTTTCGTTAAGAAATCGCTTTTGATTTAGCGACACAGTTTGATGAGTTCTTGCGAGCTTGCAGCTGATCGTTGCAAGCTCGCTTTTTTGTTTGCAACGCTGCGGCGTCTTTCGGCTCTGCAATGGTCGTCAAAACGGATGTCGTCGAAGTCGACTCCGTGCCGGCACGCGTCGGGCTCGCTTGCACTCTTGCGCCTCGGGCGATCTTACGTCAGATTGGCCAGCGATCTGTTGGACGATGACTTTCGATACTGGCCCGGCGTAAGTCCGGTAGCGACTCGAAATTGCCGGGCGAAATCGCTTTGGTCCGCGTAGCCTACATCCAGGGCGATATTGGAAACGGGAGTCGCGGTTTGAGCCCGGATTATTCACGATGTGTGGGCGTCGACATGGAGAAAGCTTGTTTCATTGGGATATTGTTCCAAGTTTGTGGTTTCGAAAGTTCACCCACAAAGTGAATTGGTGAACCTGCAAAAACTGTCGTAACTTCGTGAGAACCCGCTCGCCAAACACGTCCGTTGGAGTCTTCCCAACAATTTGTCTTTTGGATGAAAAACACGATCGAATCCAAGTGGTCAAACAGGATTTCTGCGGTGAATGGCTCGCTTAACCCGATTGTGCGCAAAATCAAGTTCTGGTTGTAAGCAAAGTCAAGACAATGGCTCGGCTTTCTGCGATCATAGTTTTGTGAAGCGATATCGAGAAAGCTTGTCGAGAAAGTTAGAAAAGCTTCAAAATCGAGAATCTCAACCAGAAGTTTGATAGATGACTGACACGAACTCAGAATCAATTTTTCAAGGCTGCATTCCGGCTTTGATGACGCCCTGCTCTGCCGATGGTGAACCAGATTTCGATGCTCTGGTTTCGACTGGCCAGCGATTGATGGCGGCTGGAATGCGAGGCGTCGTTTATTGTGGTTCAATGGGGGACTGGCCGCTGTTGACCGATGCTCAACGACAGGAAGGCGTCGCACGATTGGTCGCAGCTGGCGTTCCGGTCGTCGTGGGAACAGGAGCCTGCAACTCACGCATCGCCGTCGATCATGCAAGGCATGCTCAAGAAGTCGGAGCGGCGGGTTTGATGGTGATCCCTCGAGTCCTTTCGCGAGGCACATCTGCGATCGCTCAGAAGCACCACTTCGCGGCAATTCTTGACGCGGCTCCTGATTTGCCGTCAGTCATTTACAACAGTCCGTACTACGGATTTGAAACGAAGGCGGATCTGTTTTTTGAGCTTCGATCCAGCCACCAAAACCTTGTCGGCTTCAAAGAGTTTGGCGGAAGTGCATCGTTGAGCTACGCCGCAGAGCACATCACTAGTGGTAGTGATGATTTGATTCTGATGATCGGCGTCGACACTCAAGTGTTCCACGGTTATCTAAATTGTGGCGCTGGTGGCGCGATCACGGGAGTCGGGAACGCGTTGCCGAAAGAAGTGTTGCGATTGGTAGAGCTGTGCGAGAAAGCAGCCGCAGGTGATGCGGAGTCGCGAACGTTGGCGTGGGAACTTAACGAAGCGTTGCGAGTCCTTTCTGTCTTTGACGAAGGACCTGATCTTGTGCTGCATTATAAAAAGCTGATGGTGCTTGAAGGGCATGACGAATATCAACATCAGATTTACGGCGTCGATCAATTAAGTAAAAGTCAGGAAGCGTTCTTGGTGCAACAATGGACGCTGTTCCGAAGCTGGTGGGAAAGTTGGCGTGGTAAGTAGCACGCTGCTCCGTGGCATTTGGCACGGCGAAGGGTGACTCGTGGAGGTTGTGAATTTCCAAGGAAGTGAATTCACAAAGCCGTCCATTCATGAGCCGTTTGGGCGATAGCCCCGGTTGAAGCTTCGGTAACCGAGGCTATCGCCGCCGACTGCCCAGTCGGATCACTGGCTCACTGGCTCACTGGCTCACGCTACTGAAGATTGTTTTTTTGTAAATTGACAGCCTCGGAGA
>CAYZPA010000054.1:3058-36826 GCA_964479855.1 uncultured Pirellulaceae bacterium
CTCACTGGCTCACGCTACTGAAGATTGTTTTTTTGTAAATTGACAGCCTCGGAGAGTCTGGTTTCCAACGCGTTCTAACATCCAACGCATCATCTATTTTTCGGTTCTGATTTGATCAATCCCCCAAACCAGTAAACGGGAGTCGAGAGTGAAATACGATTCGAATTCAATCCGCGTTGTCGATTCGCACACCGCTGGCGAACCGACTCGGGTCGTCATTGAAGGCGGGCCAGATCTCGGAAACGGTACGCTTGCGGAACGACTTGAAGTCTTCAAAACAAAATTCGACCAGTTTCGTCGCACGGTGATCCTTGAGCCTCGCGGCTACGAAGCGATGGTCGGAGCCTTGTTGTGTGAACCAGACGAATCTGATTGTGAAACTGCGATTCTGTTTTTCAACAATGAAGGCTTTCTCAATATGTGCGGGCACGGCACGATCGGTGTCGTCGCGACGTTGTGCCATTTGGGGCAAGCCCAACAGGGGATTTGTAAGTTTCAAACGCCTGCCGGGAAAATCTCCGTTGAGATTCTCGATGCCAATCATGCCTCGTTCACGAACGTCCCCAGTTTTGTGCTTCCGCAAAAAGTGGAGCTCGACCTTGGGCAATATGGAATGGTCGAAGGCGAGATCGCTTACGGTGGCAACTGGTTTTTCATTGCCCGACCGCCGGTGGATCTTGTACGCGAAAACCTCGATGAACTTCTTGAGTTGGCTGCGATCATTCGAGAAGAGATCGAGGCGACTGAGATTGCTGGGCTTTCGGGAGGGCGAGTTGACCACGTGCAATTTTTTGAAGCTGATTTTGAGCGAAAGAACTCACGTAACTTTGTCGTTTGTCCCGGCGGCGAGTTTGACAGATCGCCTTGCGGCACCGGAACCAGCGCCGTGCTGGCGTGTCTCGCTGCGAGTGGTCGTTTGTCCGAGGGCGATACGTGGACGCAGGAAAGTTTGACGGAAGGGAAATTCTCAGGATCGTTCCGCATCGATAAAGCAGATTCGAATCGAGTGATCCCGACGATTTCGGGTGCCGCGTTTGTTTGTGCTGAATCAACGCTTATCCAGCACGTGGATGATCCGTACCGTTTTGGAAATGAGATCAAGGTTCATGCTGCGAAAATGCAGAATGTGAAAGTTGATGCCTGATGGTAGCTGACTCATTGAAAACCCAAAACAATGATCGTTCGGTGATTGTTGTCGGTGGCGGCGTCATCGGTTTGGCCTGCGCTCACTACTTACAGCAAGACGGATTCCGGGTTCGCGTTCTGGATCGCGGAACGATTGGCGCGGCGTGTTCTCACGCGAATTGCGGTTACGTTTGTCCAAGCCACGTGCTGCCGCTGACCGTTCCCGAAGCGATTCCGATGGCGGCGCGTTCTTTCTTGACGCCACGTTCGCCGTTCAAGGTCAAGCTTCGATTCAACGCAAGCCACTGGAAATGGATGCTCCAGTTTGCGTCGCGTTGTAAGAAAGACGTCGCGTTGACGGCGGGACAACATTTGAAGTCGATTTTAGATGCTTCGATCGCTGAATATCGAGCTTTGTTGGAAAAGGAGCGGCTTGAGTGCGAGTGGAAGGAGTCCGGATTGCTAAACGTGTTCGAAACCACGAAGGCGTTCGACGCTTTCCGCAAAGAAAATGAAATGGTGGAACGCGAATTTCAGCATGGAGCCCGTGAGATCGCCGGCAAGGATTTGACTGCGATTGATCCGGCGTTAAAGGGAGGCCTTGCAGGCGGATTCATGCACGATGGCGATGCTTCGCTGCGACCTGATCTGTTGAATCAGCGATGGCGAAAGCTTCTTGAAAGTAGAGGCGTCCAGTTTTCTGAGCAGTGCGAACTGCAAGACGTCGTTCGAAATGGTGACGGAAGTATCGAGAGTTTGAATACTAACCAAGGCAAGCTTCAGGCGGATGTCTACGTCTTTGCGATGGGGGCATGGTCGGAATCTCTGGGGCGGATGACAGGATTCAAACTGCCGATTCAACCCGGTAAAGGCTATTCCGTCACTTTGCAACGGCCGGATCTTTGTCCGACCTTGCCAATGCTGTTTCCTGAAAAGAAGATCGGCATCTCTCCTTTCGAAGATGGTTTTCGAATCGGTTCGATGATGGAGTTTGTAGGTTTTGATGACACGATCCCGCAGTACCGAATTGACCAACTGAAGGATTCTCTTCGACCGTTTTTTGATCTTAAGCTGGATGGTGCGGAACAAGAACGTTGGACTGGGTTTCGGCCAATGACCTACGATACGTTGCCCGTGATTGGTTCGCTGCCATCATCGGACAACGGGTTTTTGGCGACCGGTCACAGCATGTTGGGGGTCAGCATGGCGCCGGCGACTGGGCGATTGATCGCGGATGTGATCTGCCAGAGAAAGCCGTTTTTGAATTTGGCTCCATTCGGTCCTGAGCGATTTCAGTAACGTTTTCCGGTCTGTGTTGTCGGATGCGAATTGCCCAAGGTCATTGTCGATCGGGTTGGGTTTCCTGTGGAAAAACCGGTACTGTGAAACTGCCCTTTCGGATACGATGTCAGCTTCCAAAACAAGGTAACGCTACATCCATGAAACATATCCGAAACTTTTGCATCATCGCCCATATTGATCACGGCAAATCGACGCTGGCGGATCGTTTGATTCAGGCTTGCAACGGAGTCGAGCAACGTGAATTTCAGGACCAGTTGCTTGATTCGATGGACATCGAGCGAGAGCGCGGGATTACCATCAAAAGCAACACGGTTTCGCTCGATTACACAGCAGCCGATGGCGAAACTTACTTGTTGAATTTGATCGACACGCCAGGACATGTTGACTTCTCCCATGAAGTTCGCCGCAGTCTGATGGCTTGTGAAGGCGCTCTGATTATCGTCGACGCCTCACAGGGAGTGGAAGCTCAAACGGTTGCCAATTTGTATTTGGCACTTGAGTACGATCTCGACTTGTTGCCAGTGATCAACAAAATCGACTTGCCCGCTGCCGATATCGACCGGGCTCAGGAAGCCATCGATGCCGAACTGGGACTAGATCCGTTTGAAGCGATTCCCGTGTCCGCCAAGACCGGATTGCACATCGAAGACGTGCTTGAGGGAATCGTAAAAAAGCTGCCACCGCCGAAGGGCGATCCCAAAGCTCCATTGAAGGCACTTGTTTTTGATGCTCATTTCGACAAGTACCGAGGCGTTATCCTGCAAATTCGCGTGATGGAAGGAACGCTCAAACCGAAAGACGGTATCCACTTCATGCACGGCGGTCGAGACTATCGTGTCGACGAACTGGGGCACAACCAGATTAAGTTCACTCCCAAAAAACAGCTGAGCGCTGGCGAAGTGGGCTACGTGGTCGCCGGCGTCAAAAGCGTTCAGGATATCGAGATCGGCGACACGATCACCTTGCAGGATCGGCCTGCGGATGAGCCCATTCCAGGTTATCAAAAAGCACGGCAGGTGGTGTTCAGTTCCATTTACCCGATGAGCACCGATCAGTATCCGGATTTGGTGAAGGCCCTTGAAAAACTGGCCATCAATGACGCTGCGTTGACTTACGAAAAAGATGCCTCTGCGGCGTTGGGGTTTGGTTTCCGCTGCGGCTTTCTTGGGCTGTTGCATTTGGATGTTGTTCAGGAACGTTTGCAACGCGAATTCGATTTGGGGCTGGTTCTTTCCGCTCCATCCGTGAAATACATGATGAAGCTGCGAGACGGAAGCGAGATCGAAGTCGACAATCCCAGCCACTGGCCTGATCCAACGAACATCGATTCGATTACCGAACCGTTCATCAAGGCGTCAATTTTGACTCCGGAAGAATTCGTCGGTCCAGTGATGGAGTTGTGCCGCGAGCACCGCAGTGAAAGCCAGACGATGAATTATCTGTCGGCGGGGCGTCTGGAAGTCGTCAGCGAAATGCCGCTTGGCGAAGTCCTTTTCGACTTCTACGACAAACTGAAAATGATCACTCGTGGATACGGTTCGTTCGATCATGAACCGATTGGCTACCGAAAAACAGACGTCGTCAAAGTTGACATTTTGGTCAACAAAGAGCCCGTTGATACGCTCGCCTATCTTGTGCACCGCGATAAGGCGCGGACTCGCGCGTTGCACTATTGTGAACGTTTGGCGAAAGAGATTCCTCGCCACCAGTTCAAGATTCCGATTCAAGGAGTCATCGGCGGAAACGTGATCGCTCGTTCGACCATCGCGCCAGTTCGAAAGGACGTGACGGCCAAGTGCTACGGTGGTGACATTTCTCGAAAGAAGAAACTGCTGGACAAGCAGAAAAAGGGTAAAGCCAAAATGAAACAGTTTGGCAGCGTGAACATCCCGCAAAAAGCTTTCGTTTCGGTTTTGAAGGCCAGCGACGATTAGCCCGGATTATTCACGAGGCGTTGGCGTCGACATGGAGAAAACCTGATTCATTCAGGTCTTGTTCGAGGTTTGTGGTTTCGACAGTTCACCCACCACCCACGACTTGAGATTAACAAATTTGCAAAACTTGTATCCACTTCTGGAGAATTGCCTCAAAGGGCAAACCAGACGCCTGTCGTCGTGAATAATTCCGGATTAGAGAGGGGCTGGAAAAGTGGCATCGCTATTGGTTCCTCGCCACCATGGCTTCGAGGCATAATCGGCCTTGCTTTAGGAACCTTACGACGAACGGCTGGATCTCGACCGCATTTCCTGTCGGTGGAACCATGCCATGAAGATCGGGAACGCAACAACAGCGATCAATCCCAGAGCCGGAGTCTGCGTCAACACGTCCATCATCCACCGCCCTCTGGCCGAAGTCGGCTGAGTGCTAAAGCGAATCAGCAAGTCGGGCCGAAGGAAGATTGCGGTCGCAAGTGCTCCTGTCCAGCAAACGCCAATGGTCGCAAACAGGTATTGCGTTGCGGGATAGGGAGTCAATCGGAATCGAAATCGCCACAAACAAACGGCGACCACGATTGGGATCAGATAGGCCAGAATCCAAACGGATCCAACCAGCGGCGAATGTTGAAAGAACTGGACTCCGCCGACCAGCAATCCAAGACTGCCCAATGCTGAACCAAAAAGCAACAGCGGCTTCCATTGCGTCATTCCGGCTCCAGCGAGCGGAGTTTGGGCGATGGAAGAGGGCTCAGATTTCACGAAGTCAACAGCTCTGGGGTTTGGACAGGTCTATCCGCAGTCTATCAGATCGCAGCCAGCTCATTGGTCAACATTGCGCATGAAATCAGCGACTTGCGAAAAAAAGACTTTTAAATTCAGAGCTATCGAGCCCGGCACTTTGACCTCTTCCATGGCCTCGTTCATGATTTCAAGCCATCGGTCCCGTTCTGCGATGCCAATTTGAAATGGAGCATGACGCATGCGTAACCGAGGATGTCCTCGTTCCTGAATGTAACGATCCGAGCCGCCGAACCGATAAATCAGAAAATCACGCAAACGCTGTTCGGCACCTTCCCAGTCATTTTTGGGATACATCGGTCCGATCAGATCATCTGTGCGAACACGTCGATAGAACGCTGCCACAAGATCCGAAAATCCTTGCTCGCCAAAATCAGGGTCGATCTCAGTATTGAATTCTGTATCACTCATGTACAAATTAGAGTCGATCCTCCAAATAATCACAATTCGTGCTCACCCTATCAATGGAACCACTTCATGCCAGAAGAAACCCGGATCGTTTCACCCGGAAAGAAAGAACGTGTTGTTGTCTCGGCCGATGGAAGTATGTTGCAAATTCCAGCCGGTTGGGATCTGTTGCCGCCGGGCGATGCGGGAATGACACGGCGCGTGAAATCGAAGGGTCCTACATGGACCGTCAAACAGAAGAAAGGTCGCCGAACATTTTCGCTTGGAGTTTGGGCCGCCGCCGATCAAATCGCTGCTGCCAGGGCTGAACTGGAATCGGAACGCTCGACAGATGCTTACGCGAAAAGGAAGGCCTCCGATGCTGCTCGCCGCGAGAAAAAACAGGCCCAGTACGTTGAAGACTTTCACGCCGCTGTCGTTGCATTTCTGAATTTTTCTGACGCTCATGCAGAACGGGCTCAGCAGATGGCGAAATCGATCACGGAACATGCGGTCCCGGTCGGCAGCGGAACGGTGGCTCGGACTCAAAGGATTCCAATAGAACAACGAGCAGAAGCGGCCACGATCGCATGGATGCGGCATCAGACAACGGACTACGATCAGATGAAAATTCCTCGCGTCAAAGGAAAACGCCGAGAAGTTCGCCGGGCGTTGGCGGAACAGTCGCGCAAGTTATTGGACAAGTATCGGTCTCCCGGGTAGCTTGACCCTGTTTTGAAGCCTTGGCCCTTTCGTCGTGTTCGTTAAATTTATTTATGCGAGACGGGCGAGGCGGCGAACCTTCGCTCGTCATTGCTGTCGTGATCGGAGACCAATGCCCGTTATTATTCGCGTCTCAAGCATCCGTTTTTTGCCAAAAGACGAATTCTGTTTCCAGGCGTTGGTATTCGATCCTGCGAAAACCACCTTTGCGCTCCCGTGGCATTGGTCGTCCTGACGGCGGGTGGCTTTGTTGACGAACTGCTTGAGAAAATAGAGGCAAACATGATTTCTGAAACTGATAACGCAACAATCGATACGATCGTGCAGACACTTAAGCGATGTCGTTCGATTTTGTTCATTACCGGTGCCGGTGTCTCGGCTGATTCTGGGCTGCCGACGTATCGAGGCATTGGAGGCCTGTACGATGTTGATGTGACTGAAGAAGGTTTTCCGATCGAAGAAGTCCTGTCAGCGGAGATGCTTGGCCGTCGCCCGGAACTGACATGGAAGTACCTTGCGCAAATTGGTTTGGCGGCTCAAGGTGCGACCCACAATCGTGCTCATGAAGTCATCGTCGAATTCGAGAATCAATTCGAACGAGTGTGGACGTTGACGCAAAACGTGGATGGCTTTCACCGCAGTGCCGGCTCGAAAAATCTGATCGAAGCCCATGGAAACATGCGCACGCTGTCATGTACGAAGTGTGATTTTCAAGCCGGCGTTGAACGGTTTGACACAATAGAAATTCCGCCAAAATGCCCGGCTTGCGATTCGTTGGTAAGGCCAGATGTGGTGCTCTTCGGCGAGTTGCTCAAGGGCGAAGGAATTGACGAACTTTCCCGGCAATTGGAAACAGGGTTTGATATCGTCTTTTCCGTCGGCACAACCAGCGTCTTTCCCTACATTCAGCAGCCAATTTACATGGCCAGGCAAATGCAAAAAGTTTCGATTGAAATCAACCCTTGTGAAACAGAGGTGTCTTCCGTGGTTGATCATCGATTGGCTCTGGGAGCCGCCGAGGCTTTGGGTGAAATCTGGAACAGGATTCAGCTAGACAAAAGTCGCAAACCCAAGATTCAAAACGACTGATACAACTGGACCGGACTCGTTTTGGAAGTTGAAAGGGAGCTTTATGGGGGAACATCGAAATCTGATTCTTGATTGGAAAAAAACAAGCGATTTCAAACTTCAACTGGCGGCTTGCAAGAGTGGGGGTGGGCCAAGAACTTCTTGCCACTTTTGCAATTTTTTTTTCGGTACGCCGATATTGTTATCCTAAGTTTCCTCGGACAATGTGGCGACGGGTTTGCCCCCAGACGCCGCTTTGCCATTGAATAATTGAAACCGCTTCCACTTCCAAATCGTTTAAGGGTAACCAATATGCTTAGTCAATTGACCAATTTTGCCAGTCCAGAAGTTGAACGACTGCTTCGGAAAATCGAGTTAGATGAAACGGAGTATGACAAGGAACTTCGACAGGCAAATCGGGAAAAGATTGTTCTGCCAGTCACCTTGAGCACCGATGATGGCGAAGTCAAAGTCTCCGCTTTCTCTCGCAATCTTTCAGCCTCTGGCGTATGTGTGATTGCGCCCCAGCCATTTACTGAGGGTGCAGAATTCAAATTGGAACTTGAATACGGTGAAGTTTCGCATGCTTCGGTTGGACGGTGCTGTTGGAACGCTTCTTTTGGCGGTTCTTACTGGGTGTCCGGCTGGGAGCTGAACAATCATCTCGACTTCTCCTCAATTCAGGAAATGGACGGACGAGTCGATTGGGAATCTCGTGCGATGCCGCGCAAAAAAGTTGCTGTACCGGTCGTTGTACATCAGAAAAAAGACAAGCCAAAGCTGAACGCATTCACGAGAAACATGTCGGGCGTTGGAGTTTGCCTGGTGGCGGCAGAAGCAGTCGAAGTAGGTTCGTTTTGCCTGCTGGAGATCGTTCGTTGCGACGGTGAACGCATTGAGTTGGTCGCCAAGTGCATTTGGGGCAAGCCGTTTGGGGAATACTACATGTGTGGTTGGGAGTTTCCTCGGCTCGATCGAGTGCAGAGTTTTCAGCGAGGTTTTTGGAGCTGATTTTTTGAGCGGATTCGCGTCACGCGTTACTCATGGTTGAGTTCCCCACAGGGAACGGAATTCGACTTGGACATCCAGCAAGCAGTTCAGGCTAGAAATGCCTAATTGAAAAAAGGCTTCCCTTTGCCAGGCATTGCAGCTTTGCCAAGCGTCGGGAAGCCTGTTCTTTTGTCCGCAGCACGTTTCGTTTACTCGCGGATGCAGTAGAGTTTTTTGGCTCCACGAATCAGCAGCGACTTGCCCGCGACCGAAGGAGTCGACCAAAACAGATCGTCTGCGATCTCGTTCGTGCCGACAACTTTCATTTCGGGGCCGACTTCAAGAACGATCGTCTTCCCTGTTTCGTCCATCAGGAATGCACGATCTCCCGCAGCCCACATCGAAGCGGCCATCGAACCAAGCTTGATTCTTTCTTTAAACGCTACCGAACCGTCGGATGCGGAGTAGCAGGTAAGTTTGCCGCGGCCAGGAATGTAGACGTAGCCGCCGGTCGAAACTGGAGACGACATGCCCGGTCCGGCTTGCATTACTGACCAATCCATGTGTTCGATATTTGCGTTGGCACTAAATTCATGTTCGCCTTGAATGCCCGCCGCAATCGCAACCAATGGGCCGCTGCTACGAGGCCCGCTGTTGCCGAAATAGATTCGCTCCTTGTCGACGGCAGGTGAGGCGCTAAAGGACATCCCGATGCCAGTCAGTTTCCAAAGTACCTCTCCTGTGTTTGGATCGTACGACGTCACAAAGCCCGAACCGCAAGTCACCAGTTCACTGCGAATTTCGTTTTCCCAGAACAAAGGCGTCGCCCATGAAGTTCGGCCGTCTCGTTCCTTTCGCCACGCTTCCTCTCCTGATTTTGCGTCAAGTGCCACGACGAATGATGATTCATCGTTGTCACATTGGATGAAGACTTTTCCTGCGCCGGTCGTAACGGAGCTGCCGCTGCCAAATCCATTTCCTGTTGGGTAAGCTCCAATATTTTTCTGCCAGACAACTTTCCCGGATTGGTCCATCGCAGCAATTTCTCCGATGGCTGCGAAGTAGGCGAACACATGTTCTCCGTCGCTCGCCGGAGTTTCTGTCGCGAAAGAGTTGGAAGCGTGAATGCCATGTTCTGGCTTTTTAGTCGCCAGTGTTTTCTCCCATTGTTTGGAACCATCGGTCAGGCTCAGGCAAATGACGTTGAAATCCAAGTCGTTGTCTGGCTTCTTGGGAGCCATGTCGCGGACGCCTTCCATGAAGCTGACCGGAGGCTGGAATCCAATGGCAGTGGTAAGGAATACCTTGTCACCGACGACGATGGGTGATGAAAGTCCGCCGCCTTCGATGGGAACACTCCATGCGATATTTTTCTCGCTGTTCCATGTGGTTGGGTGTTCGAGTTTTTCCAGAACGCCGCTGCCATCTGGGCCGCGAAACTTGGGCCAAGTCTCAACGGACTGGGCAGAAACAGACTGCATCGTTGCACAGCCAATAGAAATCAAAGCCAGCGTTGGCATGGCGATTGACAGGAACTTCATCACAACCTCTTGAGCTAAATCAGTGAAAGACGCCACCGATTGTAGCGGATCCATCATGAACAAGTCCGTCGCTGCGCGGCATCAACAGGCTGACCTTGTGCTAAAGTTTGCTGAATCTGAACACATCGCCCCAAAATGGAGGGGAAGTAGCTCGCTTCTCCGAAGCGTTCATGTGGAAAGATACGCCTCGCAGGGGCGGGCTACTGAGGAGAGACGTGTTACCAAGGCAGAAGGCAAGTTTGAACCTACCGCTCCAATTTCAACACTTTCCCTTCACCTGCGGGTGGGCTAATTCTTCACGCTTTCTCAAAACCAACTAAGATCGTGCCGCCTTGGTGGCAGCAAATGCCACTCGACTTTTTCTCGATCTAGTTGTTGATGCCAAGATAGAAGCTGAATGTTCTTTCATCGTCGTTTTCCGCCGAATTGACCGGGAACGCAAAATCGAACGCCAATGGGGCTCCGATTCCAAGAGCCGGCATGTGGATTCGAAGTCCGACACCGGGGGCAACGCGGAAGTTTTCGGAGTTGATTTCGATGTTTTCTTCAACGGTTCCGAAATCGCAAAACGCGACTCCTTTGACCATGTCATCCGGCGTGATCGGGAACACATATTCCAATGTGTTTAGCCACTGAAATTCGCCACCGACCCGGACACCGTTTTCCGACGGAGCCGCTCCGCGGAATTCATAACCACGCAAAGTCGAGAATCCACCGGCGAAGTAGTTTTCGTAAATCGGAGTCTGCGATCCGGAAAAACCAAGCTTCGTTCCAAAGCTTACGGTGTGTCGTCCTGACCCGTCGGGCCGTTCGTACATCAGCCGGTAGCGTCGGTATTCAAGATCGCCTCGAGGATAATCGAAGTCTCCAAAGCCCTGAGTGTAAGTTGCGGACAGGAAAGAACCCTCGGTCGCGAGGAATGGATGGTCACGCGTGTCGCGAACAAGGCCAACGTTGAAAAGATACAGATCGCTGTCGCCAAGGTTTTCATTCAATTGCGGTGAGGCAGTCGAGCGTGGATCTGAAAGTTCAACATTTTCCAAGCGGAGCCCAAAGTTAATCGACAGGTCCGGTGTTAAACGGCGACCGAATGAAACGCGACCGCCGACTCGTTGTTCATCCCAGTCAAAATACCTTCGATCAAACAGGTAAGCCGACATGCTGAAGCTATAATTCGTTCCCAGAAGGTAGGGATCAGAAAAACTGACCAGATAACGCTGCACCTGACGACCAGGAACCAGCTCCAGCCGAAACGCTTGTCCGCCACCGCGAAATGCGGTTCCATCAAAGAAGTCACGGAAGCTTCGAGGAAAGGCGGTGATGTCAAAGTTTCTTTCGTCGACAACAAACTGACCGACGATTCCATTGTCCGAGTTATACGCTCCACCGATATTGACGCTGCCCGTCTGCGTTTCGCTGACGAAGACATCGAGATCCGCGTAGTTGAAAAAATCGCTTCCGACGGGCATCGCATTTCCGCCGTTTGTTCCCGGCTGTACTAGCGGATTTAGTTCGTTAGGGCTGCCAATGTTCTCTGACGGCAATCCGAAAACTGGCGTTACAGCCCCTTGGGCAGAACCTTCCGGGTATTGATAAGCCGTTTGTTGGACGCTGCCGCCGCCTGATTGTGCCGGGATTCGTTGAGCCTGATTCTGGTTGTAGGTCACGTCAGGACTTTGCGCCCGAACGGTATCACTGGAGGAAATCATCGCTTTTGAAGCGATTGTTCTTTGCGATGAAAGCTCCGAATCGTTTTCCTGTGGCAGGTACCGCTGCAGGTTGGTCGCTTTGGCTACCGAATGCGAGTCAGCATGTCGCTGGGAAATCAGTTCCTGAAAAGCAAGATTGCTTCGCGATGCAAGACGCTCGTTCAACGAGCAACCCGTCGAAGCGAACAGAATCACTCCGAGGATGGCTGCTGCGATGTGCCATCGTCCCGTTTCGATCCGATTGAGGTTTTTGGTTTCGTTTGCCATGGCTGTCGGTTTGATCAGTGTCTTTGAAATGAGAAATTCGCAGGACTCGAGTTTTGGTTAATGCCGACTGCCAGAGCCCGCTGCATTATTTCCCGCCACGTTGGTGCCGGTTGCCGTTCGCGAAGCCGGATAGCTGCTGTTCGGCTTACGTTTCACTTCGATTCTTGGAGGCTTGCCGCCGACTTCCTGGCCGGAAGCGAAAATCCGAGCCGACTTCAAACGATTTTCATCATTGCGAATTTTTCGAGCGTCAATCAGGTCGCCCGGACGAAGTGAAAGTCGACTCAGGATGGCTTCTCGACGAGTGATCCCGTTGCCGCCTTCGTAGTTGATGTTGATGCTGCCGACACGATACTGTTCGCCTTCGGTGATCCGGTAAACCATGTCCAGATAGCCGGGCTCCTCAAGAAATCTCGGCTCCGCCTGAACATCTGCGTAGACGAATCCATTGGCCCCATAAAGGTCACGCAGCGCGACCACGTCTTCCGACATCCTTGCCGAATTAAATTCCGGCATGCCTTCTTCGCCTGGTTTCAGCGTCAGCAGTTTATCCAGCTGATCCGATGCGTAAGACTCATTGCCGACGAAGCGTACTTCCCGGACCCGATACCTTGGTCCTTCATTGATGATGAAGCGAATGGTCAACCATCGTCCGTCGTTGCTTTCGTCAATTTCGCGGCCAATTTGAACATTGAAGAACCCGAGGCTCTTGTAGTAGGACTCCAGACGAACGATGTCTTCATCGATGACTTTTTTCTGAGCCAAACCGCCGAAGACTTTCAGGATGCCGGGCTTGGCTTTGACGAAACTGCGAAGTCGTCCGTCGGAGGCAATCTCGTTACCTTCGAAATCAACTTTCCAGATTCGCTGCTGTTGGTCTTCATGAATCAGGAACACAATTTTCGAATCATTGTATTCATTGCCTTCCATGATTTCGACTTGTGTCCTTGGATAGCCGCGTTCGCGATACAATTCCTCAAGGCGAGTCTTTGCCATGCGAATTCGGTGCACGTCAAGGTGCCCAATTTCATCCAGCCCTGATTCTCGGCGAAGTGTTTTGTCGTTGATGCCACGATTGCCAATGAATTCAATGTCTGCGACCGCGTTACGTTCAACAATGTCGAACGTAATCATCACGCCGTCGGCCGTCTGTTCGGTGTAAGGAGTCACCCTTTCGATTTCCGGCATTTTCCAAAGCTGCTGAACATCCATATGCAGTTTGTCGGGGTCGTAATAACGTCCCACTCGCGTGCTGATGTTGCGTTTAAGCTGATGGGTCGCAAGAGTTGAGTTGCCCCGAAAATTCACCGCGGCGATCAATTGCGATCGGTCCGCATCGTCTTCGACCGTCAGCACTGGGCCATCAAGATTCATGCGATGCGACTGAGGATTCAACAAGCCGGGTGTTTGTCCACCTGTCTGAGGGCTTTGGAATCGAACGCTTTCCAGCTGCGACATGTCCAGAACCGGTTCAGGTACTGGCAAGCTCGATTGAGCCGCCCCCGGGAACTGTTGGCAGCCCACGGCAAGACACAGTGCCATGGCAAGGGTCGCGCAAGCGAGTGCTGGGGTTAGCGATAACATCTTGCTCAATCGCTGAGCAAACGATGTGTTTACGATTTTCTGTTGGAGGGAGACTCCGGTCATCCTTGACCTCATTCTTTAAAGATTTCTGCCGCGTAACTACCGAAACACCGGAAAAGCGACAAGCCGAAAAGCCGAAAAGCATCATGCCGTCTCGCTAGCAGTCGCTCGTGTGATCCGAGACAGTGTTACGAAGAAGGTTCAAATGAGTTCGAAAGAGTCTTGTGTTTTTCGAAACGGGTTACCCCGGTTTGGTTCGGATCGCGGGCGGAATCGCGGTTTGCATTCGGTGGAGCTTGGCCGTTTGAAAGAACGCTGAAACGGTGGAAAGACTTCATCGCAGGGAGGCTGCAATATGAAAACCGCCACATTTTAAAGAGGCTCGAACCGGCCGGACGAAGCTCCCGGCCAGCGAAGTACCGCAATGCTTTCAACGCAAAGCTTTGGCGTTGGAGTGCAGCCTGCGCTGGCGAAGAAGGACTGTGCTTGCGAATGCAGACTGTGCTTGCAAATACAGTCTCGAGGTTCCAGCAAAGCACTGTCTTAAGCCCGGATTATTCACAATGCGTGAGCGTCGACATGGAGGAAGCTTGTTTCATTGGGGTATTGCCTCCAGCTTTGTGGTTTCGACAGGTCACCCACGACGTGAAATTGACGAAATTGCAAAACTTGCCTTCGCGTCTGGAGAATCGCTGCAAAGAGCAAAACAGACGCCTGTCGTCGTGAATAATTCCGGTTAAGAATGCAGTTTCAGTTTGCCGCTGAAGTCTGATATCCATTTCGATTTGTCGATCGCCGTTTGGCCGTCTGGATTGTCAATCTCGAACATCATCAAAACCGATTTGTCACTCCGCGTTTCCGGAGCCTCGCCGACGGCTTTGGGAAGTCGCAAAACGATCAGCTCCGCCTGTTCGATATCCAAAGACTGTTGTGCCAAATGTTCAGCAATCAGTCGGAATGCCATTCGTTCATCCTGCGTGTAAACCGCGATCACGACGCTGATCGATTTATCGTCAGGGTTGTCGACGACGTCGATGGCAACGGGTTCGTCGGCGTTGATGCTCTGTTGAGCCAAAAAATAGCGTTCCAGCTTTGCGTAGTTATTCGATTCGAGAGCCGTGGTGCGAATGCTGGCAAGGAAATCGCGAACTGCGGCCAGATCGTTGCCGGTTGAATCGGCGATTCGGACCGCCGTTTCTTCATTGAAATTTTCGTTTTCGTGCGCCGTTTCGTCGGTCTCGAACTCAAACACGTCCAGAATGAAATCGTGTGATTTGGAAGTGTAAATGCTGGCTCCGACGAGCTTCGTTTCGCGGCTGGGTAGCTGTGAAAGAATCGTCGCTAACTGCCCTCGATAATTGCTGCGGCCCAATACCGCGATCTGAGATCCATTTTGTCCGGGCAGAAAAAGCTCGCTGCTCAATTGGCAGATCCTTGACGCGATCAGCCCTTTTAAATGCATGACCTGATCGGCTCGGTCGATCCGTTGAAAGTATTCGTCGGGCAGATCCCGGACGATGCTGGTGACGGCGTCGTCGAGTTCAAAATCGATGTCTGCGCGGATCTCTTCGATCAAATCCATCGTTCTTCGCGACGCATCTTCTGAAGAATTATGTTCCTCGGGAATGTTGAACGCGTTGTCCAAAATGTAGCTCCGGCTGACCAAAAAAAATGGCTGGAACGAGTCCAGCCATGCATGTTTCGAGTTGTCGAAAACAGATTAACGCTTGGAGAACTGAGTTCCACGACGGGCACCGTGAAGACCCGGCTTTTTACGCTCTTTCATTCGCGAATCACGAGTGAGAAATCCACCGTCGCGAAGAGCACTGAAGTTTTCGGTGTCGAAATTGACAAGAGCACGAGCGACACCCATGCGGCACGCACCCGCTTGCCCAGAAACGCCACCACCAGAAACGATGATTCGTGTGTCCATCTTTTCACGAGCTTCGACAGCGTTGAACGTATCGAGAACAGCTCGACGATCCTGTTCGTTGACGAAAAATTCCTCGAAAGGTTTCCCGTTGACGATGATTGAGCCAGAGCCTGCTTTAACACGAACGCGAGCAACCGATGATTTGCGGCGGCCGGTACCGAGTGCTTCACCTGTTTTTTGATCTGTCTTTGCCATTGGTTTCGTAAGCTTTCGTTAGCTGTTTCTTAAAGCTGATTCGACGATTCAAGGAATATATGGTGCAAAACTACGCTTTGCTGGAACGACGCCACTGCTCGAATGGTTTTGGTTCCTGAGCACCGTGTGGATGGTCCGCTCCGGTGTAGATTTTGAGCTTGGACAGCATCTTACGACCGATTTTGTTCTTCGGAAGCATGCGGCGGACGGCTTCGCGGATAATTTGCTCCGGCTTTCGCTCCAAACGATTGCCGATCGTTTCGCTACGCTGGCCCGTGTATCCGGTGTACCACGTGAAGCGACGCTTATCTCGCTTGTTGCCGCTGTGAACGACTTTTTCGCAGTTCGTGAAAATGACGAAATCACCGACATCTTCATTCGGAGTGTAAGTCGGCTTGTGCTTGCCCATCAAAACCGTTGCGATATCCGCAGCGATTCGTCCGACGGTTTCGTTTTCACCGTCCACGATCCACCAGTCTTGCTTCACGTTGTCGAGCTGAGCGTTATATGATTTTGTGCCAGGCACTTTCGTTCTCCGTTTTTTGACCTACAGACCGCATCCCGAAATCCGAGCCATTCAAAGTGAATGAAGGATACGAGCCGAGCCATGTCCACTGAAATCGGACAAATCCAAGGAAAGCTCAAGGGGAATCCCGAGCCATCAGATCGCTTGGTGCAGAAAAATCCCGCAGCGATTAAGGCGAGGATTGTAGCCACATGTCTATCAAGCAACAAGGGTCAACTCGCCTCTAAATCCCGCTTTTTTCAACGAATTGGACGCTGGTAAAAGTCGGCTCTTCCGTCCCCGGACTGACGCCAGAATAAGACTCCGCTAACGTCCGAGCCCTGATAATCGACAGAAATTGCGATTTCGACCAGCCAGCTTGGACCTCTGCCCTAAAGTTCCACCAATTTTGTGGGCCGACCCTGCCTAAAAACCCATATTTTCCGGCAACTGCCAGCAAACCCGTTGGGTTCTGGTTCGTAATGATGCTCCCCGCCAAAACGACACAAAATTGGAAAAGTGGAAAACGCCATGACGCTCCCCTCGACAAGCTCCCTGAATCAGTCGCCATGGGCCAATTTGAATCTTTTCATCGGCGATGATTTCGATTCTGTCGAAAAGGATCAGTCATCGAGCCGATCACTGTCTGAATCTTTAAAATCAGCATTTGCCGCCGCAACCGGCTGGGAGCTGGGGCAAGTCGGGCAGGAAATAAAAATTGTCGACATGAGTGCCGACTGGCCTGCGAAAAAGCCGACGGCCCATCGAGGACAATGCGATCAGTTGGCAGCCGAAATCTCAAAGCTGGTCAGTGCTGAACGGTCTAAGTAACACTCAAAGTCAAACTTGGCCGAGCTTGTTGATTTATTCCAATCCGAGATTTTTATGCCAGCCGTTTAGGCGCGTTTAGGCGGGTTTAGGCGTTAGCCTCGGTTAACGAATTGCGATCTATCCGTGTGCCACGAGGACACGTTCGCAATTTGGGTTATGGTTAGGCGCACGGATAGATCGTGCGTTGAACTTTGTCGCTCGAAGCGACTTGTCACGCCCTACCGTAATCGATTTCAGAAGCGGTTGGCAGAATTTCGTGGCAACCTGAAGGCCGTATGTTCCGTCAGTGACGTTGATACCAGCTGGGACGGTGACTTAATTCATGCGTCGCGGTAGTCAAAATCAAAACACAAAACGCAATCCTGCGGAATGCTTCGGAGCCATTTCGGGCTTCTTGAACAAAGTGTTTGAGTTACGGCGGGACCAAAGCCGCCTCAGAACGAAAGAAAGCGGGCAACGCAAACCAGAAGAAGACGTCAATCCAACCGCCCCCGCGAAGTCAAGCGCTCAATTGTTATTCAGCAACCGGGTGACTCGCATTGTTGTTCTGGCAGGTGCTTCAAAACATCTATTCTGGAATCTCGCCAATTGCAAGTCTGTCGATTAGTTTTGCCGCAGCCCTATCTCCGTTCAGCGAAGCGATCCCGGTCAGCAGATAGCGTTGGTCGTCTACTTCGTCTATTTCCAGATAGCTGTCCAAGAACAGGCGACAGCAATCCTGCATCTTTGATTGAGTTTCAATGTCGAAGTCACGTGGATTCAGTCCTTGTGATATGGCTGACCGGACAGCAGCTGCAAGATGAACCGCCATTTGATTTGCAATGTTGCGATCGGGCTGAGTTCTGACCAACTGAACCAAGTCGTCAAGTGCGGGGAAAATTCGCTCGGCGATAGCGTAGTCTTCGGCAGTCAAATGCTCGATCACGCTTCGGTATTCGTCGATTGACAATTGCAGGCCAGACAATTCAGCAATCATATTCACAATCGTTTCATCTGATTCGTCGTTGGGGTACTCAAGATCCAAGATGTCACGCATAGGAATAACTCAAGCTGGATAACGAATTGCGATCTATGCGTGTGCCACGGTGACACGTTCAACGGCACTTCAACCGGGGCTATCGCCCAAACGGCTCATTAAATTAACAGACTCGGCCAAACCCAAGTCAAACCAATCCAAACCAAGCCAAATCACTTCACGGGCGCAACCTGAGCAATTTGTCCGATGGCCATGTCGGTTGCCAGTGATACCGCATCTTGCCAGTCGACTACCGATTCGAATTCAGGCCGCTCATACGCGAAGATAATTCCGCGCGAGCTATTGATGACGCCGCCAAGTCCATTTTCATCCAGCCCCCCCGCGATGTCGGCAGCCGATCCACCTTGAGCACCGAATCCCGGTATCAAAAAAATGACGTTGGGCATCCGCTTTCGCAGAGCGATCAGCTCCTCCGGCCAAGTCGCTCCGACAACCGCACCGACGTTGCCGTAGCCCGACTCGCCAATGTTCGCGGCCGACAGGCCTTGCAGGTGATCCGCCACGCACTCAAAAAGTTTCTGAGATGGTTCGACGAAGCTTTTTTCCTGAAACGTTTTACTTCCCGGATTGGATGTTTTCGCCAACACAAAAATGCCCGCCCCGTTTTCGTTAGCCACGTCGACAAACGGAGTCAAACTGTCATCGCCAAGGTAGGGATTGACGGTTAACGAATCGCAACGCCAGGGACCAGCTTCGCTGCGGTCAAGATACCCTTTCGCGTAAGCGGTCGCAGTCGATCCAATGTCGCCCCGTTTGGCGTCCATGATCGTGATGAGCCCTTTGGAATGGGCGTAATCGACGACTTTGCCCAACGCGACGACTCCCGCTGGTCCGAGCTGTTCAAAGAATGCCGACTGAGGTTTCACCGCCGGAACTTTGTCGGCGACCACATCAACGATGGATTTGCAAAACGTTTCGAAAGCGTCGGCGGGGTTGGCTGACTTGATCTCCTCTGGCAAGTTGTCCCATCGCGGGTCGAGCCCAACGACAAGCTGTGTTTTCCGATTCTTAGTCGCGGCGGTCAGTCGATCGCCGAAGTGGTGAGCGGTTGCGTTCAATTTTCTTCGCGGGTTTAAGTCATCAAAAATGATGTCATAAGTCTAAGGGATATCGTTCGACGCCGCAGTGGCTTTTGGATGGGCAGCGAAATCAGTGAGCTCGCCTCCTTGAGGCTTAGCTGGTTGGGATCCTGTGCCGAGAAAGCCGAGCTACTGAGGCACTGGCGATGGCTCAATCAACGGGCCGTTGAGTTTCGGGCTTGTATTCTCGAATCAGGAACACTTCTAATTCCTCGATTAATTCTTTGCCGCATCAGAATCTTCTGCACTCGTAAGTACTGTTTGGGCAAACCGATCGAAGGCTTGATCGCATTGCTCGGCAGAAATCTCAGCCGCAAAGAACTGGAATCGATATCTCAACTTCAGCTGCTGTCCTTTTGCGAGAGCGACCTGCCCTGCCCCGGCCCCCAATTTCTGAAAAGCTGCCAAACCAAAAGGGTTCGCTGCGACCAAACCGTAATCGCGAGCATGCCAGGTTGTTGGATGCCGAAAATTGCTTGGATGATCCAGAATCAAAATCGATGCGGGCGTCGAATCGATCGTACCGCTGTAAGCGACCCACGAAGCCGCTTCTCCCCAGACTTTCGCCCCCGATGTGCCTTTACTGTTTGTCGCCTTGCCAAAGACAGCGTTGACCCCGCGATCTGCATCGGCTTTCAGGCGTAAGTCGGGGTGAGTCCGAATGGCAACGGTGCCCTCTTTCGTGTCGTTGATCTTGAGCGATGCTTCACTGGCGATTAGACAGAATTCGCAATCGATCCATCTCGAGTCGTCATCGAATCCAAAAGTCCAAATCGTTTTGTCGGTGCAGATCGTTTGCTTTTCCGCATCGATCCAGCGACTGTTTGCGGTGATGCGGTTTTTTGATGCGTCGATGGACGGTTCCCCACCAACAACGATTGAGGCTCCTCCGCGGCAAGTCCAGAAATCGATGTCATTGATTTCGTGCCCGATCCAAATCGATTTGTGGTGGGGATGATCGTCTGCTTCGCCTGCCGTTTCCTTCATCGGGAAGTCACGGGTCATCCGGGTTTGGTTTGGGCCAAGCACCGGATACAGGAACGGTTTGTTGGTGTCGCGAAAGTTGTAAGCCGCGAAAAGTTCGTCGCCAACCAGAACGCTGACCTTACCAACCTGCTTCTCGATGTTGATGTCATCTTGGGCGATCGCTGTCGTCGGAAACGCCAATAGAATCAGCAACGGCACGGTCAGCAAGAGCAGCTGGCATCGTTTGATTGGTCGGGCGTTTTCGTAAGGCATGGAAATTACTCAAAGTAGAAACAGGACGCGGCCAATATGATCTGCAGGATAGCACGAGTCGTTTGAATGTTCACTACATTGTGCCGCCTCGCCTTGGTCTGTGCCCCCTCGCCTTTTCAAATTGTCCGGTTTCGATCACGATACGTGCTCGAAAATGTGAAACCGGGACAATCAATGAGCACGATCAAACGAATTGCAATCACAACCGGCGGAGGAGATGCTCCAGGACTCAATGCGGTTATCCGAGCGGTGACACTTGCGGCGATCAAACGAGGATGGGAATGCGTTGGGATTCGAAGCGGCTTCGATGGAGTGCTGCACCCAGAAGATTTTCCTGACGGTGGATTTGTTGAATTGACAGCCGATACGGTTCGCGGGATCTCGCATACCGGCGGCACCATTCTGGGAACAACCAATCGTGGAAATCCTTTCGCTTACGAAGTTGAAAATCAGGATGGCTCGATTGATCGAAAAGATATTTCTCATCGGCTAATCGACGGTTTCAAAGCCCAGAAAGTTGATGCACTCGTCGCGATCGGCGGAGATGGCTCGATGGGAATCGCAAACCAGGTCGCCAAGCTTGGAGTTACTGTGGTCGGCGTTCCCAAAACGATCGACAATGACCTGGAAGGAACGGTTGCCACGTTTGGTTTTGACACCGCTGTTTCGTATGCGACCGATGCGATCGGGCGATTGCACGCGACGGCTTCCAGTCATCGACGAGTGATGATTGTCGAGATGATGGGACGGCACGCGGGTTGGATCGCTCTGGAGGCTGGTTTGGCGGGTTCGGCAGATGTCATTCTGATCCCGGAGATTCCGTTCGACTTAAGGAAAGTGGCAGAGAAAGTCCACCTGCGGAACACGAACAAACGAAACTTCACCATCATCGCCGTCGCCGAAGGGGCCGCTCCGATCGGCGGTGCCGAAATGTATCACGATGCCGGTGGAGTCAAGAAACTTGGCGGGATCGGAGAGTACGTCGCCGAAGGGTTGCGACCGCTGGTTCCCAATGAGGTGCGAACGGTCGTGCTGGGCCATTTGCTTCGCGGTGGTTCGCCGACTTCGCGAGATCGATTGCTTTCGTTCCGTTTCGGAGCCGCCGCGGTTCGTGCGCTGGCGGAAGGTCAGAAAAGCGTGATGGTCGGGCTCGACCCGCCGACCGTTCGCTACATTCCGCTCGAAGAATGCACCAAAAACATTAAGCTCGTTCCGCTGGACTGTGATTCGGTGATGACGGCGCGGGACTTGGGCACCTGCTTTGGCGACTGAGTTGACGTCGACCGGAATGATTCACGACGACGTTTTGCTAACTGAAAAATCGGTATCGAAAAATCGTGTACAGAATTTTGTAGCCCGCTCGAAACGTTCCGGAAACGGTGCCGCTGATTTTGCTGACGCCGATGCGGCAGCGGTAGTTGGCGGGAACTTCCGTGATTTTTAATTTGTGCTGGAAGGCCTTGATCTGCATCTCGATCGTCCAGCCAAAGTTTTCGTCCTGCATCTTTAAATCCAATAGCCGGTCGAAGCGGATGGCTCGAAACGGTCCAAGGTCGGAATACTTTACGCCCCAAAAGATCCGCATCAGCGTACAGGCAAGCCAGTTGCCAAAGACGGCCTGGAAATGCATCGCTCCTTTTTCGCGTTTACCTTTGGTGCGGGAGCCAATCACAAAGTCAAAGCCATCGTTTTGGATCGCGTCGACCAATTCGGGAAGCTGGTCTGGATGGTCGCTGTAGTCACCATCGATAAAGACGACAACGGCTTCTTGCGGTGCGTCAATTTTTTTCGTGAGGTATTCGATGCCGGTCAAGCACGCTTTTCCGTAACCTCGTTGCGGCTCTGCGATGACGGTCGCGCCGGCTGCTTTCGCAATCGCGGCTCCGTTATCGCTGGATCCGTTATCGACGACGACGATTTCAGCAACATCAGGCAGGTCAGCCAGCACCAGGCCGATCGAATCCTGCTCGTTGAGCATCGGGATGATCACAAAAGTGCGTCGAAGGGAGTGAGCTGGAGCAGCCAAAGTCAATTCCATTTTTCTTGATGAGTTTGGCAGCGTATTCATTTGCCCACCTTCTGAACAGCCTGCCTGAGGGAGCTAAAGCGAGCTTTCGCAGTCCAGTGTGAGAAATCTATCGTTTCGCCGACGGTGAAACAGTGGCATTATTCAGGATTGTTGGCAAGTGCCTTACGGAACGCAGGACGATTCAATTAAACCGGAATTATTCACGACGACAGACGTCTGGTTTCCCCATTGAAGCGATTCTCCGGACGCGGAGGCAAAGTTTTCAAATTGGTCAATTTCACTTCGTGGGTGACCTGTCGAAACCACAAACCTCGAGCAATATCCCAATGAAATAAGCTTTCTCCGGGTCGACGCCCACGCATCGTGAATAATCCGGGTTAAAATCGAAATCGTTAAAGTCAATTTCTGGAAAGACTCATCATGCGTCCACTACTTCGTTTTCGATTCGTTTTTGTTCTCGGTGTGCTCGCAGTATTCGCCATCGGCGGAACTTCCGATCGAGCTCACGCTCTGGATGAGAGCGACAGTCCAAGACAGCCGCTGTTTGATACGCTCAAATTTCGATCGATTGGTCCGTTTCGTGGCGGTCGATCGTGTGCGGTTACAGGGGTTCCCGGAAAGCCCATGACGTTTTATTTCGGGGCAGCTGGCGGAGGCGTTTGGCGAACTGACGATGGTGGGTCGACGTGGCGGAACATTTCCGACGGCTATTTTGGTGGCTCGATTGGTTCGATCGCGATCGCTCCTTCGGATCCGAACGTGATCTACGTCGGCGGTGGAGAAAAAACGCTGCGAGGAAACTTTTCACATGGCGACGGAATTTGGAAATCCGTAGATGGCGGTGAGACCTGGCAGTTCGCAGGGCTCGAAGACAGCCGACAGGTTCCGCGCGTTCGCGTGCATCCCAAAGATCCAAATATCGTTTTTGTTGCCGCGTTAGGACATGCTTCCGGGCCAAACCAACAACGCGGCGTATTTCGCTCAACCGATGGCGGCGAGAACTGGAAGCGAGTCCTGTTTGCGAACGATGAAGCGGGTGCAATCGATTTGATCATCGACCCCAATAATCCTCGCGTTGTGTACGCGTCGACGTGGCGAGTCAAGCGAAATCATTTCAGTCTTGAAAGCGGCGGCGACGGAAGTGCACTCTGGAAAAGCACCGATGGCGGAGACACATGGACCGATATCTCTCGCAACAAAGGGTTGCCGCAAAAGTCGACGCTGGGAATCATCGGAGTCACCGTTTCGCCGGTCGATTCAAATCGTCTCTGGGCGATGGTCGAAGCATCTGACGGCGGACTTTTTCGCAGCGACAATGCAGGGAAGACATGGCGAAAAATTAACGATGAAAGGAAGCTTCGGCAACGTGCGTGGTATTACACACGAGTCTACGCCGACCCGAAAAATCGTGACAAGGTCTACGTTTTGAATGTGCAGTTCCATCGGTCTGGCGACGGAGGAAAAACATTTTCTTCGATTCGAACGCCGCACGGGGACCATCACGATTTATGGATCGATCCAAATGAACCCGAACGTTTTATTGTCGGCGATGACGGCGGGGCTCAGGTCACTTACAACGACGGAGTGAACTTTTCGACGTACATGAATCAGCCAACGGCCCAGTTCTATCGCGTCACGACGGACAATTATTTTCCGTATCGAATCTACGGAGCGCAGCAGGACAATTCCACGGTTCGAATTTCCAGTCGAGGCCGACGTGGGTCGATTGGAGAACGTGATTGGGAACCGACCGCGGGTGGCGAGAGCGGTCACATTGCCGTGCATCCCGAAGACTCCGACATCGTTTACGGCGGTTCGTACGGAGGGTACCTTGGTCGTCGAAATCACAGGACGGGCGAGAATCGGAACATCAACATTTGGCCTGACAATCCGATCGGCCGTCCGATCAGCGAAGTCAAATATCGGTTCCAGTGGAACTTTCCAATCTTCTTTTCACCACATGATCCAAACACGCTTTATTCGGCGGCTCAGGTTCTGTTCAAGTCGACCAACGAGGGGCAAAGTTGGGAGCCGATCAGTCCCGATTTGACTCGTGATGACAAAACGAAACAGGGAGCTTCCGGTGGACCGATTACCAAAGACAACACCGGAGTTGAAGTTTACTGCACGATCTTTGCGGCCGCAGAAAGCCACTTGGAAAAAGGGCTCTTGTGGACCGGCAGTGACGATGGCTTGATCCACGTTTCGAAAGACGCTGGCGAAAATTGGGAAAACGTTACGCCTCCTGACCTTCCGGAGTGGACTCAGATCAACAGCATCGAAGTCCATCCGACAAAGAAGGGGGCGCTGTATGTGGCCGGAACGCGATACAAGTTGGATGACTACAAACCGTATCTGCTCAAAACAGAAGACTACGGCAAGACGTGGGAAATGATCAACAACGGCATCGATCCGGCTCACTTCACTCGTGTCATTCGGGCCGATCCGGATCGCGACGGTCTGCTTTACGCAGGAACCGAGCGAGGCGTTTATGTCTCTTTTGACGATGGCGAAAATTGGGAATCGTTTCAAATCAACTTGCCCATCGTGCCCGTGACGGACATGACGATCAAGGACAAAGATCTTGTTGTCGCGACTCAAGGGCGTTCGTTTTGGGTGCTGGACGATTTGTCGTTGCTGCACCAATGGAAAGATGAATTGTCGAAGAAAGATCTTTACATGTTCGACTCGCGTCCGACCATTGGCGGTTTGGCGGGCGGCAGCGGCATCGCGGGTGCGACATCGGGAGCAAATCCTCGTGGCGGAGTTCCACTTCGATTTATGGTTCGCGATGTTCCCGAGGATGTGGAAGCCTCACTTGAGATCACCGACGCAGACGGAGAACTTGTGAAACGGTACGCTTCCAAGCCGGACAAGAACAAAGACGAATCGAAGCTCGAATTGAAAGCTGGAATGAACGAGCTCTATTGGAACACTCGCTACGCAGCCGCCGAGACATTTGACGGCATGGTTTTGTGGGCCGGTGGGACGCAAGGTCCTTCTGCTCGTCCAGGCAAGTATTCGGTTTCGCTGAAGGTCGGCGAGGAAACGGTCGCGGGTGAATTCGAGATTCAAAAAGATCCTAGACTGGAAATCACCGACGAAGAATACGAAACTCAGTTTCAGTTTCTGCTTGGCATTCGAGACAAGCTGACCGAAACGCACGAGTCGATCAAAACGATTCGCGATGTGCGAAATCAGATCAAAGGCTTGAAGAAACGGCTTGGTGACGACGAAGAGTTTGCCGAGCTGGTCAAACAGGGCGACGACATCATCAAGCGGATGACGGAGATTGAGGAAACGCTCTATCAGACCAAATCAAAAAGCGGGCAGGATCCGTTGAACTTTCCGATTCGGCTCAACAACCGATTGAGCGCCTTGGTCAGTGTCGTTTCGTCTGCCGATGGAGCACCGACGAAGCAGGCGGTTGAAGTGCATGACCTGGTGGTGGCAGAAATCGACAAGAATCTGGCCGAGCTTGGAAAGCTGATGGAGGAAGACGTCGCCAAATTCAACGAAGAAATTTCCTCGGCGAAAATCCCGTTCATCTTTGTCGACGAAACGAAGTGATCGGGTTTAGGGGTTTAGGGCTCTGTGGAATGTCAAAAGTAATGCTTCACGGTCCGCTGGTGTCGACTGTGCCTTTTAAAAAGAAGTTACTGAATTAAGTTCGTGAAGTTTGGAGCTTCCCAACCGATTACGAGTATTGAAATTTCGACGAGCTTTCAAATCGATTCTGTTTCTGACGGTCTGTCGCTGGCTGGACTTCACTGGTCCTGTGAGCAACCTGTTGCCGTCGTGAGCCTCGTTCACGGATTCGGCGAACACTGTGGCCGATACGAAATCCTGGCGGACCATTTAGTTCAAAACGGAATCGCTGTGGTTGGTGTAGATCTTCGCGGCCATGGGAAAACGCAAGGTCCACGCGGAATTGCCAGGAAGTATTCCGACGTTGTTGGAGATGTCGAAACACTGGTGCGGCACACGGCTGAACTGTATCCCGATACCGCTCACTTTCTGTTTGGGCACTCGATGGGAGGCGGGTTGGTGCTTCACTATGGAATGAATGATCAAACCGATTCGCTGTCGGGCTATCTGGCTTCCGCTCCCTTGATTCACGCGAAACGGCGGCTTCCTTTTTACGTTCGAGCCGCAGTCAAAATGCTGCGGATGCTGATGCCTGGCGGCTCGATGCCGATTTCGGTTTCAGGAAAAAAGATTTCCAATATCCCCAAGGAACAGGATCGTTACGACAACGATCCGCTCAATCACAACCGGCTTGGTTTCGGTTTGGGCGTCGGGATGATTGAAGCTGGCCAGAACGTTTTGGCGAACGCAGCGAAATGGGGAAAGCCGCTGTGTCTGTGGCATTCAAAAGCGGATCAGATTACTGATTTCAATGCATCGGCTCGGTTTGCAGCGGAAGCAAAGAATTGTGAATTTACGACTTTCGCAGGCGTGCAGCATGAAATGCATCACGACACGTCCCGCGACAAAGTTCACGCTTTGATCGCGGAGTATGTGCTCGGGCGATCTGCCGTCTGATTTTCGCAGTTCGTAGCTTTCATACGATCTCTCAAACGAGATGCTCAAGGAAAAAAGTTGCTCCGCCGAGCACCAGCAGGAAACCGCACATGTCGGTGACTGTCGTCAGGATTGGGCCTGAAGCAAGTGCAGGATCAAGATTCAGCCACTTCATCACAAGCGGCAAAGTTCCGCCCAGCGAGACAGCCACGATGGTGTTGATCATCATCGCCAGTCCAACAACGGCTCCCAGCCAGGGATTGCCTTTCCAGAAAAAGGCGACCGAGGCGATCAGCAGACCCAAGGCCAAACCATTGACGAGCCCGACGCTGATTTCCTTCATCCAGACGCGAAGGACTTCGTTGGATTTGACCAGACCCAAAGAAAGCTCTCGCATACTGACGGCAACGGCCTGATTGCCACTGCAGCCGCTCATGTCGGAGATGATGGGCAGGAACACGGCCAGCGCAATCACTTGCGACAGGGTTTCCTGGTAAAAAGCAATTACGCTGGCGGCCGCAATGTTCAGAAAGATGTTGATCGTCAGCCATGCAAGACGTCGACGCGACCTTAAAAAAAGTGGCATCGTGCGGATCTCTTCGCTGACGATTCCCTGTGCTTTCCGAAAGTCGTCGGCGAAATGTTCGGCCATCGCCTCCTCGACATCACCGCGTCTTAAAACGCCAACCAACCTGCCCTGCTCATCCGCCACCGGAAGACCGATGAAGCTGTGTTCGTCGAAAAAAGCATGCAAGGCTTGCAGTGAAGTCGTCACGTTCACCGAAACGGGATTCGCGATCATGATCTCTGAAATGGGAGTCTCTGCTGGAGACAAGAGCAGGTCTCTTAATCGCAGCACGCCAATCAGTTCGTTGTTTACGTTAACCACGTAGACATATTGCACCGAAAAATCTGAAAGTTCATGAACTCGTTCTCGCATGTAGTCCGTCACGCCGCCGACCGTTTCCATTTCTCGAAACGACAGGAATTCGACGATCATGATGCCGCCCGCGACCTCGTCATCGTATCCAACGAGCGAGCGGATTTTCGAAGCGTCGCTTTCAGGCATTTCCTGCAGGATCGCTTCCATCGAACTTGCGGGAAGTTCGCCGACCAGATCCGCCTGTTCTCCCTTGGGCAGCCCCTCAAGAATGTGGGCCGCCTGAGCCGGTTCGATATCGTCCAGCAGGTTCACGGCCTGAAGTTCCGGCATCTCGTGAAGCAGATCGGCAGCGTTTTCGAAATCGACGTGGGTCAGCACATTGTGCTTTTCTGCCAGCGACAGACGCGAAAGTAGGCGCGTCCGTTCCGATGGCTCGCAACCGTCCAGAATCTGGTTGAATTCTTCGAACTGGGAATCCTCAATAAGCTGATGCAATCGAGCGAGAAGATCGGTCGCGGAGGTTGAAGGGGAACTGGTGTCCATGAAAGCCGCTTGAATAATTTGAGTTCGTTGCGAAACGATTAGCGCGTTTCGAGTCGTATTCGAAACGTCAAGTTCTAACACGAAACCGAATCTTCGCGCGAGTTGCCTTGGATCACCTCAGTCGTTCGGCAATCCTTGGCATTCCCCGTCTTTTTTGTTGCATCAAACGCAAGGACGAGTCGATCTACTTTGACTGGAATCGTTCGGGCTTGTTGAATTGATGAGCCGTTTGGGCGATAGCCCCGGTTGAAGCGTCGCTAGCCGAGGCTTACGCCTAAGCACGCCTAAGCGGCTGGCATAAAAAGTCTCGATTTGGAATAAATCAACAAGCTCGCTCGACCATGCCGAACTCCGGTGACGAATTGTTGTCGCAAAACGACAATTGAAGCAAGCTCAGGGGTTTCGGTGCGATGATATCATTCCAAACGTCGCTATTCGACAGTTCTTTTCGTCGAATCATCGTGGCCGCTGTTAACTACCGCCGTGGATTTTTTTGGTGCCAATTTGAAAGCCAGTCGTCACTTTATCGGGGTTGATCTGGGCGGCGAAAGTGGCCGAGTCGTTCAAGGCAGCTTTGACGGTCAAAAGTTGCAGCTTCAGGAAGCATATCGGTTCGCGACCGGTGGTGAAGATTTCCAGTCCACGTTGAGGTGGGATGTTCATCGAATCTGGAGCGAAATCCAACAAGGGCTCGCCGTCGCAGCCAAAACGGCAAACGAATTCGTCAGCGTCGGCGTGGATTCGTGGGGTGTGGACTACGCGCTTTTGAACGCGGACGAAGAACTGATCGAGCTTCCGTTTCATTATCGCGATCTGCGTAATGTTGGCATGCTGGACACGGTGCTCAGTCAGGTACCGAAATCGGAAATCTTCTCGCGGACTGGCATCCAGTTCATGGAGATCAACACGCTGTACCAGTTGGTGGCTCAACAGGCAGCGGGCGACTCGTTGCAAAACGCTCACCACCTGTTGACGATCGCGGACTATTTTCACTGGTGTCTTTGTGGGGCAAAGTCGATCGAGTTTACGATGGCGACGACGACTCAGTGCTTCGACCCAGCCAGCCGAAGTTGGGCCAAGGAACTGCTTGGTCGGCTTGATGTGCCAACTCAAATGTTACCCGACGTGGTTGAGCCCGGAACGGTGTTGGGAAAAATTCGAACTGATGTGGCCGAAGTGACCGGGCTGCAAAACGTTTCCGTCGTGACTCCCGCGACGCATGACACAGCATCGGCTGTGGTCGCGGTTCCGGTCAGCGAAAGCGTCGGGAAAAATTGGGCTTACATAAGTTCTGGGACATGGTCGCTGGTCGGCACGGAAGTCGACACTCCTGTGATCTCAGAAGCAGCTCTCGACGCAAACGTAACCAACGAGGGCGGCGTCGACGGGACGTGGCGGCTGTTGAAAAACGTGATGGGGCTCTGGTTGATCCAGCGACTAAAGCTCGCGTTTGCGGAAAGAGGATTTGATCGCAGTTACGGCGAATTGACCAAAATGGCGGGAGCGACTTTGTCCAGCAGCTGTTTCATTGATCCCGATGATGCAAGCTTTTTGAATCCGGCAAACATGGAACAGGCGATTCTGAATTTTCTGGACAGAACGAATCAGGCTGCTCCTTCGGATGAGGCCGGGCTGGTGCGTTGCGTGCTGGAAAGCCTTGCGTTGCGGTACTGTCAGGTGATTCGAGAAATTGAGTCACTGACCGGATCCGAGGTCAGTGTGATTCATGTCGTGGGAGGTGGTTGCCAGAACATTTTGTTAAATCAATTTATCGCCGGTGCAACGCAGCTGCCTGTGTTGGCTGGTCCCAGCGAAGCGACCGCGATCGGTAATATCATGGTCCAGTGCAAAGCATCGGGCGATCTGAATTCGCTGGCGGATATTCGAAAGGTCGTGCGAGACTCGGTGGAGCTCATTCATTTCGAACCCATGGCGCTTACCTACTGGCAGGACGCGATGGCAAAGTTTGAGGGAGTCTGTGGGCGGGACGCCAGTCAAAATGTCGCGGAGTCAGGCCAATAAAGCCGCGTCCTGTTGTCGCCCATCGCATTGCGGAAACTTGATTTTTTAGACTCGCTCTGCTATCCCTTGAAGCGGGCCGTGCGGTGAGGTTTTGAATTCATGAGCCGTCTGGGCGATTGCCCCAGTGGCAGCGTCACTCAGTGGAGGCAACATTAACCGAGGCGATCGCCTAATCCGCGCCCAAGCGGCTTACGTACTGAAGATTGTTTTAAAAAATTCAAAGCCTTGGCGTGCCGTTTTTAGTCGGGCTGTTCATTCCGCCGTCCGTTCATGCTGCGTTCCGTCATTCCGCCGTCCGTACACCCTCTGCTCCGATCACTCTGTTCTCTACTTTCTGTTGAACCATGACACTGAAATTCGATTCCCGCTATCCATCTGTTGATGACCTGCGAACGCGAGCCAAATCCAGAATCCCAAGGTTTGCTTTTGAATACCTTGACGGAGGTTGTAACGAAGACGTAAACATCGTTCGCAATACTTCTGAAATTCGCGATGTCGAACTGGTTCCGCAGTACCTGACGGAGCACCTTGGCTCCGACATGAGCACCGAATTGTTTGGGCACACCTATGACGCTCCTTTCGGAATCGCTCCTGTTGGGTTGCAAGGACTGATGTGGCCAAAGGCTCCTGAAATTCTTGCCAAAGCAGCGTTTGAACAAAACATTCCGTTTGTCCTTTCGACAGTAACGACCTCCAGTATCGAAACCGTCGCCGAGATAACGGAAGGGCGGGCGTGGTTTCAGCTTTACCATCCGGCGGAGGATCGGGTTCGTGACGACATCATTAATCGCGCCAAAGATGCTGGCTGTCCAGTGTTGGTCATTCTTTGCGACGTGCCGACGTTCGGCTACCGACCACGTGACATTCGAAACGGTTTGGCCATGCCACCGAAAATGTCATTGCGGAACATTTTGCAGATCATGGGCAAACCAAATTGGGCAGTGCGCACGCTGATCGATGGGCAGCCCGCATTTGAAACGCTCAAGCCGTACATGCCCAAGCAAATGAATCTGGCACAGCTTGGTCAATTTATGGATCAAACCTTTTCGGGACGGCTTAACGAAGAAAAGATCAAACCGATTCGTGACATGTGGCCCGGTAAGCTCGTGCTCAAGGGCGTCGCGAGCGAATCCGATGCGGAGATCGCATGCCGCTGTGGGATCGACGGAATCATTGTTTCCAATCATGGTGGCCGACAACTCGATGCGGGCCCTTCGGCTATCAACTCGCTTCAGTCGATTGCTGAAAAGTATCGGGACAAAATCAAGGTGATGATGGACAGTGGTATTCGTTCCGGTCCGGATATCGCGCGAACGATGGCTTCGGGAGCAGACTTCACCTTCCTCGGACGAGCGTTCATGTATGGAGTCGCTGCGCTTGGAGCTCAAGGTGGCGATCACACGATTTCAATGCTCAAGCGACAGCTGATTCAGGTGATGGAGCAAATCTGCTGCCACCGCGTCGAGGATTTCCCCAAGCATCTGAAGTAGCGATGTTCTGTTGCTCTTGCTGTCCTCAGCAAAGGTGGTTGGCGAGTGTTGCGTCCTTGCTGAATTGGCCGACTGAACGAAATGGTGAGCCGAGCAACGTAAGTTCCCGGTTTCTGCACCCGGCCGCTTACGCGTCTCGGCTCAAAAGACAGTCAGCTCAGCATGGACGTACCATCAACTAAAAGTGCTCTCTTGGCGATCGAGTTTTTGGCGGTGGGTTTCCTTGCTCGCTCACCTGCCTCCGCCGCCGTAACAGATCTCCATTGTTTCTTTTCTGGCTTTTCTGGCCGAGTCAACTCACCGGCGTTTGCTCACGGCATTTACTGCCCCGATATCTTTATTTTGCGGACATTTGTCTCTCCAAGATCGATGAGGATGTTGTCGCAATCGGGAAATGGAGAAGTCGCTTGAGAACGTGAGGTCACGCTGGTTCTCAATTTTTGTCGTTTTTTCAAAGGTCAGGCTAATTTTGGTTTTGTCGTAAGCGGACACATTAAAAGCGATCTTAAATGACAAGGTTTTGATAAACTGCGGTTGATAAGACGCCGTTGAAGGGTGACACGGGATAGAACTCTGGCGATCGATACTCCGAAATTCGGCTGGCCATGACGGATTCAGACAGTTCTACATTCAACTACCTGCCAGTACCCGAAATCGTTAATCGATTGGGGCTCTACGTGACCGGTGCGGGAATGGACATCGTTCCAGCCGGAGCCAGCTACCCGCAACAGAATCATCCTGAGCTTTATCATTTCTCGTGGCACGCTGGACGAGTCTTGCCTGAGTTTCAGTTCGTTTTCATCGCGGCAGGTCGAGGCGAGTTCGAATCGCGTGAAACGGGTCTACAGGAAATCAAACCCGGCACGATCATGATGCTCTATCCAGACGTTTGGCATCGCTACCGCCCGAATCCTGGAACGGGTTGGACCGAGTACTGGATTTCGCTTGGTGGTGATTTGTTGTTTCAGTGGCTTGGCCGAGGCCTGTTTGATGCGGAGCGACCGCTGACGACATTGCGTAACCCGGAAAAGACAATTGAGAAGTATCGAAACGTTATCGATTTCGTGATGAATCGTCCCGAGCAAGATGCTCCGATGCTGGCGGCTCACGCGATGGCGCTGATCGCCAGTGCTCTTGAGCACGCACAGACTTCGGTTGAGTCCATTAACTCGGATGACAAGCTGGATCGGTCAGACGATCCGTTGGTTGCCGAATCGTTGCGAGTCATCTGGAACAACAGTCACCAACGCGTGTCAGTCGACATGATTGCGAAGCATGTTGGCGTGACGCGCCGAACGCTGGAACGGCATTTCAAAAAGCATCTTGGTCGCACGCTTTTGCAAGAGCTTGTCGCCTGTCGAATTCAACGCGCGAAACGTCTCCTTCGTGAAACACAAGTCCCGATCAAGTATGTGGCTCACGCGGCCGGATTCAGTTCTCTGCCGAACCTTTGCAAAGTGTTTCGCCGCGAAGTCGGCACGACGCCGGGCAGCTATCGCGAATCGTCTTCTCAGAATCAAAAGGCTCGGCGATGGCCAAGTTCGTCCGCTGTGGCAAAGCCCGAAGAGAGCACGGAAATGAGATGATGAACTAACTTTTGGCATGAGCCGGAACGGCGATATCCTAACCCGACGCGTTGGAGATTCGTTCATCAACCCGGCGCGGAATTAACTCGGTAAAACAAACCATTTTCTGAACTTGGGCACTCACTGATGACGGCAAAATTTCTTCTGGCACTTGGGGCAACGCTGTTCGCGGCTGGACTCACATTCGCAAAGGTTCAAGACAACGTTCCCGCATCGATGGCGAAGCCTTCAATTTCTAAAGACGGTGAACTGGAATTCGAGGCGATGCTCAGTCGCGGTTACACGCCACTGTTTAATCGCAAAGATCTTTCAGGCTGGCGGAATCCATATCCTTTCGGCGACGCCAGTGTTGTCGATGGCGAAATCCGTTTGAACGCTGACAAAAAATTCTTTTTGGTCACCGAAAAGAAGTATTCCGATTTCAAACTTAGCGTTGAGATCC
>CAYZPA010000055.1:0-34975 GCA_964479855.1 uncultured Pirellulaceae bacterium
GGGTACAAAAATCCCGGCGTTCAGGCCAACTGCCACTAAATTCCCGGAAGAACCCCAATTCGAAATGAAGATCGGTGTATCCGTTCAAAATGGGGGGACCGCCAGTCCCAACTCCAAATTTGGAGATTGACTCTTTCACACGCTCAACAACATAGGGGTGGTTTGCAAGGCCGAGGTAATTGTTCGACCCAAACATGAGCATCGAATTTTTTTTTCCGGTTTCTCGATTCAAGACCACGACAGTATCATCAGAAGGTGGTGTGATCTGCCGCATATGCATGCTAGTGCTCGTTACGTATCGCTGTCGCAGCCAATCTGAGAAAGCCACGGAACGAGTGTCTAAATTTTGTTTTGATAGTGATGAGAAAATTTTGCGCAAGTCAAAATTCTCTCCACCTGAAAGTCCATCTGACATGTCGTTGTTTTTTACCAAGGTTAAACTCGACGAAACAGAAGGCGCACCTTTGTTCTATGGAAACGATTTTCGACGAATTGAAATTTTAAAGAAAACCAATAGGGAAGGTTCTAATTAACATTGAAGTTTCGACTTGCCAGTAAAACATCAAAATCAATTTGTTAGCACTCAGCGATCAGTACCGAATGAAGTTCACTCAACGCATCAACCGTAGAATCAATATCTTCCTCTGTATGAGCCGCGGTAACGATGAACCGAAAGCCAACATCCTTGGCCCCAACGCTTGGATAGGTCAGCGCGATTGAAAAGATGCCGCGTTTGAAAAGTTCGCTATTCATTCGGTAAAGAACTTCGGAGTTCTTCGAGTACGTCCGAACCACCGGACTTTGGCTTTCCCGCAAATCGAATCCGCGTTTGCTCAACGAAGACCGAAATCGCTTGTTGTTCTGATGAAGACGTTCAGCATGGATAGGCTCAGTTCTGATTATTTCAAGTGCCTTCAATGTTGCTGCAGCGTCAGCGGGTGGTAGGCACGCCTGAAAAATGTAAGCACGGCAACTTGTTTGAATATAGACCGCCATTATTTTCGAACAAACTACAACTCCGCCAACAGAAGCCGTACTTTTTGACAGAGTCGTCATCACGAAATCGACGGAGTCAAGCACGCCAAATTCATCGCATAGCCCAGCACCATTCTCGCCGTAGAATCCAAAGCTGTGTGCCTCGTCTACGAACAGATAGAAATCGTGCTTGGACTTCAGTGCACAAATTTCGACCAGAGGTGCAATGTCTCCAGACATTGAAAAAGCGGCTTCTGTAACGACGATGACATTGGAGTATTTCTTACAATACGTGGTTAGCTTTTTCGCCAAATCCACAATGTCGTTGTGCTTGAAGGGGATAAATTTTGCAGAAGATGCGGTGATTCCCTCAACAATGCTCGCGTGGCATTCTTTGTCCAAAATAAAGATCGTATTTGGGCAGGCTCCCAACGCCCTTAGCGTCCCGTAGTTCGCAGTGAAGCCGGTCGGGAAAACCAAGGCTGCCTCTTTTCGAAAAAGCGACATAAACTCTGCCTCAATACTTCTGTGCAGATCGCACTGTCCTCCACTAATTGCCGATGTACCCGCACCTGAACCATATTTCGAAAGTGCGGCTTGGGCGGCGGCGATGACACCGGGATGTCTATTTAGTCCAAGGTAGTGATTTGTTGACCAAATAATACATTCTTGTTTTTCGCCACTCTCTTTCGTGACGCTGGCCACAGGCCGACTGCCCGAAGTTAGAATTCGATCATGACACCAAAATTCTTTTGCGATTTGAAGCGACTTAAGGTCGGACAGTTGCTGAGCAATCTGGCCGAGGCAAGTTACACCATCTACCATTAGCTTTTTTCGCAGCCCGCCAATTTGCATCTTCTCATTTAGTTCCACAACAGTTCGATCTTTCGTAGGATTTTCAGAAGCCAACTTCGGAATTGCAAATGGCTATCTTGGGAGTGTTTTTCACAAAGACTCTGCCCTTGGATCGCCTAGCCGATTCGATCAACATCAGCCCAAACGGCCCATCCAAAGCAGAGGCCTCACGATCGAAGACAACAAAAATTGTCATGTCCCGACATGTTTTTTCGCGAAAAAGCCCAGCATCATCTTCTGAAGCGAAATTGAATGGCCCCAACCTTTTCGTAGAGACTTTCGGAGATATTGAATTTGCTTTTACAATCTTACCGAGGATCGGCAATCGACTCAGCCATTGAACGAACCGGCTTATATTCCTCTGAATCAAGAAGCTGCCTAAGCTTCACCAAGTTGTGGAATGGAATCGTTGGAAACAAATGGTGCTCGTAGTGGCACCAAGTGCTGTGCGGAAAGAATATCGGCCGCAGCCACACGCTGGCGAAGAACCTGTGCGACGTATGCCTTCCTTGAGGTTCGATTCCAACATGTTCAAGGTAAGCCCGAACACGGAAAATGGCCCAAAAAGAAGTGCTCAGTGCAATAACCCAGACTGCAGCGAAGAATAGCCAGCCAAGGCTCCAAGCAATTACTAAAAGCATCGCCGTACCGCCAACAAGCCGGATTCTTGAGGCGAATTTTGTCGGGAAGACGTCAAACATAAAACGTCCTTGGGAAACAATCCCTAAACCCACCAGATCAGCGAAAAAGCCCAGCAGCATCTTTTGAAGCGAAATTGAATGCCCCCAACCTTTTCGATAATGGAGTTCCGGATCGTGTTCCGAACCGACATGAGAGTGGTGAGCGAGATGGTAGTCTCGGTATCCGCTGTATTCGGTAATGAACAAGCAATGCCCAATGAGTTCGAGGGCAACTCGATTGAAAAATTGCGTCTTGAATAATCGCACATGACAAAGGTCATGGCCGATCAAAGCGATTCGATGTTGAAAGACCCCAATTAGAAATATGATCAGCGGTAAAGCAATTAGCGGCACTAAGGCGGAGGAGACCAAAAGCAAAACTGCAGCCGAGAAATCAAACGCTAACCAGAAAGCGAACTTTCCAACATCAGGTTCCGTGAGTTCTTTAACTTTTGACTTAAGTGATGCTTCCATTGCGAATTAGTTCCCCGAGTCTTTTCGAAGCCTAAGAAACAGGTTGATCCCCTGTTCTTCTTTGCTGAAGCTAACTTCTTCCCTGCGAAAACCTGCCTGAAGTGCTAAGTCACGAAGCTGCTCCTCGTCGCGGTAATTAAGAAACCAGTCACCGAATTCCATAGCCCCGAGACTCGGATTGCTGGAGCAAAAATTTCCGACAATTGCCTCGCCATTGGGCAGAAGCCATTCGCGAAACCGTTGAAGCATTCGAACAAATACTTTGTCGGAGAAGTAATCAAAGAGACCGGCAGACCAAACGAAGTCGAATTTGTCTGGCGTTTGATACTTAAGAATGTTCTCAGTATGAAAAGTGACCTGCGCAAGATGGTCCCTAAGTAACTCTTTTGAAAACTCAATAGCTTTGGGTTCGAAGTCAATGCAATGGATTTCGGCGTTTCCACTGCTCGCGCCCGACGACTCGATCGCTTCTTTCACATCTCGACATGAACCGCAAGCAACGTCGAGCATCCTAAACCCTGTATCGAGATGCGTTTTCGCTTTCTCGTTGAAGACTTCGATGAAAAATGATTTTCGGTTCCGCACGGCTTTTGTCGCAGCGAGTGATTGAATGTAGGAATCCCATCGCTCAAGTTCCGGATCGCATGAAACAGACTCTTCATAAAAACTGTCGATCACAACGAAGTCGCCAGCGTACCCAAGCGGTTTTCGAAATATTCTCCCCTGTAGCGAAAGGTCAGTCTGAAACGACCCACCCATTTGATTTCGCAATTCGTTGAGTTGCTCAACTGTCAATTCTCCATTTAATCGCAGCCGGTTTATGTGGTCATACCAAGCCGTCAACTGAACATACTGATCCGGTTCTGGGCCCCTATTGTCGGACAATCGAGAAATAAAACCTCGCAATTCCGGCAACTGCATCCGCGCCAGTTCCGGTTTGAATGAATTTGTTTTGTTCAAGAGAGTTCAGACGCAAGAGTCAAGCTTTGTTTATGGATGGTCAACTACGAGAATCAACATGTTGGAGACAACGAAATGTTCTTTCATCCGACGCGGTTTCTCAAGAGTTTTCCAAACTCGAAGCGACCAATCGGAGAGAACCTGATTATTGCCGTGAAACACTACTCTTATTGCTCCAGTGGCTCTGTTTTCTGGATGCCAATGAATACTTCAACTGGATCCCTTGTTCGATTATCAAGATTCCAAGCTCCATTCTGAATCTGATGTTTCGCGATAGCCTTTGGAAAAAGCGACGAAAGGCCTTCTTTGATTTTGCTGTTCTCACATTCGATCACGTTCCTCTGGTAGTCGGAAGCAATGCGAAAATGTGATGGCGAACTGATAACAGAACGAAACTGAACCATTAACTCCAGCGGGAAGAATTCTGAGCATTCCAACTGCCCGTCACTTGCTCGCGTTAAGGTCATTGTCGCAATCGGAACGTCGTCGATGTATCCAACGATACTTGAATACAGATCAACGCCGGATCGCCTCTCGTTCAACGAATTGCATTCGGCTGACCTCAAGGACAATGCGTCATCTACGTGCCCGCAAACAATCTTGAGCTCCCCAATCGTGTAAACGAGTTCAGTCACGCGGTACTCCAGCAATTGGTTAACCGCCCAAGTACTTCCTCCAAAATTGCCTCGTCAGGCGAGACAAACCTGTACTGGTATTTAATTCCGTCGTTGAATTCTTGACTAGTCATCAGTCGCCAACTTTCTTCACTTGAAGAAAAGCGACTTGTCCCGATGCATCTTGCTCTATTGACGTTTCAATTGCTTCCGAACAATCAATCGACTCGGCAAGGATCTTCAAGTCTTGTTCACTCCGGTAGATCAGCCACCAATCCATGAAGCACTCCATGTAACCCACGTCGCGCATGTTTGGAGTGAGGTTGGCGATGACGAGCTTGCCATTGGGATTGAGAAGTTTGCAAAGAGAGTCGATCAAAGCGGTGGCAATTCGATCATTGAGATAATCAAACAGCCCTCCACAATAAATCAAATCGAACGAATCCAATTGATGTTTGTTGGATAGCAGATTACGGACGGTGCCTTGCTGGGGGCGAATCTGAAATTTGCCGTAGGAATGTTTGACTTGATCGAGACTTATTTCATCTTGGTCAAATGCAGTAACCTCAACCTGTCCGTTCTTGATCCTCTCGGAGAATTCTGCTTCTCGAAGATGGCCACACGCGACAGAAAGTACCGAAGCCGCAGAATGATCGTCGTCAATAAGCTTGGCAAACCACCGCATACGTGCGTTCACTGCTTGAGACGCCGGCGAATCCGTCGTATATCGAAAAAGTCGCTGACCGCGTTCACTCACTCCGTCTGGAAGCGACCGAAAGTACAAGTGATCAAGCAGGCTCGCATCACCGGGATAGCCAAATGGACGTTCAAACGCATGTCGAGTGAATGGGCAATGGAGAACGAATTCAAAAATTGGGTGAGCTCTTGCTGACGAAACCCACGCCTTCCATTGGTCGGCGTTTAGGGTAAGTCGTAAGGCGCGAAGACAATGAATCATTTCCGTCATGAGATCTTCGCAGAAATCACCTTGAAGCTCCCTCAAGGCAAGATCCAAATACCTTGTTGATGGCACATGGAAGTATTTCCTCAAAGCTTTTCGATTATTGTCTTCAACATCGTGACGGGCTGCGTTATTCATATCGGATGAGAACTCGATTCAGTGGTTCTTACGATCTTGGTCGCCAACCCAAGCTTGCCTAAAAGAAGAATTAGCCATCCATTGGGATCTACTTGGTACCACTTCAATTGATTTACAGCTGACCGAGGATACGCATGATGATTGTTGTGCCAACCCTCTCCCAAAGTCGCGACCGCCAGCAACGCGTTGTTGCGTGACTGATCGTGACTTGAAGCGTCCCTGCTCCCGTATGAATGTCCAATTGAATTGACGCCCCAAACAACGTTGTGAAAAATTGTCGTTCGGAGGCAACCACCAATCAAAAGGCAGCTCACTCCACGGTTCAAACCGCCAAGAATGAAGCCGAAGAAAAAGGGAAGGATGAACGATGTGCCAACAAGAAAAAAGTACGTCTGGTGAAAGAAGCGAAAGTCCTGATCTTTCAATAGGTCGGGAGCGTACACGTTGTAGTTTGTGGTTGAGCGATCAAAAAGCCAACCAAAATGAGCGTGAAACAACCCCAGGACCTTCGACTGATACTTGGATTTGAATTTGAACTTGGGCGAATGTGTATCCCATTCAGAATCAGCAAGTCGATGGTGACGACGATGATCTGCAACCCAACGAATTACTGACCCTTGGCACGCGAGTGATCCACAGAAAAGCAGGACGAGCTTCAGCCATCTCACAGGAACAAATGATTGATGGGTAAAACAACGGTGGAAACCGACACCAATGCCAACACCTATAATGGCGTAAAAAATCAGAAAGCAAGAACACTCAATAATTCCAATTGGAAACTTGGTGGTGTTGAAAAGCCAGTAAATCGTACCGACCAACGGAACACCAACCGATATCATGTTCGCCATCCACTTCAAAGCTGCACTTCGAAGACTGGTCGATATTCCAAGTTTCTCATGTTCAGGTTGCAATTTTTCTCCAGAGTTTATTTAAAAGTGCCTCGTTACCAATTGGAGACAGTAAAGCTCGGTCTCAACCGACAGGAATTCTTCAAACATCAACAATTTCTAAATAGACTTTTTTTCGTCTTCGTCCTTGTTGCATCCCATCAATCTATAGACAACATTATTTGAACCATCCCGACATTTTCCCACCATGAATAGTCCACTGAATTCACCGACCAACCTTGGCTCAGTCACAAAAGCAATCGCACAGCTTGGTGAAATGGATGAGCAAGCCGCAGAACTGCTTTGGCGTAAATATTTCAAACGGCTCTCTGCATTCGCGCAGTCAAAAGTCTTTCCTCGGCATCAACGATTCTTTGATGGGGAAGATATTGCGGCGTCTTCGCTGTTTGCTTTGATTGACGGCATTCGCAACGACCGGTTTGAACGGCCAGGCAATCGGGATGAGTTCTGGCAATTGCTGGTAACGTTCACCGCCAATAAGGCCTCCAACGAACGGCAGTTTCACGATCGGCAAAAACGAGGCGGCGGAAAAGTTCGAGGCGGGTCAGCTTTCGAACCAGTTGGCATGGGGTGCATCGCCGACTACGTGCAACGCGATAGTGACCCCGCTGCGTTTGTCGAACTCGAAGCCACTTGTCAAGAAATGTTGAGGCGATTGCCTGACGATTCGTATCGGAAAATTGCTTTGATGAGAATGGCTGGCTATTCCAATCAAGAAATGTCCGTGGAGTTAAAATGCACTCCCCGCACAATTGAGAGAAAACTGGTCGCGATTAGAAAAGTCTGGAACCAAGTCAACGATGTTGAGTAAAAGAAGGATTGAACGTGAACAGCACAGACAGACTCCTTTTGATCAACCGAATTTGCGATCAGTTCGAGTCTGCAAAGAAAAGTCATCAATTACACTCAATTCACGAGTTTCTAACTTCAATTAAGCTCCCTGAAATCGACCAGGAGTTGAAGGATTCTCTTCTCAATGAACTGATCGCACTCGAGTTAGCTTACAGTTCAAACAAGAACCTAACGGCCCAGCAATTGATCGCTACTTACCCTTTACACACGGAGCGAATCCTCGCTGAGCTAGCGGAAACATCTCGGTATACTGAGCGATGGGAAACGGAATTTCACGGTTCGAGTTTGAAAGCGTTTTCTGGCTATGAACAGGAAGATGTTAAAGTCAAAGGATACAAAATTCATGAGTTGCTGGGAGAGGGTGGCATGGGAAGCGTTTATCGCGCTGTTCAAGAATCGACAGGACGTGAAGTCGCGATCAAGTTCATCCATCAGGCGTTTTTGGCCAATGCAACCAACAGCAATGTCTCTATTCAACGATTCCAACAAGAGGCAACTGCTGCCGCGAGGCTGGCCCATGACAACGTCGTTCAGGTTCACGACGTTCGACTTGACGAATCTCCGCCGTATTTCACGATGCAAATCATCAACGGACCAAGCCTTGGCGCTGAAATAAAAAAAGGTCCATTACTACCGAACTTGGCAGCAAGGTACCTAAAACAGTGTGCCGATGCGATCCAATGTGCTCACGATCAGCAAATCATCCATCGAGACGTCAAACCACAAAACATTCTTCTGGATCTAAAGTCCGGACGTGCTTTCGTTTCTGATTTTGGTCTCGCAAAACTAGAGAGAGACAACATTCTAGAAACCGTTGATGGACAGCTGCTCGGAACGCCCGCGTACATGCCTCCCGAACAAGCCACATCGTCAAAACAAGTTACGTTTCGTTCCGACATCTATTCGCTGGGCGCGACACTTTATCATACGGTCACGGGACGTCCTCCTTTTCAAGCTGCGACCTACGGGGAAACACTTCAGCAAATCCACGAAGCCAAATTGGTGCTCCCAACGGCGTTGAATCCTTCCGTTCCAGTAGAGCTGGAAAGTATATGCGTAAAAGCTTTGGATCCTATTCCAGAAAATAGGTATGAGTCCGCAGCACGACTGAGCGATGACTTGGATAATTTCTTGAATCACCGTCCCACCGTTGCACAACCTCCCAACAAGATTCAACGTTTGAGAAAGTGGCATCGACGAAACCCAGCACTAGGGACAGCGATCGCAGGAGCAGTGGCGCTGGCATTAATGCTGATGATTACGGTTTCAGTGGCTGCTTGGATTTTTTCAAATAAAAACGTTCAGCTGCAGGAACTCGTCGACTTGGAACGCGCATCCAAAGAAAAAGCTGTGGAGTCGCTAGAAAATGCTTACGATGCGTTTGAACCCTACTTCCAGTCAGTCGACGCGAACGTGGGTCTTTTTCAGGATGTGCCTGGGTCACAAAATATTCGTCTTGAATTGCTAGATTCGTTAATCTTGATACTTGAGAAAGTTGTTGCAATCGAGGGAAGAAGTAACTTCGATCCAAAGTTCAATTTAATGGCAACATACGAGAGGTTGGGTGACCTGCAATTGCAAGTTGGTAAGTACGACCTCGCCATTGAATCGTTTAATCGCTGCGAGGCATACCATCGACTAATTGCTCCAGAATGGAACGACCTTCCTGAAAGCCATGGAATTCGTTTCGAACGTCGGTTTCGGCGGTATCTGGGAGAAGCAGTCCGGGACAAAGCGATTGCATTGGCAAGTATTGGCGAACATAAACGCGCAAATGATGAATTCAACCGGTCGATCAAAATCCTTCAAGATGACGCTATTGCCGCAGCCGAGGTTGATCACACAGGTCAGAATAACGTCATCTCCACATTGATAAATGCGAAACGAGAGTTTGCTCGCTTTCTTATCAATCGGGGCCGAGTTGCTGAGGCGATTCCCTTGCTTGTTCAAACGAAGAACCTGAAACTTAAGCTCAAGAACGAACACACGTTAGGCGGCGATCGAATCCATGTCTTGAAAGACAAAACAGATGTCGCCGCGTTGCTTATTGATGCTTACCTGAAAGCTGGCGAACGGGACTTGGCTGCCAAGGAATTGAGCAACTTTCAGGAATCACTTGCCAAACTTAATGTTCAACTTGGTTCTGACTTTCCGAACATTGGTGACGCAAGATACCGCTACGCCCAATGCTTAAATTTCTTGGCTAAGTGGAAACTCTCCGATACATCTTTGCCAATCAAGCAACCGCCGGCAAAGATTCTGGAAGAGGCTTTCGCGATATTGAGTAAGCTCGCCTATCGAAATCCGCTGGTTCCAAAGTATCAAAATGAATTGAATAGAACTGTAAGGCTCCAAGAAGCCAATTCATCAAGTTCGCAATAGCACAATGGAGCAACCACTTGTTACCGAAGGCAGTCTTGTCCGAGCAAAATCGCCCATGGTGTCGATCGTCGAAACGAGCCTGCCGATTATCGAAATTGATTTGCCTCGGCGTTACGCGACTTTGATTGATCCCGCAGCGTCTTACGTTTTTTTGCTCGACGGCGTGAGCCTGAAAGGCCGCGTGCGGAATCGTTCCTTCACAGAGAACCCGCCAGGAATCGTCAAAACAACTTTCGATATCGAATCGGATCTTGCTCAAGTGAACTTCTATCTGGAACAATCGGTCGAAGCCCGGTTCAGCTTTCCGACGGGCAAGTCTGGTTTTTGGTTGCCGATGTCAAGCGTTCAGAAGAACAGCGCAGGGCTGTGGAGCGTGATGGTGGTCGAAAGCGTCAACGGAAAACAGATCGTTTCGCAGCGGCCGGTTGAAATTGAAGACATTCGTGATGACGCGGCGTTGGTGTCGGGTGAGCTTGACGATCAACTGATCGTTCGAGATGGCGTTCACCGCATCGTTGCTGGCCAGAATGTCGACGTCAATGAAGTCACGCCCGACGGTGACGCAATCGCAGCGAGTCAATCCGAATGATGACTCGCTATCTGTTCCGCAATCCGCAGATCGTCTGGCTGATCGTTATCACGTTGCTGGTGACGGGCGTTTCCTGTCTGTATGTGATGCCGCGTTTGGAGGACCCGGTTCTCAAGCCACGCGTGGGAGTCATCGGCGTGACCTTGCCCGGCGCCGATGCGACTGAGCTGGAAACTTCGGTCGTGGTTCCGATCGAAGAGTGGTTGCAAGAGTTTGCGGACATCAAAAAAGTTCGCTCCAACACTCGCGCTAACGTTACTAACATCGTTGTCGAACTGGCGGATCGTGTTGCTGAACCAGACACGGTTTGGTCGGCGATTGAGCGAAAACTGCAAGCGAACTCCATTCAGCTTCCCGACGGATGTTCGGCTCCCGAACTGACGATCTTTCCCTTGAAGGCGTTTGCTGCGATCCTTGCGGTGAAGCCTTCTGCGGATCAGCAAAATGATTCGGCATCGCTACGGTCAGAGCATCGAATCGCGCTTGAACTTAAGCGTCGGTTGCTGGGGCTTTCGGGAACGGAGTCCGTCGAAATCTTCGGTGCTGCCGATGAGGAACTGGCGATCAGGGTTGCGCCGGAATTGCTCGCTGCAACGGGCCTGTCGACTGGAATGATTGCCAATCAAATTGCCGACAGCAGATCCTTGCCCGGTGGCGACGTGCAAAAAGACGGTCAGCGGATGTCTGTCGAGGTGCAACAGGACGCCAATGCGATCAATCGATTGCAGGACCTGCCCATCGAATTGCCCGGCACTTCCAAGACCTCGCGTTTGGGTGATCTTGCAAGCGTGACGCTGAGCCCGATTCGGCCGCGATCCGATGTGGCGATCGTTGACGGACGTGATGCGATCGTGCTGGGCGTGATGGTCGACAACCAAAAACGTGTTGACCTTTGGACGGACCAGTGTCGAATCGACATCGACCGATTGCTGTCCGAGTCCCCGGAGGACTTTTCGATTGAGCCATTGTTTTTGCAAAGCGATCAGATCCGTGAGCGAATGGATGGTCTGCTGCGAAATCTGGCGATTGGCACGCTGGCGGTCGTGGCGATCGTCTTTCTGTTCATGGGCTGGCGCTGCATGCTGGTTGTCGCCGTGACCTTGCCGCTTTCAGCTTGCGTGGTGGTTTTCGGATTGAGGACGCTGGGGATTCCGATTCATCAAATGTCAGTCACGGGCTTGATCGTCTCGCTGGGGCTGCTGATCGACAACGCGATCGTGATGGTCGAAGAAGTTCGCTCGCGAATTTTTCAAGGCAAGCAACCGTTGGAGGCCATCACGGAAGCCACTGGTCATTTAAGGCTGCCGCTGTTGGGTTCGACGCTGACCACGATCCTGACTTTCCTTCCAATCGCGATGATGCCCGGGCCTTCTGGCGAGTTCGTGGGCTCGTTGGCGATCAGTGTTATCCTCGCGATCAGTGCGTCGCTGATCCTTGCGTTCACGATTGTTCCGCCGATGGTTGCGTTTTTGGGGATCGATTCGAGGGGAGATGGCTTTCTGAATTACGGAGTGCGGCCCGGAGCGTTGGGCAGGCTCTATCGCAAGTCCCTTGAGTTCACGTTTCGCGCTCCGATTCTGGGAGTGTTGCTGGGAGTCGCGTTGCCGGTGATCGGCTTTTGGGTTTCAAGCAAGTTGCCAAAGCAGTTCTTCCCGGCCACGGATCGAGCTCAAATTCAAATCGAGCTGGATTTGCCGACGGCAGCGAATCTCGAATCGTTACGCGCTTCGGTCGACCGTGTCAGCCAGATCGTTCGAGCCGACTCGGCCATCAAGCATCAGCATTGGTTTCTGGGTCGCAGCGCGCCGACGTTTTACTACAACGTGGTCCCGCGACGTCGATCGACACCCAATTATGCTCAGGCGTTTGTTGATCTGGAATCCGGCGATGATGTGGACTCGCTGGTGAACCGTTTGCAGAAAAAGATCGATGCGGAAGTACTCGATGCCCGCGTCGTTGTGCGGAAGCTTGAACAGGGACCGCCGTTCGATGCTCCGGTTGAGTTGCGCGTGCTGGGCGAGGACATTCGAGTGCTGGAAGATGTCGGCAACCAGTTGCGTGGGCTTTTGGCGTCGCATCCGCAAGTGACGCATACCCGAGCGGATCTTGGTGACAAGGATCCGCGATTAAAGCTGGTCGTCGATTCTAATCTCGCGGCGCAGAACGGCGTCTCTGACAAATCGCTCTCGCGGTTTCTGTTTTCGAGTTTACAGGGAACCGCAGCCGGTGAGTTTGTTCATCAAGGACGGTCAGTTCCAGCTCGCGTGCTGGTCGACTGGTCGCAGCGTTCTGTCATCGATTCATTGATGGGGATGCCCGTTGCGTTTTCCAAACCGGACCCGGCGAAGGCAAAAGCTCCGGGTGCTTCTCGCGCGGCGGCACCGGTTCCAGTTTCTCTGGGGGCCGTCGCGGATTTTCGGTTGGATGCCAACGTCGGAACGATCATCCGACACAATGGCCACCGCGTCAACGAAGTCAAAGCTTATCTCCGAGCGGGAGTCTTGCCGGCTGATGCGCTGGCGACGCTGAAAGAAGATTTGCGAACCTCTGATATTGCCTTGCCGGCCGGTTACCGATTGGAAATTGGGGGCGAATCGGAGAAACGAAGCGAGGCAATTTCAACTTTGATTGCCAACGTGGCCGTGATTGTCGCTTTGATGATCATCACCCTAGTTGCCGTGCTCGGGTCGGTGCGACTAGCGCTGGTGATCGCCTCCGTTGCCGGCCTAGTGATGGGGCTGGCTCCGCTGACGCTGCATTCTTTTGGATACCCTTTCGGCTTCATGGCGATCGTTGGGACGATGGGTTTAATCGGAGTCGCCATCAACGATTCGATCGTGGTGCTGGCAGCGCTGCGAGAAAAATTCCTTGATCCGGATGCGGTGTGGGATGTCGACCAAAGCGTTCCTGAAGCGATGGCAGAAATCGTTGCAGACAGAACCCGACATATTTTGGCCACCACGGTCACGACGATGATTGGTTTCTTGCCGTTGGTGCTCGACGGCGGCAAGTTTTGGCCTCCATTGGCGATCGTCATGTCCGTCGGAGTCGGCGGCGCGACCTTGTTGGCGCTGTACTTCACGCCGTCGCTTTATCTGCTGCTTCATCCGGATCAATCTGCTGAATCAGATTGAGCCTTTGATCAGCAAGTCGTTATTCGACTTTACAAGTCCATCAATCGGCGTCTTTCTGGAGCTGCTGAGTCAGTCGAGCAATCTTGTCAGCAAGTTTTTCACTGGACAGCTTCATTCGGAGTCGATCCACGAGAATCGGAAATGCCAGCGGAGTTGGCTTGGGCGGTTGTTTCAAAACCAGTTTGGCCCCAGAAAGTCGCTCCATCGCTTCCTCGAGTCGTTGTCTTTCAAGTTGAAGGTCAAGCACTTCGCGACGTGCCTGTTTCAGCAACATGTTTTCAGGATCGTACTCGCGAAACACGTCGAAGAACATGTCGCTGGACGCCTGCAGCTGTCGCGAACTCTTCCCTTGACCCGGCAGCCCGCCAAAAACCAGCCCAGCAATTCGTGCGATGTCGCGAAACTGACGACGATCAAGCTCACCCGCGTTCATGCTTTTTTCGATCTGATTTAGCAAATTGTTTGGCGAAAACAGCCCTTCATCGACCGCTTGTTGCAGCGGCGGTTCCGTCGGCGAAAGTAATTCGATGCCGTAATCGTTGATTGTGGTCGCGAAGGAGATGGGTTGGATCCGGCTCATCCGCCACGCCAGAATCGCAGCGAGCCCTTCGTGGACCAACCGACCCTCGAAAGGGTAAATGAAAAGATGAAAGCCATCTCTGGTTTTGATCTGTTCAATCAGGATCGAGTCTTCATCCGGAATCGCTGACCATCGAGCCTGCAATTCCAACAGCGGTTTCACGGATTTCATTTCCGGTCCTGCAAACTTCCCGCGACTGGCGTCTCCCAGCATTCCTCGAACAGCCTCAGAAAGTTCGCTTGAAAGGGGCAGTCGTCCGCCCGCCCATCGCGGCAGCGCGGCAACTTTTCCTCGTGCGCGTCGTACCCACGCCGTCATGTCACGGATCATCACCAGTTTCAGGATCCGACCGGCGAACATGAAGTTGTCGCCAGGCTTAAGTTTGGAAACGAATCGTTCTTCAATCGTTCCCAAGCGACCACCTTTAAGGAATTTGACCAGTACTTCGTGGTCGCTGGAAATCGTTCCGATCGTCATTCGGTGTCTGCGAGCCATTTTCTCGTCGGCAACTTGAAAGCCGTTTTCCGTTTCGATGACTCGGCGAAAATCGGGATACACTCGCAAGCTTTCTCCGCCTCGCTGCACAAAATCCAGCACCCACTGCCATTCGATTTCTGTCAGCTGGGAAAATGCATTCGTTTGGCGGACTTCGTGAAAGAGTGACTCCGCATCGAACGAACTGCCGGTCGCGATCGTGACGACATGTTGTGCCAACACGTCAAGGCTGCCCGTGAGCGGGACTCGGGATTCGATTTGATTGTTCTTTAACGCTTCCTTGGCCGCGGCCAGCTCCACCAGCTCAAGTGCGTGCGTCGGCACAAAAACAAGTTGGCTCTTGCCGCCTGGATAGTGGCCGCTACGGCCCGCTCGCTGCATCAGCCGAGCGATGCCTTTCGGGCTACCGACTTGCAACACCTGTTCGACTGGGAAGAAGTCGACGCCAAGGTCCAGGCTGGACGTGCATACGACACAGCGAAGGTTGCCAGCATCCAATTCGTTCTCAACCCAAGTCCGCTTTTTTCGATCCAGCGAACCGTGATGCAATCCGATTTTCCCGGCCCAGTCTGGTTTCGCGTACAGAATCGCCGAATACCATTTTTCGGCTTGCGATCGCGTGTTGGTGAACACCAGCGAACTGCCAACGGAATCGATGGCTTCTACGACGGCGTCCAGTGACTTGAGCCCCATGTGCCCCGCCCACGGAAAACGCTCGATCGTTTTCGGAATCAGGCTTCTCATCGAAAGCTTTCGTCGTGCCGGAGCTCTCACGATGGTGGCTGGCCTTTTGCTATCGGCGTGACTGCATGTCCCGATGGCTGTTTGCATTGCCTGTTGCACGTTTCCGATCGTGGCAGATACCGCCCAAGTTTGAACCAAAGGTGCAAGAGTCCTTAGCCTCGCTAATCCAAGTTCCGTTTGAACTCCACGTTTGGAACCCATCAGCTCATGCCACTCATCAAGCACGATCAACTTCAAGCTTTTGAACTGCGATTGAGTTTTGGGATAAGAAAGTAGAATCGACAGGCTTTCGGGCGTTGTGATTAAGCAGCTGGGCAGACGATTTTTCTGCTTCGTTTTCAATGCAGAAGATGTGTCGCTGGTTCGTAGCTCGACAGACCACGGCAGAGCCAAGTCGTCGACAGGCTCCTGTAGTGCCAACCGGGTATCGGCCGCCAAGGCGCGAAGCGGCGTGATCCAGATGACTTGAATTTGTTCAAATCGGTTTCGGTTTACTTTGCGTTTTCCGGGCTTTTTGGATTCTAGATCCTCGATTTCGTTTTTCGATTCGGGCGGGAATTTTGTTTGGTCTTGCTCAACCCAAGACGCGATCGCACCGAGCCAAATCGCAAGTGTTTTTCCGGTTCCGGTTGGGCTATGGAGAATTCCATCGTCGCCAGCGCAAATCGACTTCCAGACTTTTCGTTGAAAGGGAAAAGGGCTCCGCTCCTTCGATTTCATCCAGTCGGAAACCGTTTTGAGCCCGCTGGTTTTCTGTTTGGTGGTCACGATTGCTCCAACATCGCGACGATCGTCTCAAGCCGATCCGCGTCGGCGGGTTTCTTGTCTTGCCGCCAGCGACTGATGCGCGGGAACCGAACGGCAATCCCGGATTTGTGTCGTGTCGATCGTTGAATGTTCTCAAACGCCAGCTCAAAAACCAACTCGGGATTCACGCTGCGAACGGGACCAAATTTCTCTTTCGTGTTCTTCCGCACAAAGGCATCTACTTTTCGAATCTCTGCATCGGTCAATCCGGAATAAGCCTTCGCGAACGGAACCAAGCCGTCATCCTTCCAAAGTGCGAACGTGTAGTCCGTGTACAGACTGGCTCGGCGACCATGACCGCGCTGAGCATAAATCAAAACGGCGTCAATTGTGTACGGATCAACTTTCCACTTCCACCAATCCCCGACTGGTCGACCGACCTGGTAAGCAGAGTCCTTCCGTTTCAGCATCAACCCTTCGGCTCTCATTTCTTTGCTGCGTTCTCGAGCCGATGCAAACGCGTTCCATTTTGGCATTGCGTCAGTATCAAGCACCGATGGCGGCCATTGAATGCGTGGGAGATATTCACCAGAAGGTTGATTATGCTCAGAAATGAGCCCTTTCAATTTTTCGTGGCGTTGAATCAGTGGAGTTTTGCGAAGGTCTTCGCCATCAAGCTCGATCAAATCGAAGGCTAACAAACAGACGGGCACTTCTGTGAGCAGCTTCTTTCCGAGCTTTTTCCTGCCGAGCCTTCGCTGAAGTTGGCTGAACTCTTGCGGTCGATTCAGCTCTGCATCCCATGCAAGAATCTCGCCATCGATGACCGTTCCGTTCGGGAGCGATGATGCCGCTTCTGCAACTTCAGGAAATTGATCCGTCACAAGGTCTTCGCCACGCGACCAGATGAACGTTTCGTTTTCGCGACGAAGGAGTTGAGCACGAATTCCGTCCCATTTCCATTCTGCAATCCAATCGTCCACCGAACCCAATGATTCGGGTTCGTCTTTGATCGGGTTTGCAAGGAAGAAGGGATAGGGCTTGCTGATTTCGGCTTGGGATTCGTCCGGATCGACCAGCGTCGCATAAAACTCTGCCGTTGGTTCCCAATCGCCCATCAAGCGATGCGTCAGCGTAGCAGCGTCGACGCCAGAATGTTTTGCGAGTGCACGAATGACCAGCCGTTTTGAAACGCCGACTCGAAATCCGCCCGTCATCAACTTGCCCAGCACGAACAACTGTCGCTGATCAAAACGGCTCCAGAGTGCGAGCACTTGTTGACACTGTTGATCTTCCTCCATCGCTCGAATCGGAATCAGATGAGTCTCGATCAAGCTCTGCAACGAGATTTCTTCTTTGTGATCACCTGGAGGTAAAACCAGTGAGATCGTTTCCGCAAGATCGCCGACTCGGTCGTAACACTCCTCGAACAGCCAAGCCGAAATCCCGGTTTGTTCGACGGCCCATTGCCTCAAAAGTTTCGTGCTAACAAGTCGCTTGATGCGGTTGCCGACCAGAAAGTGAATCGCCCAGATGGCGTCTTCCGGTTCGGCAATTTCAAAGTACGACTGTAACGCCGCCACTTTCTCGTTCGTTTTCGTGGTCGAATCCAGTTTCCAATACAGTTCGCAAAAGTCTCTCATGCGGATTCGGCCTCCGCAGATGGTTTCTTGTCTGCCTGCGAGTCGTCTTCTTCCAGTAGCTCGCCGCGGAATTCTGTTTCGACTACGTTGGCATTGATTCCGTTTTCGCGAAGATGTCGGGCAACGATTTCGGAATAGCCGTGCGTCACCCAAACGTTCTCTGCTTCCGTTTCGTCGATGGTTTGCATCAAGTCTTTCCAGTCGACGTGGTCCGAAAGAATGAAACCCCGATCCATCGCGCGGCGTCGGCGCGTGCCGCGAATTTGCATCCAGCCTGACGCCATCGCAACGCTGACTTTACCGAACCGCTTCATCCATGGCCCACCTGCAGCCGAAGGTGGGGCCACAATCAGGGCTTGCGACCAATCGGTAGATTTTGCGTCGACTTGGCTGACATAAGTCGTCTTGGGCAGTGAAACTCCGGCTTCGCGATAGCCTGCGTTCAGTTTTTCAACCGCTCCATGAGTAAAGATTTGGCCGATCGATTCGTCCAAGCCCGACAAAAGCCGCTGAGCTTTCCCCAGCGAATACGCCAACAGCAAACTGGCTTTGCCTTGTTGTTGGTTTGCCCGCCACCAATCGTTGATGCCGTCGAAAACAGATTGCGAATCAGGCCAGCGATAGATTGGTAAACCAAACGTTGATTCAGTGACAAACGTGTTACAGCGAACGGGCTCGAACGGAAGGCAGGTCGCGTCCGGCTGCCGCTTGTAGTCACCAGAAACGACAACCGAGTATCCGGCTTTCTCGATTTTGATTTGAGCCGATCCAAGGATATGACCTGCGGGGAAGAAGGTGACGTTGACACCGCCGATCGTGATCGGTTTTCCAAGCGGTTGAAAATCGAGTTTTGCTTTTTCTCCCATTCGAATTCGCAAAACTTGAGCACTCGTTTCAGCTGCCAAATATTTCTTCGATCCCCAAACGGCGTGATCGGCATGAGCGTGTGTCACCAAGGCACGATCGACACCGCGCCACGGATCAACGTAGAAGTCGCCTTCTGCGCAATACAGGCCTTTTTTCGTGAGAGTTAGAAGCGGATCTTGCATCGGCGATAAACCGCACCCCCGAATGATGGGTAACCGTGATCGTTCGAACAACGTGCACGCTTGGACTTGATGCAGATGGAACGATTGTGCTGCGATGTTTCAATCGTCAACTTTTTTGGTTTAATGTCGTCATGACAGGCACTTTAGACAGCAAAATTGAAATCAAATTTGGCGACCAAAGGGTTCAGCTTCGGGGAGACGGTTCAGCGTTCTTGCCAGATGAACATATTTTGTTGGTTGCCGATCTGCATCTTGGCAAAGACGCTTCGTTTCGATTCGCTGGCGTGCCTGTGCCGTCGGGGATCAATGCGGGGACGTTGGATCTGCTTTCAAAGTCGATTGAGTCTTGCGGGTCCGAAAAAGTTATCGTTCTTGGCGACATGATCCATGACGGAAATTCGATGACACCAGACTTGGTGCAGCAGTTTTCCAATTGGAGAACGATCCATTCCAATGTGGGATTGAGTTTAGTGCGAGGCAATCACGATCGATACGTGGACTCGTTTCCCGAACCGTGGCAACTGAAGGAATCCGCGTCGATGAAAGTTGGCTCCGTCGATCTGGTTCATGAAACAACAATCGATGTTGATTCACTTGCAGGGAAGTTTCAAATTGGAGGCCATTGGCACCCCGTGATCTCTGTCGGCCGCGGTGCTGACGAAATGCGAGTGCCATGCTTCGTGGCGACGGAAAATTCGTTGACGCTTCCAGCCTTTGGGGAATTTAAAGGAGGAATGAAACAGAGGAAAGTTCGAGGATGTACCTACTACCCGGTCTGTGATGGGAAGATCTGGGTCGACCGGGCAGTGAGATAATCTCAAATGCGTTTCAGCTTTCTGTCTTGCGGATTTGAATGAGTCCTTTTTCGGTTTCGATCCGGATAGGAATTCCTCCGTCGTGAATAATTCCGGTTTAACACGGCGTGCTCGTGAATCTGACTTGGCTTTGAAAAAAAAACGCAATGCCACGGTCACAATGGGTTCAGGCAGCAAGGTATGATTGGATGCTGAGCTGTCAGCCTGTTCAATCAATATTTCAACGAGGATCCGATGACGCCGCCGGGACCCAAGACCTACCACACGATCGCATGGGTTTTCTTCCTGATGTTGTTCGGGGCTGGGGAAGTTTCAATTGCTGAGCAGCCCAACCAACCCAACATCATCTACATCAACACCGATGATTGGGGGATCGGCAAGGTTCCGTGCTACGAGCTGGATGACGCCAGCATGAGGATCATCAAGACGCCGAACCTGGACAAGCTTGCCCGCAACGGAATGCGATTCACCCGAGCCTACGCTGGCAATGCGGTTTGCGGTCCGTCCCGTTGCAGTTTGCTAACCGGCAAGCACGGAGGTCATGCGGCTTGGCGAGCAAACTTTCGCGGCAATCCCGTCAAGAAATGGCCGCCCGATTATCCGCTGTTGGGTGAAGTCGCCAGACAGGCGGGCTACACGACCGCTGGCTTTGGCAAACTGAGTATGGGCGGAACGCACTCGCCAGAAGCGATCACACAAACGGGTTGGGATTACTGGTTGGGCTACCTTGGGCACATTGACTGCCGCAGTTTCTACGGGACTCACATCTGGGAAAATGGTGTCAAAAAGCCAATCTCGGAAAACAGTCGTGACAAGATCGGCAAACATGTTCCTGTGCTGGGAGAACAAGGCGTCTTCACCGAAGACCTGTACACTGACAAAATCATTGAATTCATCAAGACGAATAAGGAGAAGCCTTTCTTCGTTTACTTCGCGAGCACCGTCCCGCACGGAGACGCAAAGTCGATCCCCTTTCAGGGATTGTGGACGCCTTCGCTGGAAGGCTACGACAAATTGGAACTGACCAAGCTGGAACAGCTTTACGCAGCGCTGATGACGCGGCATGATCGAAACGTTGGACGCATCGTTGAGGCTTTGGAAGAGCTGGATCTAACGAGGAAAACCATTGTCATCTGGACTTCTGATAACGGCGACGAAGACAGCTATTACGAGCGCACCAGGACTTGGGATGGCAACGGGCCTTATCGCATGTACAAGCGATATTTGTATGAAGGCGGGATTCGCGTTCCGATGATCGCAAGCTGGCCCGGAACGATCCCTGAAGGTTCAACAACCGACCAATGGACAACGCAATACGATCTGATGCCAACGATTGCGGACGCCGGCGGCATCGCCAAGACGAAAGACATGGACGGCATTTCGATTTTTCCGACGTTGCGGAACGAGCCTGAGAAACAGCAGGCTCGCGACTATCTCTATTGGGAGTTCTATGAACGAGCCAAACAGCAAGCCGTTCATCTTGGCAAATGGAAAGGCTATCGCGTCAATGGCCTTCAGGGGAACGTCGAGCTGTACGACCTCAGTACCGACGTTGCAGAGGAACGTGACGTCGCGAGCGACAATCCTGAAGTCGTAAAACAGATCGAGAAGATCATGATTGCCGAGCATGAAAAACATCCGCTAAAACGTTGGCAACTACCGGGGATCGACGACTGAATAACGATTGATCTGAAGAAAAAAATTGCGTTTCAATTCTGCTTTACCCGACGCTCTGTTCTCGGGCTGTTTCGCACAAGTTTATTCTCCCGAGCGTGGATAAATTTCAATAGAATAGGAATCGTCACTTAAACCCGGATTGTTCACGATGCGTGGGCGTCGACCAAGAGAAAGCTTGTTCCATTGGGATATTGCTCAAAGTTTGTGGTTTCGACAGGTCACTCACGGATCGTGAATAATTCCGGTTCAAAATTCCGGATCGAGGAGAACAGAAATGAGCTCGAAGATTGATCGACGACGCTTTACCGCTACGACATTTGGTGTTGGCTTGATTGCGACAACGGCAACGTGTTCGGCAAGCGTTCTTGTGCAGGATGAGGCAGCTGAAAAGGGCAAGGAGGAACAAGCTGAAAAGGCTCAACCTGCAGTTCCGACCGAAGCTCCCTTTGAACGAGATTATGAGCCGCCAAAATTCAAGCCCGGTTGGAAGTATCCGCAGATCAACCGGCAGTTGGTTCAGGATTTTGTGATCTATGCCCATTCAAGTATGGACATGACCAAAAAGTTGCTCGAACGTGAACCCGGCTTGCTCAACTCCGCGATGGACTGGGGAAAGGGAGATTTTGAAACTGCACTCGGGGGAGCGTCACACATGGGGCGTCGCGACATCGTTGAGTTTCTTTTGTCCAAGGGTGCTCGCCCGGACATCTTTTGTGTCACGATGCTGGGGATGATCGAAAGCGTCAAAGAACTATTGAACTTGCAGCCGAATCTGATCGATGCCAAAGGGCCGCATGGATTCTCGTTGCATTTTCACGCTCAGGTTGGACAAGAAAAATCCAAGCCGGTGCTCGACTATTTGCAATCGATTAAAGAAGTCGAGCTCCATCCGGTGCCGTTTTTGAAAAAGAAGTAAACCGCCGGTCGGTGAGTTTTCGGTTTTAGCCCGGATTATTCACGATGCGTGGGCGTCGACATGGAGAAAGCTTGTTTCATTGATTTTGCAAAACTTGTAGCCACTTCTGGAGAATTGACTCAAAGGGCAAACCAGTCGCCCGTCGTCGTGAATAATTCCGGTTTAGAAAACGTTTGCTCCGCCAGCGAAAAATGGTGTGCCTAACCCTTGATCATCTTGCGGTAGTTCGCGGGCGACTGGCCCTTAATTTTCTTGAACATGCGACTGAAGTAATACGGATCCTCGTATCCGAGTTGTTTCGAAATTTCGCGTATCGACATGTCGGTGTCATCCAGAAGTCGGCACGCTTTTTTAACTTTCAATTAGATGAAGTCGTTCTGCGGGAACTGTCCTGTTCGTTGTTTGAATAGCTTGGTGAAATAGCTGATGGAGTGCCGCGAGTGCTCCGAATGCGGCGCTAGATCTTTTAGATAGACGATTTTTGCAATGACTCCATCCAGCCTCATGTGCAGGCTTGAGAAGCGAACGAAGACATTCCGAGGTCCTGTTACTCGGAATGCCCCAAGGTTGGACTTCCAAGACTGACGGTGGAGCAATCTTTACTGGCGAGTCGGGACCGTTGACACAGTCAGGCAACTCGCCGAACAGCATCGTCGAATTTTTACTGTAAGGGAAAGAAGAAAGTCGCGGTCGTATTGGCTGTCGTGTCTGAGTAAGCGCGGCAGCCACATTTTATTCAGCCTTTAATCCCGGATTGTTCACGATGCGTGGGCGTCGACATGGAGAAAGCTTGTTTCATTGAGATGTTGTTCCAGGTTTGTGGTTTCGAAAGTTCACCCACGACGTGAGTTGGTGATTCTGCAAAAACTGTCGCCACTTCAGGAGAGTCGTCTCGAACATCAAACCAGACGCCTGTCGTCGTGGATAATTCCGGTTAATTTGTGACTTGTGTCAAAACTCGATAAGAAATTGTGATATGGCCCGGAGTTTGCGTCGTCACAAGTCCGTCATCGGCGGAGGTCGTGATCGTCGATTCAGTCCTCCTCCGCAAAGAATTTACGAATTGGAATTTATTGTGAATATTCCTCGCTCATTTGCCGCCGACATTAGCTCCGAGGATGTGTTGCTCGAAACCAGTGTATGGGAGTCGATCCGCCAATGTGGTCGTTGCGAGTTCAGAAATGTTGAAGTCTGCTGCGAATCGGGTATCGTTTATTTGGACGGGACGCTGGACAGTTTCTATCTGAATCAAGTCGTTCAGGAAGCGACTTTGCGGTCAGCCGGCGTGCAGAAAGTCGTTAATCGAATCCACGTCCGAGCCGACATGTAAACCGGAATTGTTCACGACGACAGGCGCTTGGTTTGATGTTCGAGACGACTCTCCTGAAGTGGCGACAGTTTTTGCAGAATCATCAATTCACGTCGTGGGTGAACTTTCGAAACCACAAACTTGGAACAACATCTCAATGAAACGGGCTTTCTCCATGTCGACGCCCACGCCTCGTGAATAATCCGGGTTCAAATCAACGAAGCGCCGACAGCGCGAACCAATGAAGCAAGGCTGGAACGATTAGTCTGCTTTCCGGGCGAAAAATTCCTAATCAGACGACAGATTGAATTCCAGCGTGTTGTCTCCTCGACTGATCTCTGCTGTCAATTCTGAAGTGCTGGCTTTGTGATACTTCTCCGGTACCGATTCGTCCAGGGAAAACGGAGACTTGCCGCTTGGCAAGCTCATCATTGCTGATTCGTCCACTTTGGGGCGTATCGAAACCTGATGTTTCCCAATAGCCACTCCATCCCCGCTCTTGTAGGTCGTCACCTCGACGATTTTTCCGTCTTCAATGCTTCCGAACGCACGTCGCGAGTCTGTGACAAATACGATTTGGCCTTTGGCAAGTGGTTTCCCATCGATGTTGACCGTGCCGTTCACTTTGCCAAGGGGGATTCGCCCGTCTCCGCAGCCAGACATTGTCGTCAGCACAATCAGTAAGCTGAAGGATAGAAATTGAATACCAGAGGGAGACTTAAGATTGCTCATCAGGGTTCCACACGATCTGCATCAATGAAGTGATAACGTACTGCAAGTGATCGAAACAGAATTTAGCCGGAATTATTCACGACGACAGGCGTCTGGTTTGCCCTTTGAATCGATTCTGCGGACGCGGAGGCAAGTTTTCCACAAACGTCAATTTCACGTGGTGGATTACCTGTCTAAACCACAAACCTGGAACAATACCCAATGACACAAGCTTTCTCCATGTCGACGCCCACGCCTCGTGAATAATCCGGGTTTAGAATTCAGTCACCGACACGACCTCACCTGCTGCTCGCGACGACAAAGCCATGTACGCATCCTGATTCATATCCTGATTGAGTGCGTGTACCGATCCATCGCACAACCCGAACTGAACCAATCCTCCTGCGTGAAGAGATCGGAAAGCCAGACCGTCTCCCCATTGCGGGTTCGCACGTGTAGGCCAATTGGCAGGACTAGCGAAATGGTCGTTTCTCCAGTTCATTGGGTAGCTGGTTAAGGCCCAGCTTTGACTGCCGAAGTTTTGGTTGATGCTGAATACACCAATGCATTCACCTATCAAAAAAGTATTCGATGTCCCATCAGAAATTTCTCCCATTTGGGCTGCCCAGTCGAATCGGCTGATCACGCCGCGAACTGGTCGCTTTTCCCAAGTGTTGGCAAAGGGAGGCCACTGCCCGTTTGCGGGGTCAGCCCCGACTCCGAATGAGCCTCCGCCAAAGTGGTCGCCAGAATTTGCGGCGTAATCGCATTCGGCGATTTCAGGTCCGCCAGCAGCAAGGTGGGATGATTCATTGTCATAGTGAGTAACGCCTGCGTGTGGATTCGAGGGGCATGTGAAGCCGGGCGGAGTCGTATCCATCAGGATCACATTGGCAGCATCAAAACCGGGCAGGCGGTGATTTCCAGTTTCGTAAAGATTGTTCTGTTCCATGAACGGAAGAATTTTTACCGTCCAATTCCAGCGACTCCAACCGATCCAAGCACCATTAGGTTGGTAGGTCGGATGCCAAAACTCACCCGACGGAAACTGCTGGTGTGCACTTTCGTAGTTGAGCATTGAAAGGGAAATTTGGCGAATCTGATTGGCGCACTGTGTCCTGCGTGCGGCTTCGCGAACTTGCTGGACTGCAGGCAGCAACATTCCGATGAGGATCCCGATAATCGCGATCACGACCAAAAGTTCAACAAGCGTAAATCCGATTTTGTTGTGACGAGCTTTCATTGTATAAATCCTGATGAGTTGAAGCGGTTCGCGGTAAGAATTTGGTTGGTGGGAGTCCCAACGAACGGTATAGGTTACTATTTATGCATTGTAAATTCACATCGGCTCCGATACACGCCTAAGTCGCAATTTGAAAATAGATTGCGGCAAAAGTGAAGGGCGAAAGTAATGCATACCTCGTTACCGTTCCAGTTTTCACTGATGAGCCGTCATCCGCACTCGATGGGCTCGTCGCGGAAATTGTGAAGTCAGTCCATGTGTTGCATCATGATGTTCCGCTTTGCAAGTCGTTTTCGAGTTGCTCAAGGGATTTCTGTTTTGTTTCGGGCAAGCAACGATGAATGACTCCCAGTCCGACAAAACTTACGATGGCGTACAGCCAAAATGTTCCACCGGTTCCAAACTGTTGGCTCAACCAGGGATAGGTCAGCGTTAGCAGCGTACAAGCGATCCACAAAGCCAGAACACAAATCGCAATGCAGCCACCTCGTAGTCGGTTTGGGAAAATTTCGGAAATGATGATCCATGTGACCGGGGCGAGCGTCATCGCGTAGCAAGCGATAGCGCTTACCACCAGCGACAGCACCAGAATCCCTTTGTAGTCCAGATAGTAACAGGCCCCGAGAGCTGAATAGATCACGGCCAGGCCACCTGCACCAAGCAGCATTAACCGTCGGCGTCCAACGCGATCCACGGTCATCATTGCGACGATGGTAAAGACCAGATTGACGACGCCTGTTACCACGATGTTGAACATCGTTTCGCCAATGCTATAGTCTGCAGCCGAAAAAATTTCGTGAGCGTAGTTGAAGATTACATTGATGCCGCACCACTGTTGGAACATAGCCAAAAACAGCCCCAGCGCCAGAATTTTTCCAATCGCCGTCTCCCTTTGATCTGAACTCTGCGAATCGGTCCTGGTCGTGACGGGCATTGTCGCCAAAATGTTTTCGATTTCATTTCGTGCGAATTCTTCTCCAGCAATGGAACTCAGCAACTGTTCCGCCTCTTCTTTCCTGCCGGACATGACCAACCAGCGGGGACTTTCGGGGATAAAGAAAAGCAGTATCAGGAAGACTGCTGCTGGAATCGCCTCGACGCCAAACATCCAACGCCAGCCAACGATCACGTTCCACGAATGGGTAATCGTTTCGGTAATAACATTTTCTGGTACCGATTCAGCAATCAACAGATTCATCAGTTGAGCGGCGAGGATTCCGGTGACGATCGCGAGCTGATTTAGTGAGACCAGTTTGCCGCGATGTTGCGAGGGAGCGAGTTCCGCGATGTACATTGGCGAAACGTTTGAACTCAGCCCGATGGCAATGCCGCCGATCGCGCGAAACGTGCAGAAAACAAGAAGGTCGCTGGCCGACGCAGTACCGATGGCCGACGCAAGAAACAGTAATGCGGCAATAAACAGAATGCGTTTTTGTCCTAGCCGGGCAACGATCAATCCGCAAATGATGGAACCAACAATGCATCCGACCAGAGCGCTGCTTACGCCGATCCCTTGCAGCAGGACTGAATCGGCGATTCCAAACCGGGCTTCATAAAATATTTTCGCGCCACCGATCACAACCCAGTCGTAGCCGAACAGGAATCCGCCAATCGCGGCAACAGAACATATTCGCACGACATAGAAAAAATCAAATTGTGCGTCCGGATCTTCTGTTGACATTAGCTTCAGCAGGAATTGAATGTGGCGTCAGGCGGTTCGTCCCTCTGAAACGAATTGTTCGTGTTACCGCCTTCGGGCGAAATCCTGGCTAATTCTGGCAGCAAAAACAAGGCAACTCAAATTGGATAGAGCGCTACTGTACGGTCACTTTTTAATTTTAGGATTGCTTGTCAAAGTCGCACGCCTCTCCGAAGCGTTAAAATCGGCTCGGAGAGCCAAGCTACGTAGTTGCCAGCCCTGATTCCTGGCGGACTCGTTGCACTAATCGGAACTGGCGTCCACCGTAACGATATCGATCTCAGCCAAACTGGCGATCGAATGACTTTGCTCGGAGCGTGATATAAGTCGAACGTGACGCGTATCGTGTGGCTTTGGAAAGCGAAGCGTTTTCCAACCCGAATACTTGTCCATCCGGCCAATCATAACCGAAACCCAACGAATTCCATCGGTGCTGATTTCGATTTCATATTCGTTTATCCGGGTTCGCTGTGTGTCCTCACGAGGCAAGCAACGAATTCCGGCCAGCTGTACCGTGCGACCCATGTCGAGGCTAACCCAATCCGGGCCTTCGGTTGAATCGGCCTTCCATGAGGCATGCCAGATCGTTTCAGCTTTACCATCGATCAAGTTTTGCGATCCGTATCCTTTTTGGCTACTGCTGGTTGCGACAGTCAACTCGATCCCCTGTTTCTTTCGATCCGCGAAAAAGAGACCTTCGATCTGAGCAGTCTGTAGCTCAATCGCGGGATCGAATGTGGGGCTGTTCATGTATCGGACGATGGAATTGAGCAGCTGTTGTGACGCAATTCGTTTATCGAGTTGCGTTTGCAAGTCGATAGAGCACACCATCAGTTTACCCGTGCCGACTTTGCATTCAAAAAGAAGCCCCAGGTTGGCGGGATCATACCAGTCCGGAATCACCTGGATCAACGGTCGAAGGCCGTTTGAGAAGCGGTCGAGGTTCATCGGTTTGGCTCTGCGGACGATGTCCCACCACTGCCAATCGGTATGTGATTCTGTCGGGAAAAATTCGAACGCTCGATGCGTTGGATCGCAGCAGATTCCCAGCGTGTTGGGCGGTTCAGCTTCTGTCCAAACCTGATTCCAAAAAACAGGGCCGAACCCAAGACTGGCATCCGAATCAACCGATCCGGGATCGGCCAACAACAGGATTCGACCGCCCGAATCCAAAAACGTTTTTTCCTTTTCACCAATCGAATTCGCAATGATCGTTCCCTGATCGACGGGTGCAATGTCATCATCGGGAAAGACCCAAAAATCCCAATCGTTGGCCAGGTTTAATTTGGGTATCGAAACTGTCAGCTTCAGTTTGACCGGCGTCGCAGTTTTCGCCAAATCAAATGCGACCTTCCCCAATGGAAGCAAGCCGCCGCGTTGGACTTGATCGAGCACCTGTTTTCCGGAAGCAAGTGATTTTGTTTCGGATGAAATATCCCATTGCCATTCAAGCTGCGAGAAAGATTCGGCGCCAAAATGCGACAGTTCAATTTCTGCGGCGAAAATTTCGTCGGTTCTCCAGCAACGTTTTTCGAATCGGGCAAGCGGTGTTGTCGGGCCGCAAAACCTCGCAATTTCACCGGCTCGAAGGTAGGGTTTGGGTTGCCAGAATGGGTCCAGCATGCCGACTGGTGACAGGCCCTGACCAGGAAAGTCGCGAAGGTCAAGCAGTTGGAAGCCTGAGATGTTCGGTGTCCGCAACAACGATTCGATTTCTTCCTTGTAGGTTAAGACTTGTAAGCGTCCTGAATTCATAAGGAATTTTTCAGCACAGTCTTTGAGCCCCTTCTTTGCCAGCAACGCGGAGACAATTTCATATCCCGAAGGCTTAAGTGAACCTGTGTATTTGCTGGCCGATTTCAGGTCGGGAAAAGAGCACCATTGCCCTGCCTCATGGGACAGCACGGGAGCCTTCGAGGCGTTGATGAAGCGGCGATAATCATGAGTGGTGGACGGAACTGTTGAGTTGATTCGATCCGAGCGTCCGGTCCCCCACTGATGAATTCTGGGATTGGGCACGATATGAAACTCGTTCTGTTCGACGACTGGCCAGCCCGAACAGCCCGTGACCAGCAATCGATCTTCAAGTTCATCAAAATGTTGAACCCATTTTGTGAGAAAGCCGCTTCGTCTTTTTCCCGACGCCTCATTGCCAGCAGCCATCAACAGAAACGACGGATGGTTACCATATTCGTCGATGATCCGCTGTCCTTCGTGATAGACCCATGGGTCGACCGGCAGATCGTCACCAAGGAACGTGGTTTCGTTTGGCCAGGTCGAGCATTCGACTTGAAAGTAAAATCCCAATGCGTCAGCCGCTTCGAAAGCAGCCTTGGGCGGGCACCAAGAGTGAAAGCGAATATGATTGAATCCATGCGATTTGCAGATCGCAATGATATCTTTCCACGTGTCGATGTTTGTTGGTGGATAACCGGTGAGAGGAAAAACACAACATTCGAGTGTCCCGCGCAAGAAGACTCGGCGGTCGTTCACAAGGATCTGTTTGCCGGATGCGCGAACGGTCCTAAATCCAAAAGTCTCGTCAAGTTTTGACATTTCGCTGCCGTCAACCAGAAGTGATGCCTCAAGGTGACAAAGATTCGGATTGAATTCGTCCCATCGAGCAGCTTCTGTTTTGAGTTCGACGACTGAAGTGATTTTTGAAGATCCGTTTTCGAGAGGAATTCTGTTTCGAATCAGGCCAATCTCTTTTTCGTTTTGCCACAGACGCAATTCAATTTCAGCAGTCGTCAGTTTTCCTGTTTTGTTGACTGCCGTTACCCGTACTTCGGCAGACTTGCTGTCATGAGCCGGGAAAATTTCAACTCGCTCGATCGCAATCGCTGGTCGCGACCGGAGTTCCATTTTTCCGACGATGCCATGCCATGCCGATTGCGTGTGATCGCTGATGCTGTGAGCATTCTGCCCAACGTCAAGCTCGTCGATCGCGTTGTTGACAGCAATTTCGATCTTGTGGCGACCCGCGCCAAGAAGTTTTGTCAAATCGAAACGGTGTGGTGTGCCGAGCGAATTTTCCCTTCCGACAAAATGACCGTCGACGAATATTTCTGTTGCCCAGTGAGGGCGTTCAAGGAAAAGTTCGACTGCGCGACCGTTCCAATCAGGAGGAATTTCGATTTCGCGAGAATAGATCGCTTTGCCAAGATAGCGTCTTTCGGGTTGGAGCCAAAACGGCATCCGATAGTTTTTCTCCGTCAGAAAGTTTGCAAACTGAGGGAGCTTCCAGGCAAGTTTGCGAACCGTTCCAATCCACTTTGTGTTTGGCCCCGGCGGATTTCCGATTCCATTGTCGCGTAATGTTCCTGGCAATGTTACATGCTGAGACTCCGTCGCCTGCGCCAATCGAACTTGCCACTTGCCCGAAAGGTCAAGCGTTTCCTGTTTCGCATTGGCGGAATTCAAGGCCGAACTCAAAACCAACAGGCAGCACACAACCCTTACGCTGTGAAATGCAAATCGACAGTTTTTCCTGAGCTTCATTGAGGTCCGTCTCCGAATTGGAGCTTTGTCAAAGCTGAATTTAGGGTGAGCCGTTTTGGCACCAATGCAACGAGACAGCTAAAAATTTGGGAAGGCAATTACGTAGCTCGCCTCTCCGGCGCGATATTTACGTCTCGGAGAAGCGTGCTACGTTGGCAAGCAATCCTCAATTTAACCCGGATTATTCACGGTGCGTGGCGTCGAACTGGAGAAAGCTTGTTTCATTGGGGTATTGCTCCAGTTTGTGGTTTCGAAAGGTCACCCTCGACGTGAAATTAACGAATTTGCAAAACTTGCCTCCGCGTCCGGAGAATCACTTCAAAGGGCAAACCAGACGCCCGTCGTCGTGAATAATTCCGGTTTAAGAAGTAACGCTGCGCAAGCCATGCCGCGACTGAAAACCGGGCCTAGCGACCAAGCGGCAAACTTGCATAAGCGCAACTCTTAGCTTTAACAAAGCACTGGAGTATGCTGGCTAACGTCTATATTGTAGATTGATTTTTCGCCTGAGCAATCGAAGCGATGTGTCGCGCGAACTGTAATTGGTATCTGGACTGACAGGAAAAACGGTTTCAAAGTGGCTAAAAGGATTCGCGAGCACATCGATGATTCACAGGCCCCGCCGCGCGTCCTTCTGTTGATCGAATCCTCCCGCGCATACGGACGCGATTGTCTTGTGGGAATTGCTTCTTACTTGCGAGCTCATGGAATGTGGAATGTGCTGCACCTGGAACGCGGGCTGGAAGAAGAAGTACCTGCGATCGTAAAGAAGCAGTCTTTTGACGGCGTGATTGCCCGAATCGCAACGAATAAAATTGCCAGGACGCTCGAAAGTATGAATGTGCCTACCGTTGATCTTCGCGGTGAGTTTCAACCCAGCGGTGGAGTAAGTTTCGATACCGATTCTGCCGAATGTGCCCGAATGGCATTCGAGCATTTTCGTGAAAAAGGCTTTATGAGTCTTGGATATTGCGGCTATCCGGGCGTCGATTTCTCGGACGATCGCGGACAGGTTTTTTCGGAACTCTGCGCCCGGTATCGCATCAAACTTGAAGTCTATCAGCCATCGAAGAGCCCTGTGCGAACTGATGAGCAGAAATTTAGCGGTACGTTATTTCGTGAAGCAGAAGGCGAATTGCAGGATCTTGACCTTATTCATTGGCTCGTCTCATTGCCCAAACCGGTCGGTATATTTTGTTGCAACGATATTCGGGGAAGGCAGCTCCTGGGAGCAGTTCAGAATGCAGGGCTGCGGGTACCTGGCCAGATTGCTGTTTTGGGAGTCGATGACGACGAAGTCATTTGCGAACTTGCGAACCCTCCTTTAAGCAGCATTCAACCGAACGCACAACGGATCGGTTTTGATGGCGCAGCGATGCTGGCCCAATTAATGGTAGGCGAAATACCGGAAGCACCGTTGGTGTTGATTCCACCGATTCGGATCAACGTCAGGCAATCATCCGACGCGACCTGTGTTGACGATGCAACGGTTGCTCTTGCGCTTGAATTTATCGGCAACAACGCTTGTCTTGGGATTGGTGTCAATGATGTTGCCAAAGCGGTCTCGGTTTCGCGTGCAACTCTGGAACGTCGGTTCAAAAAGCATCTACGCTGCAGTCCTAGAGAAGAAATCGAACGAGTGCGAATCGCAAAGGTAAAGACTTTGCTCGTTGAAACGGATTATAAGCTCGAAATGATCGCCTCAATGACCGCCTACACGACGGCGTCTCACCTGTCGATCGCGTTTCGACGAGTGGTGGGCACCACCCCTGGCGAATATCGAGGTCAGGTTGGTCAGGTTGAGCCAAGAATACGCTAAATCCATGCAAAAGCGTTGTTTTTTTGGACTATTTGAACCGCAAATCGCAGCTCCATCCGGACCGTTCGGTTGAGAGGGTCGAGATTGGGAGGTTTCGATCGGAGCAACTGACGCAAAAATGAAACGGATTGACGCACGTGTGAAATGCATAAGCGATTTATGCGATGTATTCTGAAGTGTTGTGGAAAGTTACGGTTCACCCTCGTGATTCGTCGATTCGAGTTCTAAACCGAAATTCCAAAACTGCCTTGGCACCCATTTCTACACCTACTGGAGAAACCATCATGACCCTTCGAGCATGCCTGTTTTGCTTTCTGGCGACCGCTTGCGCTTCTGTCGGCCATGCCGACATTGTGACGCTATTCCCAAACGATATTAACGGTGGCGGCACGACTGCTTCTTTCGCAGATTCCTTTTTGACATTAACGCCGATGCAGGGAACGAACGCGGCGACGTTTAACAACAATGCTGTCCGCCTTGGAATTGACGATTTTGGAACGAATCCGAATGCCTTCAATGATCCAGACACGGATCCGACCAATGGCAACGAAGAAACCCTTGATTTCAGTTTCGTTGCTGGTTCGGGCCTGGCAGGGATTTCCTATGACTTCTCTCGTGCGGATGGCCCGGGTGCACAGGATGGCGTCATTATCAGCGGCTTTCTGCAAGATCCTAACGTGACCTTTAGCCTTGACGATCCGAATGTTTTCGCTGTTTACGATGGAGCAGGCACTGTTCGTCTCAACATTGGTGGTGCTTTCAGTGGAACGGATGTCGCGATTGGTTTCGACGCTGCTGCCAGCGACGGCCAGGATTTGTTGTTGTCAGTGACCGACACGACAGAGGCGGGAGCTCAGTTCGCGATCCTGAGTATTAGTTACGACAACGATATTGTCGCAGTTCCTGAGCCTTCTACGGCATTGGGATTGCTCGCAATTGGATTTGTTGGCATCGCGCGGCGTCGCAAGAAGCTGGCATAGGCCAATTTGTTACTTATAAACTTATAAATTTGCGATCGAAGAGTTTTCTTCGATCGCACATTTTTTCGCTTGTTCCGTGAAGATACAGTGAACACGGATTTTGGTCTGATTGCGATTTGTTGCCTGCGATTTGACAAGTCCGCGATTTAGCATTGCATCCGCAATGTGCGAATCATCGCACCGGTTTGTTTCTATGGCGACCATGGCATTTGCCGTTACACCGATCTGCTTTATGTCGGTTTAACTGGTGCCAGTTACGGAGAACTTTTTCTCGTGCGGAACCGTAGCTCTTGATGGGAAATTCTTGTATTCAAAATGGTTACATTTCTAACCGCGACAAAACGATTGACTGGTTTCTTATGAGTCACGCAGTTCCAGTCGCGTCGAGTCGACTGCGGTTAAACAAGACTCAAAACTTTGACGCACTAAACGATGCGGTACACTGGTTTTCGATGTTGATTCACAAACACATTTACAAACATATCAACTTGGTTTTGGCTGCTGCATTGCTGTTGTGCACAACAGCAGTTGCGGCCCAGGAAGCCGACCCTATTTCGTTTGATCGTGACATCCGACCGTTGTTGTCGGATCGTTGTTACTCGTGTCATGGTCCCGATTCTCATTCACGCGCTGCCGACCTTCGGCTTGACCTTGAAGAACCGGCGCATGAATACGCGATCGTTCCCGGTTCGATTGAAGACAGCGAATTCTGGGCACGTATTATTTCCGATGACGAGTCTGACCAAATGCCTCCGCCGGAGGCTCATAAACCGCGATTCACCGAAGAGCAACTTGATCTATTGAAGCGGTGGATCGAGGATGGTGCCAAGTACGAACGATATTGGGCTTTTGAGAACCCCAGTTCCGTTCCTGTTCCTACAGAAGTTGATCCGCTCTGGCGCGATAATCCGATCGATGCCTTTGTTGCATCGGCCCTGACTGATTCAAAGCAAAAGCCTCAGCCGGAAGCGGACTTCAGGACGTTGATTCGTCGGGCAAGTCTTGACATTACCGGGCTTCCGCCAAGCCCGCAGCAAATTGCTGAGATGCTGCAACTTGAAAAAGAAATTGGTCGCGATGCGGCTTGGGATAAGTGGTTGGATCAGCTTTTGGAATCGCCACGCTACGGCGAACACATGGCGCGATACTGGTTGGATCTGGTGCGGTTCGCCGACACCAACGGTATGCATAAGGACTTTTATCGAAATCACTTTGCCTATCGAGACTGGGTCATCCGGTCGTTCAACGAGAACTTGGGCTACGATCAGTTTCTGACCGCCCAGCTTGCTGGCGATTTGTTGGAACAGCCAACCAAAGAGCAGTTGACGGCTTCGGCGTTCAATCGTCTTCACTTGATCATCGATAAGGGAACCGCGCTGCCGGAGGAGAGTCATCACAAGAATGTTGTCGATCGAGTAACCGCTGTTAGCACTGCGTTCCTGGGCCTGACGATGCAGTGTGCTCAATGTCACGATCACAAGTATGATCCGATCACGCAAAAAGATTTCTACTCGATGTACGCGTT
>CAYZPA010000056.1:0-31380 GCA_964479855.1 uncultured Pirellulaceae bacterium
ACCATTCCAGCCCAAACTACCTTTTAGACCGAAATTCCCACGGCGGAAGCGGATTGCTCTCAGCCCATAAGCCTCGTCTTTGCGATCGAGCTTGCTGCTGAAGCTGCTCCAGCGTCGGATCGTCGCTGTGTTTGACGGCGTGCCATGCGAGCCCCTCCGAAACAAGCGTTGCATTGACATCAATGCTTTGCCCTTGAGCCGATGTCGCCACGACGAACACGATCGCTCTTTGCCAGCGGTCCGTATCGACCTGAAAACAGTTCAGTGTCACTCCTTGCCCCAGCATCGAACTCAACGCCGATTTTGCCTGGTCTCCGAAAGCTTGATTCCACTCGGGAGCATCGATCGACGCGAGCCGCAGATCGACTTCAGCACCTTTCGCGTCGACAAACCGAATGGAATCGCCATCGACGGCGGTCGCATTGAAAACCCGAAACGAGTGCACGACCGATTGGCCGTACAATTTTCCTTCCTGCGACTGGGCGGGTGACACGGGCGAATCCAGCTGTACCTGCTCGCCCTGAAAGTAGAAAAACAGGATCAGCAACCCGACCAATAACACTCCGAATTCTGTTTTGCCCATAACAAGCGTCCGTTTGTGACAAGAAAACACTACGGCAATCTGACGGATTGAAGATCGCAAGTCCATCTCAATTCAAGCCGTGCAGTTCGGTCGAGCCATTCGGTCGTCGGCCATGCTTTGGCTGTACACCGCTTCAAAACGGAGCCCGAGCGCGAAGAATTCCGCGCGTAAGAAAGCCCGCGTGTAAAGAATCCGCGCAAAAGAAAGCCCGCACAAACGTCGTTCGAGGACGAAGCTTGTACGGGCTTGAGGTGATCACATCACCGAGCTTGCAAACTTACACTCAACCGGTGACCAGGGCGCATCAACCAAACGCCTCGGCAACCTGTCAGTCAATTCGCAGTCAGTGACTTCGAGACACTCATGCCGGAAATTGAAAGTAACCTTTAATGGGAAACGCTGAAACCTGATTCTTGCTCGTGAAAAAGCCACAAACGACGTCAAACGTCAACTCCGGCTAATTGAACTACGAACGTCGGCGACGAACAAACAGTCCAATGACTCCCATCGACAACAAAGCAACCGAGCTTGGCTCTGGAACTGCGGTCGAAGAAAGAGAGATACGGTAGATGCTGGTCCCATCGCTTATCAGCGAACTGTCAAACTCGTAGCCAGCAGCTGTTGTCACACCATTGAAAACATCAAGCTCACTGAAACTGAATTCGACGACGCCATCTTCTTCGATACGCGCATCATTGTCGCTTCCGGGAATGAACGCAGCATTATCAATGTTCGCGACTTCAGAACCCGCATTCCAGATACTGGCACCTGTCTGATCAATGGTGTTGATCAACTGGTTTCCGCTGGCATCGAACAATTCGATAGGATTGTCATTGCCTAGGAAAAGGTCGTTACTTGGAACGACCATGTTTGCAAAGGTAAAGAACCGATTGACGCTGGTGTCGACACGAAACGTCGCAGTCGCGGTCGAGTTGAACGCATTGCCAACTCCCGCGTTTCCAGCAGGAACAGCCGGCCCGCCATTAACCACAGACCCTAGAACGGCAGTTGGATCGGCAGCCTGAAATGCAGGGAACCAAGCGTCTCCTGTGCCACCTTCGGCGATCGAGATAATCGCATCCGACGCGGCACTGCCATTGTCAAAGGCGTCGAAAACACCACTGTGAAATCCGACGCGCAGCGGAGCAAAAGACACGCTGTTGGTAGGAGCAAGGTTTTCGACCGTGACCGTGATGTCGCGGACTTGAGCGTCTGCTGTCGAAACAGCGACCACAGCCAAACAGGCTGCGATGAGCAATTTTTTCATGTTGAGAATCTTTCGTAACTTAAAAGGGGGAGTGATAAAAACGTTTTTACACACCCGTACCATGTCGCCACGAAGCCGATTCATTGCAGAATTCTCCTGAATCTTTCAAAATCTCCTGTCACGTCATTTGAGCCGGAATTATTCACGACGACAGGCGTCTGGTTTGATGTTTGAGCCAATTCTCCTGAAGTGGCGACAGTTTTTGCAGATTCACCAATTCACGTCGTGGGTCGTCGTGGGTGACCTGTCGAAACCACAAACTTGGAGCAACATCCCAACGAAACAAGCTTTCTCAATTTTGACGCCCACGCATCGTGAATAATCCGGGTTGAGGTCACTTTGGCCCCAGTTCTGCAGCCTGCCACACTGTTATCGACGCATTTCGCTTGCATTCGCCCGCTGGCTAAAGCGATCTCCGTCATGCCGGAAGATCCTTCGCCATTTCAAATCGGTCAAGCAATTCTGTACCGATTTCCACGGATTCCGTTTTGACAACCGTGAATCCCACTGCACTAAACGCTGGTTCAGCCATCAGGCTCGCGTGCACCCAAAGTCGCGACATGCGATTTTCAGCGGCATGGCTTTCGACCAATTGATACAGCCTGCGAAAAACACCAGAACCCTGATCCGAAGGCCGCACGTAGGCAAAGTCGATATAGCCTCCTTCAGCAAGGCTCATGAATCCTACGATTCGATCCGAATTTTCCGCTACGAAGACAGTCTGAGCCGCCAAACGATACTGCCATTCCGGGCCGCCGCGAACTTGAGGCACCCAAGCCTCTCGCTGCGATCGAGAATACTCGCTGCGTCCGTTGTGCACCGCGTCGAACATGACTTCCGCCAGTTGGTCGTAATCCTTGGCGACGGCCTCGCGCAGTCGATGCATTGTTCCACTCCAGTTCAGCCCATTTCACTCGATTCGGCAGACTCAAATTCCGACAGACCATCATCGCTTTTTCTGGCATGCCTTGCAGAAAAAAGTGCTTCGCTGAGCCTGTACGATTCGCTTAATTGAGTCGCCACCGCAACTGGGACAAACTTCATCGGCCCGATCATAAACTCGATGCTCGTTCTGGTAACCACCGGGATCGTTGAGCGCGTTTCGATAGGTTCCGTCAGAAAGCGTGGAACCTTCGTATCGAATCGCCGTTTGCAAAACCTCTCGCATGCGAGTGTGAATCCGATCCCATTGCTTGCCCGAAAGCCGATCACAGCGTGCTTGCGGATGGACTCCAGCGAGATGCAAAATTTCAGACGCGTACAGATTGCCGACGCCCGCAACGCGAGACTGTTCCAACAAGGCGACTTTGATCTCACGGCGAGTGTTGCTGAATCGTTCAGCAAAAACCTCTCGTGAAACCTCCAACGCATCCGGCCCAAGCGTTCCATCACTGAGCTTGTCGGCGTATTGCTTTTCCGTCAGCAAAGCGACTTTGCCCAGACCTCGTCGATCCCAGAAAAGAAGCTCTTTGTGTTTGCACTTTTTCAACGTCAAACGAAAACGAAGATGCTCGACCGTTGGCGGCTCAGCCACCAGCACCAAGCCTGTCATTCGCGGCTCAAAGATCATTCGATCTCCGGTTTCCATCCGCAAGACCACTCGCTTTCCCAATCGATCCACCGAAGCGATCCTCTTGCCAGCAACACGCCTGTTCAGACGATCAATTCGAGGCTCGATCGAAATCGGACGTTTACCACAGGGAGTTCGCTGAGCCAAAACGATGGTGGCTCCGGTGACTCCCGCGACACCACGTCGCATCGTTTCGACCTCAGGTAGTTCGGGCATTTTCTAGCCATTTCACAATCGGGTTTATCAGGAGGGGTGAACATCAACTTTTATCCGGCAATCCGAGCGTCTGATTCCGAATCGATGCTCATTATGCACCATTCCACAGACGGATCATTGGGACTATGTGACCACCGAGCTGTTTTAGCGGTTGACCGAAAACAGCCCGGTTTTGACAATGGGTTTTTAAATATTTGCAGCGACAGTTACTTATGCCAACTTCATTTCTTGATTCTCCCAGCCCCGATGCGAGCCTGCCCGACGAAAACGGAAGGTTCGGCGAATTCGGCGGAAGATACGTTCCCGAAACACTGGTCCAGGCACTGGATCAGCTTGAGCAGGAATATAACAAAGCAAAAAATGATCCTGACTTTCAGGCGGAGCTGGACGTTCTTTGGCGCGATTTCGTTGGCCGTCCCTCGCCGATGTATTTTGCAAAGCGACTGACAGAGCGAACTGGCGGAGCGCAAATCTGGTTCAAACGCGAAGACGTCAATCACACTGGTGCACACAAGATTAACAGCACGCTTGGCCATGCGTTGCTGACAAAGCGAATGGGTAAGACCCGAGTCATCGCAGAGACTGGGGCAGGGCAGCACGGCGTCGCGACAGCAACTGCTTGCGCACATTTTGGTTTGCCCTGCATCGTTTACATGGGTGAAGAAGACGTTCGCCGCCAGTCTCCCAACGTTCAAAGCATGCGGATGATGGGCGCAGAAATTCGCCCCGTGACAACGGGATCCCGAACTTTGCGTGACGCGGTGAACGAAGCGATGCGCGACTGGATGGGCAGCGTCGAAGACACGCATTACATTTTGGGCAGCGTCGTTGGGCCTCACCCGTTTCCCGTCATCGTGCGAGACTTCCAATCGGTTATCGGCCGCGAAACGATCGCTCAATCGCAGGAACGTTTTGGCAGGTTGCCCGATGCGGTGGTCGCCTGCGTCGGTGGAGGCAGCAACGCCGCCGGTATGTTCTTTCCCTTCGTCGCCGAAACCGATGTTCCGCTGATCGGCGTCGAGGCCGGAGGACGTAACGACAATTCGGGACAACATGCTTCGAGCCTAACTTACGGCAAGCCAGGTGTGCTGCACGGCAGTTTCAGCTATGTCCTGCAAGACGAAGACGGACAGACCGACGACGTTCACTCTGCTTCGGCTGGCTTGGATTACCCTGGTGTCGGCCCGGAACACAGCCACTGGAAAGCCACTGGACGGGTCGAGTACCGAAGCTGTCGTGACGACGAAGCGCTGGCGACATTTGACTTGATGGCCAAAACAGAAGGAATCCTTCCGGCACTCGAATCGTCACATGCAATCGCAAAAGGCATCGAAGTCGCGAAAGAACGTGGCAAGGACGAAATTGTCGTGGTTTGCCTTTCGGGCCGAGGCGACAAGGACGCCGCAGAAATCCAACGACTTCGTGGCGAAGCCTAATTCGGCCTTGTACACTTCGCATTTGCTGCACTTCGCAGCGACCTCATTTGCATGTCAAATCCGATCACCAATCGGTGCCAGATAAAACCTATTCTCCTCGACCAGTTCCATGTCAAAAATCGACGACCTGTTTACCGACCTTCGATCCAAGTCGGAAAAAGCGTTCATGCCGTTCATCACCGCAGGTGACCCGGACCTCGAATTCACGGCCACGCTTTTGAAGCAGCTTGACGCCAGCGGCTGCCATCTGGCGGAAGTCGGAATTCCCTACAGCGACCCGATTGCAGATGGACCCGTGATTCAGGCGTCTTACACGCGTGCTTTGAACGCGGGTTCAAAGCTGGACTCGATCCTGAAAATGCTGAAAGAGGTGACCGCATCGGTCAAGATGCCAATCGTCATGATGTGCAGCTACGCGATCATCTATCGTGTCGGCATGGACGAGTTTCTCAAACGAGCCATCGATGCGGGTGTTTCGGGAGCGATTGTTCCCGACATGCCGGTGGACGAATCGGCCGACTTCGGAGCCAAATGTAAGCAGCACGACTTCAGCCTGATTCAGATGATCACGCCGACGACTCCTCGGGAACGAGCCCTTCACATCGCCCAGCAATCCACCGGATTCATTTACTACGTTTCCATTGCAGGGATCACCGGCGAACGGACAGCGCTTCCGGACGACCTTGTCCAAAATGTCGATTGGTTGCGTCAGAACACGGGCACGCCGATCTGCATCGGATTCGGCATCAGCAAACCCGAACACGCGGAACTATTGAAGCCCGTTTCCGACGGCCTGATTGTGGGTTCCGCCATTGTTCGTCGAATCGCCAACATCGAAGACGGCACCGATCGGGACGTCGTCGTCGAAGAAGTTTCTGGCTTCTGCAAAGAAATGCTATCCGCGATCAAGAGCTAAACGGCGGCCCCTGCTGGCAGCACGGTTTCGAGATCGAGCGAGCTCGCGCGTTCACGCACACACAAGAGTAACTCAGACACGTAAACACAAAAACAGGACGGCATTCCTGCCCTCTTTTATTTTGTACGAGCAGCATCTCAACGGCTTCTTGTTTAACTGGAATGATTCACGACGACAGGCGTCTGGTTTGATGTTTCAGGCGATTCTCCTGAGGTGGCGACAGTTTTTTACAGATTCACCAATTCACGTCGTGGGTGAACTGTCGAAACCACGAACTTGGAACAATGCCCCAATCAAAACAAGCCTTCTCAATTTTGACGCCCGCGCATCGTGAATAATCCGGGGTTAAACCCATCGGGAAAAGTGCGATGTTCTCGCTTATTGTTTTTGCCCTTTACTTGGTCATTGAAGCTCCATGCGGATCGGTTCGCAACCCACGGTGTTGGCGCGCCCATGAAGCATGGGCCGACTCAACGGTCGTTGTTTTCAAGGAAAAATTGGCATTGCCGGCTGCTCGAGATCCAGCGACACTGATTGCTATAAACAGGGAGGTTTGGATGACCGATAAACAGAGCAAACGAATCGATGCCGCCGCAGGTATTGCGATGGCCGAATGGGAAAGCCAGTTTTCTTTGGAACTGCTTGCTCACGCGAAAACACTCGCAACTCGATCGAATTCGGGCTTGGTGACGCTAGAACACTTGCGACAAGCTGCCAGACCTGCGGTTGAGAAACTGCTAGTGGCAATAAAGGGTGAACAGGAAACTGATGGGCAAAGAAAAGCCGCTTAAGCAGGGCTCGCCCGAGACATCCTCGCATCCATCCGACGCCGCAGATTGGCTCAACGCATTCAAGAAACACTTTTCGATCGCGTTTCAAGACGCAACTTCCGGCATGGCGGACCAGCCAGCCAATGAAGAATTGCAGCGAGCGGCGATCGTTGCGATGACGACAACTCTTCGCGATTCAGGACTCTCCGATGATCAAATGCTTATCTTCCTGAGCGATGCATTTGAGGCGGCTCGCGTTGCTGCGATCGAGTGGACTCCTGAATTGAATCAACGTCGAATTGAACTCATTGATCTCGACATTGCGAACACGATTTCGTTTGACGAGAAAGTTGAGCTGGCGAAGCTAACTGACGCTCTCCGGGAAAGCGTTAATACTGATGAGGCTGCCCCAATTGCAGGGGCTCGTGAGTTGCACGCAAAGTTGAAAGAGATGGAGCAGAAAGAAGATCAGCCTTGATTTTCGATTATCCCATCCAGCGTTTGCACCGTCGCCACGGACCGGCTGGCTATTCCGACTACGATTCGTATCGCGATTGGTTGCGTGACGAATTCTGTTTTCGTTGCATCTACTGCCTCAAGCGTGAAACTTGGGGGCGTGTCACTGGCGATTCCGAACTCGTTCCAAGTTTGTGGTTTCGACAATTCACCAAGGACGTCAAACTGGCGAATTTGCGAACTTGTCGCCACTTCAGGAGAATCGCCTCAAAGGCCAAGCCAGACGCCTGTCGTCGTGAATAATTCCGGTTTAGGTACCGGTTGGAACAAAAGCCACCCAAACTTTAACGCGAAAAAAGGGACGCGCAGGACGGGCACCCAACCGGCGACCGTCCTGAAGCGTTCAAAATAACGAAACTCAATTCCTACTCTTCCAGTTCCGCATTCCAGTACGCATCACTAATGAACCGGGTCCAGCTTTCGTGGCGAGTTTCGTAACGCGAGTAAACTGGATTCCAGCTTGGTCGCACCGGCTCTTTGTTCATTTTCATGTGAGCCTGTTTGGGAGTCCGGTCCGCCTTGCGATGGTTGCAGTCAATGCAAGCCAGAACGCAGTTCTCCCACGTCGAACCTCCGCCCTGAGAACGCGGCACCACGTGATCAATCGTTAGTGCATCCGGCTTCGGACGCGTATTGCAATACTGACACGTGTAGCCATCTCGTTTGAACAGGTTGCGCCGACTGAACGGCACCGTCGCCGAAGGCAGTTTGCTGAACCGGGTCAACGTGATGACTTCGGGAACACAGATGCGTTGCGAGACGGCCTGGATGAAGGGCTGGTCATCGTCAGGATTTAGCTGCGACCAGTTCTCCCAGTCGTACAACTGATAGTCAGAAGGATCAACGACTTTGGCTGACTCATTCCACACCAGAACCAGAGCCCGCGCCACCGAAGCAACGTTGACCGGCTGCCAGTTGCGGTTCAAGACAAGTGTTGGACGCTGAAGGACTTGCGCTACCATCTAGGGTCTCCTGAGCTCTCTGAATTCATGAATCAGTTGCCGCAGTAACATTATTACGATTTTTCGAGGGTGACCAACCGGAGTCGAACCGGCACGGACCTGATTCACAATCAAGCGCTCTACCTGTTTAAGCTACGATCACCAAAAGTTCACGCTATTTGCGACTTTTTTCTACGAAACGACCATCGTTCGTACTGGTTTAACAGAGGCAAACAATTCGATTTGGTTCGCCATTTGCGGCTTATTGTCGACTTGGACGCTCTGACACCACAACGGTTCGGTCCGGCGCGACAAGTTGTCTATAATCGTGTTGCCCACTGCTGCGGCGAATTGCCGCTTTAAAATTTGTTCCACCATTTTTCTTCAAATATTCATATGAACCACTCATCGCACAGACGTGATTTCCTGCGCACCGTTGGTGCCGGTATGGCTGCCAGCACCCTGATCACGGTTCCTTCGCGAAAGCTCTGGGCCGCGAACGTTAACGAGGAAGTGAACATTGGGTTCATCAGTTGTGGAACTCGATCACGCAAGTTGATGGATCAGTTTGGTAAAGTCGAAGGCGTCAACATCGGTGCGATCTGCGATCCAGATTCTGAACGTGTCGCCCAGGTCAACAAGCTTTACCCAAAAGCCAAACCGTTGTTCGACATGCGAGAGCTGATCGCCGATCCCGAAATCGACGCGGTCGTAATCGCGACCTGCAATCACTGGCATTGCCTTGCCGCGATTTGGGCGATGGAAGCTGGTAAAGATGTTTACGTCGAAAAGCCGTTGTCGCACACTCAATGGGAAGGCGAACAAACCATCGCCGCAGCACGACGCTACAACCGAATCTGTCAAATCGGAACGCAACAAAGAAGCGATCCGATGCAGGCGGAAATCAAAAAGTTTCTGCACGAAGAAAAAGCCCTCGGCGAAATCAAAGCAGCTCGAGTCAATCGATATGGCGTGCGCGGCTCTGTCGGCAAACGCGACACACCTTTGACGCCACCCAAAAACGTCAACTACGACCTGTGGCTGGGCCCGGCTGCTGACCAGCCAATCATGCGAAACAACCTCCACTACGACTGGCACTGGGATTGGAACACCGGAAGCGGCGAAATGGGGAACTGGGGAGTGCATGTTCTTGATGATGTGCGAAACAATATCTTTCTTGATTCCGTCGCGACGCCCAAAAGGATCTTTGGCGGAGGTGGACGCCTTGCGTGGAACGATGCGGCTCAGACTCCCAACGTGCACTTCGTTTATTTTGACACCGGATCGATTCCAGTCGTGATTGGGTTGTCGAACCTGCCTGCTGAAAAGGGCGGAAAGAAAAGCCCCAAAATGCCGGGACCACCAAGCGGCTATTTGGCTTACTGCGAAGGCGGCGAATTCCACGGCCAGCGCAGCCGGGCCGTCGCAAAAGACAAAGATGGAAAAGTGATTCGTGAATTCAAAGGCAACAGCGGCGACGTCCTTCACCAAAAGAACTTTATCGACGCGGTTCGCAGCCGCGATGCGTCAGGCCTTAATGCGGATATTCAAGTCGGCCACGACAGCACCAGCTGGAGTAACTTTGCCAACATTGCTTTCAGGTCCGGCAAAAAATTCACTCGCGATCAAGCCAACGAAGTTGGAGTCGAAGTATGGCAGGAACTTATCGCTCAAACGGAAAAACATCTGAAAGCTCACGATCTTTCTTTGGACAACGATGCCATCCAACTGAGCCCGATGTTGAGCCTGAACGATTCCGGCCAATTCGTCGGCGACCACGCTGAGGCTGCCAACAAGCTGCTGAAACGTGAGTACCGAAAAGGCTACGAAGTACCCGAAATTGCCATGGCAGAAGCCAAGTAACCTGGACCACTACCGCGACCGTCCTGCGGGATGGCTCAAGAAAATGCACAGCCATGAGCTCATTCTTTGAGCTCATGGCCTATTTTTTATCCGGAATTATTCACGACGACATGCGTCTGGTTTGCCCTTGGAAGCGTGAAATTGACGAATTTGCAAAACTTGCCTCCGCGTGCGGAGAACCGCGTCGTGGGTGACCTGTCGAAACCACAAACCTGGAACAATACTCCATTGAGACAAGCTTTCTCCATGTCGACGCCTACGCATCGTGAATAATCCGGGTTTACGCGTAAAATAAATTTTCGCTTTGCCCGTAACGTTCTTCCCGGATGGTCGTAATCCATTTGACGACTTAAACGCATCCTCAAGCATGGAACGCGCGGATGAATCAGACAGACACCCAATTGCGACCACCGCTGGAAGCCGAAAAGCTGGCGAGGAAGCGATTTGTGATCGACGCTTTCGAGCGATACGAACGCCAATTGACCGCTTACGCCCTGAAGTTTTACGGCGGACGGCAAGGCGATTTGCATGCGGCTCGCGATGCCGTCCAGCACACGTTCTTGCAGCTTTGCAAACAGCCTCCTGATCAAGTGCAAGACAAACTGGCTCCCTGGTTGTACACGGTTTGCAGAAATAGAATTTTCGATGACCTTGCCGCGAAACAGAAAAGACCAGCTCTCGGCGAAACTGCATCCGGCAAACTGAAAAGTCGGACCAATGACCCGGCGGAACAACTCGAGCTGGACGAGTTCCTGCAAAACCTTACTCAGCTCTTTGGATCTCTGGCAGAAAACGAGCGAACGGTCATCGAACTTTGGTCTCAGGGTTTGAAACCCGTCGAGATCGCAACGGTGCTGGACAAGCAAGCTGGCTCGATTCGAGTCAGTCTTCATCGAGCCATTACCAAACTACGAAAACATCCTGATGTCTCTCCCTGGCTGGAACGCGCGACCGGCCAGAACTTGGACTCGGATCGCAACGCGGAACCGGATGTCAACTTGGCACCGAACCGCAACTCTTCAAAAGCAATCTCCAGCACAGGAAATCAATCATGAACGACGAACAGCGCAATAGTGAATTTGAACAGGACCAGCAAAAACTGGCTGACCGGACCGTCGAAGTTCTTGAGTCCGAAGGTTCGACGTTACCGGAAAATGAAGCGGCAATTTTTGAGCTGGGTCAAATGCTGCGGCAATCGGCTAGTCTCGAACTTCCGGAATCCAATGAGTCGCTTCGAGAACAGTTGATGGCGGAGTTGGACGGATCAAGTTCGGGTTCGGCTTCTGCAAAAATTTTGGGCGCAGCTGACGATGTCGACGAATTCGTCGCTCGACCAAGTCGATATCGCCGCTGGCTTGGTGTCGGTGTCGCCGCGAGTGCGATGGCGGCTTTGGGAATGTGGAGCATGTATCCGAACATGTTTGGCGTCGATCTTGTTGGCGGGATCAGCGAGGTTGGCGAGGTTGGGCAGCTTGACCTAAACGACCAGAACGAGGGCGTTGACGTGGAGCCGTCGGCTTTGCCTGATACGCCATCAAATGAACCTTCTACCGAAGATGTAAAATCCGGAGATGCAACGGTCACACTTCCGGAACTGGCCGCGACGACAACGAACACGGTCGTCGAAGTCCCGGATGGCGGAACGGTTGTCATGGGGGGCATGAAGATACCGGGGGAGAATCAACAAGGTCAGAGTAATCCTTCTTCCATGGGCAACAATGCGGTAAGCAATGAAGCAGACGAATTAGACTTTGCTGTTTCGCCAACAGATGTGGCAAATGCCGGTCCACAGGTGGCCGGCAATACAAAATCGGCTGGCAAAGCGACTGCCTTTCCTAAAATCGCGACGACGACTACCGATACGGGTGGCGTCAGCGTTCCCGATGCCGGAGTGGGTTTTCGCGGTGGCAAAAAGGGTCCCAATAGAACGTTTTCGGTTTATGGCGAAGCGGCCAAGCCAGAAGTCATATCAGAAAAACCGCGGCGAATTACTGAAGGCTTGATCGCCAAAGTTGAAGCAAAACCGGGCTCGGATGGCGAAGGCTTTACCAGAATGGGTGGCATGGGCGGCCCTGGAATGGGCAGAGGCTTCGGCGGAGGCGGCATGGGAATGGGCTTCGGCGGTGGTGGCCTCGGCGGAGGCGGAGGTGGCTTGGGCGGCAGAACATCCAACACTCGCGATGGGCGAAGGATACCCAGCTTTGGCGCGTACTTCCGAGGTCGACATACACCTTCATCTGAAGGTAGAACAAACGAACAATACGCTCCCATCACAGAAAACAAGTTCATCGCTGCGACCGGCGCATCAGCAATTTCGACTTTCTCGATCGACGTCGATACCGCATCGTATTCCAACATGCGTCGGTTTCTTGTCGCCGGTCAAATGCCGCCTCGCGATTCCATTCGCATTGAAGAGCTCATCAACTACTTCCAGTACAACTATCCGCAGCCCAAAGGCGACGTTCCGTTTTCGGTCAACATGGAACTGGCCAGCTGCCCGTGGAATCAGCAAACAAAACTGCTGCGAGTTGGGCTTAAAGGTAAAGAGGTCCATGTCGATGAACGTCCCGCCACCAATGTGGTTTTCCTGCTGGACGTTTCGGGATCGATGAGTTCACCCGACAAACTTCCGTTGCTAAAACGTGGCTTTCAAATGATGGCCAGCAAACTGGGCGAAAACGATCGAGTCTCGATCGTGACCTACGCCGGCAACGCAGGAGTCGCCCTCGAGCCTACAACCGGCGACAAAACGAAAACCATCAATGAAGCAATCGAGCGTTTAACTTCTGGCGGATCGACTCACGGAAGTGCGGGCATCGAACTGGCTTACAAGCTGGCTCAGACTCACTTCATTAAAGACGGTGTCAACAAAGTGATCCTAGCGACTGACGGCGACCTGAACGTCGGCGTTACCAGCGATGACGCTCTGGTCAAACTGATCAAACAAAAAGCTTCCGAAGGCGTGTTTCTAACCGTACTGGGATTTGGAACCGGCAACCTCAAGGATGCCAAACTGGAACAGCTGGCCGACAACGGAAACGGACATTACGCCTACATCGACAGCACTCGCGAAGCCCGTCGCGTGTTGGTTGATCAACTTTCTGGTTCCCTGGTGACAATCGCCAAGGATGTCAAAATTCAGATCGAGTTCAATCCTGCGGAAGTGAAAAGCTACCGCTTGATTGGCTACGAAAACAGAATGTTGGCGACGAAAGATTTCGACGACGACAAAAAGGACGCCGGTGAAATCGGGGCAGGGCATTCGGTGACAGCCATCTATGAAATCGAGCCGACCACCGCAGTAGAAGCCTCGTTGACGGCGACTCCGAAACTGAAATATCAAACCAACAACCAACAGGATTCTGAGCAACCGGAAACCAAACCGGCGAAAGAATCTGTTAAAGGCCTTTCGAAGGCGGCTGAAAGTGGCGAGCTTGCGACCCTGTCGCTTCGTTACAAACAACCGGACGCTGACATAAGCTCAAAGATCGAATTCGTGATTCAGAACGATGAAAAGAGCTTCGTCACCGCGTCGAATGATTTTCGATTCGCGGCCAGCGTCGCCGGATTCGGCATGCTGTTGCGAGGCTCTCAACATTCAGGATCGGCGTCAGCGGGAATGCTGGAGGAAATCGCTTCCGGTGCGATCGGCGATGACCAATCGGGCTATCGAGCAGAATTTATCGACCTGATTCGAATAGCTGGCTCAATCGATTGATGAAATCGCAATGCGGCAAATATGGCTCTGCCAGAGCACCCTCTGGCGGAGCTTTTTGCATGACCAACGGAATCGTCAAAACTTGAATGTGGTTCTCAAAACCGCTCGTTCGCCCATTTCGACATCAGCTCAAGAACCGCCGGCGAAAATGTTTCCTCGATGGCACCGTATTCGTCTGGCGAGCCCGTCTTACAATTTTGAAACAGATGATTCAAGTTGGGCACGACCTTGAAAGTCACGTCTTCGTTGTTCGCCTTATTCAACGCTTCCTTGATCGGTGGAAGATTCACTTCAGGAAATACCTGCAAGTCCTTCTGTCCAAACAAAACCAAAGTCGGACATTTGACTTTTTCGAGTGCAGGGACGGGTTCGTAGCTGGCAAAGAAGCGGAACCACGGCGAGTCCAATGACTTGACGGAAACTTCCAGCGCCGGCGCGAGTTCGAAATCTTCAGGGGACTCGCCCACCAGCGTGGCGGCCTCGGACTTGAAACGGTCGTAGAAATCACCCGCTTCGCCAACAGGAGCCTTCAACAATCCAAAAGCGATCTTTAGCATGCCCTCCTGTTTCTCCAGTTCAGCTTCGTCGTACAGACCGCTGGCTTGGGCGATTCGACGGCTCTGATCGAAGACAATTTTTTCGCCGTTGATGCCGGGTGCCGCAAGCAGAACCAATCCGGCAACGTCAGTCCTTCTGGATGCAATCATGGGCGCCAGCAAGCCACCTTCGCTGTGTCCAACCAGAATGATCTTTTCAGGGTCAACATCGTCGCGCGTTTTCAAATATTCCATAGCGGCTTCAACGTCGGTAGCAAGATCCTCCGATGTCGATCCGGCAAACTGGCCGGTTGATCTTCCGACACCTCGTTCGTCATATCGCAACACCGCGATGCCGTTGCGGGAAAAGTGGTCCGCAATAACGGCAAACGGTTTGTGCCCGGCAATCGTTTCGTCACGATCCTGAGGCCCTGATCCATTGATCAGAACTGCGACCGGCGGCTTATCCGTTTTTGGAAGTGTGAGCGTTCCAGCCAAAGTGATCTTCGCATCCGTGTTCTCAAGTTTGACGGTGATCCTTCGATAGGGAAATGGACCCTTGGGGGTCTGCGGACGCTTCCGAGGTTTCGGTTCGCGAGTTTTTTCGAGCGGAACCTGAGTCAACACGAGGTCGTAGTCCTTGCCCGCCTGATTCCATTTTCCGCTCAACACTTTCCCGTCGCCCGAGAGCGTACCGCTGAAGCTTGCGCTGACGACTGGAATGTCGATTGTCACGATTCCGTCGTCGCCGTGGTCAACATCGCAGTGCAAATCAAAGACACCTTCTGTGAACGAATCCAGTTTGGCAGACATCGATTCCTTGTCGTCGCGGAATACCCGAAACTGAAAATCGAAATTCGCACCGCCAGCCTGCATCTTACCTTTCCACGTTTGAAAATGGGATAGCGGTCCTGCCTTTTCGCCCTTTTCAAACTGGAGCGGAAATTTTTGCCCCCCTGGATAAAGGTTCCGGAAACCGCATCGCCTTCCTCCGAGAACTGGCCATCGAATTTGATGCCAAACCTTTTGATTTCGAACGTCAATGCTTCTTTCGTCCGCTGAAATTTGGTGAACGGCAGAACCGCATTGCCTTGGTCAAGGCTAATCATTTTGCCAGACCAACCCTTGTCGTCATCCCGCGTCAGTTCAAGTTCAAGCCTCAGCTTGGCAACTTTGACATCGAGAGTTCCGCTCCAGTATTCGGTTTCTGATTGCTGGGCAAACACCGATTGCTGGGCAAACGCAAAACACGACGGAAAAACAAACAGTGCCGTGGCAGCACAAAACAGGATGGTGCGAAGATTCGAAACGTACATAGGTCGCAATAGAATTTAAACAGGAAGCTACGAACTAAACCCTAGTCTACTGCAGTTGGCCGACTGAAGTTTCATTCATCCATTCAGTACGCATGCATCCCAGATCAATACGCGTTTTGGCGAGCGAACACGACAAAGAAGGTCTTGAAAATGATCTTCAAATCCAGCCAAATCGACCAATCACGAATATACCGATGATCGTATTCGATTCGAGCTTCCATTTTGTCCAGCGTCTCGGTTTCGCCGCGGCAGCCGTTAACCTGCGCAAGCCCTGTCATTCCCGGCTTCACTTTGTGACGCAACATATAGCCTTCGATTTGCTTCCGATAGAATTCGTTGTGCGCGTTTGCGTGAGGCCGCGGTCCAACCAATGACATCTGACCAGAAAGGACGTTGAAAATCTGCGGCAGTTCGTCCAACGAAGTCTTTCGCAAGAAGCCGCCGATTGGAGTAAGTCGACTGTCATTTTTCTTTGCTTGCTGAACAGCGTCTCCATTTTCGCAAACCGTCATGCTGCGGAACTTCCAAACATCGATCTGCCTTCCATCGAGCCCATATCGTTTCTGACGGAAAATGACTGGCCCGGATGAAGTCAGCTTGACGGCAGCCGCGATCAACAACATCGGCAGGCCTGCAACCAAAAGTGCCGCAGACGCAATTCCAATATCAACCAATCGCTTCAGGAAACCGTCGACGCCAAAGAGCGGATTTTCAAAGACGCTGACGACAGGCAAGCCATGAATGTCCGTCCAACGCGAATTCAACATCTGGAACACGAACAGGTCGGGCACAATGTAAACCGACGCGGTTGTATCCGTCAGCTCGCTGATGATGGATCGGATTCTTGCTTCCGCCCGCATCGGCAGAGTAATGAAAACGACCTGAACATCTCCAGATTTGGCCTTCTCGATCAGGCTATCGATTTTGCCTTCATTACGATCCATCTTCTTTGGAAGTTCGACTAATCGATCTGCAGGACGGTCATCGTAGAATCCCGTAAAGCTCATTCGCATATCGGGAGTTTGAGCGACGTTCTTTACAAGCTGAATCCCCAAGTCGTTGATTCCGACCACTGCAAACTTCCTGGTGCCGTGACCGTGCTTGGCGCGATAGCGATGATACCAACGAATCCAGACGCGAACTGACAGGGAGAATATAAGTGTCACCGCGAACCATTGCACAATCGCCGGTGCAGAAATTTCTGTCGAATAGACGCTGAATCGCCCTAGCAACGTCAATGAAGTCATCGTCAACAACCACGCAACAACTGCACATGCAATCTCTCGCGGAAAACCCAGCCCGTACCAACGGCGATACAGCCCAACCGTTTCAGCAAAGATATTGAACAAGCCAATCGCGATCAAAGAGACAACGATCGTTGACTTACTGTTGAACTCAGGAACGATACTGACCAGCAGCCAAAGCCCGCCGACAATGGCGGCGGCGTCCGCCAACTTCAGCGCCAAAACAGGAGAGACCGCTTCCTGCCTGCAAAGCTGACTGTTTCCGTCTGATGGGTTGTTCGGAGAGTTCATGAAACGCGAATCTTTACAAATATCGAAAGCAAAACGAATACCGACCATTCGGCGCAGCATTCGTCCGAGAGTTTTCGAAATCTAGGTCGTGTAAAGAATCGAGCCGCCTGATGCCGGCAATTGAACTGGCAAACCAAAACGGGGGCAGAGCAATAAACAGGTTACAGCGATTTTAACGACGTCGCAGCGAACGACAGTTTATGCTGCTGGCTAATTATTGCTGCCCAGATCGCCCGTTTTCAGATGGCGATGCAAATAGTTCGCCCGTTCGACATTTCGTTCATCCGTAGACAGAGCGGACCGATGAATTTTTTGCAGATGGGCCGGCTGCGTCTGAATGAAAAGTTCGTTGACTTGAGGAATCTTCAAATCGCCGATCAGCCCAAGGTTGATCCCCATGCGAACCCGAGACAGAAGATACATCGTTTCTTCGCTGCTGATTCGACGAGCCGTCTGCAGCATGCCGTACGCTCGACTCACTTGATCGAATAGCTCGTTCTGATCTTCTTCGATCAGAAACTTTCTGGCTTTCCGTTCGTAGTCAATCACCACGGGAACCACATCGCCGACTTGACTGATGAGCTCCTCTTCGGTTTTCCCCAGCGTAATTTGATTGCTGATCTGATAAAAATCACCCATCGCCTGGGTACCTTCGCCGTACAGTCCGCGCACAACAAGGTTAATCTTCTGCAGCGAACGAAATACTTTTTCGATCTGGTTGGTGATCACCAGGGCTGGCAGATGCACCAAAACGCTGACTCGCATTCCGGTACCCACATTGGTCGGACACGCTGTCAGATAGCCAAGCTTTTCATGAAAGGCATAAGTCATCTGGCGTTCGATGCTGTTGTCAAGCGCATTGATCTGATCCCACGCCCCTTCCAGATCCAAGCCACTTTTCATGACCTGAATTCGCAGATGATCCTCCTCGTTGACCATCAGGCTAAGCTGTTCTTCGCCATCGATCGCGACAGCTCGAGCTCCATCCGAATTTGCGTGCTCGCGGCTGATCAGTTGGCGTTCAACGAGAAACTGACGGTCGAGCGATTCGAGCGTAGAGACATCGATGAAGGTCAAATCCTTCAACGATTCATCCATTGCCAAACGCTGGCGAACCGTTGAATCAATGTTGGCCCGGTCGATATCGTTGCAACGTCGGATGAATGGGAAATCTGCGAGATTGCGAGCCAGTCGAATTCGACTGCTCATCACGATATCGCTTTGCGGCCCAACTCCTCTAAGCCACTCACCGCTTTTCGCGGCCAGCTCATCGATTTCCATTTTAATTCCCATATATTTAAAATTGGTGCTGATGCAAAACCCACACCAATGATCTTAATTTGACCACATTCAACCCGGATTATTCACAATGCGTGGGCGTCGACATGGACAAAGCTTGTTTCATTGGGTATTTCTGCAAGTTTGTGGTTTCGATAGGTCACCCACGACGTGAAATTGATGAAACTGCAAAACTGGCCTCCAGAACCGGAGAATCGCTTCAAAAGGCAAACCAGACACCTGTCGTCGTGAATAATTCCGGTTCAATTCAGACGCGATTTTCGATGTCTCGAATTCGGTCGCGGATCTCTTGGGCTTTCTCGTAGTCTTCTTTGGAAACTGCTTCCTTCATCTCGCCTCTTAACCGAATCAATTCCGTTTGAGACTCGGTATCGTAAGCACCTCTCTGCGGATGTTTTCCTACATGTTCGCGAGAACCGTGCACGCTTTCGAGCAACGGTTCAAGTTCCGTTCCAAAGAATACATAATCGTGAGGGCAACCCAACCGGCCGGCCTGCCGAAACTCATAAAAAGAAATCCCACAGATAGGACACTCGCGAGAATCAAGCTCCTTAAGATCTTCCGCAGTCTGTTCCAGCTTCAGTTGCTGGGACAACACTCCAGAAATCTCTGGCGTCTCAGTGGGCTCAGTTTCCGGCTGAAGGTAGTGCTTCGCACAATCGGGACACAAATGGAGTGCCAATAGGTCGTCGCCTGTCAGATCCGTGATGTGAAACGTTGCTGACTTTTTGCATTTTTGACACTTCATGGTTTAACACTGGACCCGTCAGATGGAGTTTTCGTTTCAAATATGATTTTATCTCCGAGACAGCCTCGGTACAAGATTGTCACCCGTCGTATCGGTCACGAAAGTGAAGTGCTTTCACTGCTGCAGAAGATCGGCGAAAATGGATCGCTTTGGCTGCGACGACTTACCGGGCAGCGATATGCTACGATAGCCCGCTCGTTTGAGTACCCTTATTACCAGATTACGTTCCCGATTCGCGCTGCTGATTGCTAATGAGCCTTCTTCCTGATTTCCAAATTTTTTCAGAATTGGCCAAATCCCATAACGCCGTTCCCGTCTATCGACGCCTGCTAAGCGATTCACTGACACCTGTTTCCGCGTTTCAAAAAATTGATCAGGGTCAAACCGCATGCTTGTTTGAAAGTGTCATCGGCGGCGAAAAAGTTGGACGCTTCAGCATTCTTGCCTCCGATCCAAAATTCGAAATTTCCGCGTTCGGTAACGAAGTCACGCTGACTCGACACGGAAGCAGTGAACGATCCACCCGTTCCGAAACATGGACCAGCGAAAATCCGCTGGAAGAAATCCGCAAACATATCGACCGCGTTAACGTGGCAACTCCCGAAGGCATGCCACCTTTTACCGGCGGAGCGATTGGGTACGCAGGCTACGACGTCGTCCGATACGTGGAACATTTACCGAACGCTCCGGAAGATGATCGGAAGCTCGACGACATGTCGTTTGCGTTTTACGATTCGATGCTGATTTTCGACCACATCACCAAGACGATTTGCGTGATGGCGCTGGCATGGGTTGACGATTTTGATAACGCTCAGCAGGCATGGGATGACGCCAGCAATCGCGTTGACGAATTGGTAAACCGACTACAGCAACCCAACTCCAAAGAAGCTGGCAACTGCATGGACGTTGCTCCCGTCAGCAGCGATGCACCTGTTTTTACATCGAACTTCACAAGAGAAGCTTACGAAGAAGCCGTCCGCGAATGCATTGAATACATCCATGCAGGCGATATCTTCCAGGTCGTGCTCAGCCAGCGACTTTCGCTGAAAATCGAATGTGATCCGCTCGAAATCTATCGTAGCCTTCGAGTCCTTAATCCAAGCCCGTTCATGTTCTTTCTTCGCAGCGAAAAATGTACGCTCGTCGGAAGCTCACCCGAAATCATGTGTCGCGTCGTCGACAACGAAGTCACCGTTCGCCCGCTGGCTGGAACCCGAAAACGTGGATCCACTCCAGAAGAAGACAAAAGGCTCGAAGAAGAACTGCTGGCCGACGAGAAAGAACGAGCCGAGCACGTTATGTTGGTTGATTTGGGACGCAACGACGTAGGGCGCGTCGCCAAATACGGATCCATCAAGATTCCCGACATCATGGTGGTCGAAAGATACAGCCACGTCATGCATATTTCTTCGTCGGTGACCGGCGAACTGAAGGACGATGCCGACTCGTTTGACGCGTTGATGGCCAGCCTGCCAGCAGGGACGGTTTCGGGAGCTCCCAAAGTCCGGGCGATGGAGATCATTGACCAGTTCGAACCGCACCGTCGTGGCCCTTACGCCGGAGCGGTAGGATACGTTGACTATTCGGGCAACATGGACACTTGCATCGCCTTGCGGACCATGGTGATCAAGGACCAGATGGCTTACGTGCAAGCAGGTGCTGGCGTTGTCGCCGACAGTGATCCGGGAAAAGAGTACGAAGAAACGCTCAACAAAGCTCTGGGACTGCTTCGGGCGATCCAGGCTGCCCACGAGCGCACGCAACGGTAGTTTCCTCCTGGATGCCGCGATAAATTGTGGAGTCATCGACCCAATAACGACCGTCGATCTTTCGCAGCCCGCAAACTCAACCAAGTCGGCAACCTTAACGAATGCGTTGAATTTATCCTGTTCCGAACGACCCGTCCCGCAAATCCGGAATGCCTGGAACATCAGGAAGTTGGAGTAGGATTAGCGCGGTGTGATCGACGATGCGTTAAGTGATGAACTATTTGGTACAGTCCATCGATCCGTCTCATCCCGACCAGGTATCAGCGATGACCCTGAAATCTTTGAAACACGTTTTCGCCGCTATGCTCATGGCAGCGTTGTTCTTCCCGGCAAACGATGCAGCTCATGGGCAGCTACCGTTTGACAACCTCACGCCAACGGAAGACGCGGAAGCCGATCCAGCGGCTCAAGAGCGGCCGGCACGTCCAGTGGAAGCTGCGATCGGCGAATCCGCATCCCAGCGACCGCTCGACGACGAGCTCGACGGAGACGATCTGCCGACGCAATCTGTCGAAGTCAACGAACGATTCGCAGGATGGCAACAGGCCGGAGACATTGACGGTCAACGCATTTCCGACAAACTGCGAGCCAACTGGGTGATGCTGGATCGCAACGGCGAATTTTCTGGCACCGTTCGAGGCATCGACAACGCAGAAGTCGCCGGCATGACGATCTTTCTGATGAATCGAGGCCGCCTGGTAAAAACAGCAGCGGTTCAAGCCGACGGAACGTTCCGCTTCACGAACGTTCAACGCGGAACTTACGCGTTCGTTGGATGGGGTGACAAAGCGTTTTTCGCTTTCGGTGCCAACATCATTAACTACAACCGTGACGCGGTCGACGCGCCGACATCAGTCGATTGCTACGCGTTCCAAAACGAAACCACCATCAACACGGATTGGATTCGTTACTTTGCTCCGAACACGACTTACCGAGTCTACGGTCGGTATAGTTCTGGCGAAGGTCCTTCGGATCCAGATTCGCTTTACGGTTTCGATGGCCTCACACGCAATGCCGTTGCCGCTTCTCCATCGACTTCAATCGGCGGAACACCGGTTTCACTCGATTCTCGCGGTCGCCTTGTTGGCCGAATCCACCAACTGAACACGCTTAACGGACGTCCTGTCGATGTTCGCAGCACCAAAGTCATGTTGCTGAAAAACGACGACGTGGTCGCCTCAACAACAACGGACAACTTCGGCATTTTCCAGTTCTCCGGAGTCCCCTCGGGCGGATACGGTCTGGTCGCGGTCAGTGTCGACGGCGTCGGTAGCGTCGGCATTCAGGTGGCAGGCGAAAGTTCTTCGGTCATTGACGCGGAAGGTGCCGTTCGGCCAATCGACGAAGAAGCGGAACCGTTCGACTTCTGCCTTGTATCCTCTGAGACCGTCGGTTGGATGAATCATTACGCTGATGAAGTCGCCTACCGCCGTGCGATTCTGGCTCCAAGAACGCAAGCCTTCGCATCGCAAGAACCGCAGGACAACTTCTGCCCGACTTGCCTTGGCATCATGGGGCCAGGCGGCTGTCCAAAGTGCGGTACTGGTCAACGCAATCCAATTTGCAACAGCCAGTGCACGACGTTCCAACAGTGGCAAGCAGCTGGCTGTGCATGCCAGCCCAACAAACCGACATGGATCCGAATCGGAGATCGTATCCGAGAAGGTGCGGAACGACTCGACGACGGATTTGAAAGAGCGTTCTACGGCGATCAGGGCACAGGTGGATTCAACAACCAACCTGCCTTCAACGGTGGATTCGGTGCCAACCTGCAAGGCCAACCACCCGTTCCGGTTGCTCGCAAACTGCAATCACCAGTTCGCTAGTTCGTCAGCTTGCAAGTCTCCCATCTGGACTGACTTACAACGCAGCAGCGACAAACAACAAAACGGCGATGATCCTGTGATCATCGCCGTTTTTTTATGTCGGATTGCTCATAGAAACGTCTCTGGTCAGATCTAGAAATCTGAATCCGCACCCATCGCTTGCTGGAAACCAGTTACCGCAGTCTGAATCAGAGCAAGCGGACCGTCTTCCATTTCGATTCGACTGAAAACACCGTTTTCGATTGGCTTGCTGTAAGCCGTGATCTTGTCGCGGCCAACTTCTTTCAACTTTTCGATCAGGTCATCGAGCATCGGCTGGCCGGTTGTGCTGGCCGCGAACTCAAGGATCGGCGTGATACGCATGTTGTAGATAATTGGATACTCGGGAGCCGCGTTGGAAGAGTTTGCCATCGCAGCTTTGAGCGTCTCCATTGGATCTTTGCCGACAGCAAAGTAGACGTCTTTTTCGCCAATGCCCAACAGAACCTTCAGTTCAGAACCAACAAAATCCTGAAGCTCTTCTTCGTCCTCAGGAATGACGAAAACAAGCTCATGCATGTTGACGCCGTTGTGCGTTGCGAAATCCAAATTTGCAACCAGTGCGTCACCAGCTTTTGCCTGCAGCAGGCCGATCAGGTCTTTTGCAACAGCTTCCACGCGTTTTGGATCTGAGACTTCGGTGCCGCTGACGAAATTGAAATCGTTGGCTCCCATCATCAACTGACCACCGGAGTCAATTCGACCATTCTGGAAAGTCTCAATAAGAACTTCCTTCAATTCCATAACGGAATTGCGAATCGTCTCCATGTCCTCTTCTTCGAAATCACCGTCGTTGTCGAGCTCAGTCATCGCTGCTTCAATCGAGCTGTCCATTGCTTTCTTGAACTGCTCAGCATCGTTTTCCGAAACGCGGAAGCACATGCTGTAATCGACGGCAGATTTGTCATTCATGAACCCGGCGAATCGAGTTGGCTTTACGTCCGCAAAACCTTTGTAGCTGTCCGCAAGTTTCGAACCAGGCTTGCCAGTAAACGTGAACTCCATCGCCATTTTGTGAGTCTCTTTGTCGGCCAGCATGCCGAAGACGATTTCGTCGATGTCCTCAAGAGACTTAATTTGCTCTTCAAAGTTCTCCATCTGCTCTTCAGCGGCAACAGGGTCACCCATGTTTTGCAGCTGCTGCATGTAGCCATCTTTAATCATGTCGATGGCACTTTCGCGAAGCTCTTCCGGAATGCGGCTGCCGAATACGTGAGCCGCAACGTTGTAACGGCCAGGCAAATCGCCCAGCATCGCTGCTGGATCTTCAGGAAGATCACCGAAAGATTCTTCACTGTCAGAGATGAAAACATGCGTCCCCGACTCCTTCAGAAAAACAGGAGCCGCGTTGTCTGGCGTAACCACAATGAAGTCATCTTCAACATCGACTTCCGCGAAACCAGAAACGGTATCCAAAAGATCGTCCAAGTTTTCAACTGGAAGAAATCCGACCGTTCGAGGCATTGGATTGTCGCCTTCGAAGTACATCAAAACGCCCATCGGACGCTTGGCATCGATCCCGCGAGTGAAGTGATCCACCTGCGATTTGATCAGGAAGTTCATCTTCCCAAAACCAGACTGCTTCACGAGATACTTAACGTCCGCCATCTGGTCTTTGACCGATGACATGGACACTACGATCGCTGGTTCTGGCACAGACTGAGCAACCGCTCCAGCCACCATCACCATGGCGAGCAAGCCAGCAAGGCAGCTCTTAAACATCGACTTGCAAACTGTCTTCACAAGATGACTCCCGATTCTATTTTTTGATTGAAATGGACGGATCCGAGGTCGCCAAAATCTTTGACGCAGCGGAAAATTGTGGTCAAGGAGCCCAAAAGCAGCAACCCTGAACAGGCAATTCACCTACTTTACCCCAGTTTCACCCCGTCGGTTTTCAACATTCGAACCGGGCTGGAAATTCATGCAATCTTTGGCCCCCTTGCCTCGAATTAGCGTGAGAGTCAGCCCATTGGGCTCTTCAACCGGAATTATTCACGACGACGGGCGTCTGGTTTTCCCGGTGTTACGATTCTCCTGAAACGGCGACTGTTTCGCAAATTCGTCAATTTCACGTCGTGGGTGAACTGTCGAAACCGCAAACTTGAAACAACACCACAACCAAACAAGCGTTCTCAATGCCCACGCCTCGCGAATAATCCGGGTTTAAAACCCTTTACGGTAGAACGATTACAGCCGTTTTTGCCGTTTTCCGTTAGCAAACAAACTCAATCGATCTCAAAACTCATCACCGGATCGACTTCACCGACCCTCGAGAGCTGTACCGTTTTCTGAATTACCGACTCGCTGTCGGTCCCAAAGTCGCGAATGATGGTCACGTAAACTTTATTCTTCAGCTTGGTCCGATTCTGGCCGCTGCCGAAATACTTGGCCTTCAATTGATAGCTGCCCTTGGGCGCGTTCGCGTTGAAGTACATTTCTGGCCCAAACCCCGTTGTGATGTCTTCGGTGATCTGACCGCCACTTTTAGTCGTCTTGTGTTTGTAAAAACATTCTTCGCCATCCGGTTCAATCACGTGCAAATCAACATCCGTTTGATCCTGATTCCACATCATCGTGACAACAACATCTGCCGTCCCAAACGGAAGATTCTTACCCAGCGTCGCCAGTCGAGCCTTCGCGAAATCAGGCACCGAAGAATCGATTTTTCCGCTGACAACCTGTCGAAGCAGATGCATGTACTGCGCCGATACAATTCGCTTGAAGTCGCTTCCCTGCCGCTGAAAGGTACCGTTCATCGCGACCTCGTAGTAAACAATCGCCATGTCGCCTTTCCCCATCCGAGCCAAACACTGTCCAATCGCGGGATAAATATTGCCCTGAAACGGACGCTGCATCGCGACTCGCTTTAGCAAATGATACGCCTGGCCGGGTCGGTCCAGCTCCATCGCCGTGAACGCAACATCGCGAGACACAATGATGTCGCCTGGATTCCTCTCAACCAGCGAACTGTAAACTTTGATCGCGTCGTCAACCGAATTTTTAGAACGTCGCAACGCTTCCGCAGCAAGTCGATCGTAGTCCGGATTCTCAGAAGCGATCGCGTCAAGGTACTCTTTCGACAGTGCTGCCTTGGTCGTCAGAGAACAGTTCAAATCTCCCGAAATCGCATCGATCCTGATGTCGTCCATCGCCAGCTGCAAAGCGGTTGGCATTTTGAATTTCATACCGGGCATCGACTCGAGCCGCTTCAGCCACGCAACCAGCTGCGCCTTCGGATCGGCCAACTGTTCCGCTGACGTCATCAAAGCATCGTCGATCAGCTCCGACGCCGCTTTTGTTTTGATCACGAAGAGATCCTCTTGCGGCTTGATGTCAAATCGCTGGTAATCCGCTTCCGACTCCAGCATCAGCAAACTGCAAGTCCTTCCCGTGACGCGAAAATGCCTCGCATAAGCCGACGAAACATCGAAGGCTCCCGAACCGAGGCTCTCCAGTTGTCCGACCGCGACCTGACCGTACAATCGCGACGCCAAATCGGACTCAACCTCGACCGGATCAACGAAAACGGTCTTCGTTTGATCGGCTTGAACGAATTCAAATTCGATTTTGTCACTAACGCTGCCTCGTCCAACCACCGTAATCGTTTGCCCAGGGTACACCCATTGGACTCGTCCAGCAGTCAAAACATCCGTTGCTCCTTCCGCTGAAATGCGATTCAGTTTCCACGGTCGCCTGCGATGAGCTTTCGACGCGGTTTTCAGTTCCGGTTCCGTCGCGACACTGAAGACAGCGCCTCCTGATCTCCCGGCAAGAAACCGCAACCCTGCAATCGAAGTCCCCGTCAAACCAGTCTGATAAGCGTATAGACTTCCCAGAGTCGATTGCTGCAGCAGGCGATCGATCAATCGCAAGTTCGTTTCGCCCCATGTCGCCGCTCCATCGCTGAGCAAAAACACATCGGGCGAGCTTGCCGATTCACCGCCGATCCATTCCGCTTTGACAACCGAATCAATCGCACTGTACAAATCCGTCGCTCCTTCGAGAGCCAGACTGTCGATCGTTTCTCGCAACTTTGCGACGTTTTCAGCTGTGTTGGCGACGTATTCCTCTTTCCAGAAATGGCTGTCGACATTGAAGAACACGACAGCAAATTCTTTCAACGAGTCTCGATTATTGGCAAGCGTTTGCTCAAGCAGATCAACCCAAACATTGAATTTGTCGGGCGAACTGCTCAGCGAAGTATCAACCAAAAAGATCGCTCGTTCGCGACCGACCGCGTTTTCCGCCGGCAAATCAGGCGTGACCTGCATGCTCCAAAAACTTCCTTCATCGCCGTCTGACTTCAACAAGGTATCTGCGGAAGCTTTCATCGATAGCTTGATCGAATCGCCTTCTGGTTCGTCAAACACAAATCGTTTCTGCAGTCTGCCATCGACTACGGCGGAAACCGGATCGACTTCCGGTGTCACTGTAAGGGCAGCCTTTTCTACTTCCTGCACGTTCATTTCGATCCGACACTGCCCCGGATTTTCTGGCAACGCGAATTCGTAATTCAGATCTTCTCCGTCGCGAACCAGATTTACGTCGTAGCCTACAACGATTCGATGGAGTTTTTTCGGCGACAGCGGAAAGACTTTTGCGTTGAACACGCCGGCACCCGACCATTCAACCAGAGCTGGATCGACGCGGCGGCGAACGGTTTCGCGGAACGCGTGAGCCGCCTTTTCTCGCGGCACCATGCGAGATTCTTTGACGTTGTCCCACACACCTTTGCGAGCGACTTTGATGTCGTCAGCAGCAAGTGAAACAAACTGTTTTCCGTCGTCAAGGAATTCGTCAGCGGCAAGCTTCCCTTCCGGCGAAAGTTCGTAGGCACTTTCTCCAAACGCAAAGTAATACAGCGACGAATCGTCTGGCAATCGCAGCTTAAAATTGCCTTCGAGCGATTGTTCTCGATCGTTGTAGTAGAAATAATCGACCAGAACGCGAGCACGAAATCCGTCGACCTGCACGTTGACTTGCATACCGTTTAGGTCAAGCTCATCTTTGTCGCCAACCATCAATCGAGTCGTGTTGGGAATGGCTTTCACACGTTTCCACGACTTCGGTTTTGGCTTGGCGGTTGATGACTTTTTCGCGTTTGCGATCGTTTTCTCAAGTTCAGCAAGCTTTGACTTGATCTGAGCGATCTGTTCACGAGCCTGTTGTTCATTCAACGCGATGGCCGCTTCACTGTCGGCCTTAAGCTCTTTCTCCTCCTCTAATCGCCGCCGCAGGATTCTGACCGCTGCGGTTGCTTCTTCGTAGTCGGGGTGACCTGTGCCAAGTTTTTGCCGCTGAAGTGCCGCCTCGGCTTCGGCGGCCGCAAGCCTTTGGTCGAGATCAACAATTCGGCGATCATGCCGCGCTATCGTTTCTGTCAATAAATTTCCGTCAGGCTCCTGATCCGTCTCTCCCGATTGTTCTTCCCGCTGCGACACTTCAATGTTGAATTTCGCCAACTCCTTTTGCATCTCTTCAAGCCTCTTACCTTTCAGAGATTCGACATCGGACTTTCGGGCTTCGTCAGTCAATTGTTCCAAACGCTCCTTGTTTCGTTCGTACCATGCCAGGCCTTTACCGGGTTTGTCAAACAATCTGTCCATACCGCCGATCATTGTCCTTGGTTGAAGACCGTACCCCTGTTGTCCGGACAGCTCTGCTCCTGCACGGCCACCTTCACTCGGTAACGGAAATTCCCCTCCGGATAGAAACTCAGCTGGACGACCACCAAACGAACCATCCCCCATCACTGGTTCTCGCCCTTCGTCCTGCAATTCTTGCCGCTGCTGGACAATTGGGCCGAGATTGGCCGGCCATTCACTGACTCCATCTGAAATCGCACCCTGAATCAAGCCGTTCAACTCGAATTCGACATCCATGGAACTACTTGCGTCAGTCAGGATCGATTGCCCGCGCAGTATACTGAATTTGTCATCAAATCTGAGTTCATACAAACCATCGCCATCGTCGTCGGGTCTGACGGTAAGCCTTTCAACAAAGCGATCAGCAGTTCGATCATCAACATCCAGTGAAGCCAGCAAATCAATGCCACCTCGCAAGTCCACGCCGTCATAAGACTCGTTCGCGGCCATCATGCCACCTCGCAAGTCCCCGTCATCATCGACTCCATTCGAAAAACCCTCCGGAAGCCACGACTCAACATCATTTGCAATTTCGCTCTGAGCAATTTTCTTTTGGTTGCCGGAATAAGCGAAGTAACCGCCAACACAAACGATGGCCAAGCTGGCTGCGATCACAATTGAACGCCAACGCCCGCTCGATGGCGAAGCGGATGGTTCGGCGGCACCCAACGCTTTTGGCTTGTCGGTCAAAGCGAGCTTTTCCTCGGCGGCATACCCTTCGCCCAACATGCCAACCACAGCACGGATCTCTTCCACCGTTGCGGCGAGTTCAGGCGAATTCTCAATCGCCTGTTCGATTTCAGCCTGCTCCGCAGACGATAGTTCGCCAAGGGCATAGGCCGTGAGTCGTGGATCGTTTTGGTCAATCATGAGAGTTCACAGTGTGAAGTTTTCAGTGTGAAGTGTGAAGTTACTCGAATGCGATTCGGGCGATTCGTCGGGACGGTCATCATGGCGACATCCTTTGCCGCAGTTTCGAAATCGCCGTGTGCAAAATCACGCCAACGTGAGAGCGACTTAATCCTGTGACCTCAGCAATCTCACGATATGAAAGTTCACCGCTGAATTTCAGCCGCAACACTTCCTGCTGTTGGCCTGACAGACGCGAAACCTGCTCCATCAACCCAACTGCTGATTCGATTTCTTCCAGCCCCATGTCTGGACGATTCGAATCCGTTTGCTGCACAAGCTGGTCCGAAATTTCATGTTCAGGTAAAAGCTTCATTCGCCGTTCCTTCCGACAGATGTCAATCGCGCGGTTGCGGCAAACGGTGTAAAGCCACTTTGCCAGTTTCGGACGCAGCTCAATTTCACTCTGCTGACAAAGCTTCATGAACGTGTCCTGAACCACATCGCGAGCGGTCTCCAGATCGTGAACGAAATGCAACGCATAGCGCAGAAGCGGATCTTCGTACTGCTCAATCGCAGCGCGGACCCACGCTTCAGCTGCCTTTTCGTTCATCTGGATTTCCGTGTCTTTCGCATTCAAACCGGATCATTCACAAGGCGAAGGCGTCATATTGACAAAGCCACAGCTGATCGAAGCTCAACAAATCTCTGATCAACAGGCTTTCGCTCGTGAATCATTCCGGTTCAGAAGAGAGAACGGATCAGCGAGCGATCTATTAGAAACCTTTTTCAAAAAAAGGAAAAACAGCTACAAGTCGGCTCGCCACGCCGCAGAAACAACGCTCAACGAGCCCAGTTCTTCTCGCAAAGCCAAATTTTCCGCTGTCTTTTTCGCGTACATCACTTCATGAGCCCGCCGCACCGTCCAGTCGGGATGAGGACGCCCCGTTTGCTGCAACGTCATGCCGGCCGAAACCGACCCCGGTTGCAAAACACGAGCGTACCAACCACAGAATCCGGCCTGAACAACTCGCTTCACCATCGACGGCTCGTTCCATCGCCGGTTCAATTTCCAACAGGGCTGACGCGGCTGCGAAATCTGAATCACAACCTCGCCGACCGAAAACGTGTCTCCAACGCAAATGTCGGTTTCCGTTAACGTAGCAAAGGTGAAATTCTCGCCGAACATGCCGCCGACCACGTCGGTGCGATTCACCTCAGACGCCCAAAAAGAAAAATGAGCCGCTGTGTAACACAGGATCGCCTTGTCGACTCCACCGTGATGAACCAAGTCCGCTTGTCCGTCACCGACGAGCCCTTCCGACTGGACTTCAACGGGTTCCGCTATCGGTGATTTAAAGAAACCGCTGAACCACGGCTTTTCATTTGGATCATCCGAACCGGAAACACCATGATGACGTGGCATCCCGACTTGGACGGATTGAAGCGTATCAGAAAGCATCACTTAGACGTCAAGGTCGTTCAATTGATCCACCAACGCGTCGAGATCATCTTTCGGTTCATCAGCCCGATTCGCCTGTCGCTTGCTAAGTCCCATCATGCCGACGGTATCGCGACCGGCGAGCACCAATTGTTCGTCGCGTTCGAGAGCAGCAATTTCCTCCGCAGACTTATTGCTCTCAGGAGCACCGAATAGTTGCGAGAGATCAATTTTCAAACTGGCAGCAACATCCGACGATCCTGCGATCGCAGGCGTTTTGTGCTGCGGAAACATGATCGCATTTTCCGGGCAAACGCGACTGCAAGCCGGACAGCCTTTGCGACAATTATCAGGCTGCTCAACCAAAATCGTGTCAATCCGATCGACGCCGTAGACTCCAAACAAACAGAAGTCGATACACTCCATGCAGTTCGTACAGCGACTGTAATCGATTACCGGATACCAACGGCGCCCGTCGTTTTCTTCGATCCGTTGAACAATCGGTTTATCCGCTTCTGCGTCCACTGCAGCCGGCACGACGGGCAAAGCCGATGATTTCGCGGCTGCATTTCCATTGC
>CAYZPA010000056.1:31480-34479 GCA_964479855.1 uncultured Pirellulaceae bacterium
ACTGCAGCCGGCACGACGGGCAAAGCCGATGATTTCGCGGCTGCATTTCCATTGCCCGAACTGCTTCCATTAACCAACCCATTTCCTAAGCCATTTCCTAAGCCATTTCCAAGCCCAACAATCTGAACGGCGTTCTCTTGATGGATTCGTTTGATTTCCTCCAGAAAGTCCTTCGCCTTCATCGACGACTTGAAATCCAGACAATAGATCTTCCGATCAGGAACCTCACGCTGATCGATGACACGATCTTTGTCATCCTCTGAGTCTTCCGAATCCTGCTCTTCGTCCTCATCTTCTTCGTCGTCGTTTTTGAGCAGGATCTCTCCGACGTGGCCGTGAATCTGGTTGCGGTCGAGCACCCAGTGAGCGGCTCGTTCGAACAGCCATGAGCAAACTACCATGTTGCCAGTGAACTTTTTCAGCGCAAGCATGCCGGTGCCATCGGCTTTAAGATCGTAGAGGTTCGGAACGACCGTCACGTCGATGCCGCTCTCGATCATCAAACCCATAACAATGTCTTCTTCCAGCTTTTTCTTCTTGGGATTTTTGCTGGGGCTCTGCGAGATTACAACTGAAAGGCGCTTAGCCGAGGTAGCCATTGGAAATTCCGATATTGATTAGCGATGCACTCATTGTAACCGATAAATGCCCAGATCAGGTCGGCGATTTTGGACGTGCCCGCAGCTCAAGCGTCAATTTTCAGATCGCTCAACGTCAGCAACGTGGAATACTTCACGCCCACGTCCGCGAAAACCTTTTCTGTTTCGGTGCCTCGATCGACGATCGAAATTAAACGATCCACTTCCAGCCCAAATTCTCTGGCATGCTTGATCGCCCGGAGTGAACTGCCCCCCGTACTGACCACGTCTTCGACCATGACCACCCGCTGGCCAGATTCGACGGGCCCTTCAACCATCTGCTTGGTACCGTGCTCCTTGGCCTGCTTACGCACGATAAAGCCTTTGATATTTTTTTGCTGCTGCCATGCGACGGTAATGATCGCGGCAGAAATCGGATCGGCTCCGATCGCCATCCCGCCGACAGCATCGGGAAGATCATCTCCCATCACGTCCAGCATGCCATTGGCGATCACGTTGGCGGATTCTCCGTCGAGCGTCAATTTTCGGCAGTCGAGATAAAAGCTGGCTTTCTTTCCGGAAGCCAACGTAAAATCTCCGAACTTCAGGGCATGCTGGTGCACCAACTCAATAAGCCTGTTGCGATCGTACAAAGTTATCTTTCGTTACATGGTCTATGATAAAGTTTTGCGTTCTGTCTCGCCGACAGTTTAGGCTTTGCCCCAAAACTGTCACAGTCGCCTTTCGAATCGCGAAAGTGACTTCAGCCGGAATTATTCACGACGACGGGCGTCTCGTTTTCCCTGTGTTATGATTCTCCTGAAATGGCGACTGTTTCGCAAATTCGTCAATTTCACGTCGTGTGTGAACTGTCGAAACCGCAAACTTGAAACACTACCCCCAACGAAACAAGCCTTCTCCATGTCGACGCCCACGCCTCGCGAATAATCCGGGTTCAGAGACACGGCGGCCTCAGAAACACAGCCTAACTTTTTTGTCACTCGCATTCAATTTGCCAATCGTCGACTAAAAAAACTGCCATGCCCAAACCTTCCGTTGTTGTTTTGATGATTGACGGCATTTCCGCATCCCTGCCGGGACCTTACGGAAACACTTCCATCGACACGCCAGCCATCAATCGACTGGCGGCTGAATCCCATCTGTTTGATTTCTGTTTCGCGAACTCACCGGACTTGCAAATTCAGTATCCGCTTCTGTGGCCCGACACTGCCATGCGACCGTCCACCATTGTTTCCGATTCACCAGAAGTCCTTCAGCTGGCGACAGACGCTCAGTTCGACACGATCATTGATGCCTCGGCAGAAAAAGCGACAGCACTTGCGGACTCGATTGCTGAAACGCAGGCTGCCAACTTTTTGGTGCAAGCTCTCGAAGCGATTCATCAAGCGGAACCGGGCAGCAGCTGCTGGCTGCACCATGCCGGCCTGTACGGTGACTGGGACGCACCGTTTGAACTGCGATGTTCGTTCGCCGACGAAGACGATCCGATCCCGCCGTCGACTCCCGACCGGCCTATCGGCACGTTTGACGCAAGCATCGACGACCCGGATGAACTGCTCGGCTACCAACACAGTGCTCACGGGCAGCTAACCGCAATCGATCGTTTGCTGGAAGTTTTTCTGGATCAAATTCAGCAAACCGTTCACGGTGAAGAAACGATTTTTGTTTTCGGATCGACTCGCGGCTACCCGCTGGGCGAACACGGAATCATTGGCTCGTTCGATAACCTGTACAACGAAACGATCCACGTTCCACTGATGGTACGGGTTCCGCCGAAGCAGAACGTGTTCTTTGGGCGGCGATATCCGGAGATGATTCAACTTTCAAGCCTTCAAGGAATCATCGAATCGCTCGGCAACGAAACGGGCTCGTTTGACATCGAATCGATCGGTGTCCCGTCCATCAATTCTTCAGTGGGTGATTCAAAGTGCCTTCAAACCGAAGCGTGGAAATTGATCGTCGAAAACAGTGACATTGATTCTTCCAGGCTGTACGCAAAGCCCGACGATCGATGGGAAGTGAACGACGTTAGCAGACGCTGTCCTGACATCGTTGACGACATGTTCAATAAGGTCATTGGGGCGAGCCAATAACAGCACCGCCGTTTCTTTCATCCGCCAATGCACCACTGTTCAAGGACCGGTTGCGGCGGTTGCTCGCCCTTCTTCCATTTCATCAATTTCACCCAACTGCGAGCATCACCTGGCAACCATGAACTATAGGTAGGCCATGTGACAAAGAGCGTTATTGGGTCGTTGAAGTCGTTCGGTATCCGAATATCGCGCCAATCGCAACGAACCGGCGGCTAGCGCCTTGCCGCTCACAGTACCAGCCGCAACGAACCAGCGGATAAAGCCTTGCCGCTCACAGTTTCGTGTTCGTCAGAGCTTGGACGACAGC
>CAYZPA010000057.1:0-33118 GCA_964479855.1 uncultured Pirellulaceae bacterium
ACCACTACGAGTGAATCGCTCGCTTGTCGACTGCCATGGCGGCTTCCTGCATGATTTCGGAAAGCGTGGGATGAGCGTGGCAACATCGAGCAAGATCTTCGCTGCTGGCGCCGAAGTTCATCGCGATGGCGGCTTCTGCGATCAGGTCGCCAGCCCGAGGACCGATGGCGTGAACACCAAGGATGCGATCGGTTTCGGCGTCGGCAAGGATTTTGATTTTTCCTTCGACTCCGCCCATCGCTCGAGCACGTCCATTGGCGCCGAATGGGCTGGCACCTTTGCGATAGCTAATGCCTTCTGATTTAAGCTGCTCTTCTGTCTTGCCGACCGAAGCGATTTCTGGGTGCGTGTACACGATCGCTGGGATCGCATCGTAATTGACATGGCCGACGCCCGTGACCAGCTTTTCGACGACCGCGATGCCTTCTTCAGAAGCTTTGTGAGCCAACATCGCTCCGCCGATGCAGTCTCCAACGGCGAAGATATTGGGAACGTTGGTTTGAAGTTCGGCGTTGGTCACGATGAAGCCTCGCTTGTCAACTTCGACTCCGGCTTCCGCTAAACCGATCGATCCCGTATTGGGAGCCCGACCAGCAGAAACCAGAACGCGATCGCACTGAATCGTTTCGCCGCCCTTCATTTTGACTTCGCAAGCATCGCCCTGACGCGTTACCGATTCGACCCACATGTTGGTGCGGAACTGAAGGCCCTGTTTTTCGAAAGTGCGTTGAGCCAGTCGAGCGATTTCCTGATCGAGGCCGGCAAGGACTTTGTCCATCGCTTCAAGAATAATGACTTCTGCGCCAAGCCGACTCCAAACGGAGCCCAGTTCAAGACCGATGTAGCCACCGCCAACGACGACCAATTTTTTGGGAACGCTGGTGTAAGACAATGCCGCCGTGCTGTCGCCAATGCGATCTCCATCGAGTTCAATGCCCGGCAAAGTCGAAGGGACGCTGCCGGTGGCGACGATGATGTTCTTGGCGGTGACGACGTCGCCGTTGGAAATCTCAATCGTATTCGATCCCGTCAGTTTACCGCGACCAACGATTGCAGTGACCTTGTTCTTCTTAAGCAACATCGCGATGCCGCCGGTCAGCGTATCAACGACTCCCGCTTTGCGACGCATCATCGCCGCAAGATCGACCGTCAGTTTGCTGGCTGTGATGCCGTGATCCATCATGTGATCGCGAGCTTCGACCAGAAGATGGCTGGATTCCAGAAGTGCTTTGCTGGGAATACAACCGACTCGAAGGCAGGTGCCGCCGAACTTTTGATTTTCGTCAATGACGGCTGTGTTGAGCCCGAGTTGTGCGCCACGAATTGCAGCGACGTACCCGCCAGGACCGCCTCCGAGAACGACAAGATCAAAGTTTTTTTCAGCCATGGTTGTATTTCGTGAGAGTGTTTCTGCAATCGTGGTCCTCCTGGTATCAGGAGGAGGCGTTTTTTTGGATTTCGTAGCGTTGTTAAAGGAGAACTACGCGATAGCTGCTCGCCGCTTGGGCTCAGACTTCAAGGAACAGGCGAGCTGGCTCTTCGAGAACTTCCTTGATCGTTTTCAGGAAGGTCACCGCTTCGCGACCGTCAACGATTCGGTGATCGTAGGTCAACGCGATGTACATCATCGGACGAATGACAATTTCCTTGTTGACGACCATCGCTCGATCCTGAATCGAATGCAATCCAAGGATACCGCTTTGAGGAGGGTTTACGATCGGCGTCGAGAGCAGCGATCCGTAGACGCCACCGTTGCTGATCGTGAACGTACCGCCTTCAAGCTCTGCCGGCGTGATCTTGTTATCTTTCGCCAGAGCGGCGAATTCACCAATCTTTCGTTCGATGTCGGCAAAACTCATCCGTTCGACATTTCGTAGGATCGGAACGACCAGTCCTTTCCCGCCACCGATCGCGATGCCAATGTCCTGGTAGTTTTTGCTGATCACATTGTTGCCACGGATCTCGGAATTGATCGCCGGGAACCGACGCAAGCCTTCGACAACCGCTTTGGCGAAAAAGGACATAAAGCCCAGTTTCACGCCGTGCTTTTTCAGAAACGCTTCCTTGTAAGTGCTACGCAGCTGCATCACCGGTTGCATGTCGACTTCGTTGAACGTCGTCAGCAGGGCAGCAGTCTGTTGGGCTTCAACCAATCGCTTGGAAATCGTGCGACGAATCATGCTCATCGGACGCGATGTTTCCTCGCGAGGCCCCATCGAATCGTTCCATTCTTCGGTTTGAGCCGAAACAGAGCCTGATGAAGCGGCGTTTGATGGAACAGGGCGCGATTTGGGCATCGGCGGCGCGGACGTTGGAGCTGCTGGTGGTGCCGAAGCAGCAGACTGGTCCGCAGGTGCACTTCCGCCGGGACGCAGGCCTTTCGATTCGACGTATCGCAGAACGTCTTCTTTCAGCAACCGTCCGCCGGGCCCAGTGGGCGAGATCGCATCTGCGGAAATCTTGTATTCGGAAAGCATGACTTGGGCGGCAGGCATGATCCATGACGCTTCGTCGCCTGATGGAGCATCAACGACAGCGGTCGATTGATCTGACCCGCCCGCAGCGGCCGAGCTGGCAGCCTGTCCACCGCCAGCGGAATCTTTGCTGGCCGTTTCATCGATTACGCACAGAAGGTCGCCGACTTGAGCGATTTCACCTTCGGCGACGGCGACTGACTGAAGGATGCCCGATACAGGAGCCGGCAATGCCTGCGATGCTTTTTCCGATTCCAGTTCCACGATGTCTTCATCGCGTTCAACCCATTCGCCGGGTTTCTTGAGCCACTGGAAAACCTGAACTTCCTGGATTGAGTCTCCGAACTCAGGCACTTTGATTTCAGACATGGGTCTCTAACTTTCAACGGAAAGGTTTGAATTCACGAGCTTTCGCCCTGTCGCACTATCAACAAATCGGCGACTGATCGACGAAAGTGAAACGCTGGTCAACTCGGCGAGTCGAATGGGTTACACAAAAAGTGATGGTCATCACGACGTCGACGCGGCGTTCGCGGTACCCATCGCTTCATTGAGCAGTTCCTGCTGTTCAATTTTGTGCGCTTTTTTGGATCCCGTGGAGGGGCTTGCCGACTCAGGACGCGTGATTGCCTGAATTTTCCAGCCGTCTTCCAGCCCCATTTCCTCCCATTTGACTCTGATAAAGTACCAAGGCCCCATGTTTCGCGGCTCTTCCTGAACCCAGTAAATGGGTTTAGAAGGGCCGTAAGATTCGAGGAATTCCCGAATTTGATCGGCTGGGAACGGATAAAGCTGCTCAACTCGAATCACGGCAAAATCATTTCGCTCCTGGGAGCGGCGTTCCTTCATCAAGTCAACCGCGACCTTGCCCGAAGCAATCAGGATCCGATCAGGATTGTCCGCTGGGCCAACATCCGGATCGGCAAGAACACGTTGGAACTTCCCAGACGTAAACTCGTCCAGTTCCGAAGCAACCATCGGATCACGAAGCAGATTCTTGGGGGTGAAGACGATCAACGGTTTCCGCCACTTTCTTAACACCTGCCGTCGGAGCAGATGGAAGTGTTGGGCCGCTGTCGTGGGGTAAGCGATCTGGACATTGTGTTCGGCACACCCGTTCAGGAATCGTTCGATCCGACCGCTACAATGCTCGGGACCGGATCCTTCGAATCCGTGAGGCAACAACATCACCAATCCGCTCAGGCGATTCCATTTGTCTTCGGCACTGAAGATGAATTGATCGATGATCACCTGAGCCGCATTCACGAAGTCGCCAAATTGTGCTTCCCACAACACGAGTCCGTCAGGACAGTCGAGGCTGAACCCGTAGTCGAATCCCAGAACGCCAGTTTCGCTGAGCGGGCTGTTGATGATGTCGACGTTGGCTTGCCCTTCATCAATATGCTGCAGAATGTTGAAACGAGCTCCGTTTTGCGAATCGTAAAGAACCGCATGTCTTTGGCTGAAAGTTCCGCGACCAACATCCTGACCCGTCAAGCGAACCGGATGACCTTCCAAAGCCAGCGATGCGAATGCCGCCAGTTCCGCGATCGGCCAAATGATCGGACGATTTCCAGCAGCGCACTCCGCGCGAGCTTTCAAGTCACCCGAAACAAGTTTGCGATGCGGAGTGAACCCTTCTGGCACCGTGGCCAGCTGCTTTAAAACGTAAGTCAGCTTCCCTGCAGGCACGCCGGTGTCGACATCCATCGCCAGGTCTTCATTCCCACCAGAATATTCGCTCCACAGTCCGTCACCGCTCTGCGTATCCGGTTTGTAATTTTCTTTGTCGCTGGCGGCTTCGAATTCACGGTCCAGCTTTTCACGACGAGCCGTGGCGATCGCGTCTGCTTCGTCCGCAGTGACCTCTTTCATCTTCAACAGTCGTTCGAGGTAGCTGTCGCGAACGGTTTTCAGTTCGTCGATCTTCTTGTACATCATCGGCTGGGTGAATCTCGGTTCGTCCATCTCGTTGTGCCCGAGACGACGGTAGCAAAGCATGTCGATCACGACGTCACGATGGAAAGTGCGACGGAACTCCATCGCAAGGTTCACGACCTGAGCAACGGCTTCCGGATCTTCGCCATTGACGTGGAAGATCGGAATTTGCAACATCTTCGCGACATCGCTGGCGTAAGTTGTGCTGCGTCCTGCCGACGGATTCGTGGTGAAACCGACTTGATTGTTCAAGATGACGTGCAGCGTGCCGCCGACCTTGTAGCCCGGCAGTTGGCTCAGGTTCAATGATTCCTGCACAACGCCTTCACCGGCAAAGGCTGCGTCGCCATGGATCAAAACGCACATGCCTTTTGAATGCCAATTGTCGCCAGTGCGTTCCATCTTGCTGCGACAACGCCCCATCGCAACCGGGTTAACGAATTCGAGATGGCTCGGGTTGAAGCAAAGTGAGATGTGGACTTTCTTGCCAGCGGCTGTTTTCCAATCGCTGCTGTGGCCGAGGTGATACAGGACGTCACCGCCACCGCGACTGGTTTCCGGATCCGGATCATCAAAGCCCCAGAAAATATTTTCCGATCGCTTTCCCATAATGTTGGCCAACACGTTCAGTCGGCCGCGATGAGCCATGCCCAAAACGACTTCTTCAACGCCGTGTTCGCCAGCCTTTTCAAGCGCCAAGTCCAACAGCGGAATCAAAGTTTCGGCACCTTCGAGCGAAAACGTTTTCGCACCGATGTATTTGCGGCGGACGAACTCTTCGAAGATCACCGCATCGGTTAGCTTGGTCAGAATGCGAACCTGCGTTTCGCGATCCAGATTGATTCGGTTTTGAGTGCTCTCCATTCTGGATTGCAACCAATATCTGACATCGTGATCGTCGATGTGCATGAATTGGGCGCCGATGGAACGACAATACGTGTTCCTCAGCAGCTGGACCATGTCTTCGAGCGTCTGGAAGTTCTGGCCGCCGACGGTTCGAGCCGAAAATGATTTGTCCAGATCGCCCGCATGCAAGCCATACGATTCCGGATGAAGCTCGCTGTTGGTTTCCCGAGGCATACCCAGCGGGTCGATTTTGGCTTCCAGGTGTCCGCGGACTCGAAAGCCGCGCACAAGCTGGTCGACTCGATCCTGCAGTTGGGCCACCGACTGGCTGTTGGGCGTTTCGGTCGTGGCTGATCCGCTGATGGTTCCGGGCGTCGAAGGCGGAGCAAAACTCGCTTCATCGGCAATTTCAGAGTGCCCAAGATTGGGGTCGAAATTCTGAAAATATTCCTGCCACTCTTGCGGCAAAGATGAAGGGTCTTTTTGATAGTCTTCAAAAAGACTGTCGACGTAAGCGCGACTGAAAACATTCATTTTGAAAATTGCCGGCGCAACCATCAATGGTCGCAGCATCGACATTGTCCGGGATCAGTGGAATCGTCCTATTTAATAAGAGCCATGAATCCTGCAAACAGGAGCGACTCACGACTTTGTAACTCTATCCAATCACCCGAAAAGCGGCTATCCGCATCCACTCATAATTTCCGGGTTTCAAAAAGTTTTTTCCTGCAATCAACTGCATTCAACAAGGCTGATATCGACGCTTGGTGATGCCGTAATGGTGGCGAGTCCACACGTGGCAGTTGCGAGTCTGCCAGTGGCAGATGCGAATACCCAAAGCAATGGAATCGCCGGCAGCAAACGCAATTTCAACCCAAATCATTCAGGACGACAGGCGTCTGGGCTTGCTCTTTGAGGCGAATCTCATGAAGTGGCGACAAGTTTTGCAAATTCGTCAATTTCACATCGTGGGTGAACTGTCGAAATCACAAACGTGGAACAAAACTCCAATGAGACAAGCTTTCGCTATGTCGACGTCAACGCCTCGTGAATCATCCGGGGTGAATCATCCGGGTTCAATTCGCCAGCTCGACATTTAGCTCGGCAATTGACGCGAAGGGCCGGTCGTAAACGTCGGATTTGATTTCGACGCGTAGGTATCGTGCCGAAACGGCCTCGAGGGGAATCCGTTGCTCGTTGTCGCTGGGAGGAAGATAAACGCTGGCCGAATGGGCACCGAATTGCGGGGTCTCAGAGAGATAAATCCGCAGGTCGCCAATCATCCCGCCGGAACCCTGATCTTGCCGGTTGAGGATCCTAATTCCACTAACGGTAGCAACGGAGCCGAAATCGATCTCGAAAAAATGGGGCCCGCGGTCCCGGTCACGAGTCATCCAAATCGTTTGCGGGTTGTCATCAAATGCTTTCCTCAAAGCTGCCAGGCGTCCTTTCGGGCTCGAAACCGCAATCACTTTCCAATCGCTGCGATCAAGTAGCTTTCCTCCCTCAATTCGGTCTCCCGAAACCGGTTTAAATTTGGAAGGTTTGACGAACGAGACCATGTCTGTCGGAACGTGAGCTTCCTGCATCTTTTCTGCAATCGACTTTACAATCTGAGGGTGTTGCTTGGCAACGTTCCTTGTTTCGCCGACATCTGCCAGCAAATCATAAAGCTCAATCGGGCCGTTGATGTCGTCTTTGACATTTAATCGAATGCCTTTCCACTTCCCCATGCGAACAGCCTGCTTTCCGTTCTGCTCGTGGAATTCCCAATACAGATAATCATGTTCTGTCTGTTTGCCCTTCCCAAGTAACGTTGGGACAAACGAAAGACCGTCGGTGCCCTCGGGAGCGTCGATGCCCGCAAGCTCGCAAGCAGTCGCAGGAAAGTCCCAAAATGCAGACACGTGGTTTGAGGTGCTACCAGGTTCAATCTTTTCGGGCCAACATGCGATCAGGGGAACGCGAATCCCGCCTTCGTAAAGGTCACGTTTCCCGCCACGAAGTTTTCCGTTGGAATCAAAGTGATCGGGGTGATGTCCGTTTTCAAAGTGAGGCCCGTTGTCGCTGGTGAACATGATGATCGTGTTCTTTTCGATCCCCAGTTTTCTGATGTGGTTACGAACTTTTCCGATGGCCTGATCCAGATGGCTCATCATGCCAAGGAAGGTCGCTTTCGGTTCAGCGACCGCGCGATAGAACCCGTCGGCTTGTGGTTGTTCTTCGAACTTGCCAGAAAACGGCTCCAGAAAGTCAGGCGGAACCTGCATGTCAGCATGCGGCTGTTGCAACGCGAGATGTAAAAAGAAAGGCTGGGCTTTGCAATCATCCAGAAACGTTAACGCTTCCGCGATCATCAAATCGGTGGAGTACGTTTGTCCCTCTTTGCCAGTGTTGTCTTTGAACTCAATCGCTTTGCCGTTGCGAAGAATCGATCTTGGATAATATCGGTGAGCCGCATGGTGATTCACGAATCCAAAGAAATGGTCGAATCCCTTTCTTCGCGGTAGTTCAGCGTCGTAACTGTTGCAGCTGAGTCCCGATTTGCCAATCATCGCGGTCCTGTAGCCGGCTTGTTGAAGTCGCGTCGCGATGGTGACGTCCTGTGGGTTTTCTCGAAACTGAATCGGTCCGTTGATTCGCTGGAAAACATGGCCCGTGTGTTGGCCCGTCAAAAAGCAGGCTCTTGAGGGCGCGCAGACGGTTGACCCCGCATAAAACTGTGTGAAACGCATGCCGTCAGCAGCAAGGCTGTCGATGTTTGGCGTTTTGAAATTCGTCTGCCCCATGCAGCTGAGATCGTTATAACCAAGGTCGTCCGCCACGATCCAGACGATGTTGGGGAGCACTTTTTTTGAGAGTGCTTTTTTAGGGAGTGCTCTGTTAGCAAGTACTTCTGCGACGGATTCTCGATTCGTGTGATTCTGGCAGGCGGCGATGCAAGTCGCGTGGATCATGACCGCGGCGAAGGCAATGGTGATTCGAAACGCGATCATGGCCGTGAAGCTTGAATTTAAAGTCGGATCGAGGGAAGTCGTTTTGGTTGGGCAGTCGTTTTGGTTGGGCAGACTTCTCTTGGTCGCGATCTACTTTGTTGGGAAAGCCGTGATGACGCGATTGCCGTCGACCAACACAAGTTTGATTCGAGTCAAATCTCGACCGCCGTTTCGTTTTCCTTTGGCCCCGCCGTCATAACCGACTTTGCGATTCATCGAAACGGTATAAGTGTCCTTGCCGCGATCCTTTTGCGATTCGACACGCCGCGATTTGGCTTTTACTTGCTCGTAAGCTTCGTCGATCGTTTTGAAGACTTCGACTTCATCGCCGATGAAAATGCCGTGAGCAGGTTTCGAAGTGTCATCTTTGCAATGTTTCAGCACATGATCGATCCGATGTTCGGCTCGACTGGGGGTGAACAGTAATCCTGCTGGCGATGTATAGCGATTGCCGCCAATGTCTTTCAGGTAAGTGCGAGCCGAGGTTGGCGATTGGCCTGTTTTTGATCCGTTCGATTTATTCGGATTCGCTTTGTCCGTATCGGGCAGTTTCGCGTCGTATTTGAAATCCTTGCCATCGGATTGGCGGTCCCGTTCTGCTTGCTGGCGATCCTGTTCGGTGATCGATGGTAAATTGACATTTGGAAACCACTTCTGCAGCGTCGGACGACTGAAGTGATAGGCGACCGCAAGGACGACCAGCCCAAGCACGATCATCTGGCGGTAGTTGGTAGGCTTTCGTTCGGAAGCGCGAACATTCATGGTAGGAGGCCGAAAAGAATGGTAAAAAAGTTTCAGCCCACAGTTTCAACAAAAAACGGTCCCATGGCAACGTGCATCCAAACCAGATACGCTTTGATTTGAACCCGGATGGTTCAAGAGGCGTGGGCGTCGAAAGTGAGCCGGAATTATTCACGACGACAGGCGTCAGGTTTGCCCTTTGAAGCGATTCTCCCGACGTTGAGGCAAGTTTTGCAAATTCTTCTGCCAAAATCTGGATTGCAGCGATGTTTGATTCCGTAGCCGCCCAAATGTTGCTTTTAAAATGTGTCGGGGACGAAATTTGGTCCGAAGCCACCTGCCAAAAAGAAGGGGTTCCTCAGGCTTGGATTGATGAGCTATGTGAAAATTTTGAATCCGGCTTTGATTCCGATGCCAACACGATCTACGGAGAAAATGGCAAGCTGACGAATCAGTATCGAGGCGTTTCTGACCTGATGCTGGCTCGCAAACTTGCCGAATTCATCGGACTGAACCTCGCCGGCGTGATAGCTTTTGATCGAAGAAGTGAGGTCGCTGCCATCAAGGATTTGCTGGACGAAATCTAAATCCAGAAGTACAAAAAAACAGGCGGCTAAATTGCTGTTAGCCGCCTGCCGTCCCATCCGGTGCCTGGGAGGCACATTGGTGGTTACGAATTTCGTCGACGTCGAACCATCGCTCCGATACCGATTCCGACAAGACAAAGTGTTGCACTTGGCTCAGGAATCGCCGAGACCGAGAAGTTGGAAAGGACGACTCCACTGCCAGTATAGTCAACAACGAAAGTTCCTTCGCCGTCCAAAGTCAGTAGTGTTCCTCCATCGGAGACATTTGAAAACTGACCCGTGATGCCGTCGGTAGCTGAAGCGATCAGGAACGAGTCGGAACTGAGTGGATTGAACCCGCTGAGCAGATCGACCGAAAGAACTCCGTCCAACGCCAAGCTCCCTTCAACAAGCAGTTCGTCAAACAGTGAGGCACTCTCGAGTTCCGTTTGCAGCAGCGCCGTTGACGAAAAGACTGTGTCATCCAGAAGCGTTAGCGTGCCCGCCGAATTTCCGGGAGCAACCGTGCCGGCAACTTGAATCGTTCCACTGTCGACATCGATAAATCCGTCGCCAGAAATGAGACTGCCATCAGTGTTGTCTAGCGTAAATGCCTCAACGGTGCTGGCAAGGTCAGTATTGATCGTTCCGTTGTTGACGATGCCCTGCAGCGAGTCCAGCGTCGCACCATTGCTGGCACGAAGTGTTCCGTCGTTTATCAACGAAGCAACACTGTTGGCTCCAATCAAGTCGATCGTTAGCGCGGCTCCATTGACGTCTGCTTCGATGGTACCGCCGAAGCCGTTGAAGATGTCGATTGTGTTTTCGCCCAAACTGCCCTGCCCGACCACGAGTTGGCTCTCGATGTTGAGCGATTCAGCGGAGACTCCGTTGAGCCCGGCGTTGGTGCCGGTGAGCCGCAGCGTGCCGCCGCCGGTTAGCGTCGCGCCGCCAGCTTGAACCTCGACGTCCGTGCTTGACGCTCCAGCAAGTATTTCCATCGTTCCGGTGTTGTTGACCGTGCCAAGAATTTCTGTATCACTGTTGTTGAACGATTGAAGGCGACCCGAGTTGGTCAAGTTTTCCAGTCGCACACTGGCACTGGCAAGGACATCAATCGTTCCGCTGCCAGTGGTTGCAAGCGTTCCTCCCGTGATCGTCGAGTTCGTAAGTTCGACCTTTGATCCGTCTTTGGCTTCAATGAGACTGTTGTTGTTGATCTGCGAATTCGTGACCCGAAGAACACCTCCCATGGAAGCTTGAAGCGTGCCGTTGTTGGTAAACTCGTTGGCGGAATCGACATCAATGTTCAACGTGGTTCCGCTAACGTTCGCGTCGACAAGACCGGCGGCCGAGTTAATGAAACCCATCGTGTTTTCACCCAAAGAGCCCTGCCCTTCGATGACTTGATCGCCGATCGTCAGAACGGTTCCGCTTACTCCGTTGATCCCGGCGTTCGTTCCGGATAGCCGTACCGTTCCACCTCCGGTCAAAGTTGCATTTCCAGTCTGGATCTCAATGTCAGCGTCAGAAGCCGCCGCCAGAATCTCGATCAGACCCTGATTTTCGATTGTGCCGCGGATGTTGGTGTCACTGTTGTTGAAAGAACGCAGGTGCCCTTCAATGGTAAGATCCTCCAGAGTTGAGTTAGTGCTGGCAAGCACGTCAACAGTTCCCGAATCAACAGAACGAAGTGTGCCGCCGGTAATGCTGGAGTTGTTCAGTTCGACTTTTGAGCCGTCCAATGCTTCAATCACATTGCTGTTGTCGATTTGCGTTGCCGAGATTCGAAGGGCACCGCCATCGGAGGCTCGAAGCGTTCCCGCGTTGACGAAATTGTTGGTTGCGTCAGCATCAATATTCAGCGTGTTTCCGTTGGAGTTTGCGTTGATCAAGCCGCTTGAGGAATTGACGACTCCGATTGCGTTTTCTCCGATCGAGCCCTCGCCTTCGATGGTTTGATCGCCGACGGTCAGTACGCTGCCCGTCGCTCCATTGATTCCCGCGTTGCCGCCGGTGAGCGTGACTTTTCCGCCGCCTGTTAGCGTCGCTCCTCCAGCCTGAACTTCGATGTCTGTACTTGAAGCCGCAGCTGCAATTTCCATCGTGCCGGAATTGGCAATCGTTCCAGAGATCTCAGTGTCAGTATTGTTCAAGGAAACCACCGAACCCATGTTGCTCAGGTCCTGCAACCGGACTGAAGAACCAGTTTCAATAACCAGTTGACCGGTTCCAACAGAGTTCAGCGTTCCACCAGTGATGGTTGATGCGTTGAGAGATACCGTCGAATCGGTTTTTGCTTCAATGAGACCGCCATCGTTGTCGACAGCAGTACCCGTGATTCTTAATTGCCCCATGTTGGATGCCTGGAGGGTACCGTCGTTGTCGAATCCGGAAGCGTTAGTGTCAATCTGCAATGTCTGGCTGGCGAGGTTCGCATCGATCAGACCGGAAGCCGAATTAACGATTCCGATTGCGTTTCTTCCGATGGATCCTTGGCCTTCAATCGTGTGATCACCAATCGTCAGTGTGTCCGTGCCATTGATGCCAGCGTTTGAGCCGCTAAGTTCAACAGTGCCACCGCCTGTCAACGTCGCTCCTCCAGCTTGAATTTCGATGTCAGTGCTGGACGCCCCCGCTTCGATTCGCATTGTCCCGGTGTTGTTGATGGTTCCAGAGATTTCGGTATCCGAATTGTTGTTGGAAACCATCGTTCCGTTGATCGTCACGTTTTCAAAACCGACGCTCGACGAAGTGTCAACGGTGAGTTGCCCGGTTCCGGCAGTGCCGAGCGTTCCGTTGGAAATCGCGGACGCGTTCATGACGACTTGTGAGCCATCCTGAGCGATGATCTGGCCGCCGGTGTTGTCGACGACAGATCCGGCGACTCGAAGTGTCCCGCCATTGCTGGCTTGCAAAATTCCAGCGTTGGTAACGCCCGTCGCATTGGCGTCAATTTGCAATGTTTGACTCATCAGGTTGGCGTCGATGATTCCATTGGACTGATTGCTGATGCCGATGGAGTTCTGACCAATTCGACCCTGCCCTTGAATCGTCTGATCGACGATCGTCAAAGTGGATCCTCCAAGTCCATTGATACCGGCGTTGTTTCCGTTGAGCGTTACGGTGCCGCCTCCATCAAGCGTGGCGCCAGCCGAATCGATTTCGATATCTGTTGCCGAAGACGTGGCGTTGATATTAATGTTGCCGCTGTTAAGAACCGCGTTTTGAAATTGCAGGTCCGTGTTGTTGCCCATATTGATGGTGCCGGCATTGTTCAGCGTCGTTGTCGCTGTGCCACCGAAATCAAGATTGAGACTGGCGTTACTGTTAATGACGCCATCGGCCCCTACGACAAGCGAATTAAGGTTAACGCTGCCGTTGAGCGTTACCGGCGCTGGTGCTCCAACAACTGCATTGTCGGCGATTCCTGTCGGAGCCGTTCCTCCCACCCAGTTGGTGCCGTTAAACCAGAGTCCGTCGCCGGCGGAATTATTCCATGTTTGAGCGTTCGCCGAAGCTCCGTATACTGCGAAAAGAATCGCTGCCACACCCGAGGCCGTTGCCATCTTCGCGCCGCGATCAAAGAACCAGTTGTAAATCTTCATCGTAAAAATCCCACCATTGCAGAAATTGGACTGAGACGGGAGCTCCGCTGCGTTGCTCCTTGTCGGCCGGCGAATTAAAAATGCCGGGCATATCAATCAAGACGGAACAATCTGCTCAGGCCGGACATTTGGTGGAAAGAATTTTTGTGCGCTCTTCGGTGCAAGGTTAAGATAGGGCCGTACTATTTCGAACGAGAGTCCCATCGATGCTTAGCGACGACGAATTCACATCACTTATGAATCAAGCTCGTTCCGGCGATGCCGAAGCAGCTCAAAAATTGGTTGAGCTGTACGAGCCGGAAATCCGTCGAGCCGCCCGGATGCGGCTAACGGATTCAAAACTCAGGCGAATCGTCGACTCGATTGATATCTGCCAATCCGTTTTTGGCAAGTTTTTTGAGACCGCTCAATCGCCCAAGGGTATTGACCTGAAAAAGCCGGAACAATTACTGGGGTTGTTGGTGACCATGACGCGAAACCGCGTTGTGGATGAGCATCGTCACCAAACGGCACAGAAACGGAACGCTGGCGAAGGCGTCGTGGAAGCGGCTGCAGGTTTGCTCGTGTCCGACAGCGATGGACCTAAAACTGCGGCTGAGATGAAGGAGATGATCGCCAAAGTGCGCGCGAGCCTGTCCGAAGAGGAACTACAGATCGCGGATTTGCGAGGGTCCGGATTGACCTGGGATGAAGTTGCGGCGCAGATCGGCGGTTCCGCAGATAGCCACCGCAAACGACTGGAACGCGGTATCGAACGAGTCCGTGGCGAATTCAGTTGAGCAACAGATTCAAATGTACTCGACGTCGATTCAAGACATCGGTCGCTGATATTGATCCCGGATTATTCACGATGCGCGGGCGTCGAAATAAAGAATGCTCGATTCAATGGTGCATCGTTCGAGGTTCGTAATCTCGACAGTTCACCCGTAATGTGAAATTGACGAACTTGCAAAGCTTGTCTTCATTTCAGGAGAGTCACTTCAAATGGCAAACCATACGCCTGTCGTCGTGGATAATTCCGGTTGATATCTAAGCAAGCTCAATCGTTTCGCCTGACAAACCAGCTTGGAAGCAGGCGTCCATCACCGTTTGAGTTTTGAGCGAAGCTTCCGCCCACGACCAATCCAACTGGCCCGAGTTCACGATCGCAGCGAACTTGCGAAACAGTTTTGTTTCCTGTGAATCGACTTCGCCGTGGCTGGTCTCGTTCACTTCGATCTCTGTTTTGCCCTCGTGCATTGCCATGACACAGTGTTCGCCTTCGGTGGTGGTGTGGAAGGCGTTGAAACGTGGTTTGCGACCTGAAAATGGAATCACGAAATCGTTCAGCCACACGTGGCCGTGAGTCGAACCGACGCTGGCCCACTGTTGCAAATCAGATTCAAAACTGCAGTAAAAGCTGGCCGTAACGCCATCTTTGAAAGATAGCTCTGCCGAAAAACTCATCGGAACTGCAGCGTCGCATGAAGGGTCGCGATGATGGCTCAGAATGTTTCCCGAAACTCGCTGCGGTAATTCAAAATTCACCATGCATAGCGTGAACAGAATGTTGTACCAGCCAAGGTCTCCAAGGCAGCCGAAGCGTTCAAGATTGCTTTTGGTTCGGATGTCGTTGCTGCGAAAATCATCGTCACCGTAGAAACTAAAATGACTGGCGATACGTGTAAGTTGTCCGAAGTGTTGCGGATCACGAATGTACTCTCGAATGCGATCCGTTCGCAGGCTGTGGCGAAACATGACGCCGTCCATGAACTGCACGCCATGTTTTTTGCACTGGTCGATCGTGATAGAAAGCTCTGCAGCGTCCGTCGCGCAAGGCTTTTCAGAGAGGATATGTTTTCCGCTCTTGGCCAAAGCCATCAAAATTGGGGCTCGGACACAGGTAGGCAACGGCACGTAAACCGCGTCGATGTCGTCGGCCGTGATGATCGCTTCGTAGTCGTCTGCGACGCGAGGAATCACTTCAAACGGAGCGTCTTTTTGGCAATCGGCGACGAACTGGGTGGCTCTAACCTTGTCGCGACTGGCCACAGCAGCCACGATCCCGTTTCCGGAATTCCTGATGGCATGCCAATTTTTGTAAGCGATCTTTGCCGCGCCCAGAATTCCCCAGCGGCAGACTTTTTCGTTTTCGTCAGACATTTATTTGCAGTTCTGGCCAAAATGATTGATGGGTTGCGGAACAAGATTGTAGCCAATGAAACCAAAGGCGTTTGGTAGAGCCGAGCGTTAAAAAGCTTGGCATCGTCAGTTTTGAACTGATAACATGATGACGATTGGAGGGGCGTTTGCCTGGAACCCGGACTATTCACGAGGCGTGGGCGTCAAAATGGAGAAGGCTTGTTTCACTGGGTTATCGTTCCAAGTTTGTGGTTTCGACAGTTCACCCACGACGTGAACTGATGAATCTGCAAAAACTGTCGCCACTTCAGGGGAATCGCCTCAAACATCGCACCAGACGCCTGTCGTCGTGAATGATTCCGGTGGAAATGGCTTTGTTTGCGAAGAGCCTGTCCGATTGCCAGCCGGAATTGCGTTTCTGTTTCTGATGGTGTTAGGCGAACTGGACCAAGAATTGACGAGGAAACTGTTCCATGCAGCTGGATGAATTACTTGAACAGCAGCAGCTGAGTTGGAAAGACGGGACACCGATCTCGATTGAGAACCTTCTGGTGAAAGTGCCGGAGCTTCGAAATCGCTCCGATGCGATTGTCGATTTGATTTATGCCGAATTATTGATTCGTGAGCAGCGGGGTGAAAGTCCGTCGATAGACGATTACATGTCCAGGTTTCCAGAAGTTCGGGATTCGATCGTTCGACAATTTCAAGTTCACCAAGCCCTGAAACAATCTGATCAGGCGGACGTGCCGACAGATGTTCCAGGCAATACGGTTGCCGAAGGAGATGCTGAACCCAAACTTGCGGCTCAGGTAAGCTCGCAAAGGTTGCCTCCGATTTCGGGATTTGAACTTCAGGAAATGTTGGGTCGTGGCGGAAGCGGCGTCGCGTGGCGGGCTCAAGATAAAAAACTCAACCGTACCGTCGCGATCAAATTCTTGCTCGACGCTGAACTAAAATCGCTCAACGGATCAAAAGATGAGCGTCTAACGCGTGAAGCCACTGCGGCCGCCCAGCTGTTGCACCCGTCGATCGTTCAGGTCTTCCAAATCGGTGAATCTGAAGGAGTGCCTTTCCTTGTAATGGAGTACGTTCAAGGTGGATCGTTGGCTCAAAGATTACGGTCAGGCCCTCTACCGGTTGAAAGCGTCGTTGCGATGTCGCTTGCAATCACCGATGCGATTTCTCATGCGCATGAAAACGGAGTCATTCATCGTGACATCAAGCCCGGCAATATTTTGCTGAATCAGGCGGATCGACCACAAGTTTGTGATTTTGGTCTGGCGCGAAAACTGGACGCAGAACACTCCTTGCATCAAACCGGCGATGTGTTGGGCACTCCGGCCTACATGCCGCCAGAGCAGGCGCGTGGCGAGCTCGCAGATGAGAGGTCAGATGTCTATTCAATCGGCGCGGTTTTGTATGAAATGCTGTGTGGACGGTCGCCATTTCAAGCGGCTCATCCATGGGAGATCCTCTATCAGGTGACGACGATCGATCCGCTTCCTCTGCGACAGTTGAACCCAAGTCTGCCCGTTGAGTTGGAGACGATTTGCCAGAAGTGTTTGGAGAAAAGTCCCGATCGCCGGTACCAGTCGGCCAGCGAGCTGGGCGATGATTTGGTGCGATTTTCCGAGGGCAAGCCGATTCTCGCGCGGCCTGTGGGAGTCGTTGAGAAATTGTCCAAATGGTGTTTTAGAAATCGAGTGCTCGCAGGGCTCATTGCGGTTTCGTTTCTTTCGTTGCTTACGTTGGCGATCGGTTCGACGGTCGCAGCAATCAAATTGTCGGCCGCCAACGAACAGGTGATCAAAGAAAAGAAAGCGGCGTCTGAAGCTCAAGCGAAAGCGATCAACGATCGAACAGTCGCGATTGATTCGCTGTACAGTTTGGTCAATGCGGTTTATGACCAGCTGGTGGCGGATTCGTTACCGCTTGAAATACAGGAAGAGATTGCGAATGCTGCGATCGTTGGGCTAAGGAGCATCACGGTAATCGATGACGATTCTGCTTCGTTGCAGACAGCGATTCTTGCAAAGAAACGCATCGGAGAGATTCAGGCTCAACGCGGACAAACTGAATTGGCGACGGTCGAGTTCGAAGAAGCGTTGGCGATGAGCCGGGAATTTGTTGACGCGGAACCGGACGATTTTGATCGCAAGTACGAATTGGTAAAAACGCTCAACTACCTTTCGCTGCACTTTAATCGAATGGGCGAAACGGAGAAAGCGTCGCCGTTGCTGGCGGAATCGAACTTGATCATCGATGAACTGCTGCTGGAAAAGCCTGGCAACGTCGATGTGATTCGGCGTTGGGTGGTTGCCCGTAGCTACGAAATCGATCGGCTTTGGGTACAAGAGCCACCGGAGGCATCGATCGCGCTTGGGATGGAATGTCTCGACAACGTTCAATCGCTCTACGAAAAGTCTGCTGATTTCGACGAAGGATATCGAGTCGTAAACCAGTTTTACATTCGTCTGGGACGTGCCTATATGAATGCCCTGAATTTTCCGGAAGCAGAAAAATACTTGAAACGGGGAATCGCCGTCGCTGCCGAGGCAATCGAAAGAAGTCCGGGCAATATGCAATTGATTACAGCCATGGCAGTGACTGAAAAAATGTATGGCATGTTGTTGACTCGCCAGGGAAGATTTGACGAAGCGATTGAAACATTTGGACACGCCGTCGAAAGAGCCGAAAGCCTCGAATCTGCGGATTCCAGCAATATAACTCTAAGGGCAGAAACGGCGAACATTCGTTGTCTTCGGGCATCCACGCTCGACGCGGTCAGGCGGCATGAGGAGGCAGTTGAAGACTATGAATATGCGATTTCTGTGTACGAAGAAAAAATTGCGTTGGCTCCTGACGAGATCGGAAACTACCGAACGTTGATGCAGATGCTGTCGCCGATGATTGATTGTTTGAATCGGCTTCATCGATTTAAGGAGTCTCGTTCGGTGGCGTTGCGAATTCAAAGTGTCCTTGGGAATAACAAATCACTTAACCTTCCTGTCGATCAGCAGCTTGCGTGGGTTGCAGATACGACGCTTGGTACCTTGGACGTGATTGCTGGAAAGGCATTGGACGATCCTTCGGCGGACGCTCGAGCCATCGGCCTCTTCTCGATCGCGTACGTGTTCTCGAAAGAGAATGCAGGAGACGAATTTGATGACGCATCGGTCAAGTTGATTCGCGTCTTGGAGCCGGATTCAGAATTCAGGACCGTCAGCGAACTGTTTCAATATGCGAAGAAACTTCCGTTACAGCATCCCGGCGTCGTTGCCATGTTTCCGCTGTTGGAAGCGCGGATTTACGCTCGCCAGGCTGAGCTTTTATCGCAATTGAAAGATCGTGCCGATGTGGGCAGTGTGCGGATGAATGGATTGAAAAAGCAATCGATCGATTTGCTGGTCAAGCTGGTTGAATCCAATCCGATAATGCTCAATCAGATCTATCTTGAACCCGATTTGATTTGGCTGCGTCGAACGGATTTGTTTGCAGATCGCGGGCTAACCCTTGATGGGGCCGATCGTTGATTTGTGGGGGCTTTTGCAAGCCTGTATTTTTAATTGCAGTCAATACTTAGTGTTGAAGGCAGAGTTTTGGACAGTTTTTGCTTGGAAAGGCTTGGTTTTGCATATCCGCACCCGTCTGCTTGCAACTCGATCAGAGCGAAAATTCAGGAGGGACTAAACTTTCCAGATCGCTCTTGCCGAAAAAGATAGAACACAATAATTTCGAGCATTCACGGATGTAATCAACACGGTGGGCAGGTCCCGCCATCCTGTCTTCAACGATCAAAACTTATCTGGATCACTGAACGGAATCGAGACCTGTTCGCACTGCCGGAGGCAGCAGCATGAGTCAGGTTTCAGGATCACGTTGGCAAGTCAGTCGCGTTAGACTTGCACCATTGGCGACCGCATTTATTTGCGTTGGTCTTCTTGCATCAACGGCGTCTGCCCAAGTCGGAAAAAATTCCGGCCTGTGGAAGTGGACTCCCATCTCCGATCATCACCATTCGATTGTGGAGATCAGTTCAGCAGGAGGAGTCGGCACGGGAGTCGTTGTCGAAATCGACTCGGAAAAGCCACTCAAAGGTGGCCACGAAGGGTATGTGCTGACCGCTTTTCATGTCGTTCAGGATGATAAGGGCGAAGGGGAAATCAAAGTCAAATATCGCAACGGCAAGCGGGCGAAGAAATGCCGCATCGTTCATGCTGATGAACAAAAAGACGTCGCGTTATTGTGGGTTTGGGTTCCAGAGGGAATCCCTTCATCGCCCGTCGCGACGGATCCGATTGCGTCAGGGGATGAGCTTGAGTTCGCTGGCCTTGGCGGAGGTTCGCAATTGAACTTTATCCGTCACTTCGCGGCAACGGCATCATCACCGTCGAGTCTTGAAAAAATCTTTGCAGACGTGCCTCTGTTGCCCGGTGATTCCGGCGGCCCGGTTTTCAATCAGCAGAACGAAGTCGTGGGCATCATTTCTGGAGGCTGGTTTTGGTTCAACAGCGGGATCAAGACGCCGACAGGTTCTTCGGTGCGAACGACTTGGCCTGCTCGGGCGAGCAACGTTGGACCACTGCAGACTCTGATTGCCAAAAAGAACGAAACGGTTGATTCGACCGAGGCGATTCGTAAGTACTAAACCCGGATTATTCGCGATGCGCGAGCGTCAAAATCGAGAAGGCTTGTTACAGGGGGCATTGTTCCAAGTTTGTGGTTTCGACAATTCACCCACCATGTGAACTGGTGAATCTGCAAAAACTGTCGCCACTTCAGTAGAATCGCCTCAAACATCAAACCAGACGCCTGTCGTCGTGAATAATTCCGGAAAGGTAAACCACCAAAGGCCAAGGTATTTTTGTGGCCTTTTCAGGTCGTCAAAAGCGGTTGGAAAGCGTTGGGTCGCCGGTGAAAGCGTTGGGTCGCCGGTGGGTTAACTTGGGAGTGACGAGGGTATCGGGCGAGCAGCGTGTTAAGTTTTGGGGAAACTTCACAAAATACCATTCAGGGCCAATAGAAATCTTTACAGCATCAGCACGTGCTTTATCGTGACGCGGGTTCGATCCCATGATGGAATTTTGAACTTGACGATTCTGGCTCGAAAGCACCGCTACTTTGATGCTCAATTTTCGAATCCTGTTTGCTGAATTGATCGGCACGTGGTGTCTTGTGTTTGCTGGTGCCGGAGCGATCGTGGTCAACGAATTGCATCCCGACTCGGTAACGCACGTTGGCATCGCGCTGACGTTTGGGTTGATCGTCATGGCGATGATCTACGCGTTCGGTGAAATTTCTGGAGCCCACATCAATCCGGCTGTAACCATCGCATTTTGGTTCAGCGGTAGTTTCGAGGGCAAAAAGGTTGGCCCCTACATTATCGTTCAGGTTCTGGGAGCCATTCTCGCATGCTTCGTTTTGAAGTTTCTGTTTCCGGAAAATGAAAGGTTGGGCGGAACGATCCCTTCTGGTTCATGGCAGCAGTCATTTGTCATGGAGTTCATTTTGACCGCGATCTTGATGTTGGTCATCCTGAGAGTTTCCAGCGGTTCCAGAGAAGTGGGCATCATGGCCGGCGCTGCAATTGGAGCAACGGTCGGGCTCGAGGCAATGTTTGCAGGGCCGGTCTGCGGCGCGTCAATGAATCCGGCTCGTTCAATCGGCCCGGCATTGGTTTCTTTGCATTTGGAACATCTTTGGGTTTACATCGTTGCCACGATCGCAGGAGCCTGTTTCGCGGTGTTGCTTGATAAGGCATTTCAGGGTGCGACGTCCGGCAGCGAGTAGCGGTCGCTGTTGTGTGGCGGTGTTGTGCGGCCGGGTTCGTTCTTTCCGTAGCTGGACTCGCCAGAGTTCAGGCGATTTATTGAGCCGTTTGGGCGATAGCCCCGGTTGAAGTGTCGTTAACCGAGGCTAACGCCGGCTAACGCCTAAACGGCTGGCATAAAAATCTCGATTTGGAATAAAACGACAAGCTCGCCAGAGTTCAGGCGTTGTCACACCGCCCCGAAGTCGTCCGAAGTCTGGCGACATCGGCTACGGAGAGACGACGCAATCGCAAGTCGACTGGCCAGAGCGCGCCCGAGTTCAGGAAGCGACGCACCTGAGGCCTCACGGCCAGCGACGCACTTTGATTATTCAACCGGAATTATTCACGGCGACAGGCGTTGGGTTTGTCCTTTGAAGCGATTCTCCGAACGCGGCGGCAAGTTTTGCAAATTCGTCAATTTCATGTCGTGGGTGACCTGTCGAATCCACAAACTTGGAGCAATACCCCAATGAAACAATCTTTCTCCAGGTCGACGCCCACGCATCGTGAATAATCCGGGTTCAAATGTGTTTCTGCAAAATCGACTCGCTCGAATTGACACCGGCTTGACTTCTTCTTTGTGTATCAGTATATTGATACACTATGTTTCCGATCGAACTCAACTCAGGCGTTCCCATTTACCGGCAGGTGTTCGACCAGGTCGTGCGGCTTATCGATTGCGGCAAAATAAAAACGGGTGAGTTGTTGCCTTCGGTGCGGCAAATGGCAACCGAGTTGGGCGTGAACCCGATGACCGTCTCGAAAGCCTATTCGTTGCTGGAATCGGAGGGCGTGGTTGAGCGAAAACGTGGAATCGGAATGGTGGTCACGCGGAAAGCGGAAAAGCCATCGGTCTATCTTCGACCCTCCATTGAACAGTTGGTTGCGGATGCGAAACAGCTTGGGTTGACTCAGTCACAACTCGTGCAATTGCTCAAAAAACACTGGAAATAGCAAGGTAAACCTACGAAAAAGGCGACTCATGATGGACTCAACAAAAGCCCAAACCCCACTGTCGCTGGAAAATACGGCGAAGCAATTTGACGGCAAAAATGTGCTCGATGGAGTCACGCTTGAGCTTGCTGCCGGATCGATAACGGGACTTTTGGGACGCAATGGTTCGGGGAAAACGACGTTGATCCGGACGGCGGTTGGGCTGCTGAAACCTGAAGAAGGACGGGCGAATCTTTTTGGCCATTCGGCTTGGGAATGTCCTGCTTCAATCCGAAAACGATTGGGATACGTGTCGCAAAAGTTCGACGACATGCTCTGGCTACGTGTTAGCGACGCCCTCTCGTTAGTCGCCAGTTTCTACGACACGTGGGACCATCAACTGGTGGAACGGTTCCGGAAAGAATGGGATGTTCCGCTGGATAAAAAGATTCAAACCCTCAGTCAGGGGCAACAACAAAAGGTTGGGATCCTTTTGGCGATCGGGCATCGGCCAGACCTGTTGATCCTTGATGAACCCGTTGCCAGTCTTGATCCTGTTGCACGGCAAGACTTCCTTCGCACATTGCTCATGCTGAATGATGAGAACGGCCAAACGATTTTGTTCTCCAGTCATATCACGACGGATATCGAGCGAATCGCTGCCGATGTTGCGATCTTGCACGAAGGCAAACTTTCGTGGCACGGCGGTGTTGATGAACTGAAAGAGAAGGTTCAATGTTTGTTTTTGCGAGCCGATTGCTCGATCGACAACATTCGCGAAATGTCGGGAGTTATCAGCAGTCGAATCGATGGAAATCGCCTGCAGGTTTGGGTTCAAAACTGGGACCAACGCAAGAGTCAAGAACTTGAGGAGCGACTGAATGTAGCGGGCAATACCGCAACGGCGCTCGTTGCAGAAAGCGTCGGATTGGAAGATCTTTTTATGGGGATGACATCATGAAAAGGTATCTCTTGACTGGTCGATCATTGATATCCGACTCGATATTGCTTCGCGTCGTCATGATTTGTTCAGTGATCGTTTGCGTGATGTTTCTGTGGGCTCAAATGCCTTTTCCAACTTTTGTTTTTCTGGCATGTGGCATGGCGGGGCTGGGCTACACGGCGAGGTTGTATTCCGTTTCAGAACGTCGCAGGCTTTCGCCCGGCATGAATGAAACTTGCGCCAGGGTTTGTGTTTTCGCGGTGGTGGCAGCATGGATTTTCGGAGTCGGATTGCTGACTGGTTTCTACGGATTTCAGCCAGAAGCGATGGGAGGATTTTTGCTCGCATTGGGATTCGGGTTGTGGGTTGGTTGCATGGAAAAAGCGGCTATCCCGGCCTTGATCCTCGTTTACGCGTTACCGTTCACTCTCATTTCATTGCATGACGAATTGCGACCTCTTGCGGACGCTTACCCCAAGTGGCATCCATTGATCCACGTTTTGGCGGGTGTCGCCATGGCTGCAGCAGGTCTTGCGCTCGTCGTCAGATTCATTTTTTTAACGACTTCAAGGTACTCACCTTTCGTTTTTCAAACCGTGGCTGCTGCGAAACGGCGGAAGCCTCAGCTGGGAATTCCTTTCGGGATCGCCGTCAGTTTCGGGTTGCTTGTTTATGGATTGATTTACGGTGTTTTTCTGCCGCCGATGCAAGAAAAAAATCTCGAATACTGGCTGCGGTCAAGCGTTGAGGTCTGTTTCAATCTCTTGGTGGCGGCCGCAGTCTGTGGAGTGCTGTATTGGTGTTGGAGCTATCTGATTCGTCGTGCTTTGCCGTCGCGACACTCGATGAAGCAGGTCAATGAATTGCTGCATGGGAAAATGAATTGGGGTGGCTGGCGAGTTTTCGCGTGGATCGTTGGTTTGTTGTTTGTGGCCAATATGTTGTTTACGCGAACGTTTGATTCGATGGCAACGGACAAGTCAATTCATGAAAAAATTGGTTTCGGAATCGTACTGCTCCCCTTCATGGCTGGGACGCTGGCCTTAAGCGGATTTTCGGTCCCGTTTCAGCGATTATGGATCGTCGGGGCATCTGAGAAACGAGAGCAGACTGCCAGAATCATTCTGTTGTCAGTGGCTTTTCGAAGTCTGACTTTCGTGATGCTTACGTCTCTGTTCCTGGTGACGCTGGGTATGTCCTCGACGGCAGGCATGTTGCCAACGTTGTTTGTTTGCACGGTTGCGATTGGCATCAGTGCAGTTTTGGTTTGGGTGATCGCAAAGTGGTATCCTTTTTGGATGCGGCATGAGTCTTTTACCGTCATTGCGATCCTTGTTTTGGGAGGAGCATGCCTTTTGTATTCGATCCCGAATGCTGCTCAAGCGATGGCTCAAGTTGAGCATTTTCTGGAGAAGACCGGCGGTGTCCCCATGGTTGTCGCAGTGGTCATCGTCTCGACTTTCGTGTGGTGCTTGTGCATCGTTGATGCGGCACGCTCGCTCGGGAATTCCATTCGGCTGCATGAATGGGGCGGGCAATTGTTCAGTTCGATGGTGAACCGGTGATTTAACCACTGGTCGGTTCAACGCGGACAAACCGCTCCGCTCATCCGAATTCGGGATGCTCAAAGCAAATGGCGAGCTTTGATTTCGAGGTACTGGTTCACCAGTTGAGCCGTCATGTCCTCAGGAAAACTCTCGATCGCGAGGACGCCTTTGTGTTGCAGGTCAGTGATAACCTGTTTCCGCCAGCCCAGCACTGTTGCCGATGCGGCGGCTTCGAAAAGCGTTTTGTCGCTGGCGGAGTCGGGCGAATCGCTATACTTTTCGACCATCTCGAACAGGTCATGGTCGCGAGCGAACACGCACAATGGCAGATGTCGTCCGGATAGCTGCGATGAAAATTGAAGAACTTGATTCGCGTTGACTTCATCGATCACATTCGTGACCAGCACGACAAGCGAACGTTTGGGGCAGTTGCGCTGCAAATAAATGAACGCATCGTCAAACCTTGATTCGACGTAGGTGGCTTTTTGGTCGAAGCTCGCGTTAAGCAATCGGTTGATGTGACGCATGCCGTTCTTGGGCGGCGTAAAACTGTGGACTCGATCGCTGAAGCACATCAAGCCGACGGAATCTCCCTGTTTCAGCGCAACGTAGCTGAGCATCAAAATCGCGTTCAAGGCGTGGTCCAAAACGTCGAATCGACCAGACATTCCTGTCATCAGTCGTCCACAGTCGAGCATGAATACGATGCGCTGGCTTTGATTGGCTTGAAAATCTTTTACGGTCAGTTTTTGTCGTCGAGCTGTCGATCGCCAATCGATATTTTTGTAATTGTCATCGGTCGTGTAATCACGCAGACGTTCAAACTCATTGTCCTGGCCAATTTTGCGAGTACGCCGAACCCCGACAAGGCTCAATCGATTCGTGCGAGCCAGCAGATCGTATTCGGCAATCTGTCGCATGTCCGGGTAAACGAAAACGGTTGACTCAGCATTCAGCTGATAAATCGCATTCCACAGTCCAAGGAAACTTTTGGCTCTGACGAATACGGTCTGCATGTGATACTTGCCACGAGTATCACTATTGATTGTGTAATCGAAAACGGCTTTGCTTTTCGCGGGCACGATGTCGTCAAAGAAAGCTGGTTCGGCAACAAAGCAATCGGGAAGATCATCTTTCACGGTTACGTCGATCCAACGTGATGAACGATTGACCAACTCGATCTCAATTGGATGAGGTTTTCCCAGTGAGCAAATACGTCCGACCTGTCGTGTCGCGCTCAGATGCTTTTGCGAAGGCACCGTGAAAAAATCGACCACTGCGAAGATGGTAAAAACAGCGTCGGCGGCAATGACGACCCAAAACAGGAACGGGAACAACGCGATCAAGATGGAGGACGCTGCCAGGAACGTGAACGCCATCAGCGAGCGACGTGACGGGAAAATCTGTCGCGCTCTGGATGCCAGCAAAAATGGAATCGCCATTAGCAGCAACATCAGGAGCGGTCGCTGGACGAGCATCGAAAAAGCAGAATTGATGAGGTTTAGCATGATTTATGACCGCTGCAAGAGAGGCTGGATTATCCGGCACATGCTCCGAAAATCAATCTGTGGCGGTGGCTTTCGCAGTTTTTGGTTGATGGAACCGGAAAATCCAAAGCGAAAGCCGCCTGTTAAACTTCGGCGGTTGGGTTGAATGCGGGGTTTTTTGGCTGTTTGCCGGTTAGTGCAACATTTTTGCGTGCACAGAATTAGATCTTCATCCTTAACGGTTGTTCCGATTTTACACGACATAGCGAAAGTTCCGTTCGTCGCGTCATTCCTGTGAAGTCGGCCAAATGGCTTATCTCAAACAAATTCCCACCTCGATTGTAACTTGGGTTGTCGCCATCCTGGCAGCTCTCAGTGCGATACCTTGCGCCGCAGCATCGCCACAATATCCCTCAACCGACGCCATCGACGTAAAAGATGTGTTGGAAGTGGCTCAAGAATCGGCAAGCATTTTCGAAGTCGATGCTCCGGGCTCGGAAGCTTTGGTGCCTTTCAAGGCAGCTCCAACGCCGACGGAATTTGGCAATCCCGCTCCGTCGTCGGTGCCATCAGTTGAATTTCAACGGAAAACAAATGAACCGGTGATTCGAAACCCCTTCGTGCAACCGCCAGCGGCACGGCAACCGCTGCCGCAGACGCCCGTGACGCCAACAACAGGCACAACGCAACCATTGTCGCCAATTCAGCAGACGCCAACCCAGCAGCCTCCCACGCAATGGTCACATCCTGCTCCGACGGTGAATTATGCGCCTCCGGCTCAGCTCGAGATTGCTCCGCCGACCATCACGGCGACGTCAACTCAATCTGGCAGGTATCCATTGTTTGAAACGCCCGCAGCAACCAGTTACGCACCGCCTGCGGTACCCGTTCACTCATCGCCTGCGGTGTCCCCTTACACACCGCCTGTGACGAACCCAGCTTTCACGTCACCCACTCCATCGCAACCTCAGGCTCAATTCGTTGCACCGGAGGTGATCGCGGGAGCAAACAATTCGGCGGCTGTGATTCCCGCGATCAGTGAAACAAATTCCGTAGGGCATCGACGGCCATGGCCGATCAAACGAGCGAGTCTTGCTCCGTTGGATGACGGCGAGAAATTCGAATACGAAAAAAAGAAACGGGACTATCCTCCGTTCAGCGAGATCATCGCAACCGGACGATTCTTTTACTCTGCGGAAGTGCTCTGGGGAGAGCCTCAGTTTCAAGGCAACAATGCTTTCAACGTAGAAGGTCCGAATTTCGGCCAGGCGTTTCCGTTCGACTTCGATTCTGACTTCCATCCCAGAGTACGCATGGGATTCGAATCGAAATATGGCCCGGGGGTTGAGCTAACTTATTTCAACTTGAACTCCAATTCGGAACTGTCGAGCTTCACCAGCGACGGAACTTTGGTGGGGCATGCGAATGCGTGGGTTTTGGGACGCAATCAGTGGAGCCGAATCTTCGCCGATGATCCCGGTGAGACTCTGGTGGCACAGCACTCGATCGATATCGATTCCGCAACCATTTCTTTTTTCAAGGAGCTGAAATTTCCGATCTCGCGAATCAATGGAAACTTTGGATTTCAATATGTGAGCATCGCGCAGGAGCTAAACGCAAACGTCAATGATGCGAGCGGCGGTTCCGTTGAGTCGTTGCGTTCGGTTACCGATATGAGAGCCTTTGGGCCTCGCGTGATTCTTGAGTACTACCGTCCGGTCGGTCATACGCCGCTGGAATTCATCACGGCGTTCGGAGGTTCCGTTCTGTTTGGTCAACGCGATCAATTCGTGACCAATTCCCAGACGGGGCTGCAAAACAGGGTCGGCGCCGATGAGTTCATCACGGTGTTGGATTTCACGGCCGGGTTGCAATACACGAAAACGATCGGAGAAAACCGTTCCTGGTTCGCTCGACTTGGCTTCGTAAATCAGACCTGGCTTGGCGGCGGCACAGCTGTTTTGCCCCAAGGAGACTTCGGGGTGCGTGGTTTGTCTTTCGGCATCGGCTACAATCGTTGAGCGACGATCTCGTTTGTGCTGGCCAGTAACGAGGCATCATCGCAACACTTCAAAAATCGACGATTTGGTTTTTGAGCCAGCGAAACAGCACTCCGAATCGAACTTTTTCTCAATCCAGCTTTATGCCGATCACGATCTACATCAACGAACCTTCGCAAGTAGAACGTTTGATCAATTGGGGGATTCGGTCCGCAGACGCGGAGAGCCACAATTTGCTTTTGATCGTTCCGCGTCGCCAAAAGGGATCCGTAAAATGGGATCCGCTATTGAAAGAGGAAGCGGATCAACATGAAACGTTCAAAGCTGTTTTTGACGTCATCGCCAAGCTGGATCCAGATCGCTTTGTGCTGAAAGAAGACGTTACCGAAAGTCTTGCTTCCAGTGCGATGGATCGAATCATCATTGAGACTCGAGAACTGGTTGCGCCGAACCCGGCTGAAGCTTTCGTTGATCTCGCCAATACGCTGGATTCAGTCCGATTGATTCTTCCTGCGGGAAGCCTTAAGTCAGAGGGCGATGACGAGCCATGGGCACAGCGACTTTATCAACAGGCGCCCTGCGAGACGACGTTGGTCTGGGGTTCGCCTCCGTCGATTGGTGAATCCGTCGATGTGATGGTGGTTGCGGATGCCGAAACCGGGTGTTCACTCGCAGCTCGCCGAGGGGTGCAGCTTTCCCGGTCCGCCGAAAACGGTTCTGCGACGCTTCTTTATGTTTGGCCAGACGACGATGATGTTGCGCCTGAGATCGCCAAAAAGAATTCGGATTCGGTTTTGGCGAAATCGGGTTCGAGATCAGAAATCGAGACCAAATTTCATTTTGGGAACTCGATCGCCGAAGCTATCGATGCTCAGGATTTAAGCGGCGTTGATGTGGTCGTGTTTGGCACAGCAAAGATTAAAAAAATTCGTTCGATCGTCAGAGCGTTGCGAAGCGTTGAAGACCCGCCCGCGATTGCGGTGACTCGTCCGGCAGTTTCTGTCAGCCGGAAAATGCTACGGGAACTGCAGTCCACGATTCGGCAAGTTGTTCCGCAACTTGATCGAGAGGAACGGATCTCTCTGGTAGAAAAGCTGGAGACCGGGTCGAAGTTCAATTTTGACTTCTGTGCTCTGATCTCGCTTTCGACTTTGATTGCGGCACTTGGCCTGGCGGACAATTCTGCTGCGGTTGTCATTGGAGCAATGTTGGTGGCGCCGCTGATGACGCCGCTGGTTGGAATCGGTTTTGCATTGATTCAGGGCAATCTTGATTTGATCCGCAACGCTCGTTGGGCGGTCTTGATCGGGTTTGCGAATGCTTTCGTGATCGGGATGGTGGTCGGGCTGTTTGTGCGCCTGTTTTTCGTGCAGGAAACGTTTCCTGAAATGGCATCGCGAGACGCGCCTTATTTGCTGGACCTGTTTGTTGCGCTCGCCAGTGGAATTGCTGGTGCGTATGCACTTTCGCGAAAGGGGCTCAATGGAGCGATTCCGGGAGTGGCCATCGCAGCGGCGTTGATTCCGCCGATTGCGACTTCCGGGATGTCGGCGGCGCTTGGCAATTGGGAGCTTTGTTTGGGAGCTCTGCTTCTTTTCCTGACCAATATCGTGTTTATCGTGTTGGGGACCGCGATGGTTTTCTGGGCGATCGGGATTGATACTCGGCTGCAAAAGCGAGGCGATTCGGGGAAACGTAAACAGTACGTTTGGATTCGATATTGGTTTTTGGCCTTTGTGATCGCTTCGGTCGCATTGACCGCCTTCATGGCGATCCATAATCAGGCACCGTTCGATGCAGCGAAACAAGGCGATGGGATGAATGAAGGGCCGCCTGTCGTCGAAAATATTTCCGACGAATCAACACTTTAACCCGGATCTGTATGCACAATATCTTTATTGAAAAACCCTATCAATTTGTCCCCGCGATGAAGGCCGCATGGCCACAGCGAATCTACCGCTGGTTTGGCTTGCATCGAATCACGCTGCGGCGACGTGAGGGAGTTTGGGATTACGAAGTTCGACACGCGGATCGATTGGGAGCGTCGATCAGCGAAGGGCACGCCGTTTTGTTGACACCAAATCACCCTCGCATGGCCGACCCTGCCGTCATGCATGAACTGGGGATTGCTGCGAAGTGTCCGTTGTACTTCATGGCCAGTTGGCACCTGTTCAATCAGGGGGCCGCGATTCGATTCGTCGTACGGATGATGGGCGCTTTTAGTGTGAATCGTGAGGGGATGGATCGTACCGCGATCGACAACGCGATTGATATTTTGAAAAATGCTCATCGACCATTGGTGATCTTTCCAGAGGGCACGACCAGTCGCACGAACGATCGGCTGATGTCATTGATGGAAGGCCCCTCGTTTATCGCGCGAACTGCCGCCAAACGTCGCGCTAAAGATGAACTTGGCAGCGGCAAAGTCGTCGTGCATCCGGTTGCCATCAAGTACGTTTTTACGGGCGATGTCGAGGCGGCGGTAAAGCCAGTATTGGCCGACATCGAAAAACGTCTCAGTTGGACCCCGCAAACGGATATGCCGTTGGTCGATCGAATTGTGAAAGTCGGCGATGCCCTGCTGAAAATCAAGGAACTGCAATTCGGGTGCGAAGTGCCTGAGGGAACGTTTCTTCGGCAGCGACAAACGAACATGGTGAACCACTTGTTAAACCCGCTGGAAGAGGAGTGGCTTGGCGGGCCGCAAGACGGTGGAATTCAAATTAGAATCAAAAACTTGCGAGTCAAAATCTTTCCCGACATGATCGGCGACAAGATGGAGCTTTCCGAGCGAAAGCGACGTTGGGCACAACTGGAACGAACTTATTTGGCTCAACAAATCGATTGCTATCCGGATCAGTATCTGACGGAGCATCCTTCGGTTGATCGAATATTGGAAACGGTAGAAAAGTTTGAAGAGGACTTTACAGAAAAATGCCGCATCCATGGCCATCTTAAAGCGATCATTGAGGTCGGCGAACCGATCGAGGTATCGACCAAACGGGAAAAGGGAGTCGGGGCAGATCCGCTGATGTCGGAGATTCGAATTCGACTCGAAGGAATGCTGTCGGGCTTGCAGCCGGAATCAAAAATGTACGACGAACCAGCGTAAGCAGCGTGTGAAATGGACCCCAATTTTCGGACCATTGACTTGGATCGAAACCTGTCCTTGATCGGCAAAACTGGTTTTGTAAGTTGGTGCCTTTTTAGGGGCACCCGAACTTCTATTTCCGAAACTTTGCCGATCGCTGCCGTCTTCTCAAACTGCTTTTCAACTTGGAGCTCAGGGAAAAGATGTCGGGAGCATTCAGGATGCCTTTTTGGTATCCAAGCAAGCCTCGCTCAGGAACTCACCCTGCCAAATCAGTTTTTGGCTCCTGACCCCTTTCTCCCCCCCTTTCTCCCCCCTTTCTCCCCCTTTCTCCCCCCCCCTTTCTCCCCTCCCTTTCTCCCCTCTCCTTTCTCCCCTCTTTCTCCTGCCCCTTTCTCCTGCCCGGACACCGCAAACGGATATGCCGTTGGTCGATCGAATTGTGAAAGTCGGCGATGCCCTGTTGAAAATCAAAGAACTGCAATTTGGTTGTGAAGTGCCTGAGGGAACGTTCCTTCGGCAGCGACAAACGAACATGGTGAACCACTTGTTAAACCCGCTGAAAGAGGAGTGGCTTGGCGGTCCGCAAGACGGTGGAATTCAAATTAGAATCAAAAACTTGCGAGTCAAAATCTTTCCCGACATGATCGGCGACAAGATGGAGCTTTCCGAGCGAAAGCGACGTTGGGCACAACTGGAACGAACTTATTTGGCTCAACAAATCGATTGCTATCCGGATCAGTATCTGACGGAGCATCCTTCGGTTGATCGAATATTGGAAACGGTAGAAAAGTTTGAAGAGGACTTTACAGAAAAATGCCGCATCCATGGCCATCTTAAAGCGATCATTGAGGTCGGCGAACCGATCGAGGTATCGACCAAACGGGAAAAGGGAGTCGGGGCAGATCCGCTGATGTCGGAGATTCGAATTCGACTCGAAGGAATGCTGTCGGGCTTGCAGCCGGAATCAAAAATGTACGACGAACCAGCGTAAGCAGCGTGTGAAATGGACCCCAATTTTCGGACCATTGACTTGGATAGAAACCTGTCCTTGATCGGCAAAACTGGTTTTGTAAGTTGGTGCCTTTTAGGGGCACCCGAACTTCTATTCCCGAAACTTTGCCGATCGCTACCGTCTTCTCAAACTGCCTTTCAACTTGGAGCTCAGGGAAAAGATGTCGGGAGCATTCAGGGTGCCTTTTTGGTATCCAAGCAAGCCTCGCTCAGGAACTCACCCTGCCAAATCAGTTTTTGGCTCCTGACCTCCTGACCCCTTTCTTTTCCCTTTGGGGCCGGGGGGCAGAGCCACCAGGTAGCAAGAAAAGAAAAACTACGAAGAAACAAAAAACTACGTTTTGCATTTGACCAACACAAACACCGTCGCTCAGATGTTATCCAAGGAATCGGAATTCTGCGCAACGGATCATCTGCCAACGTCTTACGCGATTATTCGTTAGCTAGTTAGCACGAGGAAAAGCAGCGAACCAGGTACCGCGGTGCAACACAGAATAATGACTGCGATTTGGAATCGGGTTCCTTCTAAAACGGCACCAGCATCCTTAATTTGTTTGCGGTCCCTCTTTCCAATGAAGTGCCCGAGCAATAGAGCAACTACAGATCCGATGGCTAAACAGATTTGGCCAACAGGATGAATTTGCTTCTGCTCCAGTGTGAATATCAGCAATGCCCCAAATTGAATTACTGCCATGCAATATGCCCCCACTAGAATTACCAACCTCCAAGTCGGAAGGAAGGCCGCTGAAAAGGTGTCTGGAGCCAAAAAATAATTCGACGCGGTAAAAACCGTGTTCGAATCTTCGAAATCACAAGTGAACTATCTGCCCGCATGTCGGTGTTGCCAAGATCTGGCGGTATCCATGCGGGCATTTTTTAATGAGCCAGTGTTCAAGCGGTTGGCTTGAATGACCAGAGGGCTTTGCTTCGGTTAATAGATGTGGACGCTGAAAAGGTGTCTTGGACGCTGAAAAGGTGTCTTGGACGCTGAAAAGGTGTCT
>CAYZPA010000058.1:0-32366 GCA_964479855.1 uncultured Pirellulaceae bacterium
TGAAACAAGCTTTCTCCATGTCGACGCCCACGCATCGTGAATAATCCGGGTTGATTGCCGGTTTTTGGAAAATTCAAATTGCTTCACGGAAAATTCGGGTTTTCGCTCTTCACGAATCAAGAACCACGCGACGGAGTCCGAACTTATCCTCAGTAGTCGTTGTCCTGTGAATTACTTCACCTGAGAACTTGGCAAACCGTTCGCTCCAGTTTGCCTAAACTACTTGACGATAATTCTTTACGGCACTACCGTATCGGGTCATGAGAAATGGCGTCGTGGCCAAGTGGCTAAGGCAGCGGATTGCAAATCCGCGATCGTGGGTTCGACTCCCACCGACGCCTCTTATTTTTTCGGGGTTTCAGACGGGTCAAGGTTGTCAGATAGCCGATCGGCACCCAAATCAGCACCCACGGCCCGCATCGACTCTCGATGAGCCGCCCAAAGTATGCTCGCCGTCTTGTCAGCGTTCTGCCCTACGTAGAATCTCATCGTTGTATCGATCGACTTATGACGCATAAGCTCCATCAGTTCCTTCGGCATCAAACGGGACGACCATCGTTCACCAAACGACCGCCGTAGATCGTGAGCCGATGCAAACAGGGGCGTTGGTTCGTCGCCAGCGTTGGCTGCCGGTTTCCAGTCGACAATGATGCCAGCCGCCTGGCCGATGCTTGCGATTGTCCGACCGACCGTCTGGGATCCAAGCCGGTCTTTCCCGTAATTTTGCGGTATTGGGTTGAAAACATGGCCCCGCCGGTTCTTTTTCGGCACCGTGTACAGCCATTCGGCGAATTCCGGCGACAATGGCAGCACCCTGTCCTCGTTGCCCTTTTCCGATTCTTCGGGGATCCGGAACATTGGGTGACGGCCCGACATGTCCACTCGGATCTTCGTCACGTCGCTCCAGTGCAGTTCCATTGCTTCGCCCAGACGCAGACCAGATAGCCACAATCCGCGGATAAGATCTTGCCAGCTGGGAACACGTCGCAAATCAGGCTTCCTGTCCGATCGCTTTTGAGCTTTCCCTTTGTTGGGTTCGACGATGACCTTACCAACCGCTTCGAGCATTCGTTCAAACTCTTCGGTTGTGATCGCCCTGCCCTTCATAACCTTGGACGTTTTAGCACGCTGGATCTTCGGCATTCTCGGAACCGCATCGATCCACGACTGGTCATAAGCCCAACTCAGCGCCGATCGGATGTGGGCAAGATGGCTTTTGATCGTTTGCTCTTTTCGTCCCAGTTTCCGCAGCTCGCTTTGGTATCTGTTGAGCGTTTGCGTGTTCAGATCTTTCAGCTTCCGGGGTTTGATGATCCGGTCGAGAACGTTCAGAACGGTGATCGACTTCTGTTCTGTCTTTTCCGCTAGGCCGCTGAGCTTTTGTGTTTCGTAGATCTCTCGAAACTGTGACCATTCCATTTGGCCACGTCGCCAGTCGTTTCCGGCTCGTATTTCCTTTTCCCATTTGGCAGCAATGCGGTCAGCTTCCCGCTTTTTCATCACGCCGGTTGATTTGCGTACCTTTTGACCGCTCACGGGGTCACGGTACTGCATGTGATAATACTTTTCGCCTGATCGGCGGAATACAGAAATGCTGATGTCATCCATCAAGAGCTCCTTTCATTTTGATACAGGTTGCTGGCCGGCAATCTGGGAAAGGAGACCAGTTGCCGGCGAGCGTTGCGGGGATCAAGCCGCGCCTGTAGCTGAGAAATTGAATTGAAACAATTACGTTTGACCGAGACCAGTTAGCAATTTGAGACCGTTGTCAGAATCGCCCAAGTTTTGGCCCCGTTGGTTTTCTGAAGCTGGTTGTAACGGAACCGGAAAGCGTCAGCTTTGCCGAGCGATGTTGTGTCGGCAATGTTCGCCAGAGCGTCTGGGGCGTGCTGTGATGGCTTTTGCTGCCAGTTCGTTGGCTTGAAGTCGCCGATCGGTTTGACGATCAAAACGCGGTAGAGGGGCTTGCGTTGAGTCAGAGGTCTGCGAAAGATACTCATATGTCTGCTTCCTATTCATCGTAGGGAAATGACTAGGCGGTTGTCGGTGTTAGAGCACTGGCACCCGCCGTTTTTGTTGTCGGTTATTCGTCGCCGATCGTCGTTTCTTCCCAGAAATCACACGCAGAAACAAGAAAAAACGCCGCCAATGTGACGGCGTTTCCCAGTTGCTCATTCCGCCGGTTCTGCAAACGGCCAGTAATCAACGTCGGGACGTGAGACCCAGTCCAGATTCGCGGTCATGTCGATCATGCCGACTTCCATAAGAAGTTGCGTATCACGCTCAACATCGAGCCAATCGGCCTTGTGACCGTACATGTTGACCAGCAACGGCCGTAGCTCATCGGCATCCAACGGTTCTCGACTTCGGATTAGTTTGAAGGTCGCCAGCATCCGTTTGAACATCGCTTTGACTTCTGGCGGGTGCGAAAGATAGAGGTAGACAATCTCCTCATTGGATGGCCATTCGCTCATGACTCACCACCCGATCGTGTGAACGTCAGGACGGCGACAGACGCCAGCAATCGTAAACGCGATAACAAACCACCACGAAAGCGAATCACGTCAGCGGCCCATTGTGCGGGCGTCCGATCTGCTTTTGATTGGTTGCAAGTTTCACAAGCCCAGACGATGTTGCGTTGTTCGTCGCACCCTCCTTTTGCACGTGGTTTCACATGGTCTTTGGTGATTCGTTTAGAGTGCTTACCACAGTACCGGCAAATTCCTCGACGGTTGCTTGGTGGTGAAAACTTTACGGACTGTCCACTGTTGGAGATAACCATGTTTCGACGTGAGCAAACACAGTTCACCGCTGCCGAAAGTCGCGAAGGGGTCCAGCCCCGCATGCGGAGAATCTCCTTTACGCGGGGATACTCAAAAGACCGGGATTGCATCGCCTCCGGATCCAGTTGAAGCAAGACGGCCATAAAAGTGTCGGCGTCTTCGGCGATGCTGTGTGTAGATATGGCATTCATGCGAATACCTTTCTGCCGGTCGTGATGACCAGCAAAGCAAAAAGCGATGTGCACCGGGAACTCTAACGCCGGTAAGGGCGCTGGGGCTTTACAGCTTGCCAATTCCAGATGCACATCGCTTTTCTCTTTCGTCTTACCGTTTTAGATGTCTTACCGTTTTAGAGCTTGGATTTCAGCCCATCGGCTCCCGGTTGTCAACGTCAAACGGCGGGTCAGTTGCCGGTCGGCATGCAAAATGTCGAAAAGAAGTCGTGGGAATCGGACTCTCCAGCCGGTTCCTTTTCTGCCGGCAGTAGATGCTGGCGGTCGCGCGGAGTCATGCCGAACTTCTGCAGCATGGCAATCACCTTCTTCCACTCGCTGCTGGCCATCAACGCGAGCATGTAACCGTCTTTGATCTCTTCAAAGTCATTCGTTTTGAGCTTTTCGTTGAGCTCGAACCAGCTGTTGTAAGACTCGACCAGCAATTCCAAGGCAATCACGTCGATTTCACCGAGCAAAGTTTCAGGCATTCGTGAGACAACCAGTTGCCACAACTTCTTCTGCCTTGCATTCAATCCACGCGGCATCCTTGGTTTTCCGCCAGCGAACCCGGTATCGGCATCGTCGGATTTTTTCAAAGCGTCGGTGACTTCTTTGCGGCTGGCCATGTTGGTTTCCCGTTGTCGGATCTGATTGGTCGTGTTTCAGTCTAACAACTTGTTTCTGCCGATCGAAGCTGAGGGGGGGGCGGGTCGTAAGTCCGAAGGGGGTATTGTCGCCGATTGCGAAAATGCGCACGCGGTCAGCATTCGCTCTTTAGGTTTCAAACGCTCAGAAAAAAGACCCCTACCCCCTGCGGCCGCGCGGCCAGTTGCCACGGTCAATCCGCTGCGGACAATGCCACGGCATGAAGTTCAAACCCTGCCAGACTTGCGGCGTGAGCAAGCCGCACTCTCAGTTCAGAGCCCACAGCGGCTTTGACGACGGATTAACTCAACATTGCCGAAAGTGTTGTGCGACACGCGAACGCAAACTCTACGCGGAAGACAAAGAACTACGCGAACCGCTGGCGGTTGGTGATCGTGTCGCCGCACACGCCAGTGAAAAGCCGCTTGGATACATCACAGCGATAGCTGACGGCATGGCTACGGTCGATGGTAGCCCGTATCCGGTCCATCGATTGACGTTCCTGCCAACGCGAAAGCAGATCGAACAGCGCAAACGCCAGACGGTTACATGGCGCCGCATGAAAGCGCTGCAAGCCGCCACCGAACGCCACCGTTGGCCCGGCGATGAAGACGACCGATTGGACGAACTCGACCTGCTTTTGTTTCCAGAGCCAACTACCAGTTGATTTCATTATTGACGATTGCCGGTTGGTCAGGTTGCTGTGCGGCGGCTTCAGCGGCCTGTCGACGTAGATCGGCAGCCAGTTCGCGTAGCTCTTTCAACTGTTCCGCATTAATCTCCTTTTGTTGCTCGAGCAATCGCGTGTTTGGGTCGGCTGTCTGCCGTCCGAATATGATTTGGAAAGCTTCTGCGGAACCGCGTTCAACGGAGTTACGAATGTTGACCTGATCGGCAAGTCGTGATTCCTTCTCCTGATCGAAGCGTTTCAGTTTCTCCAACTGTTCATCGATCGCACGACCAAACGTGTCACCGTCGATGAAACCACCATCGAATAGCTCTTGAGCCTTCAGGAGTTCATCGTTCACAAGTTCGAACGGCGACTTGAGGCTTTCAGCCAGACGCTGGCCTTCCTGCTTCAGCTTCTCGACTACAGGGTCGATGCTTAACCGTTTAATCGCAGCGTCACGATCGATTTCGAAGCGTTCAAACAGAGTATCGAATTGCTGCTGGTCAATCTTTTCACCTGCCAATAGGTTATTCAGATCGCTGATCTGTTTGTTGAACTTGTCCGCTGGTGTCTCGAGTAACCGCTGATACTGATCGTTAAGCTTCTCCAACTCAGATGCCGCAGCGGCAACGCCGTCAAGGTTAACCCCACGGTCAAAATTGAATTCGAAACCTCTCAGCAATTCGTTCCGTTGATTGAAAGCCTTGGCGAAAGCATCAACGCCCGACTTTTCGAGGATCTCATTTCCGGTCAGTTGTCCAACCAAAATAGATGTCGCCGCCAGACCGCCAGAGAAGTTGTTTACCGCAAGTGCTGCGGTCTTGATTGACCCCGCAACATCGTCAAAGACTCCAACGATTTGGGCCATCTTGAAACCGACCAACACGGCGTCGGCAAACTCATCGATTAGGACCGCTGCGGCCGGTGCCAGATCCGCAATCAACTTGTCCGAAATCGATTCAAAAACGATGTTGAGTTTGGCCCAGCTGTCGTTTAGCTTTTCAACGCCCGCCAGGTCGGTACGCGAAAGCTCAAGCCCATTCGCACGAAGGAATTCGGTTTGCTTCAAAATCTCATCCGATCCAAGCCGCAGCGTATTGACCAAAGCCACGCCGCCATCTTCCAGTAACTTTTCTGTCAATCGGATCTGATCGTTCTGATTGGTTACTTTGGACAACGCATCGGCAAGTTCGAGGAACTGCTGGTCGCCTGATACTTTGTTCAATTCTTCGGCAGACAGTCCAAGCTCTTTCAAGGACGCAGCGGCCTCACCGGTGCCTATAGCGGCTTGTGAGATTCGGGTTTCCAGCTTCTGAATCGCGGTATCTAAAATTTGCGGTTCAACGCCCGAGCTAAGTTGTGCGGCGATTTGCAGTTCTCGAAGTCGTTCCGGAACCAGACCGAGCTTGTCAGCCGACTTGGCGAAAGCGTCCAGCTCCGCAGCATTGCGTGCGAACGCGTCACCGATCGCGTTGACGGTGCCGAGTGTCAAAAGACCAGCACCCAATGCCAATGTTGCTTTGGCAGCACCACCAAGCCGGCGTTCCAATCCTGATGTTGAACTTTCAGCTCTGCGGAAATCGGTGTCGAGTGTTTTGACTGCGCGGTTAAAGGTCTCTTGTTCGATCGATCCAACCCCCAGAAGCCGATTCAGATCGGCGATTTCCTTCTGGTATCGCTCGATTGGATCTAGCATCCGATCGGTAACGCGTGCCCCTTCCCGGTTTAATCGGTTGAATTCACGCTGTGAAATTCCTGCCTTCTTGAGCATCTTTTCCATGCCGTCGACGGCAATAACACCGTCATTGATGTTCCTGGCGAACGTGTCGGTTTTGGCGCCCAGAACGCATCGAGATTTGCAACTACTGCCATCGTTTTTTTCCTGTATTTGAGTATTGATTTTACGAAGCGAACTTAGTGAACTCCGGGAACTTTTTCGACTCCACGAAACCGGCGAAATACTTCAACGCCAGTTGAACATTTTCATGCCAGTCGAAATCGTAATCGTACCGATAGCACTTGCTGGTGATCTCTGGCAAGCTTCGGCCGTTCTCACGGTTGGTGAGTCGCTTTCCTTTCGCACAGACGCAAGCCGTGTTGCAGTCCCGCAGATTTTTTGACTTCAACGCACTGAAAGTTGTGAACTCTGCAGGCTCGACGCACAAAACGCGAACCATGCCGGTGTCCTTGCATTCAAGGCAGCGGTACGCCGATCTATAGCTCGGTTGTGGTGCGGCTGCGACGATGTTTCGGCCGACGAACGAACGGTGAGCGTATCGTTTGATCATCCCCAGCTGCTGATCCGGCCAGACCGTTGCCTCTTGTAACATCATCATGTCAGTCGCAGCGTTCAAGTCTTCCGGATCGAATCGTTCCAGAACACGATACCAGTCGTCGATAATTGACGGATCGTTCTCGAAATAGTTTTCAAGACGCTGGAAGCGTGAACGATGACGCTTTATCCAGTTTTTGAAGCTCATGTTCGCACCTCCATCGCATCAACATAATTGTCGAGGTCGATTTTCGATGCGGCTTTCGTGCTGGTTTTCGACCGTGTCTCTTTCCGCCCCCATTGCCGGACTTTCGATTTCCAGTCGGCAATTGGAATTCCGTTTCCGGATTGCCAGCCCTGCGAACCGTAGTGATCACAGAATTCGTCAGCGTCCATTTCGGAAACCGGCCAGTTTGGATTGGCCCGATGTTGTTGATCGATGTATTTCTGGACCTCATCGGGGGTTGGAGGCGTGAACCCATTTCCCCCTTCTAAGCCTTCATTCTTCATACTTCGATCTTCATACTTCATACTTCTGGAGGTTGCTTCACTTTTGCTTTGCGGTTTGTTTTGTGTTTTGCTACCCCTTTTGCTTTGCGTTTTGCTACCCCCTTTGCTTCCAGCTTTCCGGCGTTGCTCGGAAATTGCCATGTCTTTCGCGAATCGAGCATGTTTCAGCGTGTCGTTCTCGATAATGAACTTCTCGCTCATTTCGTCCCATACCCGTTCAAGGGTGGCGGCGTCAGTGAGTGCGACTCTGGCAAGTTTCTGGAAGCAAAACGGAAGCAAATTCCCTTGCACCCAAAGTGCTGACAGCAACTTAATGTAGATGCCGGTTGCTTCGTCGCTCATGAGGCCAACGCCGCCAAGAAAGTCGGTTGGGTAGAATTGGAACGCGGGTGTATTTTTGGCCATCAGTCCACCTCCCTATCGGAAAGACGAACGATCTTTGCGCTCGAGCCTGATTTCGTTGGTCGTGTCCCACGTTCAACCAGTACGCCAGCCCGTACCATCGACCAGACCAAGCCGCAAACGGTTTGAATCGGAAGATGGAGAGTTTCCGCCAATTCGGCCCGCGTTAGTCCATCATCGCCAGCTTCGCGGAGGGCTTCCTGAAGAAGAGCTTTTCGCCCTTTTGCCAGCGGTCGTGTGTCGCGATACGCTTGCTTCGATGTTTCGGCGACGGATCTGCCGAAAGGAAGGCTTGCCTGACGTGATGAGTTGTCGGCCTTACACGTCGTTTGTACGATGTCTCTGTCGTTCGAATCGCCCGGGTTGCAGCCTGGGCTTTTTTTATGCAACGTCATGGCTACCCCCAGATCTCTCCGGAGTGCCCGAAATTTGGATAAATGCGATCGCATCCTCACCAAGGATGTAGCCTTGGCGACCGTAGTAACGAACGGCCAGACCTTTCCGCCGTGCATCTCTCAGCGCCGCGGTTCCCAGTCCGGTTATCCTCTTAAACGCGGCGAAATTGTACAGTCGGCCCGGATCGATGATGCCATCGTTGGCGTTCTCTTTCTGTTGTTTTTCTGATCGTTTTTTTGGCATCGTTCGCCTTCCTTTTCCTGATTAACTGGAACGTCTTCTGCTTCAAAATTGCGTTGTGATCCAAACTACTTTTGTTTTTGGATGCTGCTTTTCAGCTCCGCAAACTCAGCTCGTTCTGGGCAATCGTTTTGAAGCCAGAGGTCAATGTCGCTTGCGAGCCATCGGACAATTCGCCTCTTTGTTGCGATTGTGGGTGGAAGCTCATTCGCTTTTCGCATCTGATGGATAGTCATTCGACTCACACCGAGTCGGGATGCCAGATCTGCCATCGAAATCGTTGTCTGCATTGTTTGCTTTCGCTAAGTCCAAAAAAAAAGAGCGCACCTGTTTCCAGTTAAGGAATCAAATGCGCTCTTTGGCTGTTTTGATTTAATTTAATTGCGGGACTTTGCCCAGTCGCGTGATTGCGGGACTTTGCCCGGTCGCGTGCGAGAGTCTTTGCTCACGTCTGACGCCAAAATGCCAAAATCGCGTAACCGAAGCAATACACCAATTTGCCTTTTTTTACGTTGATGGACATTGGTTGACATCTCTTAAACATGCTTTGAAACCCGAACTCCTGAACGAAAGCTCATTTGTCAAAGTGACAAACGAAAACACCTTCGCAACATGATGTTCGCAGATCGCCGATCGGCACCCAAACCAGCACCCAAGGCCTGCGCGTTACATCAATCAGCGACTCATCGTGTGGAAATCGTAAGCGGTAAAAACCGCATTAAACAGCCATTCAGATAGTGAGTGCGAAACCATCAAACGCATTGCAAATCCGCGATCGTGGGTTCGACTCCCACCGACGCCTCTGCAAAACAAGGGTTTCCTGAACAATTCGGGAAGCCCTTTTTTTGTTGACACCCGTATCAAGCAACTCATGAGATTTTTTGCCAGAAACATTCCCAGTCATTGGTGAAAGTCGCGTGGAACTTGTCTATGGCGATCATTGGAAAACCACTTTTGCATTCGCGTGAACATGCACTTTGGCGATTCGAAACGCGGTCGTGAAAAGAGTGCTCGATTTAGCTGCCTGACATGGCTTCTATTGACCACAGAGAGCACGTTTCACAGAGAAAAAGTGGATCGTCTCAGCTTCTATGGGCCCCAGCGACCCCAGCAGTGAGGCCATTTTCGTTTTCCTGCTTTTCGCCTTTGTTTTCGCCTTTGACAACACAAAGCGAACGAAACGGAGTGCTGGAGAAAAGAGTTCGCCTCCGATACCAGTCGTTCTGTTACGCATCTTTGTGCGGATCGCCAAGCATTTGGCGAAAAATGCGTCCAATTGTCCAATTGCGCTGCCTGTTGGTCGTCGCATTTGCCACATGTACGATCTGTTGTGGTGTGTTCCGGCACGGCGCTCTTGAAATTGCAACTGACTCAGCCAAGAAGTAACTCATACAGTTTTGGATTCAGGACCAAATTGAAGACCAGCATCAAATTCAGCCAAGCCACAACGATGGTGATCAGCCCAAAAATAATATGCCATGCGACCGGCCATTTTTCTGTCGCCAATGACGCGATCCAGCAAGGGAGTGCGGGTATCATCAGAGGCAAGAAACGCAGCGGAAAAGTGATCGCCGAAATGAGGTTCGCCCAACTTCCGTCTCCAAACCGGCCCGGTGGATGTTTTTGGGGGCCAGTCAGAATGGCTGACAGCACGAAGGCGAACATTGCCACGCCAAAAATCACCATGCAGGACGTTCCAAAACTGCGGTCGGAAACGGCTCGAAAACATACTGCGGCAAGAATTGCGGCAGCGTTAAATGATGCGTAACAGGCAATTCGATGATCTGTTCCAAAACAAAAAAAGAATAAAGCGATCACCGCCGCGAGACAACAAACGCAGCCAGTCAGGCCCAAGATGATTTTTGTTGGAAATTGTTTCAACGTCGTGACTTAAAAAAGAGACACAGTAGCTACCCCGTGTGTTTCTTCCCCTGCCACGTGTCACGTCGTTCAAATTCTTCATTGAGTGCCTTCAATACGCCCTGTTTGTCCAGGCACCATTGAGGGCCGATGAAAAAGCTCCCCGGAGCGTCGCCACTGATTCGTTCCACCACCATCGTGCCAGGAATCAATTCGAGGAAATCGACTAGAAGAGAAATGTACTCCTCGAAATCGAGCAGGCGGACTTCGCCGTTTCGGACCTGAGTGGCCAGCGGAGTGTTCTCAACGGCGTAAAGATTGTGGATCTTGACCGCGTCCAAGCCGGAAGTCGCGACTTCTCGAGCCGTTTCCATCATGTCTTCATGCGTTTCTCCTGGCAGTCCCAACATGATGTGGCCGCAAATCTCGAACCCGCGTCCGACGCTCCGTTCCATGGCATCGATGAACGATTCATGAGTGTCACCCCGATTCATCCATTGAAGTGATTTTTCATGGATCGTTTGCAAACCATATTCGACGGTTAGCGGAACTGTCTTGCCAATGGATTCGAGAAGATCCAAAACGTCATCGGGCACGCAATCCTGTCGTGTCCCAATTGCCAGCGCGACTACCTCCGGGTGGGAAATCGCGCTTTCGAAAAGCGGCTTCAGCACGTCCACCGGAGCGTAGGTGTTAGTCGCAGGTTGAAAGTAAGCCATGAAGTGTTTGCACTTATATCGGCCCTTCATTCTTTTGATGCCGTCGTCGATTTGGTCGCGAATATCGAGTTTTGGCAATCTGCGGCTGGGGCTGAAGCTTCGATTGTCACAAAAAGTGCAGCCGCCAATGGCAACGGTGCCATCAACATTTGGGCACGTGAAACCGGCGTCAACGCTGACTCTTTGGACACGGTGTCCGAAAACGCTTCGTAAATAGTAGTTGTAGCTGAAATACCGAAAACCCTCGCCACGCCAGTCGAATTGGCTTCGATCGTGAGGCCAAACCTTTGGGGAATCGTTTGGAATATTTGACGTTTCCGGAATCACGGCTTAGACTTCAGAGTTGAAATGACGTTTAAAAATCTGCGAATCACCCGCAGGTTTTAAACCAATATCAGCCTTCCAACAACTTTGCATTCTCTCCTCAACCGAAGAATCCCCATGTTTGGCGAACTTGTACCACTCGGCGGCGGCGATCCTATTCCAATGATGAAAAAGCGTCTGCGTGTCGGGCGTCGGGATGGTTGCGACATCGTTCTCAATTTTGGCAATGTTTCGGGACACCACTGTCTCTTGGAGGTGGATGAAGGTTACTGGTTCATTCGCGATCTTCGCAGTCGAAACGGAGTCAAAGTCGACGGCAGACGCATTGATCAGGGTGTCCGTAAACGTCTGGATCCCGGTTGCAAGGTGACTATCGCCAAGCACGAATTCGAGCTTGAGTATGAGCCGCGAGAGCTTGGTGCTTACGGCACGCCGCCTCAGGATGAAGTCGTGGATGATTTTTTCCGCGAGTCGCTGCTGGATCGTGCCGGATTGTCGAAAAAAGATCCGAACGACAAAAAGTAGTCGTGGCCGGAAGACTTTAGCTGTTTACCGGAAGCCTTTTCGAGGCCTTACGGCCAACCGTTCAGGAATCGCACTCGAAGCACAGAGAACGCAAACGAGGCCTCACGGCGGCTCACTTTGTGTGAGCTGAGTCGCGTGAGCGACCGGGTACGTAGCCGATGTCGCCAGACTTCGGAAGCACACCTGAGACCTCACGGCGCCTCACCGCCATACCATATAGGCGCTCGTAGCTTGGACATTCTTGTCCGAGATCTCGAGGCAACCACCCGAGGCCTCACGGCCAGCGGCTCACTTTGGTTGCGAGCTGAGTCACGTGAGCGGCCGGGTTCGTAGCCGATGTCGCCAGAGCTTGTTGATTTAATGAGCCGTTTGGGCGTTAGCCCCGGTTGAAGTGTCGTTAACCGAGGCTCACGCCTAAACGGCTGACATAAAAATCTCGGTTTGGAATAAAACGACAAGCTCGCCAGACTTTTGAAGCTGCAGCGGGATATGCAATGAGTTTTTGAATTTGTGAGCCGTTTGGGCGATAGCCCCGGTTGAGAATTCGCTAACCTCGGCAATCACAAAACAGCTTGTTTTACTGGGAGATGTTTTCAAAAATTCACAAGCTCCGCATACCGGACTTTGTTTGGCTAATGTTTCGAGCCAAGTTCAACTGGCATCACGGCATTCATTTCCTTCCGCCATTTTGCCAACCGGGTTTGAAGCTGCCTCACTTCATCGGAATGCGTTTTACTTAGATCGTTTTGTTCACCAAGATCTTGCGACAGGTCGAACAATTGAACGTCGCCGTACTCCCAAAACTCAATCAGCTTCCACTTTCCATCGCGAATTGCACCGCCGGGCTTCCAGCCGGAACCATGATAGTGCGGGTAGTGCCAGTACAAAGTTCTGTCGCGGACTGTGGCAGGCGACTGGAGCAGCGATACTAAACTTTCGCCATCGCAGTGTAACTTCGGCTTGATCGCAATTCCTGCCAGTTCCAGAATGGTCGGAAAGAAGTCCATGCTAATAACCGGCGAACTGCAAACGCCTCCAGCGACCGTCGTTCCGGGAGTTCGTATGATGGTTGCCTCGCGTATGCCGCCCTCGTACAGCCATCCCTTTCCTGATCGGAGCGGCAGATTGCAGCCCGGGCCGCTCCTTTGTTTTTGCTTTTTCGAACCGGCATTTTTGCGCCGAGACAGCGTACAAAGCCCGCCATTGTCGGAGAAGAAAATCACAACGGTATCGTCTTCGATGCCAAGTTTTTCCAGCGTGGCCAAGACAGAACCGACACTGTCATCGACGGCACTAACCATCGATGCGAGAGCTGGATTGTCCTGGCGGGCTCGGGACATGCCGCCCCTTTCGTTGATCAAAGGCGGGGCCTTATTGAGCGAATCCGCTTTCGTGCGAAAGTGCTCAATGCGTTTCTTGTAAGGCTGGATCGGCGTGTGCACGTTGTAGTAGGACAGGTAGGCGAAGAATGGCTGTTCCTTTTTGTGCTGCGTTTCAATGAACTGGATCGTCTCGTCAGTTAGTCGCTCGGTCAGGTATTCGCCGTCTGTTTTGGACTGGAGGTTTGGATTTTTCCATGGCGAGTAGTAGCCTCCTTTCGGAGAACCTGATTCAAAGCCGCCAATGTTGACGTCAAAGCCCTGGTCTTCTGGCCACGCTCCTTTACGGCCAAGGTGCCATTTGCCAGCGAAGAATGTTTGGTAGCCGTTTTCTTTGAGGACTTCGGCCACCGTGACTTCGGAAAGCGCCAAACTGTCACGATCTTGAACTTGTGCAAACTTTCCGGTGCTGGAATTTCCTGGAATCCAGTCCGTAATATTTAGTCGCACGGGATGCCGCCCGGTGAGAATACTGGCTCGTGTGGGCGAGCAAACGGAAGCCGCCGCGTAAGCGTCGGTAAACCGGACGCCCGACGCAGCCAGTGCATCGATGTTGGGCGTTTCGTGGAAGGTGCTGCCATTGCATCCAACGTCTGCCCAGCCAAGATCGTCGACAAGAAAGAAGACGAAATTCGGTTTCGCATCGCCAACGCAAAATGAGATCAGAATTGCAAAGGTGACCAATAGTTGAAGCAGCATTGGTGACTTTCAAGAAGACGATGAGATACGGCGTTGAGATACGGCGATACATGCGGCTTGTGGAAATCAGGCTACTCGCATTTCCGGTTTGCCACCGTTTTTTCCCGGATTATACACGAGGCGTTGGCGTCGACATGGAGAAAGCTTTTTCATTCAGGTCTTGTTCGAGGTTTGTGGTTTCGACAGTTTACCCACGACTTGAGATCAACGAATTTTCAAAACTGGTAGCCACTTCTGGAGAATTGCCTCAAAGGGCAAACCAGACGCTTGTCGTCGTGAATAATTCCGGTTTAGTTGTCCAACGCGGTTTTCAGTGCGTCTTCGTTTTTCTTTGTAAGCGCAAAGAATTCGTCGCTGAAAAACCCAATGGATGCGATCATCATTCCAACAAGTAGAGCCAGCATGATTGCGTATTCGACGGCGGTCGGACCATCTTCGGACTTTATAAATTTCAAAACAGCTTTTAAAAGTCGACTGTTTTTCATATTGCGGCTCTCAGTTTTTATGTTGCGACGAATTGTTTTAAGCTGCTTCAGCGGCATAAGTGGGCATTCTTCTGCAGGCTGACGAAAGAGAGGTTCGGCTTTCGCCGCCCGACGCTAAAGGGATAAAGCGGCCGCTATCTTTCGGTTTGCAGAAAGTCAAAGTTACGTCGCGTTTCGGTGGACGCAAAATCTGACATGAAAACGTTGACCTCAGGATCCGTACCGCCGACATGAACGATTCGTATCGAAACAAGATGGGGCAGACCCGAGTCAGACACGCATCGTTTCCATCAGAAGGATTGCGTTCTTACACGTCACTGAACTTGCTCCGCTGTTGAAGGAGCGAGTTGGGGCTGGCCAATGCGAGTTCGCGTTGAAATGGAAATTGCCAACGCATCACGCTAAAAAATCGTCGCCGCCACTCGGATCATGAGGAGTGCTGTCAGACTCAACAATTTCGCTTAGAAATTTCTCGATTCTTGACAGAATAGCTTTTCGAGTTGGCGTCTTCCCTAAGCATTTCTTCGCCCATGATCGCCCGGGATGAAGAACGTCCCAGTCTGATTTAGCTTGCTGGTAACGTCCTTTGCCGGGATCGTGATTGCCAAACCCATCAAGAAGTGTGTTCCAAAGTGGTCGTTTCCACTTAATAACCGCTGCTTCCAATGTGCCAATCATGTCAGAACTGGAGCCTTCAAAGATCATGAACCGGCAAGCAAAGTCATCAATGTTAAGATTCGAAACGGCAGAGATGCTGTTCGCATGTTGCCGAATTCGAGAATACAATTCGGTTGTGTTTTGACCAACAATATCTTCCGCGCGTGCCTGTCGCCAACCTTTTGGAACCGCCTTTCCCAAGTAAATAGGGAATTCATAAGCCAATCGGTTGAGATCTGCGTATTTCGAGTAGGGTTTCGATTTGCCCGTATAGTAAAGCGCGTAGATGCCAGTCCCGTAAAAACGCTCTGGCAGAGGAAGCGGGTGGACTGGCGTCCCGTTGAAAAATCGAACTGCGTCTTTTACAAGCTCAACAAAAGCATCGTTTTGGTAAACGTGCTTGTCACGGTCAAAAGGCGGCGAAATGCTCGTTTTGCTGGTCTTCTTCTTGTTCCTTTTTGCAGTCGTTTTCGATTTCTTTTTAGGCATGAGCCGCGATCTTTTTCTCGGCCAAAAGTTGCATCAATTTATTCGCAACGATCTCGCACATCCTTACAGGAACGGCGTTGCCTAGCTGCCGCATTGATTCAGTCCAAGAACCTTCAAAAATCCAATTGTCTGGAAAGGTTTGAAGCCGGGCACATTCGCGAACGCTAAAGTATCGCACGGTCCCGTCCTCAAAACGTAGAGTATTTTCTCCGCCCGGAACTCCGTGGTCGCCTGCTTTCAATGCTTTTGCGGGTTCATCGAAAGGGCTTCCTGTGTGTCCGGGGTAGGAGCGAGCACCCGGATTGCAAAAATGGTTTGCAAATTTTGTACAGCTATCACCTGGCGCAATTTCTGGTAGATCGGAAATGGCATCCCGAACCGTTGTCCATGCGGGAAGTAGCATTCCCGGAAACATAGAACGTAAACCATCGACACGTCGCCTTAATTTTTCGGGCATCGCTGGTCGATTCTTTTTCGCAATTTTGTGACGTTCCCAATACTCGCCTGAAACCCACTTGTCGTAAAGCAATCCGTCTTTTTCATGCGTTTGTTCGGGAAACGAAAACTCAACATTTAGATCGGCCCTAACTCCAACTATGAGAACACGGTGTCGGTGCTGAGGTACACCAAAGTTGGCAGCATCGAAGACTTGAAAGATCACTTTGTACTGCAGGTCTTTCCTGCGGCTTTTTGTTGCCGTGTTCTCTAGTCGTGCAAGATGAGCAAGCCATTCCTCGTCACCCTTTCGAACAACAGTTGGGAATTCCAATTGACGGACAATGTATTGGTAGTAGCTGGCAAAGTTTTCTCGAAGTAGTCCTTTTACGTTCTCAAAAATAAATGCTTTCGGAGATATCTCTCTTACGGCCCGAATCGCGTGCGGGAACATGTTTCGTTTGTCATCCATGCCCGCATGTTTGCCTCCAACAGAAAATGGCTGGCAAGGTGGGCCACCTGACACAAGGTCAACGCTGTTCCCGAATTCAGTAAAATCGACATCGCTGATATCACCTTCAACAATTTTCGCGCCGGCAAGTTGTGCCAGTCCGTTGGATTGATTTCGTCGCAGAGTGGCGCAAGCGTTGGAATTCCACTCCATAACGGCATCGTGATGGAAGCCTGCGTTCGCTGTCGCTAACGCAAGTCCGCCCGCGCCTGCAAATAGTTCGATCGAGTTCATCTTTGGATTGTAGCCGAGTGGTTTTGTGGCGTGTAGGTGAGTTTTCGAAGACTTAGGACTCTCGGGCAAGACACCTCTGCCTTAGCTCGTTTTCGTTGACGCTGTTTGTTCGAGTAAAAGCCCTCCGTCTCAGAGACCTAATGTGGGCTAATGACGCCCACGAGTCCAACAGGTACGAAGTCCGGTTGATTGTGTCTGGCTTGGAATCTCGCATTTTGAATTTCATCCAGGTAACATGAAGTCATCAAACGACTGACTCCTTTGGAAAACATGATGGTTCATCGGCGAGAATTGCTTACGGCCCTAACTGCCCTCTCTTTTGCGACTCCTGTTTTCTGTCGTGCTGTTGCGTCAGTCGTCGATGATGATGGTGAACTGACGGCAGCCGATCTTGAGCAGGCTCAATGGATCACCGGTATTGAGTTAACGGAAGAGCAGCAGGCGAAAGTGCTTGAGTCCGTCAAGTCGCATGTTGATCAAATGAAGACGCTTCGTCAGAAGTCGCTTTCGGGTTTGCAAGGACCCGCGTTTCATTTTCAGCCTTTGCCGAAAGAAGGCACCGAGACCGATCGAGTTAACAGAAGCATTCGTTTGACGGAGGCGGCGTCCCCTGCCCTGCCCGATTCCGATCAGAAGATTGCGTTCATGCCGGTCACGGAACTCGCGCCGCTGATAAAAGAGAGAAAAATCACCAGCCGTCGGCTCACTGAGATCTACGTTGCTCGGCTAAAAAAATATGGCGACATGCTCCGCTGCGTTGTTTCTCTGCTGGAAGAATCGGCACTTTCGCGAGCCGATGCCATGGACGCAGAAGTCGCTGCCGGAAAGTATCGAGGTCCTCTGCACGGAATTCCGTGGGGAGCCAAAGACTTGATTGATGTTACGGGCACCAAAACTTCATGGGGAATCCCGCACTATAAAGATCGCGACAGCGAATCAACAGCGACCGTTGCCAAACGGCTGGAGAATGCTGGAGCCGTTTTGGTTGCAAAGCTTTCGCTGGGAGCCCTTGCGATGGGCGATCGTTGGTTTGGCGGAATGACTCGAAATCCATGGAATCCGCGAACGGGATCGAGCGGCTCTTCGGCGGGAAGCGCCTCGGCGGCGGTTGCGGGTCTGGTGGGGTTCGCCTTGGGCAGCGAAACGTTGGGCAGTATCACAACGCCTTCACGGATTTGTGGGGCAACCGGTTTTCGGCCGACTTTTGGGCGTGTCAGTCGGGATGGCTGCATGCCGCTTTCGTGGACAATGGACAAAATTGGTCCGATATGCCGAAGCGCAGAAGACTGTGCGGTTGTCTTCAATGCGATTCATGGAGCCGACGGCCGCGATATGACCGCCAAGAATCACCGTTTCCATTGGACGGGTCAAGTCGAACTGAAGGGGCTTCGAGTCGGGTATCGGTCTGGGAGGTCGATCGAAAAAAGCATGACGCTTGCGACGCTTCGAGATATGGGGTGCGAGCTTGTCGAGTTCGAAATGCCAAAATTCGAAGGGCTTCGCACGATGACTTCGATCATCGATGTCGAAGCCGCATCTGTTTTCGATGGTTTGCTTCGGGACGGTCACACCGAAGGTTGGAACGCATGGCCCACGATTTTTCGAAGTGCGGAGTACATTTCTGCGGTGGACTATCTTCGCCTGCAAAGAATGCGAATCGATTTGATGCATGCCGTCGAAGAAAAAATGAAGGACATTGATGTGATGGTGAACGTTAACGAAATCGTTCACACCAATTTGACAGGTCATCCGGCGATCGTGGTTCCGACACGCTATCGCGATCGAAAACCGTCTGGCAAGTTTCCGGTCAGTTCACGGTTCACGGGGCATCTGTATGACGACGCCCGTCTGTTGGCGATTGCTCATCAATTTCAATTAAAGAATGGTGCTCATCTGGAACATCCCGAGCTTGATTCGTGGTTGGCGAAATTCGAAGCCGGTGAATTGGATGAAGTGGAAAAGGACAAAAAAGAGTAAGAAGGTTCTCTTTATCTTTACGTGGTCGCAACCGATATCAAGCTGAGCATTCAATGTTCCGGCAAATCGAAAATCAAAGGGGCAGCGAGCTGCTGCGAGCGATTGCGTTTTCGTCCGCTGTGCTTCTCTTTCTGCATATTGCTGCGGCTCCAATCTACTTCGGTTTTGCATCGCTATTTTTTTCGGCTTGCCCGATAACTTGCTGACGGTTGGGGAATTCCTAGTGTGTTCGGGCTTGTTCACGCTGGGCGTATTCTGCATGTCGACTTGGCGATACCGTCGTTCGAAATAAAGGTCCTCCTGCCGTTTCAAAACTGGCATTGGCGAACATTGATGGCGAGTAAGTTTCAGTTCAAAGAATTCTCTTTCAAAAACTTTTTCATCGCGGTCAGCGTTTTGGGGCTGACGTGATGCTCGATGCCTTCGCTGTCGATTGCGGCGGTTTTGGAGTCGACTCCGATTGCGATCAGGAACTCAAGGACAACCTGGTGGCGATGACGTACGCGATCCGCGAGCTTTTTTCCTGCTTTGGTCAATTCGATCGGGCGGTAAGGTTCGGTTTTCAGCAAATCTTCTGAAACCAGGCGTGATACGATTCGCGAAACCGTAACGTGACTGACGTTGAAGTGTTTTGCCAGATTGCCAACGCGACATTCGCCTCTTTCGGCAATGATGTCGGCAACGGCTTCAACGTAGTCTTCTGCGGTTTCGGTCGCGTGATCGTCGCGAGTACGGATGTGCGGGGCCGAACGATCTTTGGTTTCGCGATCTTTGGCCGAACGATCTTTTTCTTTCGTCATAATCGCCTCGGAAAACTGCTTTCGATTCAGACGGCGGCAACGATCAACGGAAGTTCTTCCAACGAAACGACCCAGCCACGACAGAAATCCGACTTGCACTCGCACTTGATCGCGCAGGATGCCGGCCAGTTATAGTCGATCGTCAACTCTTCACCGCCGGCGATGTCGCGAACCGCAGTCAGATATAGTACTCGCTTCTCAGGTTGCCCATGCGATGCAGGCTGGTCAAGAACTTCGAACGCGCAGTTCGGGTCACAACTGTGATTGAGAAAACGAAACGGGGCCATCGGTTTCAGCATTTGATCGCCTTCGAAATCAAATGTGTAGTTATCGGCATCCGCAAGGTCCGTGAAAATTGGACCTGCGATCTCTCCGATGATGGACGATTCAGGATATTGCTTGACCGAGAAAACCGCTTTGCCGATGTGAGTCTGTCGCACCTGGACGAACTCAGTTTCGGTATCGGAAGGGTCGCATTTGATTGGGATGTATGACAAAGAAGGTAACTGCAGTAGGCGATATGAAAAAAGAACCCGACTCTTTCGGGAAAGGGTCGGGATACATTTGAATTTGGCGAAGCCGCCAGGGCAATGAATAACCCTTGAGTTCCAAGTTATAGGTTTTGAAGTTGCACAAATACAAGCCCGAAGCGCAAGCGAGTGGATATTTCTTAGGAGATCGGTAACCCTCGCTTGCGCGTCGGGCTTGTATTGAAACGCTCTGCATTTCTAAATTTAGGAGCGTTTTGTCACGTTAAATTCCAAAGTCCATCTCAACCCGGATTATTCACGATGCGTGGGCGTCGACATGGAGAAAGCTTGTTTCATTGGGGTATTGTTCGAGGTTTGTGGTTTCGGCAGTATGCCCACGACGTAAGATTAACGAATTTGCAAAACTTGTAGCCACTTCTGGAGAATTGGCGCAAAGGGCAAACCAGACGCCTGTCGTCGTGAATAATTCCGGCTCAAATGTGCGACTTCAAAAGATATAGGTCACGTCTATTCGACCGGGAAGCCACGTTTTCTCAATAAAGCTTTCGTATCAACATCTCGACCTCGGAACCGACGAAAGCCCTCGGCAGGATCGATCTTGTCGCCAATTGAAAACACATTGTCGTAGAGGCTCTTCGCTGTTGCTGGATCGTAATATGAGCCCGCTTCTTCGAAGACCTCCGCCGCGTCCGCCGTCAACGCGTCCGACCAAAGGTAGCTGTAATACCCTGCCGAATATCCATCGTCGGCGAAGATGTGGCTGAAATGAGGCGTTCGGTGCCGCATGACGATCTCTTTTGGCATGCCCAGTTCAGCCAGTGTTTCTCTTTCAAATTTGTCGGGATCGATCAATACGTTGCCTGCGAGGTGCAGTTTCATGTCGATAAGGGCACTGGCAAGGTACTCGACCGTGTCGAACCCTTTATTGAACGTCGCCGCTTTTTCGATTTTCTCGACCAGCTCTTTTGGCATCGGCTCGCCAGTCTGATAATGGACTGCAAACCGTTCCAGAATTTCTGGCGTCATCAACCAGTGCTCGTTGATCTGAGACGGGAATTCGACGTAGTCTCTGGCCACAGAAGTTCCCGACTGAGACGGGTATTCACATTGGCTGCAAAGTCCGTGTAACGCATGCCCGAATTCGTGAAACATCGTCACCGCGTCGTCCCATGAAATCAGAACCGGTTCGCCATCCGCTCCTTTGACGAAATTGGAGTTATTGGAAACGATCGGCGTCACAAACGAATCAATGTTCTCCTGAGATCGATAGGCGTTCATCCAGGCACCGCTGCGTTTGCCCGCACGAGCGTAAGGATCAAAATACCAGAGCCCTTGGTGTTTGCCTTCTTTTAGAACTTCGAAAACACGAACGTCAGGATGAAAGACAGGAACATTGGTAACCGGTTTAAATTCGAAGCCGTACAGCTCGCCCGCCGCCCACATCATGCCTTCGCGAAGCTTCTCCATTTGCAAATACGGTTTCACTTCATTCAGGTCCAGATCGTATTTTTCCTTGCGGACTTTTTCGGCGTAGTAACGATAGTCCCACGGTTCGATCGTGATGTTGGCTCCTTCGCGATCCGCGACCGCCTGCATGTCGGCGACTTCTTCCTTGACGCGAGCGACCGCTTTGGGCCAGACGGCCAGCATCAAATCCATGGTTTTGTCAGGCGTCTTTGCCATCTGAGGTTCAAGTCGCCAGTGAGCGTGCGTTTCGTAGCCCAGCAGCAACGCCCGTTCGGCACGAAGTTTCAGGATCGCCGTGATGATTTCGTTGTTGTCGCGATCATCCCCGTTGTCACCGCGGTTGTAGTAGGTTTTCCAGACGGCTTCGCGCAATGACCGGTCATCCGCATAAGTCAAAACCGGGTCCATTGACGAACGCGTGTTGTTGACCACGTAAGTCGCATCGGTTTCACGAGCCTTCGCGTTGGCCCTCATGCCGTCGATAACGGAATCAGGAAGTCCCGCCAATTGGGATTCTTCGACCGCGGTGAAAGGAGTTCCTTCGTCACCGAGCACGTTTTGGCTGAAACGGGTGAACAAACTGGCGAGTTCTGTATTGATCTTTGAAAGTTTTGCCTTGTCGTCGTCAGAAAGCTTTGCGCCCTGACGAACGAAGGATTTGTATTGATCATCGACCAGTCGCCGTTGAGCGACGTTGAGCGTTTTCATTTCTTCGCTGTTGTAGACGGCTTCGTAACGCTGAAAGAGTTCCTTGTTTTGAGTGATCCAGTCAGCGTGCTGCGACAGCATAGGAGCAACGACGGTTTCAATGTCCTGTATCGGACCGACGTTCAGATTCGAAGTGTGGACTCCAAAAATGGTCGAAAGCCGTTCCAGTGCATCGCCCGTTTTTTCCATCGCGACGACGGTGTTCTCAAAAGTCGCAGGTTCTGACTGGGAGGCGATCTTGTTGATTTCCTCTTTGTTCAGTTCGATCGCTTTTTTGAAAGCTGGGATGAAGTCGTCCGTGTTGACAGATTTCCAAGGCGGCACACCTCCGAAAGGGCCAGTCCATGGATCCAGTAAAACGTTGTTGGTCAATTTTTCGTCTCCATCTTGAATAGCTGCGGCAACCGTCTGGTTCAGCAGCAATGAAATCGATCCAGCGATCATCAGCGAGGCTGCGAGCACGAATTTCCATTCGTTTCGACGACTGAGTTTGTGTTTTTGGAACATGAGATTTTTCCGATCGGTTGAAAAACGGTGAAGTCGCAAATGGTCTGAGTCATGTTGTTTTGTCAGTTTCGAAACGAACCCATTCCCCATCGATAAGTCGCTCGTGAGGGCAGAATCGAGATTTGTAGAGCATATGCGGAGACTTCTCGACGTAAAAGCCAAGGTAAAGATGTTTGAGTTTTCGAGCGTTGCACAACTGGATCTGTTTCAGGATTGAGTACGTTCCGACACTGTCTTTTTCAATTTCTGGATCGTAATAAGTGTAGACCGCAGAAAGGCTATTTCTGGCGACGTCACAGATCGCGATCGCAACAAGCCGACCGTCCATGCGATAACAGATTTCGAACGAATCCAGACAGCTTCGAACAAAACCCCAGACGTATTCTTCCAGATCGATGTCGGTGTCGCGTTTGGCCAGTCCGCGGGTTCGTCGATGCTTGTTGAACAACGCCACCCGTTCGGTGTCGGCTCGTAGATCGCCGATCGATTGAGTGAACTTTCTGTCGCCTCGCCGAAGGACGCGACGGGCATTCTTACTGAAAGAGAAAGCGTCGCAATCGACTCGAATCGATTCGCACGCGTTGCAGTTGGGACAATTCGTCTGGTAAAGGAACTCACCGGTGCGGCGGTATCCGTTGGCCAACCTGACGTCAGCGTCACCGGGTGTGATTTTGGCGAGCGGCATGCACAGCGGCATCCTTGCCGTTTGCCCTTTCAAATAAGGGCAAGGCTCCGATTCGTCGATGATCACAATGTCACTGAATTCGGTCGCTTTCATGCCGCTCAGGATACCAAACAGGGAATTCGCTACACCAAACAGAGGTTCGGTATACCGGAAATGTTAACCGGTTGCAGGAGCGTGGCTATCGGACGTTTCCTTTTTTCGCAGCCCAATGTTCAGAAGCTCAACCAGCAGTGCAAAAAACATGGCAAAGTAAACGTATCCTTTGTCGATATGAGCCCCGACACCTTCGGCGATCAGCATCACTCCGATCAGAATCATGAAACTCAAAGCCAACATTTTGATGGTCGGATGGGCGCTCACAAATCGGCTCACCGGTTCCGCGAACACCAGCATCACAACCACGGCAATCACGATCGCAGCCACCATCACCCAAAGATTGTCTGCCATGCCGACGGCCGTGAAAATCGAGTCCAGTGAGAAAACCAAATCCATGATCGCGATCTGAACAATCGCACTGGTAAAGTTGGCTTGCGGCTTGGTGGCGTGTTCACTGCCAGGTCCGATTTCGTCGTGGATTTCGTAAACGCTTTTTCCGACCAGAAACAGTCCGCCCAAAAACAGCAGCAGGTCCTTTAGAGAGACTCCGTTGGCTTCATCGAAGTGCTTTTGATGAAGTTTTTCGACCGTGGATTCGTCAAGTTTCTCGATGATTTCTTCGCTGATATCGGGTCGAGTGATCGATTCGACGATCGCGTTTGGGACTCCAATATCCGTCAAGGAGAAAATGGACGTCTTCGCGATTTCGCCGTTCACCAAAAAGTACAACAGGCCTAGCAGCAAAAGCCGTGTCACCAACGCGACGGCGAGCCCAAGTTTTCGAGCCAGTGGTTGACTGGAACTTTCGAGCCGACTGGTCACGATGGTGATGAAGACAAGATTGTCGATGCCCAGCACGATTTCCATCGAGGCGAGCGCTATCAAGGGGACAATGAAGTCCATGTTGGTTCCTGAATTTTCCGAGAGACGCGTTCAGATTCAAAAAAAGATTGTAGCGAATTTTAAGAAACGTGATGAAGGTGACGCTACTGGGCGATTCAATTTTAATGCCCTGTGGACATTGAAAAGAAAAGGACGAGCCAACGTAAAAGCGCAGGTTCACAATGGAAGTCGTCGTTCACCTATGGAAGAAAGATCTTCAACGCAGAAGTTTCCAAATTGTATTGAAGTTCAGAGCCTTCGAGGCAGGCTTGAATAAGTTCGTCAAGGAACACGCCTTTCAGGTCAAGTTTGATACGCTCCTTTAGGATGTCCTGGCAATTCGGATCAAATTCCAATTTGCGGCCCGTCTGACTGGCGATCGTCGCCAAAACGTCTCCTCGGGTTGCAACCACCTTCAGCGAAAAGGGGCGCGGAGAGCTTGAATCGATGTTTGGCTTTTGCTGCATCACCATCCATCTTTCAAAGCCGGCAAGATCCTCCACCGGTCCCTTGATCGACAGGTTCGCCGTTCTGCCGCTCACTTTCAAATTGGGAAACTCTTTTTTGATTCGTGTCGATGTGATGGTGGAACCTTTTTCGACGCGATGGCGAATGGAAGCCGTTTTCAATGGCGGAAATTCCTGAAGCTGAATCGTGGATCCATCGCTGGATATTGAGCACGTCAGATCGAAGCCAGCCAAAATGATTCCCATAATGTCGATCAGCGGTAAAGGCGGCAGGTCGGCTGCGGCCATGACATCGTGCGGCAACGAGCCATCGATCACGATGCCTTTTTGTTGAAGCCATGTTTCGATGTCGTCGGTGGTTGTGGCATCTTTCCAGCGGATTTCAATTTTCTTGAGCCATCGTTTTCGGCCAGTCTTGTCGATTTTCGAGAGCTTCTTCTTTTGCTGGGCCAAGACATGCTTCAGCCGGTCTGTGGTTTCGCTGGGCCCGACATAAAGAAGATCATCGATTTTGGTGATCCCCAAATCGTTTTGCTCCGCCACAGCCCAGAAAATTTGCTCGGCCGTTTTGTCGGCGAAACTGTAAGTCTGCGTCGGCGATGGATCGATTCTCCGATCCAAAAGCACAGCCATCCGCCGTTGGGCTGCGAACTGGCGAATTTGGGCTCGCAACGGTGATTCGTCCCATGACGCAGAAATGCCCGTTAGCGAATTTCGCTGGCGATTCTTACCCTGCAACCAATCCGTTTTCGATCCAGAGACGATTTGCGCCTCAGTTACGGCATTGTCGCTACAAACGGAAGCGAAGACACAAATGAGAAGCATCGCTTTTTGCGCCAATGCGATAAATCGCACTCCGTTTGAACGTCCAGTCGCTAGCTTCGTCATGGTGTTCTGCCTTCCCAGATCTCATATTCGTTAAGGCTTGAAATTTGGAGCTTAAACTTGGCCAAAAATGAGCTCGATCCGTTTGCACATTGCCAGTTCCTCATTGTTACCGCCCCGAGCCCCAATTAAACTCGGTCGATCAGATGACGGCCAGTGATATTCACTTTTCGGATTCGAAGTAACTTTCCATTTCACTGCCAGCCACGGCCATATTTTCGAGGTCAAGAATCCACATGTCGGACGAGCTACTCCGATACCCGCTGCTGGATACACTTTACCAGCAATACCTCGAACACGAGTCATCCGCGGATTTTATCCGTGCCGTTTGCGAATCGTATACGCTCGGTTCGATCTGTCGATTGGCAAAATATGGCCAGACGAACAGCCGTCGGGCTGCGATCATGACGCTTGGTTTCTTGGGCGATTTTTCTCATAACGAAATCATGGGAACGGCACTGAACGATTCGGATCGCGCCGTCCGGATGCTGGCCGATCACGGAATTCGCGGCATCTGGCCGCGTCAAGGCGAGCCTCGTCATCAGCAGAGCGTGCGAAAGCTGTATCAGCTGGTTTCTCGCGACCAAACTCAGGCGGCGATCGAGCTGGCGAATCGTTTGTTGTGGGAAGACGAATCACTTGCCGAAGCATGGAATCAGCGAGCGATCGCTTATTGTGCCGAGGGCGATTTCGTGTCCGCGATCGAAGATTGTTGCGAGACTCTGAATCGAAATCGGTTCCATTTCCCGGCCGCCATTGGAATGGCTCATTGCTGCTTGCAGCTGGACGACCTTAGTGGCGCACTTTCCGGATTCAAGCTTGCGATCAGTATCAATCCGGATTTGGAAGGCGTTCGAAGTCAAATTCACCAGCTTGAACGTGCTTCGGAGAATTGATCCGGGCGTTTGTGGGACTCTTTCTGGCGGGATGAAAGTTGAGCCGAACTTTGTTGTGCTTCCTTTGCGCTTCGTTGTGGGCGAAGGACATTTCCAGTCCATCGGGTTTCAAACTGCTTTCCGCGGGCCTGAGTCAATTGTAAGCTGACGGCTTTCTGGTTTTACTGAGGTCAAAGATGTTTCGACAGTCTACTGCGTTGGTGCTCAACCTTGCCTTCATTGTAGCTCTATTTTTCATCGGATTTGCTTGCTCGCCATCGCAGGCTCAGGATGCGGAGTCGACCAAAGTGGATTTTAAGTTGCCTCAAATTGGTGAACGGCTCAACGACGAACAGGTCGCTCAATTCGCTCAACTGGCTTTGAAAGGAATCGCATCCGAGTATCCCAACAAGCCAAACGATGTGCTCAATGATGCAACTGAAGTAATGTCTCCGCGAGAACTGCATCCGGCGTTCTTTGGCTGTTTTGACTGGCACAGCAGCGTTCACATGCACTGGTCGTTGGTGCGTCTGTTGAAGCAGTATCCGGAACATGAACTCGCGAACGATATTCGCACCGCGTTGGCGACGAATCTGACCAAGGAGAACCTGCTGCAGGAGCTGGCTTATTTCGAAAAAGACCATCACAAGTCGTTTGAACGAACTTATGGTTGGGCGTGGTATTTGCGATTGGTGTCTGAGCTGCACACTTGGGACGACTCACAGGGCAAGCAGTGGCGGGAGCATCTTCGTCCGTTGGAGCAGTTGTTGGTTAAGCGGACGATTGACTATCTGCCAAAGCTTTCTTATCCCGTTCGAACCGGCATCCATCCGGACAGCGGTTTTGGTTTGGCGTTTATTTTGGATTACGCTCGCGTGGTGCAAAACGAGAAACTCGATTCGATGATCGTAAAACGAGCTCGCGACTTCTACCTAAACGATCAGGATTATCCGACGCGATACGAACCGTCCGGGCAGGATTTCTTTTCCAGTTGCCTCAATGAAGCTGATTTGATGCGGCGCGTTCTGGATAAAGACCAGTTCTCGAAATGGCTTGATAAGTTCTTGCCCGGTTTAAAGAACGGCGATGGTGGAAACCTTCTGACACCCGTTGAAGTCAGCGATGTCACAGACGGCTACATCGTTCACCTTGCGGGGCTGGATCTTTCACGAGCGTGGTGCATGCGGGGCATTGCGTCGGCGTTGCCCGATGATGATCCTCGAGCTGTCCTGTTGCAGCAAAGTGCGAAAGAACATGCGAAAACAGGTTTTGGCTATGTGTTCACCGGACACTACGAAGGCGAACATTGGCTGGCGACGTTCGCGATCTATCTGCTTTCTGACGCCGGGTTGGGTAAGTGAAGCAACGACGGTAGCGCATTCTCTGTTAACTATCTGCTGATTCTCTGCAAATCATCTGGCAAACGATTCCTTTCTCGACATTACGAAAAACCTCAGTGTGCGGCGTCCTACATTGAAGTTTGCATCCTGTCCTGCAGAGCTTGGGCGTCGTATAATTCAAAAAACACTTTAGCGCGATCGACTCTGGTAGCCGCCGCTTGGCAGCCTCCGACTTTTTCGCGGTTCTTTCCAAGCGAGTAATTCATGTCTTTCAAAACGTTCTGTTCTTTCACGATGGTGTGCATGGTTGTTTCGACGATGCCTTTTTCAAGCGTTGTCGCTCAACAGGGAGCAGGGATTCCCGGAATCAAACCGGCTGCTGTCGCAACTGAAATGAGCGACGAAGAAATCATTCAAAAAGCCAGCTACCTTTTGGGTTTCAACGCAATGCGTGGCATGGCAACTGAGTTGAAAGCTCGTGGAATTACGCTGTCCAACGAACAGGTGCTCGAGGGAGCTCGTAAGGCACTCGCTGGCGAAGAGGTCGGCGTGCCAATGGCCGAAATCCAAATGGTGATGGAGGGCTTTCAAAAGAAGGTTCAGGAACAACAGAAAATTCAACAGGCCAAAATGATGGCCGACATGAAAAAGGCTGCGGACGAAAACAAAGCCAAAGGAGACGCTTTCATGGCAGAAAATGCCAAAAAGGACGGCGTTAAAACTCTCAACGGCATCCAGTATGAAATTCTCAAGGAAGGCACGGGCCCGATTCCTTCAGAAACGGATCGAGTTCGTATCAACTATCATGGCATGCTGCTTGACGGAACAGTTTTTGATTCGACGACTGCACCGCCAAACCCTCAGCGACCTGCCAAGCCTTACGATTCAGCAGCAAACGCATTTGTGCCAGGTTTCAACACGGCGATTCAAGCGATGCCCGTCGGCAGCAAATGGAAAATTGTCATTCCACCAAATCTTGCGTACGGCATGCAAGGTCCCGGCGGTCCCAATCAGACTTTGATCTTTGAAGTCGAATTGCTGGAGATCCTTGCACCAACCGATGGTGCACCGTCTGACCAATAAGGTCTGTCATTGCCGAAGCGCGGCAAATAGTTTGGCATTCACCACAGAGGAGTCCTTTCGATGAAAAACACTCACACGGTTTCGTCACTCCCGTTTTCAGCTTTGGCGATTGCTTTTGCTTTTTTGATCGCGGTTGCCTGTTTCGGCAAGGTTGAAACGGCGAAGGCTCAGGGCGGCTTTCCAAAGAAAGGACGTTCTCCGGCTCACGGTTCGGCGGCATTCGGCAAACCCGGAAACGGCTCGCAGGTTCATGGAGCCCAAAGAGGATCTGGTTATCGGGGAAACGGCAACCGGGAAAATAGCGGCCGGGGGAACGGAAGTCGTGTAGGCTACAAAGGGCACAACTACAGCGGTGTGAACAGGAACCGGTCCTATTTTGGGACCGGACATCGGAATTCGTTCGGTCACTTTCAAGGCCTGTACGTTCCGATTGTTCCGTATCAGTATCGTTCTGGATTCGGGATCAATACATCAGTTTTTCACGGTTCCTATCCGGTTTATCCGAGTTCCGTTTATCGACAATCCTATGGCTACAGTGTCAACGGGCTCAATCCGGCCTACTCGACCTACGGCTCGTATCTGAACGCTGGAAACGCGGGCGTGCTTTCGTCGAACGTTTACGGTAGCAGTGTTGCGGCTCAGCAATTGCAACGACTTCGCGATCAACAACAGCAACAACGAATCGACGCCAATTTGGCTGCCGCGAACGATCAAAATCTTGAGTTGATGCGTTTGCGTTTGGAACTCGAACGAGCCAGAGCAATGAATGAGCGACAGCGTTTGCTGAAACCGGCTGTCGAACAGCCAAATCCGAATCGAAATGACGATGCCGCAACTCAAGCTGCGATCGATCAGCTTGGAATGGCTCCTGTGATCGAAGTTTCCAAATTGGCTGCCGATTCGCAGCTGAAAGCAGAACGTGCGTTTCGAGCTGGTGAGTACGGTAAGGCGGCGCGGTTTGCTGGTTTGGCAACTTCGCTGGACGAAAGTTCGGGCAAGCTGAAGCTGTTTGCGTCTCAAGCTCATTTTGCGAATGGCGAGTATTCTGAAGCGGCGATGATGTTGGTCAAAGCGACACGCGAATTAGATTCTCTGCAGTTGGGCTGGGTCGTAGAGAATTTCAAATTGTTCTACGGACAGAACGACTTCGTAAACCAAACTCGATCATTGTCGGCTCATTTGAAACTGAATCCCTCCGACGGTAACGCGTGGCTTTTACGAGGCTATCAATATGGTGCTCTTGGCTATCCAGATGCGGCTCGATCGGACTTGAGCAAAGCGAAGGAATTTGGAGTCGATGCGGCGGTGGTTGATAAAATGCTGGAGCGTTTCGCACAGTAGCTCAATCTTCAGGTGCCCGCTTATGGGGCTGGTCGTTTTTTCAGTTTTGTTGCTTCTTGCCACGGAGTTTTCTTGTGCAGCTGTCAAAAACACTGGTCCTGTTTCTTTTCATCGGCTTCTGTTCATCCTGTTGCCAGTCAGGGTTTGCCCAGCAACCGAATGTGTTGCTGATCTGTGTTGATGACCTCCGTCCTGAACTGAATTGCTTTGGACAGTATCACATTCATTCTCCGAACATTGACAAACTTGCATCGGCCGGACGACCATTTCCTCGTCACTACGTTCAATCACCGACCTGCGGCGCGTCGCGGTACGCATTGCTAACTGGTTTGTATGGTGGCAGTTCCAATAATGCACTGTTCAACCGAGCGAAGAGGCTTGCCGCGAACGAGGCATCGGTGCATCCGAGCATGCCCGCATGGTTCAAGAGCCACGGCTACGAATCGGTATCTGTCGGAAAGGTCTCTTATCATCCGGGTGGCCGCGGCGGCAAAAATTGGGACGATGACTCGGTGAAAGAAATGCCGAACTCATGGGATCGACATCTCCTTCCAGCAGGACCATGGCAACATCCACGAGGCGCGATGCACGGGCTTGCCGATGGTGAAATTCGAATCAACCCGGAGAAGATGGATGTCTTTCAGGCGGTCGATGCACTTGACTCCAGCTATCCCGATGGCTTGATTGCCGGGGCCGCGATCTCAGAGCTCGATCAACTTTCCAAAAACGCAAAACCATTTTTTCTGGCTGTCGGGTTCATTCGGCCCCATCTTCCGTTTGGCGCGCCTGAGAATTATTTGAAGCTTTACGATGATGTTGAATTTCCAGAGATCGCTCATTCAGAAAAGCCAGCCGGAAAAACAACCTGGCACGCCAGCGGAGAATTCAATCGCTACAACCGCTGGGGGAAAGATCCCAATGTTGATCGGGAGTTCGCGTTAGAAGTTCGCCGTCACTATGCAGCTTGCGTCAGCTATGCAGACGCTCAAGTTGGACGAGTCCTGGATCACGTCGATCGGTTGGGGGTTCGGGACGATACGATTGTTGTTCTGTGGGGAGACCATGGTTGGCATTTGGGCGAACATGCGATCTGGGGCAAGCACGCGTTGTTCGAGGAATCTTTACGTTCGCCGTTGATCATTCAACACCGTGGGATCGGGAAGCCGGGTGAGCCGAGCGATTCGATCGTCGAAACGATTGATGTCTTTCCGACGCTATGCGATTTGGCCGGCCTACCGAAGCCTGAATTCGCGAAAGGTGTTTCGCTCAAAGGGATCGTGAACCACAACCGTGCAAGTCCGAATCGAGCGGCGTATGCTTATCGCGGCAATCGAAAGACTGTCCGCACCGAATCGCATCGTTTAATTCTTCATGGCGACGGATATGTCGAACTCTACGATCATGCTTCGAACGAAAAAGAAACCGTCAACGTGGCGGATAAGTTTCCTGAAGTCGTAGAATCTTTGAAGCGGCGGCTCGAAGCCCGATTCAAAAAGTAGGATCCCCAAAAACAATAACCACTTTTTGATTGTCCATATTCCTTGTTGCTTCGCAACAGTTGCGAAATAAGTGAGGGACATCAAAAGTTAGCGATCCAGCACGACCCTGTCGTGGTTCGATTTTCGCACTGCTCTGTTTTGAACGGCTCTTTTGAAGCTTTTAGCAACCCAACGCGGTAGCGCGAGTGCGAACATCCCATCGTCAAGATCATCGCTTCGCGGCTGCACCTCAGCCGCACCCGCGCATCAAACACTCATCTTTTATCAAGCGTTTGTTTTTCGCGTTGCGAGTAGAGCGTCAGCTTTTGATCGAAATGAACCATAAATATCGTGATCAGCATCAAACCTGTCTTGGTTTGAGCCTATGAAATCGACTGTGGCAAATATTGAATTCCGTGACGTTTCATCGAGATCGTCGAGTTCACTGAGACGAAATCCAACAAGCGAGAGAAAGCAGCTCGCACCACCGGAATCATCAATCGCCGCATCCGAACGTAAGTACTCAATGTACGCGTGCACGTAATAGCTGAAACAAGCAAGCGGCATCCACATTAAGTCTTCTTGATGCAACATTGTTGCCTGTACGAACATCTCTACGGCCTGCTGGTGTGTTTTGCCATTGAACATGCGGTAAGCATGATTGATATCGAGGTCGACACCATTTCTGGCGATATTCCATTCCTTTTTTGCAGGCACTTTGTTCATAAACTGGATAACGAATTGCGATCTAGCCGTATTCCACGAGGACGCATCCGCAATTTGGTTTTGGTCGCCGCACGGATAGGTCGTGCGTTGAACTTTGTCGCTCGAAGC
>CAYZPA010000059.1:0-9255 GCA_964479855.1 uncultured Pirellulaceae bacterium
CGCAGGGATTCTGTAACGCGGCCTCCCTCGTTTGCTAAATATCAGCCAAGCCAATCGTGCCGACCAGCAAGCAGGCGTCGTGCCGAACACTATTGTGGGCGTCCCCTTTATTTCGCTTTATTTCGTGATTTGACGTGCTTTGCACCTTTTCGAAAGAGCTCCAACATGAAGTGCTTGCCAATTCTTGTCAAAAGTTTGGTGCTCTCATGCGGATTTCGTCTGTTGAAAAATAGCTGTCGTTTTCACAAATGCCGGAACTGGTGTCAAAAGAAAATTTTCCACCCTCTAAATTCGTGCCAGCGATGGTTTCGCCATCTATTTCATAATCCATAATTCCAATGGGGCCGACGACCATTCCGGTCTTATCAAGAAGGGAAAACGAGCTACCGTGAGAAAAAATTTTATATCCATTTGGAGCTAGCTCAACGAATCCGCTGTTTCCATCTTTTGTTACTAGTCCATCGGAATAGTTGACTGTTCCACTTTTTGTATCTAGCGAAAACCGTCGGCCGCCAAGCAGGTTGCCAAAAACAACAGTGCCTTCTGAATGCCAATCGACTAAATGAGGTCCCGCGACAACATTGTGTCGCGAGTCGATAATGAATCGATCAAGCGAATTCGCCTCGACTACACGGTACCCGTTAGGAAGTCGCGTGCCGTCAAAAGTGAAAACCAAGAGCCACGCAACACCGACAAGAATGACTGCCATTAAAACCAATCGTTTCATCGGTCCACACACCTGTTTACGTTGAAGCTCAACTTCCCAAAAATATCGTATGCCTGGCCGTCATACTCAGGATCCAATACGTAACCTCCTGCCCACCAAGGAAAGTTAAATGGGTTGTAGGGGTTCGCGAATCGGTCATGGTAAAATAGGTTCATGGTACAGGATAAGCAGTCTGTTCGCTTCTGTCCATAGAAGAATCCTTTGCAACAATTGATCGCATAGTGACAATGCCCAGTCACTCTAACTCTGGTATTGCCCAATGAAGGGGACAAAACGGGAGGGGACAAAACGGGGACAGGTCCAGTTTACAGCGGAACAAAACGGGAACAGTTCGACCTGACCCTTTATTACCCCCTCCCCTTATTACCCCCTGCAAGGAAATCAAAGAATACATCAACTACTACAACGTCCTGAGACGACATTCAGGAATAGAATATTTGTCACCAACCAGCTTCGAAGCTGGCCTCAGTCACTAAGGGTTGGCGCGCCCATGAAGCATGGGCCACCTCATTCCACTTGCTGCCGTTTTGTGTTTTGATTTTGACCACCGCGCAGCATGAAGACTCTTTGCCGCTTAACGCTTCAAAGACTTCTATCGAGTCAGTGGGGTTTCATCGCAAAGACTGCGGTGCTTCGACTGAAGGACCCTTGAAAGTCTGCGGCTGTTCATTGATTCCGCATAGCATGACCGAAAAGCCGAGCTGGTCGAGGTTGATGGCTTCAAGGCATCGCATGGCTGGCATCAACTTCACTGACGAAACATCCGGCCTTCAGGTTGCCACGAAAGCTTGGCAGCCGCATCTGAAATCGATTACGATGGAGCTTCATCGGGTCGCTTCGAGCGACAAAGTTCAACGCACGATCTATCCGTGTGCCTAACCAAAACCCAAATCGCGAACGTGTCCTCGTGGCACACGGATAGATCGCAATTCGTTATCCCGCTTCAGCTTCATTCTTGGAAAGTGCGACATGAGAACTGCTGTGGTGAATGCGGTAATTTTCGGCCTTGCTTCATTCCTACTCTTGATAGCAATCGGAGTTCAAGCCGACAACCTGCTCAACTTAGCCGCTTCTCAAGGCTCTGCATCCGTGACGTACGCCACTGACCATTCTCCGACCAATGCCCACAATTTAAAGAATCTGACAGCGTCATTCGGCATCGCTTACTTTAAAATGCGATTGCTCTACTATACTTGCATGGCTTCAGTCGCAATTTCCACAATCTGTTCATGTTTGACGCTAACTCGAACATTCAAACGACCCGGATAACAATTGAGCGACGGTGTTTGTGTTGGTCAAATGCAAAACGTAGTTTTTTGTTTCTTCGTAGTTTCTCTCTTCTTGCTACTTGGTGGCTCTGCCCCCAGACCCCCGAAGTTTTTTCAGGCATAGCTCAAGTGTTCAATGATCATTGATTGTTTGTCTTTGGCCTGTTTAATTCGATGAGTCTGGCGAAACGGAGAATCGCTCTGTGGAAGCACAACGGTTCAAGGGATAACCAGATCGACGGTGCGTCAATGGCCTATCGATGACGGACTTTGAATTCACATTCAGGGTCCGTTTACTTTTGCATGTCTCTCAGATTGGCTCCATCCATAGCTCATCGCGTTTGACGAGGGTGTTGAGAATCGTCAATAGCTTTCGCATGGCTGCGACCAAAGCCAGCTTCTTCGGCTTGTTGGCTGCCAGCAATCGCAGGTAGATCGCTCGAATTCGCGGATTGCATCGAGCTGCAGTCAGTGCCGCCATGTACAAGGCTTTCCGCACCAAGTGACGCCCTGATCCGGTGAAGCGTTTCCCTTCCTGTTTTCCCGAGTCGCGGTTCATCGGCGCGACGCCGACAAGTTTTGCAATCTGTGCCCGATTGAGCGTGCCAAGCTCGGGAAGTTCCGCGAGAAAGGCACTGACCACAAAGGCGTAAGGATGCGGATCGACTGCATGTCATCGCCAATCCGCCAAGGTTAATTGAAGACTGCAACTTTCACGCTAAGCACCGCCTGGTACAACGTTTTCGAATTCGAACAGTGAGAAAACGAAGTGAACTACCAAAACGTAAAGAGTCGCCCATAAGATCGTGGAGGTCACGCTGCGGCTGACGTCGGTGGAAGAATACTTTGGAGAAACACCGTTGAAATAAGCGATCACCGCTGTGCCAAAACCGCTGACCAACAGTTTCGCAATCAGCCAATTGAATCCCTTGTAAAAGAACTGGCCGTAGACCTCCAGCCCACGCATCGAGTACTGATGCCAATACTCAGGACCGTGGTCAGGATGGGTCAACAGAAAGGTACCGAGGCTCGTAAACCGGGCCACGTAGTAGGCCGCGAAAGTCAGAACCGGTGTTCCGATCAGAAACGACCACAGTATTGGATTCAACAAAAAGAACTTGGGTTTCGCTCCGAATGTTCGCAGCGCATCAACCTGATTCCCATATTGCCGTCCGCCAACATCTGACGTAACAGCGGCTCCGCAACGAGCCGCGATCAGAACACATGAAAGCACCGGAACAAAGATGCGATAGGTCGCGAAACCAAGGGCCGTCAACAGATCCTCCATCAACAGAGGTTTCGTGTAGTCTGTGAACGGCAAAAATTTGAACGTGAAATACGTCGTTACGAAACCAGAAATGAATCCGCTTGCCATCAGATAAAGAATCGCCGTCGGCCCCGTGACCATCCGCAAAAAGTGAATCAGCGAACGCAGCCCCCAGGCCGGCGATTTCCAAACTGGCAACAAACTGAAAACACCAATCACCGTTGCAATAAAAGCATTGGTCGTCGTTTCGAAGAACTTCAACGTTTTCGACTTAATCAATTCGACAAACTTGGACTCCGTCACTTCTTCTTCGACGCGTACCTTGGACGCCATCGGCTTGAGCTTTTCCGACAGGGTCGACCACTCTTGTCGATCGACTTCGACAAGCTGTTTTTGTGTTGGATCCAGCAAATAAATCCTGTCGGCGATCGGCATCAACGAATGGTAGTCATGAGTGACGATGACCGAAGTCTTCCCGTGTTCATCATGTGTCTGACGAATCAGTTCAGCGACCTGTTTGCCCGTCAAAGGATCCAATCCGGAAGTCGGTTCGTCGTACAAAATCGCGGGCGGGTTGTACGCGAGGGTTCTGGCGATCGCCAAACGTTGCCGCTGACCACCACTGAGCCTCGAAGTTGGCACCTTGGTCGGAACATTGAGATTCGCCAACATTTCTGCGGGAGAAACTTCGCTCGCCTGAGTACCACCATTGGCTCGAGCAAATTTCAGGTTCTCGATCGGCGTCAACTCATCAAATAAAGCGAACGACTGAAAAACGACTCCCGCTGCTCCGCTTTTTGCTCTGGCTCCATTGATCGTCACGTCACCGTGATACTGGATCGCATTTCCAAAATCGTTCGTCAAACCTGCAACCAGCCGCATCAATATCGACTTACCAACCCCGCTCGGCCCAACAATCAAAGTAATTTCATTCGGTGCGAAAACGGCGTTCGCGTCCTTCAATAACACTCGTTTACCGGCAATGACAGAGAGATTCTTAATCTCGATTTTGGCACCGGCATCCTGAGGTGGGCGAGAGTCAGGCATGAGAAAAATTCAAAGACGAACAGGAAAAAGGTGAGACAGATGATGTTACGGGCAGGCTACTTTTTACCCCGGATTATTCACGATGCGTGGGCGTCGACCTGTAGAAAGCTTGTTTCATTTGGATATTGCTCCAAGTTTGTGGTTTCGACAGGTCACCCACGATGTGAAATGGACGAATATGCATAACTTTTCTCCGCGTCCGGAGAATCGCTTCAAAGGACAATCCAGACGCCTGTTGTCGTGAATTATTTCGGTTTACTTGCCTTGCCGAGTTCCGGTTGAAAATCAACAGGCGGTGCAGCCGGAACGGGGTACTCGGAATCGTCCAAGGCTTCAATCATTGGCAATCGACGGATGCCGTCTTTTCCGCGCAATGAAACATTTTTCTCTGACAGGATAATACTCGCGAGTTCCTCGTCACGGCTTCCAGCCGACTTGGTGTGCAACGTCAACCAGCGTTCGTCCTTGTGCAAAATTCGGTTTCGCAGCACGCGAGCGAACTCGGGGGTGATGGCGGTTTCGGTTGAGCCAAACATGCTGCGACCGATTTCAATGATGGTCGGGTCCAGTTTCATGTTCGCTTTCGACAACGCGAAGCGAGCTTTAGGAGTTCTCCATTTGGCTTCGATTGCATCTCTAAGTCGCTGATTGTCAACCAGGACTTCACGGATCAAAGTGGCCACCAATTCACGAAATTCAGGGTCAGAAGCCACCTTTTGAACCGATTTCGAAACGGTCTCTTTGACAACCGAGTTGTTGGACACGCGTGAAAGGATTTGTTCCTGAACATCGACAAAATCATCGACATGATTTTCAAGAATTGGAACTGCTTTATTTTCAACAAACCGATTGAACTCTTTTTCAGTCAGCTGTTTGTCTGGAAGTGGCGATCGATCGTACAGGTATCTCCAACCAAATCGCCAAACGGATACTTCCCGCCAAACTTCGCGACCAATTTTTTCCGCCAGCGGCTGAGCTTCCTCCTGAACGATTGGCCAAATTTCTGATTTGACCAACGGAATGATTTCTTTCTGAACAAGCTGATCCTTGAACCTTGCAGAAATGGATTCGATCTCTGGCTTGTGATTGGCTATCGCAACTTGCAATTCTTCACGAATGATCTCACCCGCTTCCGTCAAAGACTCTTCGATCAAAGGTTTGAAAAGAGCCACCAAGTCTTTTTCATTCGCCTGCCACGCGTCGACAATCATCTTACTGATTCGAGCTCGCGATTCCGGAGGCAGCATCGTGCGTACCACCCAATCCATCGAGAGATCCGTCGCATGAACCATCATGTAGTCACCGTCTTCAAGTGGCGGGCAGCGACCGAACAGCTTCACATCGGCAATCTTTGTATCGCCGACTTTGTAGTCTTCAAACCCTTTTCCAAAATCAATAAAGGCAACGCTTCCGACTCGAATTACATCATCACCTTCGACCAGAAAAACGGGATCACCAAAACCCAGTTCGTGATTTTCGTTGCTGTAAAGCTCAACCGTTTTCGGCTGCTTTCCAAAGTAGCCCGCCAATCTGGGCAGCAACGAATCGCCGCTGGTTCCTGATCTACCATATGCAAATGCAAAGATACAAACGGCCAACCAGGCGATCACGCCAACGATAATTTTTAGCTTGTTTTTGTGAGCGGATAACATCTTTTGAATGATGCCGAAAAGTGAAACTTAAAAATGACCAAGCGATTGTCCGGGGAAATCAACGCAGAAAAATGCTTCGAGGTCGATTTCTTCCGGGCCGCCCTGCAACCTTTACCTCAAAACGATTACCGAGGTTTCGACTGCGGGCCGGACAGAGTATACATTATGAGTGCGTCAGGCGGATTGCAGAACACCGCTGAAGCATTTGTCAGCCTCGTTTTCAGGAAGCAACTTCATGGGTCATTTTACCTCATACGCTTTGGGCATCTTCGTCGCCGCATTGGTAATTTTTGGACTTTATTGCGGAGTCCATTTTTCTTCATCAGCGATGGCTCTTCAAATCGGAGATCAAAACGCCAGCGAGGTAAGCGTTGCCGAGCTAGGCAAAATCCTGTCGCAACCTGAGGGGCCGGATTCGATGGCGGCGCTCATCACGCTGACCAAAGGAAAGGACGAAATGAATGAGCGGATCAAGGCACTTTGCAGCGTCATTGGCAGCAACAGCCTTTCGTATCATTCAATTGCTTCGCTGACGATTCTGGATTTGAAAGATGAAGCCAAACCTGTGCTCAGGGAGATGTTCGCTACAAAAGATCCGCAAACCGTTTCGTTGGCTTGTGCTGGAGTTCATGCCTTGGGCACCGAAGCGGATGAGCTTTTTGATGATGTCGTTTCGGTCATGAGAAATTCAACCCAAGGCGAAGATTACAACGCATTGTACGCATTGCAAAAACTGAGCCCGGAACTGACCGTCAAAGTGGTCGACGAAGTGCAAGAGTATCTTAAAAGTGACGATTTCAACATGCAGTGCAACGCTTGCCGTGTTTTGAAGAACATGGGACGCGGGGCCCGTCCTGCATTGGATGATTTGATTCAACTTTTTAATGAAGGTAACCCTTCAACGCGTTCCAGGGCGGCTTATGCGATCGCAGCCATCGGTCCCGTGGACGGCTATGACATTCCGAAACTGTTGGTGGATCGATTGAACGCTCCATCACAGATTGAACGGGCGAGACTTTTGGGAGCGATTGGAATGCTCGGCCCCGACGCTTCGGAACACGCCGACACCATTGCTGCCCTGATGTCGGATGCTCGGCAACGAACGATTCCGGAAGCCGCGTTGGCATACTACAAGATCACTGGCGATGAAACGGCGGCCTTAAAACCGCTGCTGAATATCGTTGCCAACCTTTCCTATCAGACGACTGCGATTGAATGCATCGGAGCGATGGGGCAGGGCGGAGCAGACGCTGTGGAAGCACTCATTCCTCTTTTGTCGAAAAGCGAAGAGGGAATCGTGGAAACGACGATCCTTGCTTTGGGAAACATTGGGCCTGCGGCGGCGGCGGCACTTCCGAAATTGAACGCTCTAACAAAGAGCAGCGATTTCCTGATCGCGAAAGCAGCGGAAGAGTCCATTAAGGCGATCTCTTCGCCGGCCGAATAGTTCTGCGAAAAGAAATTGCATCATCGAGAATGCGTTGTTTTGCGATTTGCGATTTGCGATTCATGAGAGTCGAACATCGCGAAAGCCTTATTCGATGCGGCCGGGAACCAATGATTTTAGAATGAATTGAATGCAAATTAAGAAGAGCTACGAAAAAAGCCATGTTGCAGGTCGGCAACATGGCTTTCTTAATTTTTTCGTGCAGGCGGGGCCAAATCGGCCCGACCGAGCTATTTCTTTTTGTCTTTTTTCTGGCCGTACTTTCCAGCAAATTTCTGCTTGAACTTTTCAACGCGACCCAGCGTGTCGACGAACTGCTGCTTGCCGGTGTAGAACGGATGCGATTCGGATGAAATATCCACGTAGTAGACAGGATACTCGTTGCCGTCTTCCCACTGAATCGTTTCTTTGGTGCGGATCGTTGAACCGGTCAGAACTGCGAAATCAGCATTCTTGTCTTTGAAAACAACCGGACGGTAATCGGGATGGATATCAGATTTCATCGCTTTAAATGACCTGACGGCCATGACAGTGAAAATGTGTAAGGAATTTGCGTCGACAGAACGGACGTTGGCCCAGTTTTTCATAAAACAGGCATTCGGCCAGTTTTCCACAAAACTGACTCTCGCCAAGTTTTCCGAATCGCAGATTTTAGCTGAAATCCCAATCCGGTCAAACGGTAATCGGCTCGATTCGAACGAAGCTTCACGATAAGCAAACCGAATTTGAAAAAAGCATGGTTTGACACGCCAGTTCGTCTGAAATCGTTTCTGATCCAGGATTATTTACGATGCGTGGGCGTCGAACTGGATAAAGCTTGTTTCATTGCGATATCGCTCCAAGTTTGTGGTTTCGGCAGGCCATCCACGACGTGAAATTGACGAATTTGCAAAACTTGGCTTCGCGTCCGAAGAATCGCTTCAAAGGAAAAACCAGACGCCTGTCGTCGTGAATAATTCCGGCTAATATCTCCGATCGGTTGAATTACAATGTCCGGAGCATTCCAAACTGTGAACGTTTCCCGCTGAGGGACTCCGAACACGGCAGCCAATTTTGTTTCACACGATTGATTGCAGGCAGTTTCAGGTCAATTGGTTCTGCTCCAGCAAATGGACGCATTTTGGGTACGCATCAAGAGGCAGGAATGCAGCGGCAGGAATGCAATCTCAACAAAGCAATAGCAGGAAGAACACAGTAGCGGGAACATCATGGATAGCCTTACTGGTAAATTGCTTATCGCGACCCCGGACATGGTCGATTTGAATTTTGGCAAAAGCGTCGTCTTCCTCATCCAGCACGCTTCGCAAGGAGCTTCCGGAGTCATCCTTAATCAACCGCTTCCGACTTCGGTGTCCGCGGTTTGGGACGAAATCTCTGACGCCGAATGCGATTGTGAGCTGGCGGTCAATTGTGGTGGCCCCGTCGACGGTCCTTTGTTGGCGCTGCATCAAAAACCAGATGCTTCCGAAAGAGAAATCATTCCGCAAGTTCACCTTTCGATGCACCGTGAATCGCTCCATTCGATCGTCATGCAATCCAATTTCGAGTTCAGAATCTTCAGCGGCTATTCCGGTTGGGGAGCGGGTCAACTGGATGCTGAAATCGAAAACGGTGGCTGGCTCATACTTGATGCCAAAGCGGATCACATTTTTGGCGAACAGGAAACGTTATGGCGGAAAGTATGCGAACACGTCGGGCATGATGTGCTCAAGCCACACTTGAATCGCGTTCGCAATCTGGATCCGAAGCTTAATTGACTTGACGCAAAGCTCGTAACCTGCGAATGGCTTCGCGAAACAACATTGAATGGTTCACGAAACTTCGCTTCGTCAAGAAACTTCGCTTCG